>NZ_JBVHDI010000025.1:20751-136781 GCF_055563465.1 Amycolatopsis sp. NPDC000009
ACGCCCCCCCGCCCCCCCTGTTCACCACGCGCCCCCCCCCCAAAGGCGGGGGTTGGCAACCCAAATTTCCCAATTTTTTCTGTTGGGTATTGTGGTCCCCCCAACGCTCGACAAACGCCCGGCGCCCCCTACGCATTCAGTCGGCGAAATGCGGCGCTGCGCTCGCCCGGAGCAGCTACGAGAGGGTTTCCGCGACCTTCGTCAGCGTCGCGGCATCGCCCCGCAGCAGCAACGTGGTCACCACGGTCTCGTCCCAGGCCGCGAGCTCGTCGCGGATCTTCTCCGCCGGCCCGATCAGCGACGTGTCCTCGACCAGCGACGTCGGGATCGCGGCGGTCGCCTCGTCCTTGCGGCCGGCCAGGTACAGCTCCTGGACCTTGTCGGCGACGTCCTCGTACCCCATCCGGGCGAAGACGTCGTGGTGGAAGTTGACCGATTTCGCGCCCATGCCACCGATGTACAACGCGAGCGACGGTTTGATCCAGCTCGCGGCCTCCTCGACGTCGTCGTGGACGAGCACCGGGACGGACGCGGCGACCTCGAAATCGTCGAAACCGTGCCGGGCACCGGGACGCGAGAAACCCTCCTGCAGCGCTGTCCGATAGAAGGCGTCACTCTTGGGCGAGAAGAACAACGGGAGCCAGCCGTCGCAGATCTCCGCCGACAGCGCCACGTTCTTCGGCCCTTCCGCGGCGAGGAAGATCGGGATCTCCTTGCGGAACGGGTGCACCGTGGACTTGAGCGGCTTGCCGAGCCCCGTGCCGCCTTGCAGCGGCAGCTGGAAGTGCTGCCCGTCGTGGGTCACCGGCGCCTCGCGCGCGACGACCTTCCGCACGATGTCGACGTACTCGCGGGTGCGGGCGAGCGGCTTCGGATAGGGCTGCCCGTACCAGCCTTCGACCACCTGCGGCCCGGACGCGCCGAGTCCGAGCACGAACCGCCCGCCGGACAGGTGATCCAGCGTCAGCGCGTGCATGGCGGTGGCGGTCGGGGTGCGCGCCGACATCTGGACGATGTTGGTGCCGAGTTTGATCCGGCTGGTCGACGCGCCCCACCAGGCGAGCGGGGTGAACGCGTCCGAGCCGTAGCCCTCGGCGGTCCACACGGAATCGAAGCCGAGTTCTTCGGCCCGCGAAACCGCGTCCAGCGCGCCCTCCGGCGGGCCGGAGGACCAGTAACCGAGGTGGTAACCCAGCTTCATCGAGGCTCCTAGTCAGACGTTCGGTGAGTAGTGCTCGGGTTTGCCCCGCTCCGAAAGCGGCGGAAGGTTCCTCGCGGGAGTCTCGACCAACGGCGCGTCCGGGGCCAGTTCGCCGCGCTCCCGGCGCCAGCCCGCCCTCGCCCGCGGGTGGTAGCGACGGTCTCGCGGGACCAGCTCGAACGCCGCGTTGATCAGCTTGCCCACCCGGCGGTGCCGCCGCTCGTCGCGTTCGGTCCAGGTGTAGCCGAGCCGTTCGCGGATCGGCGGGTCGTACAGGCCGACCGTCAGCCAGACGAAGTTCCGCGCCACCTGCCCGCGCACGAGCTTCCACGCGAAATCCGGCAGCCAGGGCAGGAAATGAGGTTTGGCGATGTCCTGGATCTCGAGCACGTCGCGGGTCGCCTTGTTGTCCTCCAGCACGTCCTCGCACATGCGCTTCCAGTACAGCTGGAAGTCCTCCCACGACTCCGGCACCGGCCGCATGCTCATGCCGTACATCTCGTACCACTGGACGTGCTCGTCGAACAGCTTCCGCTTCTCGGCCTCACCGATCCCGCCGCAGAAGTTGTCGGCGATGAGGATCGCGCTGACGAAGAACGTCGAATGCGCCCAGTAGAACGTGTCCGGGTCGAGCGCGTGATAGCGCCGCCCGTGTTTGTCGACGCCCTTGATCCGATCGTGGTAGCCGCGCACCTCCAGCGCGGTCTGCCGGGCGCGCGGGCCGTCGTAGATCACGCCCCCGATCGGGTACAGCGAGCGGAACAGCCGCTGCCAGCGCTCCTCGAAGAACCGCGAGTGTTCCTCGACGCCCGCACCCAGCTCGGGGTGCATGTTCTGCATGGATCCGGCCCAGAGCGCGATGAGCAGTCCACGCCAGTCGCCGAAGTACTTCCAGGTCAGCGAATCCGGTCCGAGCGGCCGCGGCTGTGTCATCCCCGGTCTCCTCAATGAGCTGGTTAAATTGACCACAACTGTTGTCAGGTTAAGGTTGACAACGGCCGTAGTCAACAAGAGGAGCCGATCATGGCCGGCCGCAGCTGGGCAGGCACGACCCTGGACGACCGCAAGGCCGCGCGGCGGGGACAACTCGTCGACGCGGGCCTCGACCTGCTCGGGACCCAGGGCAGCGCGGGGGTGAGCGTCCGCGCGGTGTGCCGTCACGCCAAGCTGACGGAGCGGTATTTCTACGAGAGCTTCGCCGACCGCGAGGAACTCGTCGTCGCGGTCTACGAGCACATCGGCGAGCAGGCACGGCAGGCTCTGGTCGACGCGGTCAGCGACACGGCCGAACCGGCCGAACGGGCGAAGGCCGCGGTCCGCGCCTTCGTCGAATTGATGCTCGACGACCCGCGTAAGGGCCGCGTGCTCCTGCTCGCGCCGATCACCGATCCCGCGCTGACCACGCGCGGGATCGCGCTCCTTCCCTCTTTCGCGGAACTGGTCAGCGGCCAGCTGTCCCACGGCGACGCGGCCGAACGGCAGATGACCTCGATCGGGCTGGTCGGCGCGCTGAGCAACGTGTTCATCGCCTACCTCGACGGCTCGCTCAAGGTGAGCCGCGAGCGCCTGATCGACCACTGCGTCCGCCTCGTACTCGGCGCCGACCGTCAACCCTGACCACGCTCGGCGACCAGCTGCAGCGCGATGTCGATGATCATGTCCTCCTGCCCGCCCACGTATTTCGCGGCGCCGACGCGATACAGGATTTCGTGTGCCGGGACGTCGTACCGCTCGGCGGCGCGCTCGGCGTGCAGGAGGAAGCTCGAGTACACCCCGGCGAAACCCTGCACGATCGACGACCGGTCCATCACCGGTAGCCGGGTGATGTAGGGCTTCACGACGTTTTCCGCCGCGTCCATCAGCACGTCCTTGTCGACGCCGGTACGGATCCCGAGCCGCTCGAACGTCGCCGCGAGGACCTCGGTCGGCGAGTTGCCCGCGCCCGCGCCGAGCGCCACGAGCGAACCGTCGATCTGCCGGGCGCCGGCCCGGTAGGCGAGCACCGAGTTCGCGACACCGAAGCTCAGGTTCTGGTGCCCGTGGTAGCCGACCTGCGCCTCGTCGCCGAATTCCGCGACCAGCGCGGCGACGCGTTCACCCGCGTCCTCCAGGATCAGCGCCCCGGCGGAATCCACGACGTACACGCACTGGCATCCGGCGTCGACCATGATCCGGCCCTGTTTCGCCAGCGCCTCGGGCGTGGACATATGGGACAGCATCAGGAAACCGACCGTCTCCAGCCCGAGTTCCCTCGCCGCGCCGAAATGCTGGACGGAGACGTCGGCCTCGGTGCAATGGGTCGCGATCCGGACCGCGCCCGCGCCGAGGTCGGCCGCCACGCGCAGGTCGCCGACCGTGCCGAGGCCCGGCAGCAGCAACACCGCGATCTTCGCGTGCCGTGCCTCATTGACCGCCGCCTCGATCAGTTTCCGTTCGTCCACAAGGGAAAAGCCGTAGTTGAACGTCGAGCCGCCGAGACCGTCGCCGTGGCTGACCTCGATCAGCGAGACCCCGGCGTCGTCCAGCGCCCGGACGGTGTCGCGCACGTTCTTCTCGGTGAACTGATGCGCCATCGCGTGGCTGCCGTCGCGCAGGCTCGTGTCGACGATCCGGACCTCTCGGCTCACGTCGTCCCAGCTCATGCCGCCACCTCCTGAGTGGCCAGCAGGTCGCCGACGCGGGCGGCCGCGGCCGTCATGATGTCGAGGTTGCCGGCGTATTTCGGCAGGAAGTCCCCGTTCCCGGCGACCTCCAGGAACACCGCGACCCGCGCTTGCCCACTCCATCCCGGCCGGGGCGGATCGTATTGCGGGTCCGCCTTGAGCGTGTAACCCGGCACGTAACCCTGGACCGTCTCGACCATCCGGTGGATGGATTCGCTCACCGCGTCGAAGTCCGCGTCCGGGTCGATCGCGCAGAACACCGTGTCGCGCATGATCATCGGCGGCTCCACCGGATTGATGATGATGATCGCCTTGCCGCGGCTCGCTCCCCCGACGAGTTCGATCCCGCGCGCCGTCGTCGCGGTGAACTCGTCGATGTTCGCGCGGGTTCCCGGCCCGGCCGAGCGCGACGAGACGGACGCGACGATCTCCGCGTAGGGCACCGGCGTCACGCGCGACACCGCGTGCACGATCGGGATCGTGGCCTGGCCGCCGCAGGTGATCAGGTTGACGTTCGGCACGTCCAGCCGGTCGGGCAGGCCCACGGCGGGGCAGGTGAACGGGCCGACCGCGGCCGGGGTCAGGTCGATCGCGCGGATCCCGGCGGTCGCGTACCGCGGCGCGTTCGCCAGGTGCGCTTTCGCCGAAGTCGCTTCGAAGACCAGGTCCGGCAGCTCGTCGCGCGACAGCAGCCAGTCGACGCCGCCGGCCGAGGTCTCCAATCCCAGCTCCGCGGCCTTGGCCAGCCCGTCCGAATCCGGGTCCACGCCGACCATGTACCGCACCTCGACGTGCTCGCTGCGCCTCAGCTTCGCGAGCAGGTCGGTGCCGATGTTCCCGGGACCGACGATCGCGGCCACCGCTTTCCGTTGCGCCATGCCAGGTGACGCTCCCCGAGCGGATAGGGCACACTCAACCCATGCGTGCCGCTGGGCGGAACGACGACCCGGAACGAACCGGAGCGGACGGCCTCGTCGCCGCCCGGATCTCCGCGCTGCTCTCGGCCTTCCGCCCCGGCGACGACGCGCTCGGCGTTTCCGAACTGGCGCGGCGGACCGGCCTGGCGAAATCGACCGTCCACCGGCTCACCGGGCACCTGGTGGCGACCGGCCTCCTCGAACGCGAGGGCGCGGCGTTGCGGCTGGGGCTGAAACTGTTCGAGATCGGCCAGCTGGCGGTTCGGCGCCGCGGGCTCGTCGAGGCGGCGCGGCCGTACCTCGCCGATCTCCGCGAAGCGACCCGCAACACCGTGCATCTCGCGGTCCTTGAAGGCACCGAGGTCGTCTACCTCGACATCCTGCGGGGGCCCGACGCGCCGTCACTGCCGTCCCGGATCGGCGGACGTTTCCCCGCGCACGCCACCGGCGTCGGCAAGGCGATCCTCGCGTTCTCGCCGGAATCCGTGGTGTCCCAAGTGATCGACGCCGGATTGCCCCGCGTCAGCGTACGGACGATCACCGCCGCGGGCCTGCTGCGCCGTCAGCTGGCCAAGATCCACGGAGAGGGAATCGCCTTCGAACGGGAGGAATCCGGCGTCGGCGTCGTCTGCGCGGCGAGCCCGCTGCTCGACGCGCAAGGCGTGGCGGTGGCGGCGTTGTCGATCTCCGGCTGGGCGAATCGCATGCACACCAACCGGGTCGCGCCAGCCGTGCGGACCGCCGCTTTGGCGTTGTCGCGCACTTTGTGAGCGCTACGCTACGAGCCCTCGCCGGACCAGTTCCGGACGTACGCCCTCGCCGAACCAGTACGCCTCCTCCAGATGCGGGTACCCGGAGAGGACGAACTCCTCGATGCCATGCGCGTGGTACTCCTCGATGAGGTCGGCCACCTCTTGATGGCTGCCGACGAGCGCAGTGCCCGCGCCACCGCGCACGAGGCCGATCCCGGCCCAGAGATTCGGATACACCTCCAAGCCGCGGACGCCGCCGTCGGTCTTCCCGCCGTGCAGCGCGGCCATCCGCCGCTGGCCGACGGATTCGCTGGCGGACAACTGTTCCTGGGTGTGGGCGATCCGCTCCGGGTCGATCTCGTCCAGCAGTTTCCCCGCCTCCGCCCAGGCTTCCGCCGACGTGTCACGCGAGAGGGTGTGCAGCCGGATGCCGAAGCTGAGCTTCCGTCCCTGCTCCTCGGCGAGCTCCCGGACCTTGACGATCTTCTCGGCGACCTGCGCGGGCGGCTCACCCCACGTGAGGTAGACGTCGGCGTGCCTCGCCGCGACCGGCAGCGCGGCCGCGGACGAACCACCGAAATAGATCGGCGGGGCCGGATCCGGCGCCGCGCGGGTGGTCGCGCCCTCGACCTTGAGATGCTCGCCCTCGAAGTCGAACGGGTTGCCGCTCCACACCCCGCGCACGATCTCGAGGAACTCACCGGTGCGGGCGTAACGCTGGTCGTGGTCGTGCCAATCGCCGAACCGGCGCTGCTCGACCGCGTCGCCGCCGGTGACGACGTTGAGCAGCACACGCCCTTGCGAGATCCGCTGGAACGTGCCTGCCATCTGCGCGGCCAGTGTCGGCGAGACCGTGCCGGGCCGGAACGCGACCAGGAACTTGAGGTTTCTCGTCTCGCGGATCAGCGCGGCCGTGGTCAGCCAGGCGTCCTCGCACCAGGTCCCGGTCGGGGTCAGCACGCCTTCGAAACCGTTGGCCTCGGCGGCGCGGGCGACCTGCCCGAGGTAGTCCAGGCTCGGCTCGCGGGCGGCGGACGCCCCGGTGGCGCGGCTGGCGTGGAAGTGCTCCACGATCGTCCGTCCGTCACCGGTGGTGGGCAGGAACCAATGCAGCTTGAGCGTCACGGTTCGAGCTTCGGCTTCCTGGTCGAGCCGGGTCAATCGGCAAGCCTCACGTCCCGCGATCTGGACGCCCCTTCCCGCATTTAGAGGACTAAGGGGTCGTAACACAATGATCTTGGGGTGTGGTTTGATGCCGTGTCTCGGTGATCGTCTGGGAGGGGTGGGCTGGGTGGGGCAGCGGCGTCCGTGGGAGGTCGATGACGGTCTGTGGGAACGGATCGAGCCGTTGTTGCCGCGGGTGGAGCGTCGGTTTCGGCATCCGGGACGTAAGCGGCTGGACGACCGTAAGGCGTTGTGCGGGATCATGTTCGTGCTCTACACGGCGATCCCGTGGGAGTTCCTGCCGCAAGAGCTGGGGTATGGCTCAGGCATGACCTGCTGGCGGCGGCTGCGGGACTGGACCGAGGCCGGGGTGTGGCAGCAGCTGCACGAGCTGCTGCTGGCGGAGCTGCACGCGGCGAATCAGCTGGATTGGTCACGTGCGGCGGTCGACGGATCGCATGTGCGGGCGTTAAAAGGGGGCCGAAAACCGGCCCCAGCCCGGTAGATCGAGCCCGTACCGGGTCGAAACACCACGTCATCACCGACGGTACCGGCATCCCGCTCGCAGCCACCCTGACCGGCGGGAACCGGCACGACGTCACCCAGCTGATGCCGCTGATCCACGCGATCCCGCCAGTGCGAGGCCGGCCCGGGCCCCCGCGGCGACGGCCACAACGGCTCTACGCCGACCGCGCCTACGACCACGACAAGTACCGCAACCTTGTCCGCGCCGCCGGAATCACACCTCTCATCGCCCGCCGAGGCCAGGAACACGGCTCCGGCCTCGGCGTTCACCGCTGGGTCGTCGAAGGCGCCTTCGCCCTGCTGCACTGGTTCCGGCGCCTACGCATCCGATGGGAGATCCGTGACGACATCCACGAAGCCTTCCTCACCCTCGGCTGCGCCATCATCTGCTGGCGCAGACTCAAGACCCACTCAATCTGTTAGGACCCCTAAATGCGGAAGACGGTCAGCCGCCGAACATCAGCCGCCATTCGTCCAGCGACTTCGGCCGGAACACGAAGTTCGTGTCCTTCACCCGCGACAGGTTCGCCGACGGTTCCGCCGAGTACTGGTGCCCCGGATAGACGACCGGATCGCCGTCCAGCCCGGCCAGCCATTGCAGGCTCCGGTAGATCGCTTCCGCGTCACCGCCGGGGAAATCGGTCCGGCCGCAGCCTTCGAGGAACAGCGTGTCCCCCGAGACGAGCTTCCCGTCGACCAGGAAGCACTGGCTGCCCGGCGTGTGCCCCGGCGTATGCAGCAACCGGATCGGCACCGCGCCGACCTCGAGGACGTCGTCGTGTTCGTGCGATCGCAGATCCGTTCCGGAGACGCCGGTGATCCGGCGGACCCACTCGGCCTCCGCGCCGTTGACGTGGATCGGCACCTGGACGCGCTCCAGCAGCTCCGCGATCCCCGGCAGCGAGAAGCCCATCATCTCGCCGCCGACGTGGTCGGGGTGGTGATGCGTGGCGAGGACGCCGGTCAGCCGCATACCGTCGGCTTCCAGCAGGTCCAGCAGATCACCGACGGCGTACGCCGGGTCGACGACGACGGCCTCGTTCGTCTCCCGGTCGCCGATCAGATAGGCGAAGTTGACCATCTGCGTCGCGACGGGATCCCCCACCGCGAAGTCACGGCCCGCGAGCAATTGCCGGAAGTACAGCCTGTCAGCCATGCGGACACCTTACGGCGCTACTCCCCCGTGGTTCCGTCGGCCAGCTCCCGCAGGATGTCCAGATGCCCGACGTGCCGGGCGGTCTCCTGGACGACGTGCGCGAGCACCCAGCGGACGGTGAACTTCCCCGACTTACGCGCGCGGTCGTCCGGTGAGACACCGGCCAGCGACGACTCCGCCAAGGCCCACTCGGCGCGGTACGCCTCGACGACCGAACGCGGGTCGTCGTCCTCGGTCAGGTCCCAGCTCGGATCCGGTGAGCCTTCCCACAGCGAAGGCAGATCCGCGCCGCCCGCCTCGATCGAGAGCCACCAGCGCTCCACCGCGGCCAGATGCTTGAGCAGGCCCAGCGCGCTCATCCGCGGGGACGACGGCAGCGGTGTCGCGGCCGCCTGTTCCCTGGTCAGCCCGGCGACCTTGGTCACCGCCGTCGCGCGGAGGAAACGCAGGAAGTCCCACTGGAGCCCGGCTTCGTCCTCGGCGATCGGGTCGGGCCAGGAGCGCACCACCGGCTCGGCGGCACTCGAACTCGCGTTCGACATGCCGGTCACCCTACACATACGGCGAACTCGCGTGATCGAGGACGCAACTCGCGTGATTGAAGGCGTAACTCGTGAGTTACGCGCGCAATCACGCGAGTTACGTGCCCGATCACGTGAGTTACGTGCCCGATCACGCGAGATCTCCGTTGGCCACCGCAGGGCTAGGCTCACGATTCATGTGGTGGGGTTTGGCTTGCGCGTTCTTCGCGGCCTGTGCGTACGGCGTCGCTTCGGTGATGCAGGCGATCGCCGCGAAAGCGACGTCGGGCGCCGAAGACCGCGTCGATCCCCGCCTTCTCGTGCGGGTGCTGCGGCAAGGGAAGTTCGTCGCGGGGCTGGCGCTCGACGTCATCGGGTTCGTCGCCCAGGTCGCCGCCCTGCGGGTGCTGCCGCTGTTCGTGGTCCAGGCGGCGCTGGCGGGCAGCCTCGCCGTGACGGCGGTGGCCGCGCGGACGCTCGGGGTCCGGCTGGGCCGTCGCGAGTGGACGGCGGTCGCGGTCGTCTGCGCCGGGCTCGCGTTGCTCGGGATGTCGGCGGAGAGCGAGGGCTCCGCGTCGACCGGGCTGGGTTTCCGGCTCGTGCTGATCGGCGCGGTCGTGGTACTCGGCATGGCCGGGATGTTCGCCGGGCGCGCGTCACGCCGGATCCGGACACCGGCATTGGGCCTGATCGCCGGCCTGTGCTTCGGCGTCGTCGCCCTCTCCGGGCGGGCGCTCACCAGCCTCGCCCCGCTGGATCTGCTGACCGACCCGGCCACGTACACGCTGGGCGTGGCGGGCGCGCTGGCGATGTTGTTCTACGCCACCGCGTTGCAGCGCGGCAGCGTCACGACCTCGACCGCGATGATGGTGATCGGCGAGACGGTGTTCCCGTCCCTGATCGGGGTGCTCGTGCTGGGCGACACCACGCGCCCCGGGTTCGCCGCCCTGGCGGCCGTCGGCTTCGTGCTCGCGGTGTCGGCGGCGCTGGCGCTGGCCCGCTTCGGTGAGCCCGCGCCGATCGAGCCGGTCAGCGCGCAGCTCCGCTGACCCCGCGCCGGGACACCAGCAGCCAGGCCAGGTACAGCCCGCCGATCGCCCCGGTCACGAGGCCGACCGGCAGTCCCGCCAAGAACTGCTGGGTGAGCAGATCGCTCGTGACCAGCAGGAGCATCCCCATCAGCGCGGCAGCGGCGAGCCCAGGCCCCGAAGACCGCGTGAGCCGCTTCGCGAGCTGAGGCGCGGCGAGCGCCAGGAACGCGATCGGGCCGGCGGCCGCCGTCGCGATCGAACACAGCCCGACGCTGACCCCGAGGAGCACGATCCGGCTCCGCTGCACCGGCACGCCGAGCCCCTTGGCCGAGTCGTCCCCCATCTCCAGCAGGGAAAGCCTTCTGCCGTAGACGAAGGCGGGCGGCAGCAGGACGGCGATGGCGATCGCGACCGGGACGACGTGCTCCCAGCCGCGCCCGTTGAGCCCGCCGACCAGCCACGCCTGCGCCGCCAGGCCGTCCTGCCAGGAGGCCCTGGTGATCAAGTAGGAGTTGAACGCGATGAGCATCGCGTTCACCCCGATGCCGACGAGGATCAGCCGGAAGGTGTGCACGCCGCCCTTCAGCGCCAGCAACGCGATCAAGCCCGCGGTCACGACGCCGCCGACCAGCGCACCCAGTGAAACCTGGAGCATGCCGCCGTGCACCACGATGATCGTCAGCAGCGCGCCGGCGGCCGCGCCCTCGGTGAAGCCGATGAAGTCGGGGCTGCCCAAGGGATTCCCGGACAGGCTCTGCAGGATCGCGCCGCTGACCGCGAGCGCGCCGCCGACCAGCAGCGCGGTCAGCAGCCGGGGCAGCCGCAGCGTGGTCACGATGAACTCGGTGCTCCGGTCGCCGAAGCCGAACAGCGTCTGGATGACCTCGCCGACGGACAACGGGTAGTCGCCGGTGGTCATGCTGACCGCGCCGAGGAAGAACACGGCGATGGCCAGCAGCACGACGACGATCGTGGTCCGCGGGGTGACGCGAAGGGAAAGTCCGCCGCCCGAGGTGCGCAGGACGCGGGTGCTCATCCGTGGGTGCTCCTTGATCGCGGTCACAGCCGGGCCAGCTTCCTGCGTCGGCAGAGCGCGATGAACACCGGCGCGCCGAGGAACGCGACGACGATGCCGGCCTGCAGTTCCTCCGGCGGGTTCAGCACGCGGCCGACGACGTCGGCGCCGATCAGCGCGATCGGCGCGAGCAGCATCGAATACGGCAGGACCCAGCGCTGATCGGGGCCGACCAGCATCCGCGCGGCGTGCGGCACGGCGAGCCCGAGGAAGATGACCGGGCCGATGGCCGCGGTACCCGCGCCGCAGAGCAGGGTCACCACGATCGCGCCCAGCACCCGGGTGCGGCCGACGTGGGCGCCGAGCGCCTTGCCGGTCTGGTCGCCGAGCGCGAGGACGTTGAGCGGCCGGGCCAGCAGCAGCGCGATGATCACGCCGACCAGGACGAACGGTGAGATCTGCCAGAACACGTCCCATTTGCGGCCGCTGAGCGAACCGACGTTCCAGAAGCGGAACTGGTTGAACGTCTCGGGCAGCAGCAGCAGGATCCCGACGATGTAGGCCTGGAGCACCGCCATCACGGCCGAGCCGGCGAGGACGAGCCGGTCCGGTGTGGCGCTGCGTCCCGCCGAGCCGAGCACGTACACCACGACCGAGGCGATCGCCGCCCCGGCGAAGGCGAACCAGATGTAGCCGAGCACGCCGGTGACCCCGACGAACGCGATCCCCGAGACGACCGCGGCCGCGGCGCCGGTGTTGACCCCGAGCAGGCCAGGGTCGGCGAGCGGGTTCCGGGTGAGCGCCTGCATCACCGCGCCCGCCAGGCCGAGCGCCACGCCGACGACCACGCCGAGCAGGGTCCGCGGGATGCGGAGGTCGTGGATGATCACCGCCTCGGTCGAGCCGTCGTTGTGCCACAGCACCGACCACGTCGAGGTGAACGGGATGCTCTTCGACCCCACCCAGATGCTGAGCAGGAACACCAGCGCCAGCAGGGCGAGCCCGACCACCAGACCGCCGGCGCGGAACGTCCGTGCCGCCGCGCTGGGCGGGGACGCCGCAGCGGGCGGGCGTTCGGTGACGACCACGGAACCTCCTTCGAGTGAGGCGAGGCTAACCGAACGCCGGAGTTCACCTCAACGAGCTACCTACTTAGACTAGCCTTACCTTCCCCACCACGAACGGAGGCGCCGGTGACCGCAACGGCCACCACCAGCCGGAGTGTCCTGCGACAGGCGATTTCCGGGCAACGACGGCGGGTCACTCTCGCCTCCGTGCTCGCCGCCGGGCACCAGGGCGGTGAAGCGCTCGTCCCGGTGATCATCGGGGTGGTGATCGACCAGGCGGTCGACGGCGGCTCGGTGGGCACGCTCGTGTTCTGGATCGCCGTGCTCGGCGTGATCTTCGCCGGACTGTCTTACAGCTACCGGTTCGCCGCGCGCGCGGCCGAGGGCGCGTCGCTGCGGGCGGCGCACGACCTGCGTATCGCGATCAGCCGGCGGGTCCTCCATCCCGGCGGCGGCGCCGACAAGGGCAAGCTGGCGGGCGAACTGGTCAACATCGGCACCAGCGACGCGCAACGCGTCGGGGTGGTGAACGCGGCGCTGCCGTTCGGGATCGCCGCGCTCGCCGGAGTACTGGTCAGCGCCATCGCTCTGCTGCGTATCTCGCTTCCGCTCGGGTTGCTCGTATTGCTGGGCACACCGCCGCTGCTGTACCTGGCGCATCTCATCGGCAAGCCGCTTGAGCGCCGCAGCGAAGCCGAACAGGAGCGGTCCGCGCACGCCTCGGGCGTCGCCACGGACCTGGTGTCCGGCCTGCGGGTGCTCAAGGGCATCGGCGCCGAACCCGCCGCGGTCGCCCGCTACCGCGACACGAGCCAGAACTCCCTCAAGGCGACCTTGCGCGCCGCGCGGGCGAAGGCCTGGCACGACGGCGCGGTGCTCGCGCTGACCGGGATCTTCATCGCGGTCGTCGCCCTGGTCGGCGGGCATCTCGCGGCGTCGGGCTCGATCAGCGTCGGCGACCTCGTCGCCGCGGTGGGGCTGGCCCAGTTCCTGCTCACGCCGTTCCTGATCTTCTCGTGGGTCAACGGCGAACTGGCGCAGGGCCGCGCGTCGGCGTCGCGGGTCGCCGACCTGCTGACCACGCCGGTCGCGGTCGAACCGGGTGACGGCGAACTGCCTTCCCCCGCCGCCGGGAACGTCAAGTTCACCGGGGTCTCCTACCGCAGCCTGCGCGGGGTCGACCTCGACATCCCGGCCGGGCAGCTGATCGGTGTCGTCGCGGCCGATCCGGCCGCCGCGACCGACCTGCTCGACTGCCTCGGCCGCGCGGGAGATCCGGCCGAGGGGAAGGTCCACGTCGACGGCGTCGATCTGTCCACTGTGGACCCTGACCGGGTACGGGAGGTGGTCCTGGTCGCCGCGCACGACGCGGACCTGTTCGAAGGGACGCTCGCCGAGAACGTCCACGCGGAAGGCCGTTCCTCCGACGAGGCACTGGCCGCGTCGGCCGCGGACGAGGTCGCGGCGGCCTTGCCGGACGGCACCGCGACCGCGGTCACCGAACGCGGACGCTCCCTCTCCGGTGGCCAGCGGCAGCGGGTCGCGCTCGCCCGCGCGCTCGCCGCGGACGCGCCGGTGCTCGTCGTCCACGACCCGACGACGGCGGTCGACACGGTGACCGAAGCGAAGATCGCCACCGGGCTCGCCCGGCTACGACGAGGACGGACCACGATCCTGGTGACCACGAGCCCCGCCCTGCTCGCCGTGGCGGACCGCGTCGTCGTCCTCGACGGCGGCCGGATCACCGGCGAGGGCGGCCACGCCGAACTGGCCCGCGATCGCGCCGACTACCGCGCGGCGGTGCTGTCATGACCCGCGAACTCCTCCCCACCGCCGACGGCAAGCGGATCCGCGCTGTCCTCGGCGAACTGCTCCGCACTTCGAAGGCCCGCGCCGTCGGCGCGCTGGCGATGCTCGTCGGCGCGACCGCGATCGGACTGCTCACCGCCCGGCTGCTCGGCCACATCGTCGACCTGGTCATCGAGAAGCGGCCCGCGACCGAGCTGACCACCCCGGTGGTGGCGCTGGTCCTGGTCGCCGTCGCACAGGCCATCGCGACGGCTCTGGGTGTCTCGCTCACCGCCAAGCTCGGCGAAACACTGCTCGCGGAACTCCGCGAACGATTCGTAGACCGGGCGCTGGGGCTCCCGCTGGAACAGGTCGAACGTGCGGGCTCCGGCGACCTGACCGCCCGCGTCACCAACGACGTCACGGTGGTCGCGAGGGCGGTCCGCGAAGCCCTGCCCGAACTGGGCCGCTCGGTGCTGACGATCGTGCTGACCCTCGGCGCGCTCGCCGTCCTCGACTGGCGTTTCCTCCTGGCCGCGCTGCTCGCGACACCGATCCAGCTGCACACCGTGCGCTGGTACGTCCGCAACGCCGTGCCGTTGTACGCGAAGCAGCGGATCGCGACGGGTTCGCAGCAGCAGCAACTGCTCGACACGATCGGCGGCGCGAAGACCGTCCGCGCGTTCCGGCTCGCCGACGCCCACGTGGAGCGGGTCCGGCAGCGGTCCGAGGGCGCGATGGACCTGATGCTGCGCGGTGTCCGGCTGATGACGAGGTTCTTCGCCCGGCTCAACCTCGCCGAGTTCGTCGGTCTCTCGGCCGTGCTCGCGGCCGGATTCCTGTTGGTGGGCGCCGACGCCGTGACCGTCGGCGCGGCGACCGCGGCGGCGTTGTACTTCCACAGTCTCTTCGGTCCGATCAACAGCGCGCTGGCGCTGGTGGACGACGCGCAGGCGGCCGCCGCGAGCCTCGCCCGGCTGATCGGCGTCGCCGACCTGCCCGCGCCGCTCGAACCCGAACGGCCGGCGAAACCCGTCGACGCCTCGGTGAAGGTGGCGGGGATCTCCCATTCCTATGTGGACGGTCACCCGGTGCTGCGGGACGTCGACCTCAGCCTCTCCCCCGGTGAGCGGGTCGCCCTGGTCGGCGCGAGCGGGGCGGGCAAGACGACGCTGGCCAAGCTGATCGCCGGGATCCACACTCCGGCCTCGGGGACGATCTCCGTCGGCGGGGTCCCGCTCGACGAGCTCGGGCCGTCCGCCACGCGGCAGGCGGTCGCGCTGATCAGCCAGGAGGTGCACGTCTTCGCCGGTTCGCTGGCCGACGACCTCCGCCTCGCCCGGCCGGGCGCGACCGACGCAGAACTGTTGGCAGCACTGGAAAAGGTCGGTGCGCGCGGCTGGGCGGAGGCGCTGGGCGAAGGTCTCGCGACCGTGGTCGGCGAGGGCGGGCATCGGCTGACCGTCACCCAGTCCCAGCAGCTGGCGCTGGCGAGGCTCGTGCTCGCCGATCCGCCGATCGCGATCCTCGACGAGGCGACCGCCGAAGCCGGGAGCGCGGGCGCGAAGACCCTCGAAGCCGCCGCGGCCGCGGCACTGGAGGGCCGGACCGGTCTGGTCGTCGCGCACCGGCTGACGCAGGCCGCGGCGTCGGACCGCGTCGTCGTGCTCGACGCCGGCGTGATCGTCGAAAGCGGGACACACGAAGAACTCGTGGCCTCCGGCGGTCAATACGCAACGCTTTGGGCGGCCTGGTCGGACAACCGTTCACGGACGTGACCCGGGACGCACCGTCACCGGTTGCAATCGGGCGGTCGGCGTCTTAGGTTAGCCAAACCTGATCCTCGATTAATCCGGCATTCCGCCGGACAGCCGATCACGAAGGACGGACGATGGCCCGAATCCCCACCCTCTCCGCCGTGCGCGGGCGCCTGAAGACCGCCGGCCTCCTGGCGTCCACCCTGGTGCTGGCCGCCTCGCTCACCGCGTGCGGAGGAGGCGGCGAGTCGGCCACCCCGGCCGCGCAGAACTCCGCCGGCTCCGCGGTCGACGCGAACGCGTTCCCGACCACGATCGAGCACAAGTACGGCAGCACCACCATCACGCAGGAGCCCAAGCGCGTCGTCACGGTCGGCCTGACCGAGCAGGACGCGCTGCTCGCGCTCGGCGTTGTCCCGGTCGGTGTCACCGAATGGCTCGGCAAGTTCCCCGGCACCATCGGACCGTGGGCGACCGACAAGCTCGGCGGCGCCGCGCTGCCCGAGGTCCTCAAGGACGTGGACGGGCCGCAGTACGAGAAGATCGCCGCGCTCAAGCCGGATCTGATCATCGCGCTGTACTCCGGGCTCACCAAGGAGCAGTACGACAAGCTGAGCCAGATCGGCGTCCCGGTCGTCGCGCAGCCGAAGGAGTACAACGACTACGGCATCCCGTGGAACGAGGCGACCAAGAAGGTCGGCCAGGCCGTCGGCCGCTCCACCAAGGCGAACGAACTGGTCAAGGGTGTCGAGGACAAGTTCGCCCAGGCCCGCAAGGACCACCCGGAGTTCGCGGGCAAGTCGGCGCTGATGGCCTCGACCTACGAGGGCTACTTCGTCTACGGCAGCCAGGACGGGCGTTCGCACATCCTCGAATCGCTCGGGTTCAAGCTGCCCGCCGACCTCGACGCCGCCATCGGTGACAAGTTCGGCAAGAGCCTCAGCGCCGAGCGGACCGACCTGCTCGACCGCGACGCGCTCGTGTGGCTCATCGACACCCCGGCCAAGGCGCAGGAGATCCTCGGCAAGGACGCGCTCTACAGCGGCCTGAAGGTCGCGAAGGAGAAGCGCGAGGTCTTCATCGAGAACGAAGGCACCTACGGCAGCGCGGTCTCCTTCGTGACCGTGCTGAGCCTGCCGTACGTGATCGACCGGATCGTCCCGCAGCTCGCCGCGGCGGTCGACGGCGACCCGAAGACCGAGGTCAAGCCGGCCAGCTGAGCCCGCTCGCGGTTCACGTGAAGGCCCCCTCCTTGCGCCTGGCGCTGGGAAGGGGGCCTTCACGTACTTCGAGGTCCTTCTGGGGGCCGTGCCTAGCCGGAGGTGTTGCGAAAGCCACTTTCGCAACGTTGAAGGTTGCGAAAGTGGCTTTCGCAACCCCGCCTCCCCAGACCCTGGGTGCGCCTCAGTGCGGGAATCCCCAGGAGTCGTGCAGCGGAACGGTGATCTGCTTCAACCACGTCTTCGTGGTGAAGTCGCGGGCCTTGATGACCACCGAGCCGGGCGAGACCTCGACCTGCAGCCCCTGGTTGAACGCGCCGCCGAGGGACACCTCCCCGCCCTTGCCGTCGTCCGTCCAGCCGGTCTGCACGGCCGCGGTGTTGACCACCGTGAATCCTTCGAGGTTGCCGGTCCCCGGCACCACCCGGCGGACCACCCAGTCCGACAGGTTCAGATCCCAGTGCGTGTGCCCGGAGAAGAGGAACACGTCCCGGTGGCGGCCGAGGATCGAAAGCAGCCTGTCCGGCTGGAGGTAGTCCGACCGGTAGAGCTTGTTGTGCGTGCCGGAAACGGTGTTGGGCAACGGATGATGCGTCAGTACCATCACCGGGCTGCGCCGGTTGGACCAGTACCGGAGGCGTTGTTCGAGCCAGGTGAACTGGCGGTCGCTCATCCAGACCTCGTCCCACAGCTTGGGGTCGTGGTACTTCGCGTACCGCTCGGTTCCCAGGCAGAGCACCGGAACACCGCCGAACGACGTCTCGTTGTAGACGGTGTTGCGGCCCGCGAACCGGTAGAAGCTGCGGAAGAGGGAATCCTCGGTCGTCCCGTTGGGCCAGGTCTCCTGGGCGAGCGTGTCGGGATCCCGCCACTTCGGGACGTAGAACTCGTGGTTGCCGATCGCCCACGCCACTTCGCGCGGATGCGGGTGCCTGTCGAAGGTCGCGCGAAGCTGGGCGTACTCGAAGTCGTAGCCGCGCGGGGTGAGGTCACCCGCGATACCGAGCCCCGCGCTGCGCGGGTTGATCGCGTGCAGGTCGTCGAGCGCCTTGCCGAAATCGGTGAGGTCGCCCTGGATGTCACTCAGGATGTTGAAGCGGACGACCGGCCCGTGCGGGCCCCACTTCCCTTGCGCTTCCGCCTGTCCCGGCAGCATCGCCGCCCCCGCCGCCGCACCACCGGCGGTCACCATGAACGCTCTTCGATCCATAACCCGAACGCTACTCACGTTCTATGGCCGGATTCGGTCGCGCTTCTGAACAACGCAAGTCCGTGAAGGCCTCCTTGAGAGACCCAGAGTCCCTCAAGGAGGCCTTCACGGACTGGAGCGCGTCAGGACTCCATGGCCTTGACGAGCGAGGCGGGCCGCAGGTCCGTCCAGTTGGTCTCGACGTACTCGAGGCACTCCGGACGCGACGCGGGGCCGAACTTCGTGGTCCAGCCCGCCGGGACCTCGACGAACTCGGGCCACAGGCTGTGCTGGCCCTCGTCGTTGACCAGCACCAGGTACGTGCCGTCGGGGTTCTCGAACGGGTTCGTCATTCCTTGTTCTCCTTCTTCGTGGCCGGTGAATCCGCCCGGCGGATGAGCGCGTCCAGCGCGAGGAACCAGCCTTCGGCGAGTTCCCGCACCGAGTCTTCGGTGAGCACGGCCTCCGGCCAGGACCACTGTGCGCCCAGTTCGGGGCCGCCGGGGCGGTCCTCCGTCAGGACGTTGACCGTGAGCGCGTGCGAGACCGGCATTCCGGCGTCGGGACCGAGTTCGGCCGCCGCGGCCTCCGCTGCGTACGACCAGTCGGTCGCCTCGGGGACACCGATCCGGCCCAGGTAGTTGAACTCGATCTGTGGCTTCGCGAATTTCGCGAGCTCAGGGCCGGTGCGCGGGTCGAGATAGCGGAGCAGACCGTGCCCGACACCGCCGTCCGGCAGCCTGTCGAGATGCGCCCGGACCCGTTCGAGCGCCTCCCCGGCGGCGGCACCGCCGTCGAACGCGTCGTCGAGGTCGAGGTCACCCAGGTCCAGGCACACCGGGACGACACTGGTGAACCAGCCGACCGTTCGCGAAAGATCCGCACCGGCGACCAGTTCCTCTTCGCGGCCGTGCCCCTCGACGTCGACCAGCACCGCCTGTCCCCCGTCCCGGCGCCACCGGGTGACGGCGAGGGCGAGACCGGTGAGCAGGACGTCGTTGATCGTCGCCCGGAACGCCGCCGGTACCCGGGACAGCAGCGGGGCCGTCCGCTCGGCGGGCAACGTCAGCGACACCTTCTTCACGGTCGCCGCCACGTCCCGCGCGGGGTCGAGCGGCCGGTCCAGCGGGATCGGCTTCGCGCCGCCCAGTACCGACTTCCAGCGGTCCAGCTCACCGGTACGGTCCTGCGTGGACAACGCCCGCGACCATCGCCGGAACGGCGTGTCCACAGAGGATAGATCCGGGACATCGCCAAGCGCGACCGCGTCCCAGGCGGAAGCGAGGTCCGGCAACAGGATCCGCCACGACACCCCGTCGACGGCGAGATGATGGACCATCAGCAGCAACCGTCCGGGCTCCGACGGCCCCGCGTCGAACCACGTCGCGCTCAGCATCACGCCGGCGTCCGGGTCCAGCCGGGAGCGGGTCGGCTCCGCGTGCCGCTCGATCAGGGCGAACAGGTCGCCACCCCCGGCCTCGACGCGGTCGATGTGCACGTCGGCGGAATCGGCGATCCGCAGCGCCCAGCCGTCCACCGACCGGTCGAGCCGCGCGCGCAGCATGTCGTGCCGCGCCACGACCGCGCCGAGCACGGTCTTCAGCTGGTCACCGGTCATCCCGGACGGCGTCCGCAGCAACGCCGCCTGGTGGTAACCGTCGATCGGGCCGCCGAGTTCGCGGAGCGCGTGCATGATCGGCGTGAGCGCGACCGTGCCGTCGTCCTCGATGCTTTCGGCGACCTCGGCCAGCGCCTCGACCGTCCGGCGCGCGAACACGTCGTGCGGCGTGATCTTCAGCCCGGCCGCGCGCGCCCGGCTGACCAGCCGCATCGCGACGATGCTGTCCCCGCCCAGTGCGAAGAAGTCGTCGTCGGCGCCGAGTTCCGGTACGTCGAGCACCTCCGCGAAGAGCGCGCACAACGCCTTCTCCCGCACGGTCTCGGGCGCCCGGCCGCCTGCCAGCTCCGTGTAGTCCGGCGCCGGCAGCGCCTGGCGGTCCAGCTTTCCGTTCGAGAGCACGGGAAGCGCGTCGAGCGAGACGAACGCCGCGGGCACCATGTAGTCCGGCAGTGTCTCGGCCGCGAACCGCCGCAGCTCCTCCCGGTCCACAGTGGACACCACGTACGCCACCAGTTGCTTGACCCGCGGGCGGTCTTCACGCACGAGGACGACGGCCTGTGCGACGTCCTCGTGCCGTTCGAGCACGGCCTCGACCTCACCGGGTTCGACCCGGAACCCGCGGATCTTCGCCTGGTCGTCGGCGCGCCCGCCGAAGTCCAGCCGTCCGTCCGCGGTCCAGCGGGCGAGGTCGCCGGTGCGGTACATCCGGGCCCCCGCCGGGCCGAACGGATCCGCCACGAACCGCTCCGACGTCAGGGCCGCCCGCCCAAGGTAACCCCGGGCGAGCCCGGAGCCCGCGAGGTACAGCTCGCCGGTGACCCCGGGCGGCACGGGCCGCAGTGCCGCGTCCAGCACGTAGGCGCGGGTGTTCGCGACCGGCCTGCCGACCAGCGGCTTCTCACTGTCCCCGATCCTCGCGACGAGAGCGTCCACTGTCGACTCGGTGGGTCCGTACAGGTTGAAGGCCTCGGTCCCGTCCAAAGTGGCCAGACGGCGCCACAGGCTCTCGGGCACCGCCTCACCGCCGACACCGATCACGGCGAGCGGGCACCGGCCGCCGTCGAGCAGCCCCGCGTCCGCCATTTGCGCGAAGAACGACGGGGTGACCTCGATGAAGTCGAAGCCGTCGCGCTCGATCATCGCGGCCAGCAGTTCGGGGTCGCGCCGGGTCTCTTCGTCCACGATGTGCACGGCGTGCCCGTCGAGCAGCCACAGCTGCGGCTGCCAGGAGGCGTCGAAGGAGAACGACCACGCGTGTCCCACCCGCAGGTGCGGTTTGCCGGTGGCCTCGACCGCGGGCCGGTGCAGGGTGGCGCGGTGGCTGTGGAACAGGTTCACCACGCCGCGATGCGGGACGACGACCCCCTTGGGCGTCCCGGTCGAGCCGGACGTGTAGATCACGTACGCCGGATGCTCCGGGTCGAGCGGACGGACCCGGTCACGGTCGGTCAGGTCGTGCGCCTGCCGGTCCTCGGTGACGAGCGCGCACAGCGCCAGCGTCTCGATCTCGTTCCGCGGCAACGACTCCAGCAGCTCGGGCTCGGTCAGGATCAGCTTGGGCCGCCCGTCGGCGAGCATCGCGGCCAGCCGCTCGGCCGGGTAATCCGGGTCGAGCGGCAGATACGCCGCGCCCGCCTTGTGGACCGCGAGGATCGCCAGCAGCACGTCCGCCGACCGCGGCAACGCCAAGGCGACGAAGTCCTCGGGTCCCACACCGTGGGCGACCAAGGCCCTGGCGAGCCGGTTCGCGCGCTCGTTGAGTTCGGCGAAGGTCAAGGCGACCTCGCCCGACACCACCGCCGTCGCGTCGGGCGAACGCCGCGCCTGGTCTTCGAACAGACCGGCCACAGTGGACGGTTCGACGGCGAGCGCCGTGCCGTTCCACTCCCGCACGATCAGGTCGAGGTCGGCCTCGGCCAGGATGTCCACCCTGCCGACAGGTGCGTCCACATCGGACACCATCGCGGCGAGCACGCGTTCCATCGCGGGGAGAAGCCGTTCCGGCAGACCGGCGTCGAACAGGTCGGCGCGGTACTCGGCGGTGAGCTTCAGCCGGGTGCCGGGTTCCACCGCCCAGGTGAGCGGATAGTGCGTGGAGTCCTCGTGCCGCACGATCTCCCCGCGCAACCCGGCACCGGTCTCGTCCTCGTCCGCGCCGGGGTAGCTCTCGAACACCATCAGCGTGTCGAACAGCTCCCCCAGCCCGGCGACGCGCTGGATGTCGGCGAGCCCGAAGTGCTGGTGCGCGAGCAAAGCCGACTGCTCGTCCTGGACCCGGTCGAGCAGGTCACCCAGGTTTTCGGCCGGGTCGAGCGCGATCCGCACCGGGATCGTGGTGATGAACAGGCCGATCATCTGCTCGACCCCGGCCAGTTCCGGCGAGCGGCCGGCGACCGTCGCGCCGAACACGACGTCCGGCCTGCCGGTCAGCCTGCCGAGCACGATGCTCCACGCGGTCTGCACGAGCGTGTTCAGCGTCAGGCCCCGCGATCGGGCCACCGCGGACAGCGCCTCGGTCGCCTGCTCCGGCAGCTCCAGTGACAACCGCTCCGGCAGGGCAGGGACCCGCTGCGGGTCGTGCGGGACCAGATGCGTCGGCTCGGTCAGGCCGTCGAGCGCCTGCCGCCACGCGACCTCGGCTGCCTCCCGGTCCTGCTGTCCGAGCCAGCCGAGATGGTCGCGGAACTGACGGGCGGGCGCCAGGTCCGCACCGGCGTACAGCTGGGACAGCTCGGCGAACAGCTGCGGCACCGACCAGCCGTCGAGCAGCACGTGCTGGTGGGTGAACACCAGGCGGTGCCGTCCGTCGGGCAGGGCCAGGAGCAGGAACCGCAGCAGCGGCGCGGTGGCCGGGTCGAAGCGGCGCCGGTCGTGGGCGAGCTCGGCCTCGGCACGGTCTGTTTCGACACTGTCGGCCGAGGCCACGAAACGCCACGGAACGGTGACCGAACGCGCCACCAGCGCGACAGGACGGCCGGACGCGAGGTACCGGTAACCGGTGCGCAGGACGGCGTTCCGGTCCACGAGCGACTGCGCCGCGTCACGCAGCCGCGCCGGGTCGAGCGGCCCGTCGAGATCGAAGGACACCTGGACGGTGTAGACGTCGGGTCCGTCGCCGTCCATCGTCGCGTGGAAGAGCAGCCCGGCCTGCAACGGCGTCAGCGGCCACACCTCGGCCGTGTCCGGCGCGACGTCGAGGATCTCCGTCTGTTCGGCCGCGTCCAGCTCCACCAACGGCTTCCTGGTCGCGGGCGCGTCGAGCCGCACCGAGCTGACCTCGGCCAGAGCCGCGACGGTCCGGTGCCGGAAGACGTCGCGCGGGCTCAGCAGCAGCCCGGCGCTCCGCACACGGCCGACCAGCTGCATCGCGACGATGCTGTCCCCGCCGAGGCGGAAGAAGTCGTCGTGGATGCCCACCTCGTCCAGGCCGAGCACACCGGCGACGAGTGACGCGAGCAGTTCCTCGCGCGGGGTGCGCGGGGCGTCGCCGGTGACCTCGCCGGAGAAGTCCGGGGCGGGCAGCGCCTTGCGGTCGAGCTTCCCGTTGGGCGTCAACGGGAACGCGTCCAGCACCACGAACGCGGACGGCACCATGTACTCCGGCAGCGTGGCCTCCGCGAGCCGCCGAGCCGCCTCGACGTCCGCCTCCCCGGTCAGGTAGGCGACGAGCCTGCCGTCGCGCAGGACCACTCGCGCGGAGAGCACGGATTCGATCTCGCCCAGCTCGATCCGGAAACCGCGCAGCTTGACCTGGTCGTCGGCCCGGCCGAGATAGTCGAGCGCGCCGTCGGCCCGCCACCGTGCGAGATCGCCCGTGCGGTACATCCTCTCCCCGGCCGCGAACGGGTTCGCCACGAACCGCTCGGCGGTCAGGCCCGACCGGCCGAGATAGCCGCGCGCGAGCTGCGCGCCCGCCAGGTACAGCTCCCCCGCCACGCCCGGCGGCACCGGTCGCAGCCGGGAGTCGAGCACGTGGACCTGGGTGTTCCACACCGGACGTCCAATGGGGACGGTGTCATCGACGACCTCCCACGAGGTCACGTCCACCGAAGCCTCTGTCGGCCCGTAGAGGTTGTGCAGCGGGACGTCCACGCGAGCCGCCAGCTCCGGCGACAGCGCCTCGCCACTGCACAGGACGCGGCGGACGCCATGCCACGATGGCTCTTCGGCGAGGAACGCTTCCAGCATCGACGGGACGAAGTGCAGCGTCGTGATCCGCTGATCCCGGATCAGCGCTTCGAGATACGCCGGATCGCGGTGGCCGTCCGGTTTGGCGACCACCAGCGTCGCGCCGGTGATCAGCGGCCAGAAGAACTCCCACACCGACACGTCGAAACTCGACGGCGTCTTCTGCAACACCCGGTCGTCCGCGGTGAGGCCGTACTCGTCCTGCATCCACAGCAACCGGTTCACGATGCCCTGGTGAGGCACCACGACGCCCTTGGGGCGACCGGTCGAGCCGGACGTGTAGATCACGTACGCCGGAGAAGACGGATCCACGACCCGCCCCAGACTCTCACCGGAATACCCGTCCAGAACGGGCAACTCGTCCAGCACGACCGCAGGCGCGGCGTCTTCGAGCATGAACGCCAGCCGGTCGGCCGGATAGTCCGTGTCGAGCGGAAGATACGCCGCGCCCGCCTTGTGCACGGCGTACAGCGCGACCACGAGGTCGAGCGACCTCGGCAGCGACACCGCCACCACCGACTCCGCACCCACGCCCTGCTCGACCAGCCACCGCGCGAGCTGATTCGCCCGCGCGTCGAACTCCGCATACGACAACTCGGCGCCCTCGAACACCACAGCGGGAGCGTCCGGCGTCCGCGCCACCTGCGCCTCGAACAACTCGGGCAGTGTGGTCGCCGGGACATCGTGCGCGGTGTCGTTCCAGCGCCCGAGCCGGACGCGCTCTTCCTCGCCGAGGACGTCCAGCTCCCCGACCGGGATCGCCGGATCGGCGGCCACCTGGTCCAGAACGGCGACCAGCCGCCGCGCGATCGACTCGGCCGTGCCGTGGTCGAACAGGTCGGCGCTGTACTCGATGGCGCCCGAGATCCCGCCAGTGTCACTGGCGTTCTCCAGGAACCCGAACTCGAGGTCGAACTTGGCGACGCCCTGCGCGAACTCTTCCCGATCCGCGCGGAGGCCGGGCAGTTCCAGCCCGTCGCCCGATTCGGGCAGGTAGACCACCATCACCTGGAACAGCGGGTGCCTGGCCAGCGAACGTTCCGGGTTGACCGCGTCGACCAGGCGCTCGAACGGCAGGTCCTGGTGTTCGAAGGCGGCGAGATCGGTCGCGCGCACCCGCGAGAGCAGGTCACCGAACGCCGGGTCGCCGGACAGGTCGGTGCGCAGCACGAGCGAGTTCACGAAGAAGCCGATCAGCGGCTCCAGCCGTTCGTCGACGCGGCCGGAACTCGGTGCGCCGAGCGGGATGTCGTCCCCGGCGCCGAGCCGGTGCAGCAGGGCCGCGACCGCGGCCTGCGCCAGCATGAACATGCTGACGTCGTGCCGCCGGGCGACCGCGCGCAGGCGTTCGGTGAGCCCGCCGTCGATCGGGAAGGTGACGAGACCACCGCGGTGGCTCGACTCCGCCGGACGGGGACGGTCGGCGGGCAGGGCCAGTTCGTCCGGCAGGCCCGCCAGTGCTTCCCGCCAGAAGTCGAGATGCTGGGGCGCTGCCGAGGCGAGCAGTTCGCGTTGCCACACGGCGTAATCCGCGTACTGGACCGGCAGTTCGGTCCACTGTGGAGTAATACCCGCCGTACGAGCCTCGTACGCCGTGGCGAGGTCCGCCATCAGCGGCCCCTGTGACCACTCGTCCGTCGCCACGTGATGGATCACCAGCAGCAGGACGTGTTCCCGCGGCGAGACGGCGAAGACCGTGGCCCGGATCGGGAGTTCCTCGTCAAGCGCGAATCCGCGACCGGCCTCGGCGGCCAGCTGCGCCGGAAGGTCTCCGGCTTCCTCGAAACGGACCTCCGGACGCGCGCCGGCCAGGATCCGCTGCGCCGCGACACCGTTCTCCTCGGCGAACACGGTCCGGAGCGGTTCGTGCCGTTCGACGAGGTCGCCGATCGCCGCGCGCAGTGCTTCCGCGTCCAGCTCGCCGTGCAGGCGCCAGGCGAGCGGGATGTTGTAGGTGGAGGTGACCCCTTCGAGCCGGTACAGGAACCACAACCGTTGCTGTGCGGGCGAAAGCGGCAGCACGTCCGGCCGGTTCCCGGCGCTCAGGACCGGTTGTGCGGACGGGCCCGAGAGCCGTTCCGCCAGCGCGGCCACGGTGGGGGCGTCGAAGACGTCGCGAACCGACACCGTCGCGTCCAGGCTCGCCGAGATCCGGCTGACCAGGCGCATCACCAACAGCGAATGCCCACCGAGGGCGAAGAACCCGTCGTCGATCCCGACCCGCTCGACGCCGAGCACGTCGGCGAAGAGCGCGCACAGGGCCTCTTCCCGCGCGTTCCGCGGCTCGCGGCCTTCGGTGACCCCGAACTCCGGCGCGGGCAGGGCCTTGCGGTCGAGTTTGCCGTTCGGGGTCAACGGGATCTCGTCGAGCACGACGAACGCCGACGGCACCATGTGCTCCGGCAGCTTCGACGCCACTGCCTCACGAAGGCCGTCCGTGGAGCCGACGACGTAGGCGACCAACCGGTCTTCGCGAGCGACGACCACAGCGCGCGTGACGGACTCGAACGCGGTCAGGGCGGCTTCGACCTCACCGAGTTCGACGCGGAAGCCGCGGATCTTGACCTGGTCGTCGACGCGGCCCAGGAACTCCAGCACACCGTCGTCCGACCAGCGCGCGAGATCCCCCGTGCGGTACATGCGCGCCCCCGGACCCCCGAACGGGTCGGCGACGAACCGCTCGGCGGTCAGCCCCGGCCTGGCCAGGTACCCGCGCGCGAGCTGCGCGCCGGCGAGGTAGAGCTCACCCGCGACACCCGGCGGGGCCGGGTTCAGCCGCGCGTCCAGCACGTATGTCCGCGTGTTCCACACCGGGCGCCCGATCGGGACCGACGGCGTCGTCTCGGTACCGGCCTGCCAGGCCGTCACGTCGACGGACGCCTCCGTCGGGCCGTAGAGGTTGTACAGCGGGACGTCCACGCGAGCCGCCAGCTCCGACGGCAGTGCCTCACCACTGCAGATCACGCGCCGCAGGCCCGTACACGTCGCGGTCTCCAGGAACAGCGCGAGCATCGACGGGACGAAGTGGACGGTGGTGATCCCGGCGGTGCGGATCAGCTCGGCGAGGTACGCCGGGTCCTTGTGCCCCTCGGGTTTGGCGACCACCAGGGTCGCGCCGGTGATCAGCGGCCAGAAGAACTCCCACACCGACACGTCGAAACTCGACGGTGTCTTCTGCAGCACCCGGTCATCGGGCGTCAGGCCGTATTCGGCCTGCATCCACAGCAGGCGATTCACGATGCCCTCGTGAGGCACCACCACGCCCTTCGGACGACCGGTCGAACCCGACGTGTAGATCACATACGCCGGAGACGACGGATCCACGACCCGCCCCAGGCTCTCACCGGAATACCCGTCCAGAACGGGCAACTCGTCCAGAACGACCGCAGGAGCGGCGTCATCGAGCATGAACGCGACGCGATCGGCCGGATAGTCACGGTCGACCGGCAAGTAGGCGCCACCCGCCTTGTGCACGGCGTACAGCGCGACGACCAGGTCGAGCGACCGCGGCAGCGACACCGCCACCACCGACTCCACACCCACACCCTGCTCGACCAGCCACCGTGCCAACCGGTTGGCCCGCGCGTCGAACTCGGCGTACGACAGCTCCAAGCCTTCGAACACCACAGCGGGAGCGTCCGGAGTCCGCGTCACCTGCGCCTCGAACAACTCCGGCAACGTCGCGACCGGGACCTCACGAGCCGTGCGGTTCCACTCCGCGATCCGCGCGAGTTCGTCGCCGACGAGGACGTCGAGCGCCGCGACGGGCCGCTCCGGTTCGGCCGTGACCTGCTCCAGCAGGGACGTCAGCCGGGTCAGCAAACGGTCGGCCGTCGTCTCGTCGGCGAGATCCTCGGCGTACTCCAGCATGAGCGTCGCGGTGGTCCCGTCGTCGACCATCGTGAAGTGCAGGTCGAACTTCGCCATGCCGGTGTCCATCTCGAACCACTCGGCGGGCAGCCCGAGCACGTCGCGCGCTTCGCTCTGCCGGTGGTAACCCACCATCACCTGGAACAGCGGGTTGCGCCCCGGCACCCGCGGCGGGTTCAGCTCCTCGACCACGCGCTCGAACGGCAGATCGCCGTGCGAGAACGCGGCGAGGTCCGCCTCGCGCACCCTGTCGAGCAGACCGGCGAACGTCGGCTCGCCGGACAGATCGGTGCGCAGCACCAGCGTGTTCACGAAGAATCCGACGAGGTCGTCGAGCGCCGCGTCGGTGCGTCCGGCGATCGGGGCACCCAGCGGGATGTCGTCCCCGGCTCCGGTCCGGTGCAGCAAGGCGGCCACCGCCGCCTGGAGCACCATGAACGGGCTCGCGCCCGCCTTCGCCGCCAGGTCGCGTACAGCAGCCGACAGTTCCTCCGACAGCGGGGACTTGACCTTGCCGCCCTTCCCCGTGGGCTGGAGCGGACGGGGGCGGTCCAGTGGCAAAGTCAGCTCGTCCGGCGCCCCACGCAGGGATTCGGCCCAGAAAGCGACCTGATCGGCTCCGCGCTGGTCGAGGAAGTCCTTCTGCCACAACGCGAAGTCGGCGTACTGGACCGGGAGGTCCGTCCACACGGGAGCCTCACCCGCCTGCCGCGCTCGATAGGCCGAGGTCAGGTCGTCCAGGAACGGCCGGTCGGACCATTCGTCGGTCGCGCTGTGGTGCAGGACCAGCGAAATCACGTGGTCGCCGTCGCCGAGGCGCAGCACCCGCAATCGGACCGGGATCTCCGTCGCCAGGTCGAACGGAGTCCGCGAGAGCTCGGCGATCCGCGCCGCGAGGCCGTCCCCGTCACACTCCTCGACGGCGAACGGGATCTCCGGCGCGTCGAGAACGCGCTGGTAGGGCTCCCCGTCGTGCTCGACGAGCACGGTCCGCAGGACCTCGTGCCTGCCCAGCACGTCGCCGAGCGCCGCACGCAGCGCTTCGAGGTCCAGGTCACCGCGCAGCCGGAAGGTCAGCGGGAAGTTGTAGGCGATCGCGTTCGCTTCCATGCGGTCCACGAGCCACAGGCTGCGCTGGGCCGCCGAAAGCGGGATCCGCTCGGGACGCTCGGCGCGGACCACCGCGGGCCGCGCCGGTTCGCCGCCGCCCGCGCGGGCGGCGAGCTCGGCCACCGTCGGCGCCTCGAACAGGTCACGGATGGCCAGTTCGGCGCCGAGTTCGGTCCTGGCCCGGCTGATGAGCCGGGTGGCGAGCAGGGAATGACCGCCGAGATCGAAGAAGTTGTCCTCGACGCCGACCCCCTCCACACCGAGGACCTCGCCGAACAGCGCGCACAGCGTCTCCTCCTCGGCGGTCTCGGCCGGACGGCTTTCGGCGAGCCGCACCGTCTGCTCGGCGTCCGGGAGCGCCCGGGTGTTGAGCTTGCCGTTGTCGGTGAGGGGCAGGGCGCCCAGCGTCACGAACGCGGCCGGGACCATATAGTCCGGCAGCTCCGTCTTGAGCCTGTCCCTCAGGCGCTGCACCAGTTCGCCGCCACCTCGGGCCGCCGTCGGGCTCGTGGCGTACTTGGCCAGGTTCGTGCCGAGCGAGACCGGCTGATGCACTCCGGTGACCAGCGCACTCGCCTGTCCCTTGTGGACGAACACGGCCTCGAACGCGCCCTCGGCCGACCAGGTGCAGTACACCCGGAACCCGAGCCGGTCGCCGAGCTCGTGCACGTCCTCGGGCTCCACGCCACGGGAGGAACCGAACACCGCGAGGACGTCGATCAACGGCGCACCGGCGTCCAACGCACGCGTCGCCTCGACCTCCGGAGCCTGCCGGGCGTCCGGGATCCGGTTGACCCGCAGCGTTTCCACACCGGTGAGGCGCTCTTCCAGCTCGGCGAGAGAACCGACCTCGTCCCACGACAATCGTGGCGCCTGCGCGACCGACACGGTTTCGGCCGGCTCTTTCACCAGGACCGCGTCGTAGCGGTACCGGCTCAGCTCGTTGTGCAGCCGGGCCCGTTTGATCCGGACCTGGGCGGCGACATCCGGCAGCTGCCGCGCGAGCGCGGTGAAGTAGTCCGGGTCGATCAGCAGTTCCTTCTCCAGCGCGGCACCGCGTTCGATCGCGCGCCGTACCTGGGCGACGTCCGAGGTCGCGTCGGCGCGGGTGAGCTGGATCGCGGTGTGGAAGGCGCGGGCGAGCCGCAGGTTGCGGACGTCGCCGACGAACAACGCGCCGCCGGGCGCCAGGAGGCCGATCGCCTTCGTGATGACGTCGGTCAGGTAGTCGACGCTCGGGAAGTACTGGACGACGGAGTTGATCACGATCGTGTCGAACCGGCCGGTGGGCAGGCCGTCGAACACGTGCGCCGGCTGGGCGCGCAGATTCACCTTGGCCGCCAGCGCCGGATCCTGTTCCAGCTCGCGGTCCAGCTTCGCGATCACCGGCGCGGCGAGGTCGGTGCCCCAGTACTCCCCGACCAGCGGCGCGATCTGCCCCATCAGCAGACCGGTGCCGACGCCGATCTCCAGCACCCGTTCCGGCTTCAGCTCGGCGATGCGGTCGACGGTCGCCCGCCGCCACTCCCGCATGTGCTCCAGCGGGATCGGGTCACCGTCGTAGCTGGAGTCCCAGCCCGCGAAGTCCTCTGTGAACAGGGCCGTCGGGATCTCGGTGTACTCGTCCGAATAGATCTGCTGCCATTCGCCGACCTGGTCGGCTTCGGCCTCGGCACGCGCGTCCCCGCTCAGTTCGGCCGGGACGACGTACCCGATGAGCCGCTGCAGGCCGGGCGCCGACGGGTCCGGCCGGGCGATGACGGCTGCCTGCGCGACCTCCGGGTACCGGCTGAGCGCGGTCTCGATCTCGCCGAGTTCGACGCGGTAGCCGCGGATCTTGACCTGGTCGTCGGTGCGGCCGAGGAAGTCGATGTTCCCGTCGGCGCGGCGCCGCACCAGGTCTCCGGTGCGGTACATGCGCCCGCCACCGGGCACGAACGGGTCGGCGACGAACCGTTCGGCGGTCAGCCCGGGGCGACCGAGGTAGCCGCGGGCGAGGCCCTCACCCGCGATGTACAGCTCACCCGCGACGCCGTCGCGGACCGGCCGGAGCCAGGCGTCGACGATGTAGGCGCGCGTGTTCCAGATCGGCTTGCCGACGGTCGGGGTGTCGCTGTCGGTCGTGCCGCCGCCGAGCGTGTTGATCGTGTATTCGGTGGGGCCGTACAGGTTGTAGCCGTAGGTCCCGTCGGTGTCCCGCAACCGGTTCCACACCGACTCGGACACGGCTTCGCCGCCGAGCAGGACGAGTGCGGGCCGGTGCCCCTCCAGCAGTCCTTCCTCGATCAGCAGGTGCGCGTACGTCGGCGTCACGTTGACGACGTCGACCTGGTGCTCGTCGCAGTACGCCACGAGCGCCCGCGCGTCCCGCCGCAGTTCCTCGTCGCAGACGTGGACCTCGTGCCCTTCCACCAGCCACAACAGCTCTTCCCACGACATGTCGAAGGCGAACGACACGGTGTGGGCGATCCGCAGCCGCCGTCCGCCCGCCGACGCGATGGCCGGGTCGAAAATGGCGCCCTGGTGGTTGAGCTGCATGTTCGTCAGGCCGCGATACGGCGTGACCACACCCTTGGGCTTCCCGGTCGAGCCCGACGTGTAGATGACGTACGCCGGGTGCTCCATGCGGTCCGCGCGGCCGCGCGCGAACAGCGGGCGTTCGGCGTCGGAGATCGGGCCGTCGCCGAACGCCCTGTCTTCGTGGTCGTCGACGAGCACACGAAGGACGTCATCGGGCAGCGTCGCCGAGACGTCCTTTGTGGACACCAGGCACAGCGGCCGGGCGTCCTCCAGCATCACCGCGAGCCGCTCGACCGGGTAGTCGAGCTCCAGCGGCAGGTACGCCGCGCCGGTCCGCAGGACGGCGAACAGCGCGACGACCATGTCGATCGAGCGCGGCAGCCCGAGCGCGATCACCTGCTCCGGCGCGGCCCCCTTCGCCAGCAGCAGGCGGGCCATCCGGTTGATACGCGCGTCGAGTTCGGCATAGGTCAGCTGCTCGTCACCGAAGACCAGAGCCGTCTCGTCTGGCGTCCGCTCGGCCTGGACGGCCAGCAGGTCGGCGATCGTGTCCTCGACGACGGGATGCTCCGCCTCGGCCCAGCCCGCCTCCAGCGCGGCACGGTCCTCGGCGGACACCGTCGCGAGCGCGGCCACCGGCTTCGCCGGGTCGTCGACGATCTGCGCGACCAGTGACGTGAACCGGTCCAGCACCGACGCGGCCTCGGCGGCGTCGATCACGTCGTCCCGGTAGGACACCGTGATCCGGATCTCCTCGCCCGGCGTGACCACCAGCGTCAGCGGGTAGTGCGTGGCGTCGATGTTCAGCAGGCCGGTGATGCCGTGCCGGTGGCGCAGGCCGTCACGTCGTTCGTCGCCGTCGGCGTTGCGCAGCACGAAGAGCGTGTCGAACAAGACGCGATGTCCGGCTTCCCGTTGAAGCACGCCGAGGCTCATGAACTCGTACGGTGTCAGGTCCATGCGCTCGGACTGCAAGCGCCGCACCAGGTCCAGGACGGATTCGGCCGCGTCGAGCCGCACCCTGGTCGGCACGGTGTTGAGGAACAGGCCGATGGTGTTCTCGATCTCGGGCACGGCGGCGGGCCTGCCCGCGACCGCGGCGCCGAACACGACGTCGGTCCGCCCGGTCATGGTCGAGAGGACCAGGCCCCAGGCGGCGTTGAGCACGGAGTTGACGGTCAGGCCGTGCCTTCTGGCCTGCTCACGCAACGCGCGACCCAGTTCGGCCGGAAGCACGGTGTCCAGGTTCACCGGGGTCGCCGGGACGAGGTCCCGGCCTTCCGGCCCGACGACCGTCGGCTCCGCGAGACCGGACAGCGCCTCGCGCCACGCGTTCGTGGCCGCCTCGATGTCCTGCCGGTCCAGCCAGCGCAGGAAGTCCACATAGGACCCGGCGGCGGGCAGGGCACGATCGTCGCCGCCGAGGTCGTACAGCGCGAACAGCTGCTCGATGAACAGCCAGGCGGACCAGCCGTCCCAGAGCAGCAGGTGCCGGTTCAGCACGACACGGTCGCGTCCGTCGCCGAGCCGCACCAGCTTCAGCCGGAACAGCGGTGGGGCACCGAGGTCGAACCTTGTCGCGCGGTCCTCGGCCATCAGGTCGTCGAGCTTGGCCCGCTGTTCGCCTTCGGGCAGGGCCGAAAGGTCCACTTCGGACACTGGAGGTTCGACCTCGGCCGCCACGAACTGCACCGGCCCGCGCAGCCCCTCGCTGGTGAACCCGGCGCCGAGGCTCGGGATCCGGCGCAGCAGCGCCGCCACCGCCGCCCGCAGCCGGTCGGCGTCCAGGCGGTGATCGAAGTCGATCGCCTCCTGGATCGTGTAGATGTCGACCCGGTCGGAGTTGTAGCTGGAGTGGAAGAACAGGCCTTCCTGCAACGGCGACAACGGCCAGACGTCGGCGACCGGCACCGGGCTGACCCGCTCGACGCGGGCGATCTCCTCCTGCGTCAGCGAAACGAGTTCGAGGTCCGACGGCGTGAGGCCCACCGGCGCGCCGGTATCCACCGCCGCCAGCTCGCGCATCGCCGCGAGCCAGCGGTCGGCGAGCGCTCCGGCCGCACCCGCGAACGTCGCCGTCAGCCTCGGCCCGTCCACGGTCTCCTCGCAGGCCACCCCGATCCGCAGGGCGTGGTCTCCGGACGGCGGCACGGCCGCGTGCCCGGCGACCTGCCACTCCCCCGCCCCGGCCGGGACCCGGCCTTCGTAGCGCAGAGCGATTCGCGGCTTCGGGAGCCCAGCGAGCACCGGGCCGGTCTGAACGTTGAGGTACCGCAGCGGGCCGTAGCCCTCGGGCGTATTGCGGACGGTCTCCTTGACGGCCTTGAGCATCGCGAGCGGTTCGCCGGCGGCGGTGATCCGCACCGGGCGGACCGACGTCAGCGCGCCGACCGCGTCCGAGCTGTCCACCCTGCCGTGGAGATCGACGAGGAGGTCACCGTCGACGGCGACTTTCAGCGCCGTGAGGAGGACGTCGGTCACGTCGCCGTGCACCGCGGACGGGAGCGCGCCGACGAGCGTCCGAGTGTCCTCGATCGACAGGGTGATGTGACGTTCGGCGACGTCGCCGGGGATCTCGGCGGAGCCGGGCGCCAAGGTCCCGGCCCAGTGCTCGATCTCGCCGAGCAGCGCGGGATCCTGCGCTTCGCCGGTGACCCGGCGGGCGATCGTCCGCAGCGACGTCCGCACCGGGGTGAACACCGGCGGACGGCCGTCGGTCACGGCCTGCCAGGCGATCGCGAGATCGGCCGCCAGCGTCGCCCAGCTCCGCGCGTCCAGCAGGACCGGATGCGCGACCAGGAGCAGCCTGCCCGGCTCGTCGAACCAGACGGCCTGCAGCAGGTTGTCCCGCAATCGGTCGGCGGCGTCGCGGTACTCGTCCTCCGGGGAACCGGTCCCGTGACGGAGCAGCTCCGCCGCCTGCACCGTCCCTTGTGGACGGACTTCGAGCGACCACAGCACCGAAGCGACCCGCGACAGTTCGAGCCGCAGGCCGTCGTGGTGGTCGAGTACGAGTTGCAGGGCGGCGGCGAGCGTCTCGACGTCGGCGCCGGGCGGCACGGTCAGCAGCACGGACTCCGGCTGGATCGCGTCGCCGAGTTCCCGCAGCCTGAGCATTTCGGGAAGGAGAGGCAGAGCGCCGACACCGTCGGCGACGGCCGCCGGCTCGGCGGGTGCGGCGGAGGCGGCGAGCGCGGCCGGGGTCCGGAGCTCGAACACGTCCTTGGGGCTCAGTTCGAACCCGGCCCGCCGGGCGCGGCTCGATACCGCGATCGACGAGATGCTGTCGCCGCCCAGCAGGAAGAAGTCCCCGTCGGCGCCGACGGCGTCCAGGCCGAGGACCTCCGCGAAGATCCGCGCGAGGGTGCGTTCCTGATCATTCTCCGGGGCGGTGGCGGTTTTGCCGGCCTCGGGCGCGGGCAGGGCGCGGACGTCGAGCTTTCCGCTGGGGGTCAAGGGGAATTCGTCGAGCACGACGAACGCGTGCGGCACCATCGGCGCCGGCAGCGCCTCGCTGACGGCGGCACGCAGCCGCTCCGGGTCCACATCGCCGACGACGTAACCGACGAGCGCGCCGTCCTTCGCGACGACCGTGGCGGCCGTGACCTCCGGCAGCGCGACGAGGACGGCTTCGATCTCGCCGAGCTCGATCCGGTTGCCGCGGATCTTCACCTGCCGGTCGGTGCGGCCGAGGTACTCGATCTCGCCGTCGGCGCGGCGCCGCACCAGGTCGCCGGTCCGGTACAGCCGCTGCCCCGGCTCGCCGAACGGGTCGGCGACGAAGCGTTCGGCGGTCAGGCCGGGCCGTCCGTGGTAACCGCGGGCCAGCTGGACACCGGCGAGATACAGCTCGCCCGCCACGCCGTCGGGCACCGGGCGGAGACAGCCGTCGAGGACGTGCACCCGCGTGTTCCACACCGGACGGCCGATGGGCACGGTGGCGCCCTCGGTCCCTGTGCTCGCGAAGAAGGTGACGTCCACGGCCGCCTCGGTGGGGCCGTAGAGGTTGTGCAGCGGAACGCCGGTGAGCGAACGCCAGCGGGCGGCGGTCTCACCGCTCAGCGCCTCGCCGCTGGAGAACACCCGGCGCAACGACCCGAGCTCACCGGTGACCTCGTCGCTGGCGAGGAACGCGGCGAGCATCGACGGGACGAAGTGCAGGGTGGTGATCTCCCGATCCCGGATCACTCTGGCGAGATACGCCGGATCGCGGTGACCATCCGGCTCCGCCAGGACCACCGCGGCGCCCTCGCACAGCGCCCAGAAGAACTCCCACACCGACACGTCGAAACTCGACGGCGTCTTCTGCAGCACACGATCCGATGCCGTGAGCCGGTACTCGTGTTGCATCCACGCGAGCCGGTTGACGATCGCGCGGTGCGTGACGGCCACACCCTTCGGCCGCCCGGTCGATCCGGAGGTGTAGATCAGGTAGGCGGTGTTGTCCGGTCCGGCGGCCGCGCCCGGAACGTCGTCGGCGGGTTCGCCGGTGACCGGAACCTGCGTGAGCCCGTCGACGACCGGGATCCGCGCGGCCGTCCCGGGTTCGGAGAGCACGAGACGCGCACCGGAATCGGCGAGCATGTATTCGAGCCGGTCCGCCGGATAGTCGAGGTCGATCGGCAGGTAGGCGGCCCCGGCCTTGAGGACACCCAGCAGGGCGACCATCAGCTCGGCCGACCGCGGCACGGCGACGGCGACGACCTCTTCGGGGCCGGCGCCCAGGGCTCGCAGCCTGCGAGCCAGGTTCTCCGCGCGGGCGTCGAGGTCCGCATAGGACAGTTCGGTGTCCCTGAAGATCACCGCCGTCGCGGACGGCGTCTTGGCGACCTGCTCGGCGATGGCCTCGGCCAGCGTGCGCCCGGGCACCGGATGCGAGGTCGCGTTGAGGTCGGCGAGACGGCCGCGTTCGGCGGGCGACAGCAGGTCGAGGGCGGCGACCGGCTGCACGGGGTTCTCGGCCAGCGTCTCCAGCAGGCGGGCGAACCGTTCGGCGAGCTGCCCGGCCGCGACGGCGTCGATCCGCGCGGCGTCGAACTTGAGGCTGAACTCCAGTTCTTCACCCGGTGTCACGATCACCGCGACCGGGAAGTGCACCGCGTCGGTGACGTCGACACCGGTGAGACGGACGGTCCCGGACGCGCGTTCGCCGTCACGCGGGAAGTTCTCGACGACCACGAGGGTGTCGAACAGTTCTTCCTGGCCCGCACCCGCGATGCGCTGCAGTTCGCCGAGGCCGAGATGCTGGTGCTCCAGCAACGCCGCCTGCTCGTCCCCCAGCCGCCGCAGCACGGCGGCGACGGTCTCGGAGCCCGACCAGCGCAGCCGCACCGGAACCGTGTTGATGTAGAGACCGACCGCCGACTCGATACCGGCGGCACCGGTGTCACGGCCGGAGACCGTGCTGCCGAACAGCACGTCGTCCCGGCCGGTGAGCCCGCCGAGCAGCAGACCCCAGGCGCCGTGCAGGACGGTGCCGAGGGTGAGCCCGTGCGCACGAGCCATGGCCGACAACGCCTTCGTCGCCTGCCCGCCGAGGCTCAGATGCAGCCGCGACGGCTGTCTCGCCGCCCCTGACCGCCCTTCGACCAGCCTGGTGGGTTCGTCCACTCCGGACAGTGCCGCGCGCCAGGCTTCGCGCGAAGCCTCGTGATCCCGTGACGCGAGCCGCCGCAGGTGGTCGGCGCGGGTGTCCTCCTCCGGGAGCGGGTTTTCCGGTTTTCCGTACCCCGCCAGCAGTTCACGAAGCAGCACCACGACCGACCAGCCGTCGGCGATGATGTGGTGGAACGTCAGCGCCAGCTTGGCATGACGCTCGCCGACCCGGCTGAAGGTGGCCCGCAGCAGCGGCGGCCGGGCGAAGTCGAACCGGCGCGCGCGATCGGCCTCGAAGGCCTCCGCGGCCTCTTCGGCGGCCACCTCGCGCCACGGCAGTTCGGCGTGCCGGGTCACCGTCTGGACGACCCGGCCGCCGTCGAGCTGCCGGAAACCCGACCGCAGGGACGAATACCGGTCCAGCAGGGCCTGTGCCGACCTGCGCAACGCGTCGGCGTCGACGTCGCCTTCGAGGTCCAGCACCTCCTGCACCGTGTAGATGTCCGCGGCCTGGCCGCCTTCGAACTCCGCGTGGAAGAAGAACCCTTCCTGCAACGGCGTCACAGGCAGGACATCGGCATACTCGGCGAGCGACGCCCGCTCCGCGCCGGTCAGCTCCAGCAACGGCCGGTCGTCCACAGTGGACTCGACAACGACGGCCTCCGCGCAGGCGGCGAGCGCCTCGGGAGTCCGATGCTGGAACACCTGGCGCGGCGTGATGGCGAGACCGTGTCCGGCCGCACCGAGCACCAGCCGGATGGACAGGATGCTGTCGCCGCCGAGCGAGAAGAAGTCGTCATCGGCCCCCATCGAGGCCAGCCCGAGGACTCGCGCGGCGACGTCGCACAGGATCCGCTCGCGTTCGGTGCGCGGTGCGCGGCCGGTGGCGGCGGCGCCGAAATCCGGCAACGGCAGCGCGGTGCGGTCGAGTTTGCCGTTCGGCATGATCGGCAGCCGGTCGAGGTCCACGAACGCCGACGGCACCATGTAGTGCGGCAGCGCCGTTTCCGCGTGGGCGCGCAGGTCCTTGAGCAGCGCCGGCGACCCGTCCGTGGCCGGGACGACGTACGCCACCAGCCGCCGGTCACCCGGCTTGACCTCGCGGGGCACGACGGCGATCCGCTCGACCCCGGGGAACGTGGCGAGCGCGGACTCGATCTCCCCGGGTTCGATCCGGAACCCGCGGATCTTGACCTGGTGATCGGTGCGGCCGAGGAAGTCCAGGTTCCCGTCCGCCCGCCAGCGGACCCGGTCGCCGGTGCGGTACATCCGCGCGCCGGCACCGGCGAACGGGTCGGCGACGAAGCGTTCCGCCGACAGCCCCGGACGTCCCGCGTAGCCCCGCGCGAGACCGCGCCCGCCGACGTACAGCTCCCCCTCGACGCCGACCGGGACCGGCCGCAGCGCGGTGTCGAGGACATAGCAGCGGGTGTTCGGATCCGGGACCCCGATCGGGATCGGGCCGGTCCAGCCGGGCTCGGCCGCCCACAACGTCGAGTTCACCGTCGCCTCGGTCAGCCCGTACGCGGCGACGACCCGCAGGTCTTCGGCCCAGCGCGCGATCAGTTCCGGCGGGACGGTCTCGGTGCCGACGATCAGCACCGCGCCCTTCGGCAGTTCGCAGTCCGAGGGCAGCGCCGCGACCAGCGAAGGCGGCAGGATCATGTGCGTCGCCGCGTTGTCCGCGATGTAGCCGGTCAGTTCGACGCCCGCGACCCGGCGATGCGACGGGACCACGATCAGCGTCCCGCCCACGCACAGCGACATGACCAGATCCCAGACCGTCACGTCGAAACCGGTGGACGCGAACTGCACCACCCGGCTGTCCTCGACGATGCCGATCCGTTCGGTCGCCGTGCTGATCAGGCTGCCGATCCCGTCGTGGGACAGGACCACGCCCTTCGGCTTGCCCGTCGAGCCCGAGGTGTAGATGACATACGCGGCCCGGCTCAGCGCAATCCCGCTGACGTCCACAGTGGACGAGTCGAGCGCCGCGAGTTCTCTGGCGGTTCCGGGATCGTCGAGCAGGATCCGCTCGACGTCCACACCGGACGGCAGCTGCGCGGATTCCTCCACAGTGGACACGACGATCCCCGCCCCCGCGTGGCCGAGCATGTAGGCGAGGCGATCTTCGGGGTGGTCGAGGTCGAGCGGAAGGTACGCGGCCCCGGCCTTCATCACGCCGAGCAACGCGACGACGAGATCGGCCGACCGCGGCATCGCCACGCCGACGACGTCTTCGTCACCGACACCGTGTCGCCGCAGCAGCCGGGCGAGCCGGTTGGCGGCGGCGTCGACCTCGGCGTAGGTCATCCGCACGTCCTCGCAGACGACGGCCTCCGCGTCCGGCTTCCGCGCTACGACCCGGGCGAACGCCTCGGGCCAGGACACCTCCGGCGACTCCGCGACCGCCGACCCGAACGCCAGGACTCCGTCCCGTTCCTCGGCGGAGAGCAGATCGATCGCGGCCAGCGGCAGGTCCGGTCCCGCGACGAGGGCGTCGAGCACCGCGGCGAATCGGCGGCGGTGATCGGCGAGTTCGCCGTCGGTAGACACGGCCTGGTCGGCGTCGAAGTCGAAGCGGAGCCCGCGGCCCTCGCCGGCGTCGTACACGGCGATGGCGACGTCGCTGATCGGCCCGAGTTCGAGGTTGTGCACCGTGGCGCTCGCGTCCCCGAACGCGAGTTCGCCGTCCACGGCCATGTAGTTCACGCTCAGCCCGACGAGTTCGTGCACCCCGCCGCTCGCGCCGAGCTCGCGCGCGAGGTCCTCCCCGCGGTACCGGCTGTGTTCCAGCAGCGCGGAGACCTTCTCCGCGACCTGGGCGACGAGTTGGGCCGGCGTCGTCTCCGGGCGGACAGTGAGCCGCAATGGCAGGACGTTGGAGACCATGCCCGGCTGCTCACGCAGGGCGCGGGTGGTCCGCGCGGTGACCGGCAGGCCGAGGACGAGGTCTTCGGCGCCGGTCACCCGGTGGGCGTACGCCGCCACCGCGGCGATCGCGACCCGGGAGAGCCTCGTTCCCGCGTCGAGTGCGAACTTCCGCAAGCTGCCGGCGTTCGCCGCGGACAGCTCCCACGAATGCCGCCGGAGCCGCACCTGACCGGACGACGCGCGGCCGAGCAGCCGCACCGGGTTGGGCCTGCCCGCGAGGTCGCCGAGCCAGTAGTCGCGGTCGGCTTTCGTGTCGTACTCCGGCTCCGCGAGGCCCGAGAGCGGCCAGGAGATCTCCTCGGCGGTGCCCGAGTAGTGGGCCGCCGCGCGACGGGTCAGGACGGCCTGGCCGTGCGCGTCCATCACCAGATGGTGGTAGCGCTGGAACCAGCGGACCCGGTCCGCGGCCAGGACGAGCAGGGTGTGCGCGGTGAGCGGCCCCCGTTCGATGTCGGTCACGACGGCGAGCTCGGCCCGCGCCCACTCGTCGGCGGCCCGCTCCGGATCCGGCTCACCGGTGAAGTCGAGGACCGCGACCTCACCGGGCGCGACCGGACGCTGGACCGGCGTGTCACCGTCCAGCCCGACCGTCACGTGCAGGCATTCCGCGTCCGCGACCGCCCGCCGGACGGCTTCACGCAGCCGGGCGATGTCGACGTCGCCGCGAAGCTCGGCGACCCAGCCGATCGTGTAGACCGGGTCGGCCGGGTCGAGCTGCTGCGCGAGCCAGATCCCCTGCTGTGCCGGGGTCAGGGGAAAGCCGCGGTTCATCGGGTTTGCCTCCACCGTTCAGAGCGTTCGGGATCGTCCGTGCCTCAGGCGGACCCGGTCCCGCTCACCGCGTACTCGGGCCGGGACGCCCCGGCGGACCGCCGGTCCACGATGGACTGAAGGATCTCGCCGACCCGGACGGCGGTGTTGGACAGCAGCGACGACGTGATGCCGTGCGTGTGCTCGGTGCCGCCCTGCAGGTAGATCCCGCCGTCCAGCGGCGGTTCGGTGACGATCCGGTAGTCGCGCTCGACCCGGAGCCTGCCCTCGTCGTCACGCGTGCACGCGGAGGCGAGCTCGCCGAGCAGCGGCGTCGGGTCCGCGGGGCTGTACCCGGTGGCGTACACGACGAAGTCGGCGTCGAGCCGGGTCCGCTCCCCCGTCTCCAGGGCTTCGACCGTGACCCGCACTTCGGAGCCGGTGTCGGTGACCTCGGTGGGGCGGGAGACGTTGATGAGCTTCAGCCGCTCGATCCCCTGGACCTTCTCGCGGTAGACGCGCCGGTACAGCTCGTCGATGAGTTCGATGTCCACGGCCGAATAGTTCGTCGCGCCGTGGTAGCGCATCAGGCGGTCCTTGACCGCTTCCGGCGCTTCGTAGAACCGCCCGACCGCCTCGGGGTCGAAGATCCGGTTCGCGAACGCGCTGTCGTCGGCCGGGCTGTAGCCGTACCGCGCGAACACCGCGCACACCTCGGCCCGGGGGAAACGGTCGTGCAGCAGGGCGCTCACTTCGGCCGCGCTCTGACCGGCGCCGACGACGACGAACCGCTTCGGCTCCTCGGCGGCCATCCCCTCGAGCCGGTGCAGGAGTTCGCTGTTGTGCCAGATCCGTGTGCCCGGCGTCACACCTTCGGGGAGGTTCGGCCGCAGCCCGGTGCCCATCACCAGGTTGCGGGCACGCAAATTCACCAGCTCGCCGTCGGTGCGGGCGTGCACGTCGAAGAACACGATCTCGTCGCCTTCGAACACCGGCGTGACGGAGAGCACTTCGGTGCCATAGGAAACCAGGTCGTCGACCTTTTCCGCCGCCCACTCGAAGTAGTCGTGGAACTCGATCCGCAACGGGAACAGGTTCTTGTGGTTGATGAAATCGACCAATCGGTCCTTGCTGTGCAAATACGACAGGAAGCTGAACGAACTCGTCGGGTTCCGCATCGTCGCCAGGTCCTTGAGGAAGGAGACCTGCATGGTCGCGTTGTCGATCAACATCCCGCGGTGCCAGCCGAAACGCACCTGGCGCTCGAGGAAGTGGGCGGTGACGGTCCCGGCCCCCGGCGCGGCGTTGTGCTCGGTGACCGCGATGGCGAGCGCGAGGTTCGAGGGACCGAACCCGACCCCGACCACGTCGTAGACCGGAACCCGTTCACCGACCACTGCTCGTGCCATCTTGAACCCCTAGCGCGGCTCAGCCGCATCTCGGTACTTCGTTACAAAGACCAGGGAACCCTAACCTAAGTTAGGTGAGGCTCAACTAGTACTTTCAGTGGTGATGTTCATCCCTCGACCAGGAGGAGGCCGGTCCCATGCGGGTCGCCATGTTCGGATACCAGACCTGGGGACACCGCACCCTGCGGGCCTTGATCGACGCGGGCCACGAGGTCGCCCTCGTCGTCACCCACCCGAAGAGCGACCACGCCTACGAGAAGATCTGGTCCGACTCCGTCGCGGACCTCGCCGAGGCCAACGGGATCCGAGCGCTGCTGCGGCAGCGTCCCGACGACGCGGAACTGCTGGCGGAGCTGAAGGAAGCCGATCTCGACCTGATCGTCGCCAACAACTGGCGTACCTGGCTGCCGCCCGAGATCTTCGAGCTGCCGCGGTACGGCACGCTGAACGTCCACGACTCGCTGCTGCCCGCCTACGCCGGCTTCTCGCCGCTGATCTGGGCGCTCATCAACGGCGAGAAGGAAGTGGGCCTCACCGCCCACATGATGGACGCCGACCTCGACGCGGGCGACATCGTGCTCCAGCGCTCCGTGCCGGTCGGCCCGAAGGACACGACGACCGATCTGTTCCACCGGACGGTCGACCTCATCGCGCCGCTCACCACCGAGGCGATCGAGCTCATCGCGAGCGGCGACTACACCCCGGTCAAACAGGACAGGTCGAAGGCCAGCTTCTTCCACAAGCGCGCCCTCGAAGACAGCCTCATCGACTGGTCCTGGCCCGCCGAGGAGATCGAGCGGCTGGTGCGCGCGCAGTCCGACCCGTACCCCAACGCCTTCACCTACCACCGCGGGAAGCAGCTGCGGGTGATCCGCTCGTCGGTGTCGGTGGGTCGCTACGGCGGCACCCCCGGCCGGATCTTCATCCGTGAGGGGGAAGGCGTCGTGATCGTCGCCGGGCCGGAGTCGCGCCGGGGGCGGTCGCACGGTCTCGTCATCGAGCGGGTCCGGACCGAGGACGGCACCGAACTGACGGCGAACGAGTACTTCCGCACCATGGGCGGTTATCTGACCTCGCGCCCCTAGGGTGTGCTCACGGTTCGACAGCCACCCTGGAGGGACAGTCATGCCGGAGAAGATGACCGACGATCAGCGCCGCGCCTTCCTCGCCGAAGGCACCCGCACCGCCGTCTTCGCGACGGTCCGCCCGGACGGCAGGCCGCACGCGGTCCCGATCTGGTTCGCCCTCGACGGGGACGACATCCTGGTCAACGTGGGCACGGACTCCGTCAAGGGCAAGGCGCTCAAGGAGAATCCGCGCGTTTCGGTGGTCGCCGAAGACCCCGCTCCGCCCTACTCGTTCGTGAGCGTCGAGGGGGTCGCGGAGTTCGTTTCGGATCCGGAGGGCATTCGCGCCGGTTCGGAGTCGATCGCCCGGCGGTATCTCGGCGAAGCCGGGCAGGAGGCCATCGACGGCTGGCTCGCCTACGCGACGTCGCCGGGGAAGGTGATCGTGCGGGTGCGGCCTGAGCACTTCGTGGCGATCGCGAAGGTCGGCGGCTGAGGTCGCTTCGGTCTCGGCACCGCGCTTGCCGGGCCGAGTCCGTGAAGGCCTCCTTGCCTACCCTGAAGGTAGGCAAGGAGGCCTTCACGGACTCGGTGATCGCCACGTGCGCCCCACAGGTACCAGCAGTCACAGCGGCTGCGCGTGAAGGACCCCTTCCCTCGGCTCAGCCGAGGGAAGGGGTCCTTCACACCATCCCAGTACATGAAGGCCCCCTTCCTTGCGCCTATGTACAGGAAGGGGTCCTTCATGTACTCCGGCGGGGCTCTCGTGATTGGACCGTGATCGGACGGGTCACTCGCGAAACCTGATGTACCGCCGAGCGGGAGCAAGCTGGCCGCGGCCACCGTCCGGCGCCAGGATGGCCCCGTGGCCGAGATCGTTTTCGACGAGAAGACCCGTTCCTGGCTCATCAGCACGGCAGCCACGAGTTACGCGCTCAGGCTGGCCGAGGACGACACGCCCTCCCACGTCTACTGGGGTCCGGCGCTCACCGCCTGCCAGCTCGCCGACGTCCTCCCCCGGACGGAAGAACGCTGGGACGGCTTCAACGATCCCAACGAAGGACTCGACGAACTCGCCGCCGACGGCGGCACCCGGTACTGGACCCCCGCCCTCCAAATCCGGTTCGCCGACGGGACCCGCGCCCTCGAATGGCGCTACCTCGGCCACGACATCGACAGGGGACGCCTGCGCGTCCGCTTCCGCGATCGCCACTACCCCCTCCGGATCACGCTCGGCTATCGCGTGCGAGAGGGCACCGACGTCGTCGAGCGCTGGACCGAACTCGCCCACGACGGTACCGACGGCCCGATCGAGATCATCCGCGCCGACTCGGCGACCTGGGTCGTGCCGCCCCGGCCGGGCTACCGGATCAGCCACGTCACCGGCCGTTGGGCGGCCGAGACTCAACTGCTCCGCGAACCTGTCCCCCACGGCGAAACGACGTTCGGCAGCAGGCGCGGCATCACGAGCCATCACGCCAATCCGTGGGTGATGCTCGACGACGGCGAGACGACCGAACGGCACGGCGAGGTCTACAGCGCCATACTCGCGTGGAGTGGTTCGTGGCGCATCACCACCACCCGCTCGTCCACCGGCCGTCTCACCGTGACCGGCGGTTTCGGCCAAGACGGCGTCGTCCCCCGGCTCGCACCCGGCGACACCCTCACCACACCGGTTTTCGCCGGGCTGTACACCGACGGCGGGTTCGGTACCGCGAGCCGCGCGTGGCACGCGTACACGATCGGCCATGTTCTCCCGCATCCCGGCGAACTCCGGCCGGTGCTCTACAACTCTTGGGAGGCAACGGGTTTCGATGTCTCCGACGCGGGCCAGCGCGCGCTCGCGAAAAAGGCGGCGGCGCTCGGCGTGGAACTGTTCGTGATGGACGACGGCTGGTTCGGCGCCCGGAACGGCGACCACGCCGGCCTCGGCGACTGGCAGGTCAACCGCGACAAGTTCCCCGACGGCCTCGAACCGCTCGTCGCCGAAGTGCACCGGCTCGGCATGAAGTTCGGCCTCTGGGTCGAACCCGAAATGGTCAATCCGGACAGCGATCTCCACCGCGCCCACCCCGGCTGGGTCCTCCACCATCCACATCGGACACGGTCGGAACTCCGGCGGCAGCTGGTGCTCAACTTCGCCCGCCCGGACGTCGCCGAGTGGGCGTTCCGCACGCTCGACGCCCTCGTCGGCAGGCACGGGATCGACTTCCTGAAATGGGACATGAACCGCCCGTTCAGCGAGGCGGGCTGGCCCGCCGACAGCGATCCGGACCGGCTGTGGGTGGAGCACACCCGCTCGGTCTACGCGATCATGGACCTCCTGCGCGCCCGCCATCCCGGGCTGCGGATCGAAGCGTGCGGCGGCGGTGGCGGCCGGATCGACCTCGGGATCATGGCCAGGACGGACCAGGTCTGGACTTCCGACAACACCGACGCGCTCGACCGGCTCGTCATCCAGCACGGCTACGGCCAGGTGTACCCGGCGCGCGCGATGTCGGCATGGGTCACCGACGATCCCAACTTCGTCACCCGCCGATCCACACCGTTGCGCTTCCGGTTCCACGTCGCGATGGCGGGGGTGCTCGGCATCGGCGGCGACATCGTGAAGTGGTCCGAGGAGGATCTGGACCACGCGCGCGAACAGATCGCGCTGTACAAGGAGATCCGGCCCATCGTCCAGCACGGCAGGCTCCACCGTCTCGTGCCGCCCGCCACCGACGGTGTCTCCGCGTTGCAGTACGTGGCGGCCGACGGCGGACGCGCGGTGGTGTTCGTGTTCCGGCAAGCGGCACATTTCCACACTCACGAACGACCGGTCCGCCTCGACGGTCTCGACCCCTCCGCCCGCTACCGCGACGAGGACACCGGAAAGGTGTGGCACGGTGCCCCGCTCCTGGCACACGGCCTGTTCCCCGGACTTCCGGAGGGCGATTTCGCCAGCGTCGTGATCCGGTTGACGAAGCTCTGAGCGCGTCGATAGATCAGATGTATCACCCCAATTCGCCAGGAACGCGTGCAAGAAGCCGCTTGACATCACCCTAGACATCCGATCGAATGCCGTCGTCTATCGCCGCGAGAAGGGTGACTGGGGCATGAGAAGGTCCTTCGCGTTGGGAGCCGCGCTACTCCTCGCCGCGAGCCTCACCGGATGCACCGTCGGCGGCGGGACGAACGCCTCGGGAAACGAGATCACCTTCCTGACGTTCGAGACGCCGAACCTCCCACCGTCCTATTGGGACTCCGCGATCAAACGCGTCACGGACCGCGATCCCGGCCTGAGCGTGAAGAAACTCGTCGCCCCGTCGACCGACCGCACCGGCTATGCCAAGCAACTGTTGCAGTCCGGCCAGTTCCCCGACGTCGCGATCGCCGTCGACTCCGCCGGTTTCGCCGAATCGGGCAACCTCTACGCCTGGACGCCCGAGGAACTCAAGGATTTCCAGTTCCCCGCGGCCAATCCGATCAAGGGCGGCCACCACCAGCTGCCCGCCAACACCCAGACCATCCCGCCGATCTACTACAACAAGAAGCTCTTCGCCGACGCCGGGATCACGTCGACACCGAAGACGTGGAACGAACTCCTCGCCGCGTCGGAGAAACTGAAGGCGAAGGGCATCACTCCGTTCACCATCGGCGGCGGCAAGGAAGGGTTCCCGTCCGCGATGCTGCTGGACGGCCTGGTCAGCGTCGATGTCTACGGCACGACACCGGACTGGCTTTCCCAGCGGCGGGCCGACAAGGTCAAGTTCACCGATCCGGCCTTCCGGCAGGCGTTCGGCAAGTTCGCCGACCTCGTGGCCAAGGGCTACCTCGACAAGACCCAGGTCTCGCGGGACTACTCGGCGACCGAAGCGGCCTTCCTCAACGGTGAAGGCGCGATGTACCCGATGGGCAACTGGTTCGCCGCCAGCGCCGATGCCAAGAAGCCGTCGTTCGAAATCGGCGTCTTCAACTTCCCTTCCGAGGACGGGAAACTCGTGGTGCCCGCGTACACCGGTGGCGGCATCGTCGTCAACGCCAAGTCGCGGAACCTCGACGCGGCAAGGAAGTTCGCGCTCGCGTTCCAGCTCGACAAGGAGCAGATCGACGCCTCGGTCAAGGCCGACGGCCTGTTCCCCGCGATCAAGGGCTACACACCGCCCGCCGACGTCGGACCGGTCTTCAAAGCGGGATACGAGCTGTACAGGGAAGCCGTCGCGAAGAACGCCGTCGTGAACGCCTTCAGCTGGGAGACCGCGGACGACGGGCTCCTGCCGGGCATGAAGGACAAGGTCTACCAGGCCGCGCAGGACGTCATCACCGGCCGCAAAACGGTGGCCGACGCGTGCGCGTTCCTGGACACCGAATGGGCGAAGGCGCGCTGACACCGCGATGGGGAGGAAACCGATCCTGCCGCGCGTGTGGCATTTCGCCTCGTTCGGCGCGCCCGGCGTTGTCATCTATCTCTGCTTCGTCATGGCGCCGATCCTCATCAGCTTCGGCTACAGCCTGACGAACCACAACCCCTTCGACCCGCCCGCGGAATTCGTGGGTCTCGAAAACTACCGGCTGCTGTTCCAGGACGAGCAGTTCCTCACCGCGCTCCGGGTCACCACGATCCTGACCGTCATCGTCGTGATCGTGCCGAACGTGCTCGGGCTCGGCGTCGCGTTGCTGCTCGACCGGAAGGGCTGGCTGTACAACGTCTTGCGGAGCGTGTTCTTCACGCCCGTGATCCTCAGCTCGGTCGTGGTCAGCATCATCTGGACGAAACTGCTCGACGACCGGGGCCCGGTCAACGAAGCGCTCCGCGCCCTCGGCGTCGAGCATCCACCGGGCTGGCTCTCGGATCCGGACCTCGCGCTGTACTCGGTCGCGTCGATCGTGTGCTGGCAGATGCTGGGATTCTGCGTGGTGGTCTACCTCGCGGGACTTCAGGGTGTTCCTGCCGAACTGCTGGAGGCCGCGGAGATCGACGGCGCCGGACCGGTCCGCCGGTTCCGCGCGGTGACGTGGCCGCTGCTCGCGCCGTCGCTGACGATCAACACCGTGGTCCTGTTGATCTCGGCGTTCAAGACCTACGACCACGTCAAGGTGGTCACCAACGGCGGGCCGGGTTCGGGGACCACGGCCACCATCGCGTTCAGTGTCCTCGCCACCGGCCTCGACGCGAACCACGTCGGCTATGCGTCCGCGATGGCCGTGGTGATGCTGATGATCGTGGCGGTCCTGACCACGATCGTGCTGCGGTTCCTGCGGCGGCGGGAGGTGGACCTGTGACCGCGAAGTGGCTCCGGCCGGCCGCGGCGATCCTGGCGAGCGCGCTCTTCGCCGTGCCGCTGTACTACGTGCTCGTCAACGTCTTCAAACCCGGCGATCGGATCGCCCAGGAGCCGGCGTCGGTCCCGCTGCCACCGACGCTGTCCAACATCCACGCCGTCCTCACCCGGCCCGATGGCCTGTTCTGGGTGAGCCTGGCGAACAGCGTGCTCGTGACCCTGCTGTCGATCATCGTCCTGACCGTGCTTTCGGCCATGCTCGGGCATTACCTCGCGCGTTCCGGTCGGCGATGGACGAAGGTGCTCGCGCTGATCCTGTTGGCGGGCTTGATGATCCCGCCCCAGGTGATCCTGATCCCGGTCACCGAGGTGCTGCGGCTGACCGGGTTGATGGCGACGATCCAGGGTTTGGTGCTGTTCAACGTCGGCTACTACGTGCCGTTCGGCGTCTTCGTGTTCACCGGCTTCATCCGCGGGGTGCCGGTGGAGCTCGAGGAGGCCGCGCTGCTCGACGGCGCGAGCAGGACGCAGGTGTTCTGGCGGATCGTGTTCCCGCTGCTGCGTCCGGCCACCGCGAGCGTGCTGATCTTCCTCGGCGTGTGGATCTGGAACGACTTCATCGATCCGCTGATCATCCTCGGGCCCAGCCAGGGCACGACGATCACCACTGGGATCTACCGGTCCATCGGGCAGTACCAGGCGGATCTAGGCAGCGTGTTCGCGCTGATGTTCCTGGCGACGCTCCCGGTGCTGATCTTCTACCTGGCGCTGCAGAAGCAGTTCGTGAAGGGACTCACCGGGGGCGCGACCAAGGGCTGATCCCCCGCCGCATTTAGTCCTCTGAATGCGTTGAGCATCCAGAGGACTAAATGCTCAGAGCTCCGTGACCTTGCCGTCGGCCACTTCCAGCCGCCGCGTGGTCGCCACCGCGTCCAGCATCCGGCGATCGTGCGTCACGAGCAGCAGCGTCCCCGGGTACTCCGCCAGCGCCGACTCCAGCTGTTCGATCGCGGGCAGGTCGAGGTGGTTCGTCGGCTCGTCGAGCACGAGCAGGTTCACCCCGCGCGCCTGCAGCAGAGCCAGCGCGGACCGGGTCCGCTCCCCCGGCGACAGCGTGGCCGCGGACCGGAGGACGTGCACCGCCTTGAGCCCGTACTTCGCCAGCAGCGTCCGCACATCGGCGTCGGCCAGTTCCGGGACCTCGCGGGCGAAGGCCTCCACCAGCGGAAGGTCGCCGAGGAACAGCTTCCGCGCCTGGTCGACCTCACCGACCACGACACCGGAACCGAGTGACGCTGCGCCTTCGTCGACCGGGACCCGGCCGAGCAACGCGGCGAGCAGCGTCGACTTCCCCGCACCGTTGGCCCCGGTGATCGCGACCTTGTCCGCCCAGTCGATCTGCAGGTCCACCGGGCCGAGAGTGAAGTCGCCCCGCCGCACCACCGCGCCGCGCAGCGTCGCCACGACCGCACCCGCCCGGGGTGCGGCGGCGATCTCCATCCGCAGTTCCCATTCCTTGCGCGGTTCCTCGACGACTTCGAGCCGCTCGATCATGCGGTCGGTCTGGCGGGCCTTCGACGCTTGCTTCTCCGTCGCCTCGCTCCGGAACTTGCGGCCCACCTTGTCGTTGTCGGTGGCCTTGCGCCGGGCGTTCTTGACGCCCTTCTCCATCCACGAACGCTGCATCGCGCCACGGGCTTCGAGCGAGGCCTTGGTGTTCGCGTACTCCTCGAACTCCTCGCGAGCGTGCCGCCGCGCGACGGCCCGTTCCTCCAGATACGACTCGTAGCCGCCGCCGTAGGTCCGCACCTGCTGCTGCGCGTAGTCGAGTTCGACGACCCGGTCCACGGTGCGGGCCAGGAACTCCCGGTCGTGACTGACCAGCACCGTCCCGGCACGCAACCCGGTCACGAACCGTTCCAGCCGTTCCAGCCCGTCGAGGTCGAGGTCGTTGGTCGGCTCGTCGAGCAGGAAGATGTCGTACCGGCTCAGCAGCAGCGACGCCATTCCCGCGCGGGCCGCCTGCCCGCCCGACAACGACAGCATCGGCTGGTCGAGGTTCACCGTCAGCCCGAGATCCGCGACGACCTCACCGGCCCGGTCGTCCAGGTCGGCCCCGCCGAGCGCGAGCCAGCGGTCGAGCGCGACACCGTACGCGTCGTCCGCGCCGGATTCGCCCGCGGTGAGCGCCTCCGTGGCGGCGTCGAGCGCGGCCTGCGCGGCGGTGACGCCGGTACGCCGGGAGAGGAACGCGCGGACGGACTCACCCTCACGGCGTTCCGGTTCCTGCGGGAGGTGACCGACGGTGGCCGTCGGCGGGTTCAGCCGGACGCTGCCGTCCTCCGGCGGGACGAGGCCGCCGAGGGTCTTCAGCAGGGTCGACTTGCCCGCGCCGTTGACCCCGACGAGACCGATCACTTCACCGGGGGCGACGACCAGGTCGAGACCGGAGAACAGCACGCGGTCGCCGTGACCGGCGGCGAGATTCTTGGCAACGAGTGTGGCGCTCATGAGATCGGTAAGTCTACGGGGGCCGATTGAACACCTCGTGGTCCCTCGGAAGAGTGGCAAGTATCCAAGCGATCACGCAACGTGGGTAACCTGATTGTTCTTCTGGACCCGAACGAATCCCCGAGCATTGAGGTCGGTGACAGCAAATGGCGGACTCCGCCACCCCGGTCCCCGTCGTCCACCAGCAGAAAGGCGGTACCCGTAGGCCGACGCTGAGCAGGCGGCGGGAAGTCGGTCATGCCAGCGCGCGGTCGCTGCTGATGACGATCCTCGGCGAGTACGTCCTGCCCCGAGACCAAGCGATCTGGACCTCGGCACTGGTCGAGGCGCTGCACGTACTGGACATCGAGGAGAAGTCAGCACGGCAGGCGCTGGCCCGTTCGTCCGCCGAGGGCTGGGTCGTCTCCGAACGCGTCGGGCGAAGAGTGCGCTGGTCGCTCACTCCACCAGGCAGGCGCCTCCTGACCGAAGGCGCGGAGCGGATCTACGCGTTCGGCAACGAGGAGAAGGCCTGGGACGATCGCTGGCTGATGCTGATCGTCTCGGTCCCCGAAGCGAAACGGGATCTCCGGCACCGGCTGCGCACCCGCCTGACGTGGGCCGGGTTCGGCTCGCCGGTGGCGGGCGTCTGGGTCAGCCCGGATCTCAGCCGTCAGCGGGAAGCGCAGCAGATCGTCCAGGAACTCGGTCTCGACGCGCAGGCGATGTCGTTCACCGCCGCCTACGGTGACGTCGGCGATCAGGAGACGATGGTCGCGCGGTCCTGGGACCTGAGTGACCTCAAGGACCGCTACGAGGACTTCATCGACCGGTTCACCGGTCTGCACCCTTCCGGTGAGCGCGGTGTCCTGCGTGCGCAGACCGAACTCGTGCACGAATGGCGCAGCTTCCCCTTCCTCGATCCACGCCTGCCGCTAAAACTCCTCCCCGACGGTTGGAGCGGCGTGCGCGCGGCGGACCTGTTCCACCGCAAACACGTCGAATGGCGACCAGAAGCACAGGCGCAATGGGACGAACTCGTGGCGGCGTCGGGCTAGGGTCACGGAAAACGACCCATCGGAGGGAACCGCCTTGGCCGCCTCGATCCGCCTCGACCGTGAAGACGACCTCGCCGTGCTGACCATCGCCTCGCCGCCGCTGAATCTCTACACGGCGGAACTGCAGGCCGAACTGGGCGAGGCGATCGGCGAACTGGAGACCACGCCGCCGCGCGCGGCGCTGATCCGTGCCGAGGGGAAGATCGTCAGCGGCGGCGTGGACGTCTCCCTGTTCGACTCCCAGGCGAGCGCGGCCGAGGCGAAGGTGCTCTTCGACGAGATGCTGGCGATCCCCGACCGGATCGCCGCGCTCCCGTTCCCCACCGTGTTCGCCGCTCACGGTCTCTGCCTGACGTGGGCGTTCGAGGTCGCGGTCGCCTGCGACATCATCCTCGCGAGCGAGAAGGCCAAGTTCGGCCTCGTCGAACGAGTCGTCGGCCTGACCCCGACCATGGGCGGCACGCAGCGACTCGCCGCCCGCGCCGGCGTCGGCCGCGCGAAGGAGTTCGTGATGACGGGCGCGACTTACGACGCCGCGACACTCGAACGCTGGAACGTGGTCAACCGGGTGCTCCCGGTGGACGGCTTCGACGAGGCCGCGCGCGCCTTCACGAACGACCTCGCCCAAGGGCCGACCCGGGCGCACGCCGCCACCAAGAAGGTCATCGAGCACTACGAGCACGGCGGGGTCGCCGAGGCGAACGAACACATCACGACCATCGCCGCCGGCCTCTTCGACACCGGGGACCTGCGCGCCGCGGTGAAGTCGTTCCTCGCCGACGGCCCGGGCAAGGCGACCTTCACCGGGCGCTGAGCCGCTAGGGCCGCTGACCGACCGCGTCCACCACGCCGGACGCGGTCACCGCGGTCGAATTCGTGCCCAGGAACTGGAAGGTGCCGGCGGCGAAGACGATCACCACCGGTTTCGCCACCTTGGGATCGTCCCCCGGCCTCAGCGGCCAGGTGATGCCCACCCCCGGCCTGCCCGCCGCGTCCTGGGTGTGGTCGATGGCGCGCAGCCCTGGGACCTTCGCCGCCGCGCCGAACAGGGCCGCCCGGACCTCCGGCGAAAGGTAGCTCTCGCTCGCCAGCGAGAGGACGTCCTTGCCCATCGCGTTGAAGTCGCCGTCGTGACCAGCGTTGAGGTGGGCGAACATCGCGTCCACGTCGGTGGGGAGATCCGCCCGATAGCCGGGCGACGGCGTGCACGGCTCCGTGACACCGTTGAGCGGCTCCTCGCCCTTGTACGCCTGCGCCCGCCCGTTCCGGCAGCCTGGAAGCGGGAAGGAGCTTCCGTCCGCGAGCTTGATCAGCCCGTCGTGGGTGCCGTCCGCCGAACGCCAGGATTCCCGCTCACCCTCGGGGTCTTTGGTCTTGGTGTAGAGGAATTGGCCGGGCCTCGGCGGTGTGGCGGGAGACTTCAGCGCGGCCGCGGCGGCGTTCCGGAGCACCGTCACGGGATCCGCGGCGGCCGCGGGAGGGTGGAGACCGACCTGGTCGACCGGTGTCAGCGCGACGACGGCGGTGATGGCCGCGGCGAGCCCGAGCGTCCCCGCCCCTGCCTGCGCCCAGCGTCGCCGTTTCCTCAGCGGCGCGACGTTTTCCCGTTCCGCGCCGGCGATCTCGGCCATCAATCTCGCGCGCGCCTTGGCGAGCGCTCCGGATTCCGCGAGCGGGACCGAGCCGGTCCGCTCGGCGATCGACTGCAGCTCATCCATGGGTGGAGATCTCCTTCGAAGTCGTGGTGTCCGGGCGCCCCAGCGCCTCTCGGACCTTCCGGCGAGCGCGATTGAGCCGTGAGCGGACGGTGCCCAGCGGAATGCCCAGCGCCGAAGCCACCTCCTCGTAGCTCAGGCCTTCCCCGGCGAACAACGTGAGCGCGTCCCGGTCGCCGTCGGCGAGTTCCGCCAGCGCGGAGTCCAGCAGTTTCCCCATCGCCTCGGCGGTCACCTGCTCCGCGACGCGCTCGGCGTGCCCTTCCTCGTGAGACGGCGGGCCGAGGGCTTCCCGCAGTCTCAGCTCCTTGGCCTCCTCACGACGCCGCTGCGCCACGAGGTTGGTGGCGATCCCGTAGAGCCAAGGCCGGGCGTCGCGGCGCTCGGTGTCGTACCCCGCGCGTTTGCGGAAGGCCACCAGGAACGCCTCCCCCAGCGCGTCCTCGGCGGCGGTGGGGCCGATGCGCCTGACCAGGTAACGGTGGATATGCGCGGCATGCCGGTCGAAGATCGCGGAGAACCACTCCGGTCCGGTCACCGATCTCGCGATCAACTCCGCGTCGTCGAGATCGTCCGGATCCGCCCTGGGTGAGCTCATGAACCGCCTTTCGCCGTTCGTCGGTGTCACCCGTTGTCCGCATCCGGGGCCTATCGGGTTCACGACCGACGAATCGGTCTAGACCTTTTATGCGCTCCGCGCTACATTCAAGTGTGGTCTAGACCACACGCGCCATGTTCCGAGCAGGTCAGTCTCGCCGCCTCTTTTGGAGAGAACCGCCATGAGACGCACCAGAAGAAGACTACTCAGCGCACTCACCGTGACACTCCTCGCCGCCGGGCTCCTGGTAGCCGCGGGCACTCCGGCGCTGGCGGCTGGCCGCCTCCGCGCCGCCTTCACCTTGACCGGGACCACCGGCGAGTACACCGTCACGAACCCCAGCAGCGAAACCGTCGCCGACTGGTCCATCACCTTCACCGTCCCCGCCGGCGTGACCGCCACGAGCGGCTCCCACGCCACGGTCTCCCAGACGGGCAACCAGGTCACCCTCACCCCGGCGTTCTACATCAAGTCCCTCGCGCCGGGCCGTTCGACCTATCCCTACAGCCCGTCGTTCCGGCTCAGTTCCGCGGTCAACCCGGTCACGTGCCGGATCGACGACGCCAACTGCGACGGTTCCGGCGACGCCCCGCCGTCGACCCCGGCCAACCTGCGACTCGTGGCGAAGACGACCACGACCGCCGCGCTGGCCTGGAACGCCGCCGCCCCGGGCTCGCTGCCCGTCGTCGGCTACGACGTCTACCAGGGCACCACGCTGGCGGCGTCGGTCACCGGCACCGAAGCGAGGATCACCGGACTGACGCCGAACACGGCGTACAGCTTCACCGTCGTCGCCAAGGACCGGAAGGACGCCAAGTCGCCGCCCACCCCGGCACTCGCGGTGACCACCAACAACCCGAGCGACGACACCCAGGCGCCGACCGCGCCGTCGAACCTCCGCTCGACCGCGGTCACCTCGGGCTCGATCTCGCTGGCGTGGAACGCGTCCACGGACAACACCGGCGTCGTCTCCTACGACGTCTACCGCGGCACGACGCTGGCCACCACGGTGACCGGGACGTCCGCCACGGTGACCGGGCTTTCACCGTCCACTTCGTACTCGTTCACGGTCAAAGCCCGCGACGGGTACGACAACGTCTCCGCGGCGAGCGCCGCCGTCAGCGCTCGCACCGGCGACATCGTGAACGGGTACGCCCGGGTCGGCTACTTCGTCCAGTGGGGGATCTACGGCCGCCAGTTCTTCGTCAAGAACCTGGTGACCAACGGATCCGCCGCCAAGCTGACCCATCTGCTGTACGCCTTCGGGAACATCGACCCGGTCAACCACACCTGCCTTTCGGGCGTCACCAAGGGAACGACGTCGAATCCCCAGGACCCCAACCAGGGTGACGGCGCGGGCGACGCGGAAGCCGACTACTCGCGGCCGATGTCGGCGGCACAGTCCGTCGACGGCGTCGGCGACACCGGCTGGGAGACGCTGCGCGGCAACTTCAACCAGCTGAAGAAGCTCAAGGCCAAGTACCCCAACCTGAAGATCCTCATCTCGCTGGGCGGCTGGACCTACTCGAAGTACTTCTCCGACGTCGCGGCCACGCCCGCGTCGCGGCAGAAGTTCGTCGCGTCGTGCATCGACACCTATCTCAAGGGGAACGTGAAGCCGTACGGCGGCGCCGGCGGTCCGGGTACGGCCGCGGGCATCTTCGACGGCATCGACATCGACTGGGAGTGGCCGGGCAGCCCCGACGGGCACCCCGGGAACCACTGGAGCGCCAACGACAAGACGAACCTGACCGCCCTGCTGGCCGAGTTCCGCACGCAGATGGACGCCTACGGCGCGACCACCGGCAAACGGTACGAACTGCAGGCGTTCACCCCCGCCGACCCCGCGAAGGTGAAGGGCGGCTGGGAGATCCCGAAGATCTTCGACTACCTCGACGTCGCGAACGTGCAGGGCTACGACTTCCACGGCTCGGGCAGCGACAACTCGTGGGAGCCGAACCGCACCGGCCACCAGGGGAACCTCTACGCCGACGCGGACGATCCGTACAACTTCAAGTTCAGCGTGGAGTCGGCGATCAACGCCTACACCGAAGCCGGGGCCAATCCACGGAAACTCACCCTCGGCCTCGCCTTCTACGGGAGAGGCTGGCAAGGGGTCACGGACGGCGGCAAGAAGGGCGAATGGCAGAGCGCGACCGGAGCCGCGCCAGGCCAGTTCGCCGAGGAAGCAGGTACTCGTGGCTACGCGAATCTCTTGGCCAGTGTCCCCAACTGCGCCGTCCAGCACGACACCGCGGCCGTGGCCACGTCGTGCTACACGGGCAACGGAGGGCAATGGTGGACCTTCGACGACGCCTGGTCCATCCAGCAGAAGGTCGCCTGGCTCAAGACCAGAGGACTGCTCGGGGTCATGGCCTGGGAGATGTCCGGGGACACCGGAGCCCTCATGACCACAGTGGACAACTCACTGAAGTGACCGCCAGGCGCTCGCCCTGAGATCAAGTCCGTGAAGGCCTCCTTGAGGGACCCGGAGTCCCTCAAGGAGGCCTTCACGGCGTATGACCGGCCCGCCGAACAGCAGGGGATTCTTTCTTTTTGGAGTGAACAAAGGTCTTGACGCAACTGGTTCAGACCATGACACTGAATCGCGCGCCGCCGGTGACCTGGTTCACACCCACTCGAGGAGACCCATGTCCCTAACAAGGAGATTGCTCGCCCTGACCACGCTCGTCCCCTTGGCGCTAGGCCTTTTCAGCGCCCCCGCGCAGGCCGCGCCCGCCACCTTCACCCATCCAGGCGTGCTGGTCAGCCGCCCGCAACTGGACTTCGTCCGCGCCAAGGTGCAGACCGGCGCGCAGCCGTGGAAACAGGCGTACGACGCGATGATGTCGAGTTCGTACGCCTCATTGTCCCGGTCACCGAAACCCCGCGCCGTCGTCGAATGCGGTTCCTATTCGAATCCGAACATCGGCTGTACCGATGAACGGCAAGACGCGATCGCCGCTTATTCGCTTTCGCTGGCCTGGTACATCACCCGCGACACGAAATACGCGGCCAAGGCGATCGAGATCATGGACGCGTGGTCCGCGGTGCTGAAGGATCACACGAACAGCAACGCTCCCCTGCAGTCGGCGTGGTCGGCCTCCTCGTGGCCACGTGCGGCGGAGATCATCAAGCACACGTACCCGAGCTGGCCGAATTCCGGCCGCTTCGGCACCATGCTCCGGAACGTGTACCTGCCCGAGGTGATCAACGGCAGTCACAGCAACGGCAACTGGGAACTCAGCATGACCGAGGCCGCGATCGGCATCGCGGTGTTCCTCGACGACAAGGCGGCCTACGACAAGGCCGTCGCGAAGTTCCGCACCCGCGTCCCCGCCTACCTCTACTTGACCGGCGACGGCGCACTCCCGAAGACCGCGCCCGGCAGCGGCCTGAACACCCGGGACAAGATCGTCAAGTACTGGCAAGGCCAGACGACCTTCGTCAACGGCCTCTCCCAGGAGACCTGCCGCGACTTCACCCATACCGGCTACGGCCTCGCCGCCATCGCGAACTTCGCCGAGACCACCCGCATCCAGGGCCAGGACCTCTACCCCGAGATCGCCGACCGGCTCCGCGAAGGCCTCGGCTTCCACGCGAAGTACCAGATGGGCGCCGCCGTCCCGTCGTGGCTGTGCGGCGGCAGCCTGAAACTCGGCCTCGGCCCGATCACCGAGGTCGGCTACAACCACCTTCACACCCGCCTCGGGCACACCATGAGCAACACCGAAGCCCTCACCCTGCGCCAGCGGCCGGCGGGCACCAACAACCTGTTCGTCTCCTGGCAGACCCTCACCCACGCCGGCAACCCCCAGTGACCCCGTGGGGGCCGCCCGAATGCGGCAGGGCGGCCCTCACGGACCGTTTTCCCTGCTCAGACACACAGTGACCCCTGGTTGCAAGCCCCCGTCCGGGACCCGCTAAAGTACTCACATCGCACTCCACGGAGCGCGGGTCCGGGCTGTGGCGCAGTTTGGTAGCGCACTTGACTGGGGGTCAAGGGGTCGCAGGTTCGAATCCTGTCAGCCCGACGGACGAAGCGGGTTTCCGCAGCTCAACGGCTGCGGGAGCCCGCTTTTTCATGTGGTCAGAGGTGTCGTTCCGGTTCAGCACAGCGCTCGGTGACACCGTCTGCGGGCCGCGAACCGCGCGATCACAACTCGCTACAACCAAGAACTCGCCGTCACTCAGCTTTCCGACTTCCTCGGCGGTCCCAGAACTCCCGGAGTTTCTCGAGAAGATGGACATGGCCGCTGACGGCGACAGCGACGCCGCCCGAGACCCTACCGACGTCGAACGCAAGCACCTCGAGTGATGGGGATCCAGCAGTTCTCGCACTCTTCCCACTCGTGGCCGTAATCGTCGCTCTCGGCGTGATGCTGCTGGTGGGGTTCACCAAAAAGGGCTCGGTGGCAACCATCGCGATGACCGTTCGGCGAATCAAGCTGCACACGGCGGTTCCGCCGGACATGGTCTATACCTGGCTCACCCAGCACTACCCGACCGGGTACTCGGTCGACGGACCATGAGCGCTCCGCCGAGGTCGTGTTCGAGTCGTTTGATCTGGATCGACAGCGGGGTCGGACCGACCGGCGGTGTGGACGACGTCCTTGTCGAGCAGTTGGCCGCTCGTGCGAAAGCCGGCGCCTCGTCGGTGTCCGAGGTGTTCAGGGCGGCACATCAGGGCGGCACGAAAGCGCGCAGGAGCCGAGCTCGAGTGGTCGCGTGGCGGCGATGGGTTTTCCCCCGAAGGAAAAGGTCTGGAAAGGTGCACGCGGCAGCGCATACGTTCCCCTCGGAACTCATCACTCGACCGATCAAGGGGAAGGGATCGGCAATGTCGAGCATGACATCAGGCAGGCGCTGGGGAAAGCTGGCCGTGGCACTGGTATTGGCTGTTCCTCTGGGAGTTCTCGGCACCGCATCACCAGCGGCCGCGGAGACCACCTTTTCGGTGGGGCCGGACGACGGCAGTAAGAAACCCGGTGACGTCGATGGCTGCGATCGCACCGGAACACCCGGGGTCTACGACGACAGCGGCTCGCGCACTTACAAGGGGCGTCATCTCACTCTCTACACCGAAAAAATCTGGGACTACTGGGCTCACGCCACGATCACCGGAAAGGTGGCCAAGAAGGACAAGGTGTACGTGCAGCGGAGCTTGTACGCCTTCAACATGCACTCCAAGCCCAGGTATCCTTCAGACGATTACGTGCGGGCCATGGGTGGTGTCAAGACCTGCCGGCACATCGCGAACAGTTCGGATGCGAGCCGTGACTATGCGCGTACCGGCTCGGTAGCGCTTCAGACAGGCGAGAACAACCGCAGTTATGCGGTACGGGCGTGCGTGAAGCCCACAGGTGGGAAGTTCAAGTGCACCCGCTGGTTCATCGACCACTACTGATCCACCGTCAAGCTGATGGCCGGTGAGGGAGGCTCCCTTGCCGGCCGCTACGCGTCTAGTGAGCCCCGGCGCCGGGAACGATGCGCTCCCCCGGAAGCCGGTCGGGACGGGCAAACGGGAAGTGGTCGAACCTGAGTACTCCGCGCACGCCACCTTGAACGAAGACACCCACAGCCCGTCGGCTTCCGAACTGCTGCACCGCTTCCACTACGACCTGGCAGGCACCCCCACCCCATCCCAGATCACGGCCCTGTCCACCATCACCACACCCGAGCACCTGCTCTACGGCAGCGACTACGTCTGGACCCGCCACCCCCAAGTCCTCCACGGTACCTGCGGTACTCGAGCGCGGTAAGCGCCTTGCGATGGCCCTCGCCGTAGCGCACGTCGAGGAGCCGCCGGCCAAACCTGTCAGCCCGACGGACACAGAAGCCGCTTGACTTGGGTGATTCCCAAGTCAAGCGGCTTTTTTGTGCCGACCATGGAACCTAGCTCATCAGACCGCTACGTTCGCAGGGAGACCAGGTCGCCCATCCTCGAGCTCGACGTCACGGAGGCAGCCATGCGTAACGAGGTCATGCAACGACTGGACGTCTTGATCGGCTCGTGGCGGACAACGCTGTGCAACGCCTGGTTCCTGGACCCCGCCGACCAGGAGGTGCCCGGCTCGGCGACGGTGGAATGGCTCGGTGACGCGTTCGTGGTTCTCCGCTGGACCATGGGCGACGACGACACGGCAGCGAGCGAGATGGTCCTCGTACTCGGCCGCAGCGACGCCCGCGACACCTACACAGCCCTTTACCATGACGAACGAGGTGTCTGCCGGGTCTTCGCCATGACTTTCGACGGCACGAGCTGGCGCCTGGACCGCCAAGACCCCGACATGCACCAACGCTTCATCGCCGACGTCCGACCAGACCGGATCACCGCACGCTGGGAAGCGTCCGAAGACCACGGATCCACTTGGCGCAAGGATTTCGACCTCGTCTTCGAACGGATTCAGGCGAGCGTGGCGCCGTAAGCGGTGAGCACGGACCGTAAGGGCTGGTAGAAGCTGACTTGGCTGTTCCCGCCGGACAGCACTCCGTAGCCGACGCCGCCGTAGAACAGCGGGCCGCCGCTGTCACCGCTCTCGATGGGGATGTCGGTCGCGATCGTCCCGACGACCTGCTTGTCCTTGCCATAGTTCACGGTCTGGTTGAGGCCGAGTACCTTCCCGCACGTCTTCTTCGTCGTCATGCCGCTCTTGCACACCGTTTGCCCCACCTGCGGGATGCCCGCGCGAACGATCCGCTGGGTGCTGCCATCGTGAAGATCCACCTGGCTGGGCCCGGAGCCGGAGAGGTCCCGGACGCGGCCGTAATCGGTCACCGGGAAGTGGGTGTCCACGTGAGGGCCGATGCCCTCCCAGTCGAGCCCGTGTGCGGTGCAGTGCCCGGCCGTGAGGATGTATCGGACGCCCTCGACGAGGATCGCGAACCCCGCCGAACAATAGTACGGTTCACGGCCGGGTCCCGGCGAGACGCTGTACATCGCATCTCCGCCGTCCACCGCGGGCCGCTGGGCCGCGGACGCGACCGGGCAGGCCGACAAGATGGCCGCGGCCACGGAAATCAGCACCCCGGCCTGCTTACGGCGTGAGCAGCCGAACATGGTCATGTCCTTCCAACCTCGGGAGACTGGAGATGTGCGACCAGTCCAGTGCCGCGCGGCCGGCGGCACAACCGGAGTCAGCCTGACGAGTGATCCGAAGCCGTCGGCGTCCCACCGGTCCTGAAGCTTGCGACCTCAGCCCTTGATCTCCGTCCGAAGTCGCTCGGCAAGCCGCACGGACGCCTCGATCTCTTCCCGCCTGATCGACACGCTTTCGACGTTGATGCCGAACGGAACGCCCAGGCCGCGGCAGTAGGTCATCAGTTCGGTAGCCGCCGCGACCGCGAACCGATACGACGCTTCGAGGGTGTCGGCCGCGTGCCTGAGGTCGTTCGCGATCCAGCGCGGTACGTCGACGCCCAGCCACCGCAGAAAGTCCAATGTTTTCAACGATCCGCAGAGCGAGAAGGTGAAGACGACCGGAACGGGTGCCCGGCCGCGCGCAACGCATTCGTAGTGGTAGTCGGAGACGAGGTTCTTCGCTGCGTTGACGTCGTAGACCACCTGTGTCACGAAGAACCGGCAACCGGCATCCTGCTTCGCCAGCAATCGCAGATGTTCGTCGTCCCGGCGGCTGTGACGTTCCGGAATCGCCACGCCGCCCAGCGACAGGCCAGGGTTGACGTCACGCCGCAGCGCTTGGGCATCGGCGAGCGAGGTCATGGCGTCGACCTTGCTGGACGAAGCGCCGACGAGAACGGTCATCACCCGTGCCGGGTCCTGGGCCGCCAACCATGACCGCAGCTCCGATGGCGCGTACTTCCCGGTCGCCCGGTAGACGACGACCGGGGTCCGCCAGTTCGAGAAGTTGTTCGCGAGATAGTTCGCGGGGTCGAGGGTCGGAGAGAACGGGAACGGGCGCCGCGCCGGATTCCGAGCCACTTCGTCATCGATGTCGTAGAGGATCAGGCCGTCGAGATTCAACGGGCGCAAGCGAGCCATGGTGGCGTCGGCGATCTCTTGAACGCGTTCGCGTGCGGTGGCCAGGCGCGGCGGTGTCAGTGCGAACAGCAGGAATTCGCCCGCGGCGCGGTCGATACGGCGCACAAGGTCCATGAAAGGACCGTAGCCGAAGGCCGGCCATCTGACGTCGCGACGGGCGTCCGGCAAGTCCCGGCTACAGGTCGAACTCTCCCGGCGCGAGGCTGCGGGCCAGGCAGAACTCGTTTCCTTCCGGGTCGGCCAGTACCACCCAGGACCGGCCTTCTCCCTGTCCCACATCCGCCTTGGACGCGCCGAGTGCGAGCAACCGCTCCAGTTCGGTCTGCTGGTCGCTGTCGATCGGACAGATCTCGAAGTGCAGCCGGTTCTTGGCGAGGGCCTTGGCCTCGGGAACACGGACGAAAACCATACTCGGCACAGCGGGCCCGCCACGCAGTGCGGCCAACCGCTGTTCGTCCGGCTCCTCCGGATCGGGCCCGATCTCGACCGCGGCGCCGTTCTTGTCCTCATAAACGACGTAACCCAGAACGCCGCACCAGAAATCCGCCAGTTTCCGTGGGTCCACGCTGTCGATGGTCATCCATTCGAACCGACTCACCATGTACGACACCTTTCCCTTGCGGCAGCTCGGGTTCACCCTATTCCAGAACCCCGGGCCGCGTCGCCACCGATCAGGGCGGTGCCGGTTCACTCGAATCCGGCCAAGCGTCATCCATTGTCCACAACGGACATTCCCGGAACTTGCGAACGAACGGCCGCGTCTTCGCCCGCCACTTCGGCGACGACGAGGTTCACCCTTGCGACACCTTCGGAGAGGGGCTAGCTGGACCGGCTTGGGGGAGCGTGGTCTCGGCGCCCGCGCCCACGAGCGGCTGCTCCACGCCCTGCTCGTCGACGGTGAGGTACTCGACGACAACGAGACCCTGGTCCGCCTCGCCACCGAAATCGGCCTGCCCGCCGAGGAGACCCGCCGGGTACTCGCCGGGGACGACTACGCGGAGGCGGTGCGGGGAGGACGCCCGCGAGGCGCGGCGGCTGGGCGCCGGGGGCGCACCGTTCTTCGTCTTCGACCGCGCTCTGGGTGACTCGGGCGCGGAGTCCGTCGACGTCTTCGTCAGCGTTCTCCGCGAAGCTCGCGAACGGTCGATGTCGTAGCGGCCGTCACTCCCGCCTGCCGAAGGCGACCGAAACCGCATCAGAACATTTCTGGGGAGGATGTACGGATGTCAGGGTTGAGTCGACGGACGATGCTGCAGAGAGCCGGGTGGGCGGCCGCCGGATTGGCCACCGCCCAGGGGGTCTCTGCGCCCGCGGCGGTGGCGGCCGATTCCGGGGGCGGCTGCGTTCCCCCGCTGGGGCTGGTGGTGGTCGGCCCGGACGACCTGCGTTACCAGGATCTGGTCCAGCGCGGCCACAAACGCCATGTCGCGCGCCCGGACCAGGTCTGCGTGGTGGATTCGACCGGGCAGGTCGAGAAGGCACTCAGGGACGCGGTTCGGGCGGGCAAGAAAGTGACGGTGCGCGGCGGCGGGCACTGCCTGTCGGACTTCGTGGACAACCCCGGGGTCCGCGTGATCATCGATCTGTCCGGTATGCGCCAGGTTTACTTCGACCGCCACCGCGGCGCCTTCGCGGTCGAGGGCGGAGCGCTGCTCGGCGAGGACGTGTACCGGTGGCTCCGGCGTACTTTCCGCATCCACGGGCCGGGTTCACCGCGGACCAGCTGCGGGCGATCCACCACGTGCTCAGCGCGCCACACGACGACAGCCTGCTCAACGGATCGGTCGGGCTGGCGAGCTACGGAGGCAGGATCAACGCGGTCGCCCCGGCCGCCACCGCCTTCGCCACCAGGGACGCGGTGATCAAGCTGACCTACATCGCGGCCTGGAAGGATCCGGCGAAGGACGCGATCCACGACGCGTGGGTCCGGCATTTCTACCGGACCGTCTACGCGGCGACAGCCGGCGTTCCCGACCCGAAGGACGGGGCGTACATCAACTACCCGGACAACGACCTGGCGGACCCGGCCGTCAACACTTCCGGGGTCCCCTGGTCCACCTTGTACTACAAGGACAACTATCCCCGGCTTCAGCGAGTCAAGGCGCGCTGGGATCCTCGCGATGTGTTCAACCACGCACTGGCGATCCGGCCGCCGTCGTGACGGAGGGCGCCTTACTGGCCGGCCCGAAACGGAAGAGGTCGTAGCCCCGGAACCGCGAGCGCTTCCGGCGAGTCCCAGTTGAGAACTGGACGTACAACGACTACAAGGGGATGAATGAAGACCCTACTCAAGAAGGCGACGATCACTGCCGCGGCGAGCGCGCTGATGCTCGGCCTCACCACGGTGGGCACCGCTTCCGCCGAGGCGGCGGCCATCACCTGCGACTCGAAGTCCAGCGGCAAGGACGGCCCCTTCTACCATGGGGAATCGGCCTCCTACGCCTACGACAAGCGGTTCGGCAAGAGCCACCCCGTCCCCGCGCTGGCGACCAACATCCCCCAGGGCACGGCGACCTGGTCGAACTGGGACGGATCGAACGACCTGATCCTGGTCACCTCGTACGAGTCGGGCCACCGCAGCGCGATCATCATCGGGATCGACGCCAAGACCGGCAAGCAGGTCGGACAGGCGCTGCTCGCGTACTCGCACGTCGGCGGGATCGCCGTCTTCGAGAAGCAGGGTTGGGCATTCGTGTCGGGCAAGGGCGACACGATCCGCAAGTACTCGCTGGCGAAGCTGAAGAACGCGATCAAGAAGTCGCTTCCCATCGAGCAGGAAGGAAAGGCGCAGACCGTCTACGCCTCGTCCTTCCTCACCAGCCACGGCCCGACCAACACGCTGTGGGCGGGCAAGTTCGAAGACGCCAAGCGCGGATCGATGCACTCGTACACCGTCGGCGCGTACGGCAAGCTGGGCTACCGGCCGGGGTCGTGGGAGGTGCCGACGAAGACGCAGGGCCTCGTCGTCACCAAGGACCTGTTCATCTACAGCACTTCGTACGGCAGGAACAACCGCAGCAACATCTACGTGGTCCGGCGCGGCGCCGGCGACAAGGACCTCGACACGGCCAAGAAGCACTGCTTCCGCGCGCCGAGCATGTCCGAGGGGCTGACGGTGTACGGCAGCAACGTCTACCTGGCGTACGAGTCCGGAGCGCACTACTACAGCAAGGCCGCGGACAAGCCGAGGAACATCATCTCGAACCTGCACAAGGCGTCACTGTCCTCTTTGGAGGCACTCGCGCCCCGGTGATTTCGGTACGTTGTGCGTTTCTGGCGGGGTCGTGAGCGGTGAAGACGGTTATTGAGAGGTAAGGCAAAGCTGTCGTGCTGCGAGGGCTGATCATGACCTAAACCGTCCACAAGGGACACCAGTGGCCCGCCCGATGTCCGATTTGAGCCGCTTCGCGCGAGGGGCGCAACGTGGCGTAGGGGTCACCCGCACCCTGCCGGTCCGTGAAGGCCCCCTTCCCTACCTTGAGCGTAGGGAAGGGGCCCTTCGCGGGCTTCCGTTCACCACCGACACGCCACCTTTGCCGTACCCCTCGAGAGAACCACCACTCACGCCCCCCCAGGTCGGACGCACGCGGAAGTCTTGACCGGATGATCGGGCCTCCCACCGGCACGGCGCCGAGCTCCCGAAGCTGTCACCAGCTCACGCTGAACTCCGCCGTCGCCCCGCTCCCCGTTTTCGTGAGCTTCCCGATCCGGCTCCGCCGTTCCGGAGACGGATCCTCGTGCGGAAGCAAGCTCGCGTCGGTGATGTAGTTCCACGAAGCCCACCACGAACCATCAGGCGCTTGGAACGCGTTGAACGCACCGGGCCCCCGCTTGTTGCCCGGCAGGTTCTTCTTGCGGTACTCCGCAGGCAGGCCGGGCCGGAAACGCGGCTCGCCGTCCGGGTCCGGCTGGTAGGAGAAATACGCCCGTCGCCCGGCCATCGGGGTGCATCGGTTGTCGGTCAGCGCGGTTCCGCAGTAGGCGACTCCGGTCGAGTAGCGATTCGCGTACCAGTTGTTGCCCGAATAGAAGAGGTACCAGTCACCGTCGATGCGGACGGCGTTGGGATTCTCGATCGTGAGGACGTCCTCGGCCGGGCTGTTGTGGTGCGTCCACTCGAGGTTCGCGTTGTCGATGAGCTTCTTCGCGTCGGCTTCGGCTATCCGCCGCACATGGCGGGGCCGGTCGAAGTCCAGTTTCGCCGCCCCCAGGGCGGTGACGCGGTCCTGTGTCCACGCGCCGTTGCGCAGGGTCAGCCAGACCTCGCCCTGTCCCCTGCTCACATCGGCGTCGATCGCCCACCCGCGATCCGGGCAGAACAGCGGATCGGCGTTGGCGACGAAGCCTCCCGTGGCCCGCAGTGAGGTGGCGTAGCCGACGCAGTGTTTCGCCTGGCCGGCGGGCTCGGGGCCGGGAAGCGCCGCGCTGTAGAAGACGTAGTAGACGACGCGGCCGTCCTCCTTGTGTGCGAACAGCGCCGGCGTCCACAGTGGAGAGTCCGGTCTCGCCCAGTAGCCCGCGGGGAAGGTGACACCGTCCCAGGCGTCGCCGTCGACAGCGCCTCGGCGCTGGAACGATCCGCCGCCGAACTCGACTTTCGTGTACGGCAGCTTCTTGCCGGGCACGCTCGCGCCGACCGCGACGTAGGTGTTCGTCTCCGGGACCCGCATCAGATCCGCCGCCGGGAACCGGAAGTCCAGCGACTCGTCGCGCGGCCCGGTCTCGGCCGTCGCAGCCGGCACACCTGTCAGCAGGCTGACGCCGCAGACGAAGGCGATCAGGGCGCGTCGCATCATCGGGTCACCGTCACCCGTGCGCGCACCGGACGGTGGTCGCTCCCGTAGCCGCCGAGGGCGGCCACCTCGGACCCGGTCGAGTCCTTCTTGGCCCACACGTGGTCGATGGACCTGCTGCCGTGGCTCGGGGCACTGTAAGAATCGGCCACCCGCCGCAGCCCGGTCATCAGATCCGAACCCGGTTCGGCGTTGAAGTCTCCCATGACGATCGGTTCGGCCGCCCGTGACGCGAACCAGTCCGCGGTGTTGCGGACCTGCAGATTGTGCAGTTCACGGTTGGGGGCGAACCGCTGCGCGGACGGTGTCAGATGCACGACGCCGACGACCCACTCGAAGCCCGCACCTCCCACCCGCACCCAGTTGACGTACTTCGGCGGCACCCAGCAACCGCAGTCACCGGGCTCCGCGGGGCCGGTACCGGGCGTGGACGGGTCCACTTTGGACGCGGGTGAGATCTCGCGCGCACCGTGGCCGGTGATGGTCACGGTGCCGCGCACCAGGATGGCGTTGTGCTTGACCGCGCGGCGGTCCGACTCGTAGATGGCGACGTATCCCGTCGCGGCCGCGGCCTCCTTCACCACCTCCTCGCGGTCGGCGACCTCCTGCAGCCCGATGACGGCTGGGCGCTCGGACTCGACGAGACGGACGAGGTCGGCCTTGAGGCCGCCAGCGTCGCCCACGTTGTAGGTGACGACCTTGATCGTGCGTTCCGTCGCCGCCTCGGCGCCGGGCGCCGTGACGAGCGTGGCGAACGGCACCAGTAGCGCCAGCGCGAAGGTCTTGCGCCTCGAATGCTTCATGGGATTCCCTCCAGTGTCGATGACGGAGGGAATCGGACCATCGGCCGCCGCCACGGGCAACGCTCCGCGCGATCCCGTCATCTTCCGGAAAGAATTGGCCGTCGCCTACTCCTGCGAAGGGTTCTCCCAGACGAAGGTGACCTTGTTGCCCGCCGGATCCACGATCTCCGTCAGTTTGACGAAGCCGAAGTCCTGGATCGGGCCGCATTCCACCCCCCGCTCGGTGAGGCTGCCGACGGTTTCGCCGATGTCCTCGACGACGAGGACCACAGTGCTCTTGCCCGCGGTTTCCGGATCGTGGGCCACTTGGATTCCGGCGTTCCCGGTGATCCGCCATTCCGCGACACCTTCCATGGGTTCGGTGTCGGGCCGCCGCCCGATCCACCGCTCGTACCAGGTGACGGCGGCGGCATGGTCGGAGACCGGCAGGACCGCGTAGACATCCTTGAAGTTCGGCAAGGTCGGTCGTCCTTTCGCTCGAGGATCGCCGACCACCCTAGGCCGATTTGCCCGAGTTCGCCGTGGCTTTACAAGGTCACCTTTACCCTGCTCCGCGTGACCGGCAGACGGACTGTGAGGACGACCGCGCGGCTTTTCGCCGTGTTGGCCGTGCTCACCGCCGTCGCCCTCTTGCAGGGCGCCCTGTGCAGCGACGGAGCGGCGGCGGCAGGCTCGCCCTGTGCTCCCCTGTTCGCCGCCGAAGCCGCCCACACCACGAACGCGGCCGACGAATGCGCTCCGGCGGGGTCGCGGCTGAGCCCGGCAGACCAGCCTCTTCCGGACGACCACCTCGACGACGTCGCGGGCATCGGTATGGCACTGCTGGCCGCGCTCGTCCTGCTCGTCCGGCATCATCGCCCCGGTGGGACGGGAATACCGCCGTCCTCCCCGGCAAAGCGTTCGACGGCCACTCCACCACTCGTCCAGCTCTGCGTTTCCCGTACCTGATCCGGCAAGCCCATGCCGCTTTCAGTTGCCGGAACCGAGCCAAGGACACAACAGAATGACCAAGAACGCCAAGGTTTCCCTGACGGTCGTGGCCGTCGTCGTCGCGGTCGTGGCCGCGTTGCTCGTCTTCACCAGCCTGGGTGAGGACGCCCCGCCCGCGCAGGGGGACGCACCCCCGGTGGTGCCCGCGTCGATCCTCGTCAGGCCCGACAGCCATCGGCTCTCCGACCCGGCGGGCAGCAAGGTGACCGTCGTGGAGTTCCTCGACCTGGAATGCGAGGCGTGCGGAGCCGCTTTTCCCGGCGTCGAGCGCCTCCGCGCCGAGTACGGCGACCGGGTCACCTTCGTGATGCGCTACTTCCCCATCCCTAGCCATCAGAACGCCGAGCTCGCCGCGCGGGCCGTGGAGGCGGCGGGTAGACAGGGCAAGCTCGAACCGATGTACCGCCTGATGTTCGAAAAGCAGCCGGAGTGGGGCGACCAGCAGGTCTCCCACCGCGAAACCTTCCTCCGGTTCGCCCGCGAACTGGGCCTCGACCTGCCGGCCTTCGAAACCGCGCTCGACGATCCGGTCACGCTCGGCCGGGTACTCGCCGACCGCACCGACGGTGCGAACATCGGCGTCGAGGGAACGCCGACGTTCTTCGTCAACGGCGTCAAGTTCTCGGGGTCACCGTCCTATCAGGGCCTCAAGGCCGTCATCGACCGGGAGCTCGCGAAATGACCCCGTTCGCCGTCCGGGTGACGCCGTGGGTGCTGCTGGTCGGCGGCGCGCTCGGGCTACTGGCTTCGTTCGTGCTCACCATCGAGAAGATCGCGCTGCTCAAGGACTTCTCCTACATCCCGACCTGCAGTGTCAACCCGGTGCTCAGTTGCGGGTCGATCATGAAGACGCCGCAAGCCGAGCTGCTCGGTTTCCCCAATCCGCTGCTGGGGATCGCCGGGTTCAGCGTGGTCGTCACCACGGGGACCGCCCTGATCGGCGGAGCACGGCTCCCCCGCTGGTACTGGCTGGGCCTCCAGATCGGCTCGGCGCTCGGTGTCGTCTTCGTGCACTGGCTGATGCTTCAGAGCCTGTACGTCATCGGCGCGCTGTGCCCGTACTGCATGGTCGTCTGGGCGGTCACCATCGCCGTCTTCTGGTACACGACCCTGCACAACCTCCACAAAGGACCGGAGGTGACGGCGGCGATCCGGTACCACAGCGTGGTCCTCGTGGTCTGGTACGCCGCCATCACCGTCGCGGTCCTGCAGGCCTTCTGGAGTTACTGGACGACGCTCGTCTGAAGACGGCTCCGGTCGAGAGCACGTAAACCCCAGGCACAGACGGCGCCGATCACAGTCAGCGCGAGCCACGGGAATTCCGGGAAGCCCGCCCGGCGCGCGAGGTCGAAGACGGTGCCGGTGAAGAGGTTGCCGAGGAGGATGCCCACGCCGACGATCGTGTTGTAGAAGCCGTAGTGCGTGGCGACCAGCCGGTCGCCGGAAAGCCGCACGACGGTGTCCATTTCGAACGGGAAGACGACGACCGTGCCGACGGCAAGCAACGCGGCGGACAGCAGCAGTCCGGCGCCGGCCGCGGCCGGTCCCGCCCGGGCGACCGTCAGCGGCGCGACGAAGGCCGCGGCCATGAACACCATCCCCGCGGCGAGACACGTGCCGGGCGGCCACCGGTCCTTGAACCAGGACGTGATCTTGAGCTGCCCGGCGATCGCGAGACCGCCCGAGATCACGAACAGGCCGGCGATGAGCACGGTCGCCGACGTCTCCGAGCCGGTGATCCGGCGTGCCTCCATCGGAAGGGCGAGGTAGGTCTGGAAGGACAGCACGTACGAGCCGATCATGACCAGCGCGAAGAGCAGAAAGGACCGGTTCGCCGCGACGATCCGCCAGTCCGACCAGATCGACGACGTGCCCCCCCCCCTCGCTTTCGTGCGCGGGCAGCGCGCGTATCTGCACCACGGTCAGGACGCCGAAGACCGCGGCGGCGACCAGGCAGGTCAGCCGGAAGTCGACGGCCGTCAGCGCCAGCCCGACCACCGGCCCGGCGAGGATCCCGCCCTGGTAGAACACGTTGAACACGGAGAAGGCCTCCAGCCGCCGCTCCCCCGCGTCCGCCGCCAGATACGCGCGGACCGCCGGGTTGAACAGCGCCCCGGCGAACCCGGTGGCCGCGGACGCGACTACCAGCGACGGCAACGACGACGTCACGCTCAACAGCGCGAATCCCGCCGTCCGCAGCACGCATCCGGCGACGATGAGCGGTTTGTAGCCGAACCGGTCGGCCAGTGTGCCACCGACGAGGAACATGCCCTGCTGCGAGAAGTTGCGGATCCCCAGCACCAGGCCGACCGCCCAGCCCGCCAGCCCCAGTGGCCCCGAAAGGTAGCCGGCGAGATACGGCATCAGCATGTAGAAGCCGACGTTGATGGTGAACTGGTTGACCATCAGCACCTTGCTGGGCCGGTCGAAGGAGCGGAACCGCTCCGCGAACCCGGTCACAGCGCGGGGTCCACGACCGTGCGGCACCGGGTCCAGCGTTCCACCACACGCTCACCGGGATGCGCGATGACGTCCGGTTCCCGTGCCGGGGCGGCGTCGAGCAGGCCGTGCGCCGCGCAGTACTCGTCGTTGTAGACGGTGTCGAAGTAGCGCTGGGGACCGTCCGGGAAGATCGCCGCGATCCGGACGTCCGGATCGTGCGTGCGGGCCAGCCAGGCGGCCACGAGGGCGACCGCGCCGACGCTCCAGCCCCCTGTCGCGTACTGGGCGGCGGCGAGACGGCGGCAGGTCCACACCGCTTCGGCGGGCGCGACCCAGTGGACCTCCTCGAACGCGTCGTAGTCGACGTTGCGCGGATGGATGCTCGACCCGAGCCCGCGCATCAGCCGCGAGGTGGCGGGCTGTCCGAAGATCGTCGATCCGACGGTGTCCACGCCCACCAGGCGCAGACGCGGGAAGTACCGCCGCAGCGCGCGGAAGGTCCCGGCCGAATGCCCGCCGGTGCCGACCGAGCACACCAGCACGTCGATCCGGCCCAGTTGCGCGGCCAGTTCGTCGGCCAAGCTCGCGTACGCGGCCACGTTGTCCGGGTTGTGGTACTGGTCGGGGCACCAGGAGCCGGGCTGCTCCTCCAGCACCCGCTGGACCCTGTCCCGGCGCGCCTGCTGCCAGCCGCCCACCGGATGCGGCTCGGTGACGAGGTCGACGCGGGTGCCGTGCGCGGTGAGCATCCGCCGGACGATGGGCTCCATCCCGGGGTCGGTGACCAGGGTGACCGGATGCCCGTGGACGATCCCGGCCAGCGCGAGGCCGAGCCCGAGCGTCCCGCTGGTCGACTCGACGATCATCGCGCCGTCGGCCAGGTCACCGCGGGCCTTGGCCGCTCCCACCATGTGCAAGGCGGGGCGGTCCTTCATGCCGCCGGGGTTGAAACCCTCCAGTTTGGCCCAGAAACCCTTACCGGAGCCGGTGAGTCGTTCGTCGATCCAGAGCACGGGCGTGTTGCCGACGGCCGGCGCCGTGTGCCGGGGCAGGACAGCGTTCATCGAGGATTCGTCTTTCTGTGCTGTGCGGACAGGACGGGACGGCGCGAGGCCGGTCACGTCCGCGAAACGCACAGCTCGACGAGCATCCGGGGCCCGCCCCGGATGACCGGGAGCAGCCGGGTGTTCCCTCGCACCACAGGCGAAACGACGGGTTCCGAAGGAAGCGGGACAGCTGGGACCGGTGGGGCTTCCTCGCCTCGGACCGCGACGGCGGCGAGCGGGCGGGCGTGCACGTGTCCCTCCTGCGGAGGACAGGACGAGTCGTGAGAGGCCGCCGCCCCGGCGAGGGCTTCGCCGTGGCCGTCGTCCAGGCAGCCGACGGCCCCGGATCCCGCCATGACCAGCAAGAGCAAGGCCACGACGAGTCGACGAAGAGTAGCCGGAAAGACACTCACGGTTCCCACCGTAGCAAAGACTCCCATCCGCCCTAGTACTAAGGGTCTTAGTAGGACTTCACCGGACACTCACAACCGCCCCCGTACTACTAAGCGAGATAGTTGACCCTGGGCGACAGGAGATTCGGCACCCGTGACCCCACACCGGCGCTCACCGCGGCACCCGCTCGCCGCCACCGCCGCCCTCATGATCCTCGGCTTCGGAACGCTCCCCGCGAACGCGCAGCCCGCGCCGGACGGCCAGGAACCGATGCGGCGCTACCAGGAACTCGGCGCCCGGGCGGCCAAGGCCGACGAGGATCTGCAGGAATCCCAGGACCGGTTGAAGACCCGCGAGAGCGAACGCGACCAGGCCACCGCCGCCGTCGGCCGCGCCGACGGCGAGCTCACGGAGGCGCGGTCGGCGATCGATCGCTTCCGGCCCCAGGTCGAGGCGATCGCGCGGTCCGCGATGAGCGGCGAGCGGCTCGGCAACGCCGTCCTGCTGCTCGACAGCGGCAGCAGGCAGGAGTTCCTCGACCGCTCCTCCGCGCTGTCGGTCCTGGCCGAGGAGAAGGCCAAGGCGTTGAACGGCCTGCGCGACGCGCTCGCGAAGGCACAGACCGCGCGCACGACGGCGGAGGACGCCCGGGAAATGGCCCAGCTCGCCGCCAATGACGCGACCGTGGCGCTGGACCAGGTGCGCGACCGCAAGAAGGACCTCGACGGCCAGATCGCCGAGGTACGGCGGGCACTCGGGCAACTGCCCGCCGCCGACAAGGCGAAACTCGGCAAGGTCCAGGACAAGGGCTCGTACCTCGGCCCGCCCGGCGCCGCGAACGACGCGCTGCAGGCGGCATTGTCCAAACGGGGCTCGCAATACGAATGGGGCGCCACCGGGCCGAGCGAATTCGACTGCTCGGGCCTGACGTCGTGGGCGTACAAGCAGGCGGGGATCTCGCTTCCCCGCACCAGCCGCCAGCAGTACACCGTGGGGAAGGCCGTCCCGCTGGACGCGCTCGTCCCCGGCGACCTCGTCTTCTACGACGACGGCACCGGCAACCCGGGAGCCATCCACCACGTCGGCATGTACGTCGGCGGCGGCAAGATGGTCGACGCGCCCACCGAAGGCCAGCTGGTCGACGTCCGTTCGGTGAAGGGCGACGGGCATCTGATGGGCGCGCGGCGCGTCGTCGGCTGAGCCGGAGCGGCACAGTATCCTTCCCGGCGGAGGTGTCATGCAACGGCTGGGCGAGCTCGAAGCGTCGGTGATGGACGTGCTCTGGGAGGCCGCGGAACCCTTGCGGGTGCGCCAGGTCCTCGAGGCGATCAACCGGGATCGCGACCTCGCCTACACCACGGTGATGACCGTGCTGGACAACCTGCACCGCAAGGAATGGGTCGAGCGCGAAATGGAGAATCGCGCGTATCGCTACCGCGCCGTGGCGACCCGCGAGGAGGCCACCGCGCAAAGTCTCCGGGAAATCCTCGACGCCTCGGACGACCGGGAATCGGTGCTGTTGCATTTCGCGCGCTCGGTCACCGACGAGGAGTCGGACATCCTGCGGCGTGCCCTGCGACGGAAGCCCGGCAAGCGATGATCCTGGCGGCGGTTCTCCTGTTCGGTGTCGTGGTGATCGGCTGGTGCTCACCCCGGTTGCTCGGCAGGCTGACCGCCGGCGGGATCAGCCCCGGCACCGCGCTCGCGTGGTGGCTGCTGACCGCGCTCGGCGTCCTCGTCGGCACCCTCGGCGCCGTCCTGCTCCTCGTCCTGCCGGACCACGGGCCCGCCGGGGCCATCACCAGGATCCTCCACGAGTGCTGGGCGGCCGTCGGCCACAGCGGTCTTCCCGGCCTCGATCCGCTCGCCGGCACCTTCGCGGGTGCCGCCGTCGCGATCGCGGCGGCCCGGCTCGCCGTGTCGACCGCCCGGCGTCGTAAACGCAGCACGCTCCTGCACCGGCGCCATCTCGACGTGCTCCGGTTGTCGGGCGCCCGGCCGGGGCCGACGCTGTGGCTGCCCGACGACCGTCCGATCGCCTACAGTCTCGGCGGCCGCGACGGCCTGATCGTCGCCAGCCAGGGCCTGGCGGGCAGGCTCTCACCCCGCGAACTCGACGCGGTGCTGGCCCACGAACGCGCTCATCTGCGCGGCAGGCACCACGTTCTGGCCGGATGCGCCGAAACGCTCGGCCGCGTACTGCGGTTCGTCCCGCTCATGCGCGAACTCCCCGCCGCGGTCCGGCTCCTCGTCGAACTGGCCGCCGACCGGGCGGCCGCGGCCGGGCACGGACCGGAGACCGTGCGTTCGGCGTTGTTGTCGATCCACGCTTCCGGCGGCGACACCGCGCTCCGGTTGCGCTGGCTGGCCCGGCACGCGAGCGGCCCGGCGCGATTCCCGGAACGGGTGCGGGCCGTCGCGGGCGGAGCGCTGGCGTTGTTCGCCGCGCCCGTGCTCACCGTCGGCCTGATGTTCACGGCGGGCCTCGTTTCCTGCTGGTGAAAGAAACGCCTCCGTCACCGATGCGGACGAACGGGTTCGGCGCGGACACCATCAGGTGATCTGCCGTTTTCGGTCATGACCGCTCTTTTCCCGGACGGACGTACGAACGTCGCTGATCGTCGTTCTCCCGTCGGTGAATCGGGGACGGTAAATCGTGCAGTCTCCACTCACACGAGTGAGGAGACATTGTTCCGCTGAGCCGGAAAGGCGAATTCCCAACGCTACTCAAATGGCGGCATTCGGCCGGTGTCCCGCTGTCGTAACGTCGATCAAGGAGCGCTTCTCCGTACTCATCCCGCAACGAATTCCCTGGAGGTTTCCGTGACCCCACGCGCCCTGCGCACCCTCACCGCCCTGATCGGCACCGCGGCGGCCGTCACCGCCTTCGCGACACCGGCTTCGGCGGCGACGTCGGTGCTGACCGAAGCGGCGGGCCCGGCCACGGTGGCCGCCACCCAGCAGAAACTCGGCACCTCGCTCGGCGCCGCGTTCGCCGGCTCCTGGCTGGACACCACGACCGGCGAACTGATCGTCGGCACCACCGACGCGGGCCGGTCTTCCCGGATCCGCGCCGCGGGCGCGATCCCGAAGATACTCCGGCACAGCGCGGCCGAGCTGAAGCGGATCCAGTCCACATTGGACAACAGAGCCCCGGGCCTGCCCGGTTCGGTCGCCGGCTGGTACGTGGACGTGCCGTCGAACGACGTCGTGGTCAGCGTGGTGGGTGGCGATCCCGCGGGCCTGGCGTGGGCCGCCTCCGCCGGGGTCCCGGTCCGGGTGGAACACGTGAAGAGCGCGCCGCGGCCGTTGTGGAGCGTGGTCGGCGGGCAAGGCCTGTATTTCAGCGGCGGTGCCTGTTCGGTCGGGTTCAACGCCTACGACGACGATGATCAGTACGTGATCACCGCCGGCCACTGCACCGAACTCGGCGGCACCGTGCGTGGCACCGGCGGCACGATCGGCAGGGTCGCCAGGTCGTCCTTCCCCGGCAACGACTACGGGACGGTCAAGGTGACGCACTCCGACGTCTCGACCCCGCCCCGGGTCGACCGGTACGAGGACGGGTCCGACGTGCGGATCGAGGGGGCCGACGTGGTCGGCGTCGGCGGCCGGATCTGCCGGTCCGGGATCACCACCCACTGGCACTGCGGGCGGGTCGAAGCGCTGGACCAGACGGTGAACTACGGCAACGGGAACATCGTGCGGGGCCTCACCCAGACCGACGCGTGTGCCGAACCCGGCGACTCCGGCGGCTCGTTCGTCAGCCGCCCTTCGTCGGGCTCCGGCACGAAACTCGTGCAGGCGCAAGGCATGACCTCGGGCGGTTCCGGTGACTGCGACGAGGGCGGCACCACGTTCTTCCAGCCCGTCAAGGAGGTGCTCGACCGTTACGACCTGACGCTGGAAAAGGACTGATCTCCCGTGGCGAGGGGCGGCCGTCCCACCGGCCGCCCCTTGATCAGGCCGGCGAGTTCGGCCGCCTCGGCGGCCAGCGTCTCGATCTCGGCCCAGCGGCGGCGGACCCGCTCGTGATCGGCCACCAGCGTGCCGGAAACCATGCCCAGCAACAGATTCACGTCCGTTCCGGCCTCCGCCAGCCGCAGGAAGGGACGGCGGTCTTCTTCGGTTCCCGCCCCGTGTTCCGCGGCCCATTCACGGGCCCGCATCCCGGCGTCGTGGCAGGCGTCGACGAGGAGGGCCCGGATCTCCTCCGGCCGGTTCCCCGGGCTCGCGGGCGGTTTCCCCATCAGCGGGAAGATGTTCCAGGCCACGGACAGCAGGCAGTCGGCCACTTCGTCCATCGACTCCACGTCCACCGGGCGAGTGTTCCGGCCCGCGCGTCCTGCCAGGCGCAATGACGCGCGGGTCCCGCAGGGTCGACCCGATCGGGTGGCGCTCCCAGGCCGGGTCTCGTGAGTGGCCCGTGCCCAGAGACGTAACTCGCGTGTTCGGAGCCGTAATTCGCGTGCTCAGAGCCGTAACTCGCGTGTTTGGAGGCATAACTCGCGTGATCAGAAGCCGAACAACGAGTTACGTCTCCGATCACGCGAGTTACGCCCCTGAGCACGCGAGTTACGGCTCTGATCACGCGTCCTGACCGCTCACGAGGCTCGGTTCGGTCTGGTCGTCGAGGGCCCGCACGTCGGCCATCCGCAGCCCGGCGATCAGGCCGGACAAGCCCTGGTGACCTTCGGGCCGGAAAGCGAGGATCCCGCTCGCGAAGAACAACAGGTTTGCCAGCGGCTCGAACCCGCTGTTGGCCACCGACGCCAAGGTCAGCAGCGTGAAATAGCCGCCGGAACCAGCCAGGAACCGTACGGCCATCCGCCACAAGGCGGGCTTCCCGCCATCCGGGCCGACGGGGCGTAACAGCACGACCCGCTGGCCGAAGCTGGCGCCATTGCCCGCGAGGGGAACGACGAACAACAGGAGCAGCGCCGGCAGGAAAGTGCCGATCAACGCGGTCACCACGGTGTTGGGTTCGCCGGCGAGCAGGGTCGTCACGATGCCGACGGTGGTGCCGAGCAGGACGACCGACACGACGTCGACGGCCATCCCGAGCAGGCGGCGGCGCGCGGTGACCGGTCGCGGCGTCCCCGGCGGCGCGGACGGCTCGTTCCCCGGCAGCAGCCGCAACAGCGGGGCGAGGCCGAAACCGACCGCGGCGCCGAGGGTGTTGGTGAGCAGATCGTCGACGTCGGCCAGCCGGTACGGGCACTCGAACAGGAACCAGACCCCGGTCAGCTGCGTGCACTCGATGAACAGCGAGACCGCGAAGCCGATCGCGACGGTGGCCGCGAAACCGCGCCGGAAGAGGTGCCGCACGAACATCCCCAGCGGCACGAACAGGGCGACGTTGAACACCGCCTGCTGGACGGCGGGATTGCGCAGGAACGCCCGCAGGCCGGCGCCGGTCTGTTCACGGCGGATGTCGGCGAGGAACTGGAACGGGCGCAACTGCAGGTGCCCGGCGGCGCACGTGGTCGTTTCCGGGATGGGGAGCAACGTGTACGTCCACAGGGACATGGCGTAGACCAGGAACCCGAACACCAGCAGGACCCGCCAGAACCCGAGCTCCCCGCGGCGCCGGTAACTCGCGGCGATGTACGGGACGGCCAGGAGGCCCGCGAGCACGCAACCCGCGAACACCGCGATGACCGCGGAGATGGTCGGATCAGTCACTCGCGGAAGCTAACAAGGCGCGCTCAGGCGCACCCGCCACGCCACCTGGGCGGGTGACGGGCGCCAGCGTCCGCTGATGGGCGAGCGCGGCGATGGCGAAGGTCAGATGGACGACGACCCAGTTGCGGTCTTCGCGATGGACCCGCTGCAGCAGGTCGAGGGAAGCGTCGCCCGGCGTACGGCCCTGACGGCAGGCGTCGATGAACGCCTGGGTCAGTTCGTCCACGTTCCTCCGGAACTCCGCGAAGGTGTCGGAGGGCTGGGCGTTGGTGCAGAAATCCACGGTCACGTCACAGAGCGTTCCATAGCGCGACACAAAGTTACGAATTGGCGGAGCCTGAATCACTCACGTGAGGTAGGCCTCGCGCGAATCTGTGCTCTGCGTCACGCCGAAGCGAGTCCCGCGGGCATCCGATGTTCCCCTTCGGCCGCCTTCGCCCGGCGGGTGACCGGGAAGCGCTGATCGAGTTCGACCAGCAGCGGGGTCGCCGCCATCAGCGCCAGAAGGGCGAGCCCGGCGTATGCGCCCAGAGTCGCGATGATCGTCATTTCGGCCTCCTCGGTCCCCGTGCCGCCTGTTCCGGCGGCCTGGAACCAGGATCGCCTCCCGGCCGGGGGCGGCGGATCGGTCATCCGGCGGAGACGCCTCGACCGGTCGGCCTTTTCGGCACTGTCCGATCGGCCGATCCCGGGCGGCGGTGCAGCAGGTCGAACCGCGACCACATGGCCTCGGCCGCCTCGATGGATTCGCCGGTGCGGACGGGATCGACGGCGGCGAGTTGCGCGACGATCGCCTGCACCAGGCTCATCCCCGCGGTCAGCGACGGGAAGAAGGTCACACCCTCGGCGGGCACCATCAGCACCTGCTCGACCGCGCCCGCCAGCGCGGGACTGGCCGCGTCGGTGATGGCGAAGGCACGCGCTCCCCTGGTCTTGGCCTCGTTCGCGGCGAGCACCGTGCTCTCGTACAGCCGCCAGAAACTGATCGCGATGAGCACGTCTTCGGAGGTCAGTTTCGCCGTGGCGTTCGCGAGTTCGGCGTCGCCGGCCGTGATCGCGTGGACGTCGTAGCCGGCGAGCCGGGCGTTGTGCGCGAACGCGATCCCGACCGCGGCGTAGCTGCCGTCGGCGATCACGACCGTGCGGCGCGCCCCGGCGACGGCCTCCGCGACGTTGCGGATCTCGTCCTCGGCGACGCGCCGGTTGAGCAGGGCGAGGCTGTCGAGGTCGCGGCGCAGCGACGCCGAACCCGGCGAGTCGACGTCCCGATGTTCCTCGGCCACCTGCGGCGCGCTCAGCGACGACATGTACCGCGCCCGCAACTCCTGTTGCAGCGCAGGCCATCCGGCGAAACCCAGCGCCTGCGCCGTCCGGGTGACGGTGGCGACGTTGACCCCGGCGAGCTGGGCGAGCTCGGCCGTCGAGCCGAACGACGCGCGGCGCGGTTGCGAGACCAGCACTTCGAGCACGGCGGCCGCTTTCGGCCGCAGGCCGCGTTCCGGCGTGCGATCCCGAAGCCACGCCTCGAAACCGTCGTCGGTTCCCGTCTCTGTCACGCGCACCCTCCCTCGACGGCGTCACGGTAACGCATCGTGCCCGGCGAACCACTTGCAACAACCATTGCAGTTTTGCCGAAACGCAGTATACGTTGTCCGCACTCTCGTGACTCCCTCGTCGCCCGAACCACGGAAGGCGTTCCCCATGACGCTTCTGGCACGACTGGACCGGCTCCCGCTGAGCCGTCCCCATTACAAGCTCCTGCTGATCGGCGGGCTCGGCTACACCTTCGACGGGATGGACTCCGCCGTCGTCGCCTTCCTGCTGCCGAGCGCGAAAGCCGCCTGGGGCCTCGACAACGGCCAGCTCGGGCTGATCGGTTCGGCCACGCCGTTCGGTTTCCTCTTCGGCGCGATCGCCGCCGGACTGCTGGGCGACCGCATCGGCCGCAAGAAGGTCATGATGTACGCGCTGGCCTTCTACGCGGTGTTCTCGGTGGTTGCCGCCTTCTCCCCCAACTACGAGGTCTTCCTGGGCGCCCGGGTGCTGGCCGGGGCGGGCGCCGGTGCGGAAAGCGCGATCATCGCGCCGTTCCTGTCGGAGTTCGTCCCCGCCAAACGCCGCGGCTGGTTCGTCGGCGCGCTGGCCGGGTTCTTCTCGTTCGGGTTCGTCATGGCCGCGCTGATCGGGCGGTTCGTCGTCCCGACGGTGCCGGAGGGCTGGCGGGTCGCGCAGCTGATCACCGCGCTGCCGATCGTCATGCTGCTGTGGTGGCGCCGCTCGCTGCCGGAATCACCGAGGTTCCTGGTCGCGAACGGACGACACGCCGAGGCCGAGAAGATCGTCTCGAAGCTGGAGCGGGACGTCGAAAAGGCGACGGGGCAGGCACTTCCCGCCGTCGCGGCGGCCGACACCCGGCCCGCGACGGAGACCCCCAAGGTCAATCTCCTCAGCGCGCTGAAGTTCTTGTGGAGCCCGGCGATGGCGCGCCGCACCGCGGTGATCTGGACCGTGTGGTTCGTGATCACGTTCTCCTACTACGGCTTCTTCTCCTGGATCCCGACGCTGCTCGTCGAACGCGGCATCACGGTGACCAAGAGCTTCGAGTTCTCCATCATCATCTACCTGGCGCAAATCCCCGGATACTTCTCCGCCGCGTGGCTGTCGGAACGGCTCGACCGCAAGCACACCATCGCGTTGTACCTCGCCGGGTCCGCGGTGAGCGCGTTCTGGCTGAGCCAGATGGACGCGCCGTGGTCGATCACGCTCGCCGGGGCGGTGCTGTCGTTCTTCCTCAACGGCACCTACGCCGGCGTGTACTCCTACACCCCCGAGGTGTTCCCGACCTGGATCCGCGCCAGCGGGACCGGGCTGTCCAGCGCGTTCGGCCGGGTCGGCAGCATCCTCGCCCCGACCATCATCGGCCTGTCCGCGGCGAGCCTCGGCTTCGCCGGCGTCTTCGGCATGACCACCGCCGTCCTGGTGGCCGGGGTGGTGGTCGTGGTCGTGTTCGGCCTGTCCACCGCCGGCCGCTCCCTCGAAGAACTGACCGAACACGGCGCGCCCGTGAAAACCGCGAAGGAGATGACGAAGTGACCGTGTCGCTGTCCACTGTGGAGGACAAGACCCGAGCCACGATCGGCGTACGGCTGTTCACCGTCCTGGCCTGGGTGCCCGAACGGCGGGCGCTGCGGCGCGTGTACAGCAGCCACCCCGCCGAGTACCCGGTCGGCGGTGAGAAGACCGTCGAGGTGGCCGCCGGGTGGCTGGAGCGGTGCATCACCGGCCAGGAGCCCTACTTCGGGCCGGACAGCGCGGCGGTGCGGGAGATCTTCGCCGACCACGAACTCATCGACAGCCTCGGCTGCGGCGCGGTGATCAACGTGCCGGTGGTGGACGGCGGCCGCACGCTCGGCGTCCTCAACCTCCTCGACGCGGAGGGCAATTACGACGACGAGTCCGTCGCGACGGCCCGATCCCTGGCACCGTTGGCGGTCCCGGCCCTGCGCGAGCTCCTGGAGGAGACCCGATGAACGGATCGCTGCTGCTGCGTAACGCCCGCCTGCTCGACCCGGTCAGCGGCGAGTACACGGAGGGAGACCTCCGGTGTGCCGACGGCCGGATCGTCGAGATCGGCGACGGGCTCACCGCGGACGACGCGCGGACCGAGGACCTGCGCGGCGCGTTCGTGCTGCCGGGGCTCGTCGACGCCCACGTGCACGTCACCGCGTCGACCGCGGATCTGGGGTCGCTGCCCGCGTCGTCACCGTCCTATGTGGCCGCGCACAGCGCCCGTACCATGAGTCGGATGCTGGACCGCGGTTTCACCACGGTCCGTGACGCCTCCGGCGCCGACTACGGCCTCGCCGACGCGCAGGCCGAGGGCTTGTTCCGCGGCCCCCGGCTGCTGTTCTGCGGACGCGCGCTGAGCCAGACCGGCGGGCACGGCGACAGCCGGACCCGGGGCGCCAACGCCAGCGACGACCACCCGTGCTGCGCGGGCCTCGGCCGGGTCGCCGACGGGGTCGACGCGGTCCGCGCGGCGGCGCGCGACGAACTGCGCAAGGGAGCGCACCACATCAAGGTGATGGCGTCGGGCGGCGTCGCCTCCCCCACCGACCGGATCGACTCGACGCAGTACTCCGCCGAGGAGTTGCGCGCGATCGTCGAGGAGGCGGAGTCGGCCAACCGTTACGTCGCCGCGCACGCGTACACCGCCCGCGCGGTGAACCGCGCGCTGGAACTGGGCGTGCGGTCGATCGAGCACGGTAATTTGATCGACGACCTCAGTGTCGAGCTGTTCCTCCGGCACGACGCGTATCTCGTGCCCACACTGGTCACGTACTGGGCGCTGAAGGAGGAAGGGCGCGAGCACGGGCTGCCGGAATCCAGCTGGCGCAAGGTCGACGAGGTGCTCGGAGCGGGTATGGCCGCCCTCGAGAAGGCCGCCAGGGGCGGTGTGAAGATCGTGTACGGCAGCGATCTCCTCGGCGGGATGCACCGGCACCAGAACCACGAGTTCCGGCTGCGCGGCGAGGTCCAGTCCGCGCTGGAGGTGGTCCGCTCCGCGACGTCGACGGCGGCGGACCTGCTGAACCTGACGGGCGAGATCGGCACGCTGGCGCCGGGCGCGCAGGCGGACCTGCTCGTCGTCGACCGGGATCCGCTGGAGGACATCGGCGTCCTGGCCGAGCCGGAGAAGTTCCGGCATGTCGTGCAGGGCGGGACCGTGGTCTCCCCCTGACGCGTTTCGTCCTCTGCTTGCGGTACTTGCGCGTGCAAGTACCGCATTCAGAGGACGAAACGCGGGTCAGGAGATGCGCTGCGGGACGTCCCACGGGTTGTCGTCCCGCAGCGGCTCCGGCAGCAGGTGCGAAGGCCAGTCCTGATAGGACACCGGCCGCAGGAAGCGTTCCACCGCCGCGGTTCCGACCGAGGTCGACGCCGGTGACGTCGTCGCCGGGAAAGGCCCGCCGTGCTGCATCGCGGCGGTCACCGCGACCCCGGTCGGCCAGCCGCCCCACAGGATCCGCCCGCTGCGGCCGGCCAGCACCGGGCGCAGTGCCTCGACCTCCGAGGCCTCTTCGGGTAACGCGTGCACGGTCGTCGTGAGCTGACCGGGCAGGGCCGCCAGCACCGGCAGGACGTCGGAGACGCGCGAGTAACGCACCACCACACCCAGCGGACCGAAGCACTCTTCGGCCGCTTCCGGCACGAAGTCCTCCAGGGCGACTTCGAGCAGCTGGGCGCCGGGTCCGCGGAAGACCGCACGCATCCCCGGGATCGCGGCCAGCCGCTCGGCACTGGCGTGGAACCCGGACGCGATGCGGTCGTTCAAGAACGGCGCGGCCGGGACCTCGCGCAACCGTTCGGCGACGAGGTCCACGAACGGACTGTCCGACGGCACGAACACCAGGCCGGGATTCGTGCAGAACTGACCGTTTCCCAGCGTCAGCGAACCGGCGTAGCCCGCCGCCAGCTCCTCCGCCCGCGACCGTGCCGCGCCGGGCAGGACGATCACCGGGTTGACGCTGCCGAGCTCGCCGTGGAACGGGATCGGGACCGGCCGCTCGGCCGCGATCCGCGCCAGCGCGAGTCCACCCGCCACCGAACCGGTGAACGCGGCGGCCGCGATCGCCGGGTGGCGCAGCGCCTCCACGCCCGCGCCTTCCCCTTCGACGAGGCCCAGGAGCGCGCCCCACCGGCCGAGGGCTTCGACCACGACCGAAGCCGTCCTGCGCGACAACTCCGGATGGCCGGGGTGGGCCTTGACCACCACCGGGCAGCCGGCCACCCACGCCGCCGCGGTGTCCCCGCCCGCCACGCTGAACGCGAACGGGAAGTTGCTCGCGGCGAACACCAGGACCGGGCCGACGGCGGTGCGGTAGCGGCGAAGCTCCGGCCGTGGCCCTGGTGGCCACGACGGATCGGCCCGGTCGATCCGGACGTCGTAGTACGAGCCGCTTTCGGCCGCGAGCAGCCGCAGCTGGAACGTCGTGCGGGCCAGTTCCCCGGTCAGCCGCTTCGTCCCCAGCCGGGTCTCGGCGTCGGCGAGCTCGATCAAGGACGGCCCGGCCGCGTCCAGCGCGTCGGCCACGCCGGTGATCACCGCCGCGCGCGTCCTCGGGTCGGTCGCGGCCCATTCGGCGGCGATCTCCGCCGCGCTCTCGATTTGCTTCATGCTTCCTTCCTCTCCGGGTTCTCGGCCGAGTTCCGGAATCCGAACACCGCGTACACCACCAGGCCGAGCGCCATCCAAGCCGCGAACCGCAGCCAGGTCAGCGCGTCCAGGTTCGCGATGAGCCACACCGCGAACGCCACCCCGACCAGCGGCACGAACGGGACCCACGGAGTGCGGAACGACCGCGGCAGGTCCGGCCGGGTGCGCCGCAGCACCACCACCGCGATCGACACGACGATGAACGCCGCCAGGATCCCGATGTTCGTCAGGTCCGCGGCCTCCTTGATCGGCAGGAAGCCCGCGATGAACGCGGAGCCGATGCCGACCGGCCAGATCACCCGCGTGGGCACCCGGCGCCGCGGGTGGGTGCGGGCGAAGTACCGCGGCAGCAGGCCGTCCCGGCTCATCGCGAACCAGATCCGCGACACCGCCAGCATGTTCGCGAACGCCGACGTGGTGATCCCGAGGATGCCGCCGACCGCGACGACCGTGCCCAGCCCGGCGAGCCCGACCGCCGCCAGCGCGCTGGAGAACGGGCTGTGCACGTCGATCTGGTCGTAGCGTTGCATGCCCACCAGCACGATGGACACCAGCAGGTAGATCACCGCCGCGATGGCGAGCGACACGATGATCGCCTTGGGCAGCAGCCGTTTCGCCTCGACACTCTCCTCCGCGGCGGCCGTCATCGCGTCATAGCCGTACACCGCGAAGAACGTCGTCGCCGCGCCCGCCACCGCGCCTCCGAGGCCGTAGGGCAGGAACGGGGTGAAGTTCCCCGCCGAAATGTGGAACGCGCCGGCGACGATGACCAGTCCCACGATCGCCAGCTTGATCACCACCAGCGCCGTCTCGAACCGCGCGGATTGCTTGCTGCCACGCGAAAGCACGAACGCCAGCAGCAGGCACAGCAGCGCCGCGAACAGATCGACGCGATGCCCCGGCCCGGTTCCCGGCGCGCCGAGCATCCACGACGGCAGGTCCAGGCCGACCTGCTCCACGACGTACGACAGATAGCCGGACACCGCGATCGCGACCACGGCGACGATCGAGGTGTACTCCAGCAGCAGATCCCAGCCGATCAGCCAGCCCGCGACCTCGCCCAGCGCCGCGTACGAATAGGTGTACGCGGACCCGGCCCGCGGGATGAGCCCGGCGAATTCCGCGTAGCACAGGGCCGCCGCCGAACTGGCGATGATCGCGATCAGGAACGAGATCATCACGCCGGGTCCGGCCTGCTGGTTCGCCACCACCCCAGCCAGCGAGAAGACCCCGGCGCCGACCAGGCCGCCGAGGCTCAGCGAGACCAGCTGCCAGAGGCCCATCGTGCGGGGCAGACCGCCGGGGCCGCCCTCGTCGGGACCTTCGAAGGATTTCCGGCGGAAGAGCCCGGAACGGGAGAAGAGCTTGGGCCGGGGCCGGATCGTCGTTGATTCGGGCATGACAAATCCCTTCCGGGCCGCGGGGGCGGGCCGGGTCTGTGATGAGGGCTGGAGGACTTTCAGGTGCGGGTTTGGACGCGCCCGGCACAGCCGCCGCTGGAGATCGTCAGAGGACGAAGCCCGCGGGGAACGGGTCGTCCGGGTCGAGCAGATAGGTGGCGTTGCCGGTGATCCACGCGCGTCCGGAGAACTCCGGCACCACGGCGGGAACGCCGCCGACGCTGGTCTCGGCGACGAGCTCGCCGGTGAAGGTGGTTCCGATGAACGAGCTGTTCTCGAACGGCGTGTGCAGCGGCAGCTCGCCGCGGGCGTGGAGCTGGGCCATCCGCGCCGAAGTGCCGGTGCCACAAGGCGACCGGTCGAACCAGCCGGGATGGATCGCCATCGCGTTCCGGGAGGACCGCGCGTCCGAACCCGGCGCGAGGAACTGGACGTGTTTGCAGCCGCCGATCAGCGGATCGGCGGGATGCTTCGGCGGACGCTGGTCGTTGATCGCCGCCATGATGTCCAGCCCCGCGGCGAGGATCCGGTCCTTCTCCGTCCGGTCGAACGGGATGTCCACTTGGGACAGTTCGAGGATGGCGTAGAAGTTTCCCCCGTACGCCAGGTCGTACCGCACCTCGCCGAAGCCGGGCACCTCGACGACGGCGTCTCGCTCGGCGAGGAACGACGCGACGTTGCGGAGCTTGACACGGACCGCGCGGCCGTCGGAGACCTCGACCTCGGCGTGCACGAGCCCGGCCGGGGTGTCCAGTCGTACCACGGTCTTCGGTTCGGTCACCTCGACCATGCCGGTCTCCACCAGCACGGTCGCCACGCCGATCGTGCCGTGCCCGCACATCGGCAGGCAGCCGGACACCTCGATGTACACCACGCCCCAGTCCGCGTCCGGCCGGGCGGGCGGCTGCAGGATCGCGCCGCTCATCGCCGAATGACCCCGCGGTTCGTTCATCAGGAACTGCCGCAGGTGGTCCAGGTGCGCCATGAAGTACCTGCGGCGTTCGGCCATCGTGTCGCCGGGGCTGACGCCGATCCCGCCGGTGACCACCCGGGTGGGCATGCCCTCGGTATGCGAGTCGACGGCGGTGATCGACCGGACCGACCGCACCTACGCCACCCCCAGCGAGGCGAGCGCGCGGCGCATGTCGGCGGTGACCTGCTCGCGGTGATCGTCGGTCAGCGGGCCCCGCGGCGGACGGCACGGCCCGCCGTAACGGCCGACGAGGTCCATCCCGAGCTTGATCGCCTGGACGAACTCGGTGCGCGAGTCCCAGCGGAACGCGGCCACCAGTGGTTCGTAGAGCGCCCTCGCCTCTTCGAGTTTGCCGGACCGCGCCAGGTCGAACAGGCGCACCGACTCGGCCGGGAACACGTTGGGGAATCCGGCGAACCAGCCCGTCGCGCCCATCAGCAGGCTTTCCAGCACGACGTCGTCGGCGCCGCTGATCACGTCCAGCCCCGGCGCCTGCTCGCGGATCTCCAGCACCCGCCGGACGTCGCCGGAGAACTCCTTGACCGCGACCACGTTGTCGATCCCCGCGATCTCGGCGAGCAAGGCCGGCGTGAGGTCGACCTTGGTGTCGATGGGGTTGTTGTAGACCATCACCGGCAGCCCGACCGACGCCACCGCTTCGAAATGCGCGAGCACCTCGCCGCGGTTCGCGCGGTACATCGTGGGCGGCAGGCACAGCAGGCCGTCGGCACCGTCCTCGGCCGCGACCTCGGCCCAGTACTTCGCCTGGTGCGCTCCGGGGCCGTGCACGCCGACGACGACGATCCCGTCGTCGCCCACGGTTTCGATCGCGGTGCGGGCGACGCGACGGCGTTCCTCGTCGGTCAGCGACGAGTATTCGCCGAGGGAGCCGTTCGGGCCGACGCCCCGGCAGCCGTTGTCGACCAGCCAGCGGCAGTGCGCGGCGTAGGCGTCGTAGTCCACGGCCAGCCCGGCCGGAGCCGACTCGTCCGCCCGGTACGGGAGGGCGGTCGCGACGACGACGCCACCGAGGTCGGGGGTGCTCATTCAGGTTCTCCTTCGGTTCGGGCGGCTAGCTCGCCCAGCCGGATCGGCTGGGCGATCGGGCGGTGGTGCCGTTCGGTACCACCGGAGAGTTCGGACACGGTCGGACCGCAGACGCGGCCCTGGCACGGGCCGAGGCCGGCCCGGGTGCCGAGTTTCAGGGCGTGCGGGCCGGGGCAGACCGTGTCCTCGGCCGCACGCGTCAATTCGCCGTAGGTGGTCTCCTCGCAGCGGCAGACGATCGTGTCGTCGCGCAACCAGCTTCGCCAGGCCGCGCCGATGGGGTGGGCCGCGGCGAGGCGTTCGGCGAAGGTCAGGGCCCGATCGCGGGCGCGGATCAGCTGCGGCGACGGTTCACCACCGGCGGCGGCGCAGCCGGCCACCGCGCCTTCGGCCGCGGCGGTGACCGCGCCGCCGATCCCGGTGATCTCCCCCGCGGCGAAGACACCGTCCACTGTGGTCCGTTGCGCGGCGTCGACCCGCACGAACCCCTCGTCCAGGACACAGCCCGCGGCGACGGCCAGTTCGGGCTGCGGGACGAAACCGTGGCCGACGCAGACCGCGTCGACCTCGTAGGTCCGCTCGGTGCCGTGGATGACGGACCAGTCCGCGCGCACTTCCGCGGTCACGACCTCACGGACGCGGTCCGCGCCGCGAGCCTCGATCACCGCGCGGCCCATCCGGTACGGGACCCGATGACGGACGAGTGTCGCGGCATAACGCGCCAATTCGGTGGCCTTTCCGGCGTGGGAGGCCAGGCGCCAGGGCTGGGCCGTCCATCCTTTTCGGACGGTCGAGACCGGGTTCGCCTCCAGTACCGCGACCACCTCGGCACCGACACCCAGCAAGGATTCCGCGACCGGCAGCAGGAACGGACCGGCCCCGGCGACGAGGACCCGCTCGCCGATCGCGACCCGCTCCCCCTTCGCCAAGGCCTGCGCCGCGCCCGCGGTGTACACGCCGGGCAGGTCCCAGCCGGGGAACGGCAGGGTGCGGTCGTGGGCGCCGGTCGCCAGGATCAGCGCGTCCGGGACGAGGGTCAGCCGCCGCCGTCCACCTCCATCGGACTGCCCGCGCAGGACGTGCACCGTCTTTTCCGCGCGGTCGAACGCCCAGACGGTGGAGCCGGGCCACCACCGGCACCGCGGATGCGCGAGCACCCGGCGCCGCCGATCGAACTCCGCCCGGCCGTGCTGGATCTGTTCCGGGCGCCGCGCCGCGTACGCCTCGGGGAGCATCCGGTGGTACTGGCCGCCGGGGGTCTCCGCCTGATCCAGCACCGTGACCCGGGCACCGGCCCGCAGCGCGTGTTCGGCCGCCGCGAGCCCGGCGGGCCCGGCGCCGACGATCACCACGTTCACGCGCTCTCCTCCCGGGACTGGGTACGGATTTCGTCTCCGTCGGCGGCCGGGCGGCGGCACGCGCGGACGTCGGGCACGTCGTTCACCGTGAGCAGGCAGTCGAAGCACGCGCCGATCCCGCAGAACACACCGCGCGGTGCACCCGATCGGGTGGTGCGCCAGGAGGTCCGGCCCGCGGCGAGCAGGATCCCCGCCACGCTCTGCCCGGCGATCCCGGTCAGGGTCTCGCCGTCGACGGTGATCCGGATCGGCCGGTCGGTGCGGTCCACCGGATCGCGATCGCGCGGCAGGAGCCACCCGCTCATGCCGCCACCACGGCCGGACGGTCCACAGTGAACTCTTCGACCGGCATCGACGGCGCCGTCCCGGTGAGCAGTTCGCGCAGCAACCGCGCGGTGCCGACGCTCAGCCCGATCCCGGCGCCTTCGTGCCCGGTGGCGTGCCAGAGATTTCCCAGCCGGGGATCCTCGCCGAGCACCGGGAGGTGATCGTCGACGTAGGGCCGGAAGCCGCCGTACGCGCGCATGATCGCGACGTCGGCCAGCGCCGGGAACAGCCGCAGTGCCTTGACCGCGATGGCGCTCAGCACGTCCGGGCGGATCGCGTCGTCGAAATCCACCCGGCGGCGGGAGGAGCCGATCAGCACGGTGCCGCCCCAGGTCGACTCGACGACGGCGGAGGTCTGCAACTCACCCGAATCGGCACCGACCGCGCCGACGTAATCGGCGTCGTAGACCTTGTGCCGGACGACACCGGGCATCGGGGTGGTCACCAGTACCTCGCCCCGGCGGGGCCGTACCGCGATCGCGGCGCCGAGGCGCGCCGACACCTGGCCCGCCCACGGGCCCGCGGCGTTCACGACGACGTCGGCCTCGATCACTTCACCGGGCACCCGGACGCCGGTGATCCGTCCGTTGTGGACGGTCGCACCGACGACTTCGGTGTCGGAGCGCAGCCGCGCGCCGTGGCGCAGCGCGGAGCCGAGCAGGGCCAGCGCGGCGCCCGCGGGCTGGACCTGCGCGTCCTCCGGGTAGTGGAACGCCGCGGTCACCTCGCGGGTCAGTGCGGGCTCCGCGTCGGCGAGTTCCTGGTGGGACAACGGTTCCGCGCGAACACCGGGCTGTGACGCGGCGAAGGCGGTGAGAGCACGTGCCCCGTCGTCCGTGGTGGCGACGACGATGCCGCCCTTGGGGTCGTATTCGATCGCGGCGGCGGCGCGCGCGTCCTCGTCGGCGACCTCGGCGACCACCTGGGGCCACAACGCGGTCGAAAGCTTCGCGAGTTCGAGTTCGGCGCCGGGCCCCTTGTCGGAGACGAGGATATTGCCCTCGCCGTGCGACGTGGTCCCGCCGGCCGGACGACCGCGATCCACGACCACGACGTCGAAGCCGGCCCGGCTCAGCTCACGGGCGCACGCGGCGCCGACGATACCCGCGCCGAGGACGAGCACGCGCGTTCGGTTCATCGACCCTCCAGCGTTCGGTAAAGCGAACGATCGGAGCGTAGGTTCCGCCCCGGAGGGGTGTCAATACCCGGAGAGCGGTCAGCCCTTCAGCACCGGATGCGGTCTGCCCTCGAGCCGTTCGTCCGCGCGGTACTGCAGCAGCAGGACCGAGTGCACCGGGCCGTCCGAAGCGGTGTAGCAATGCGGCTCACGGGCGTCGAAGGCGACGTAATCCCCAGGCCCGACCTCGACGGTCCGTCCCGCCACCTCGACCAGCAGCGATCCCGTCTGCACGATGGTGTGTTCGACTCCGACGTGCCCTTGCGAACGCTGTGGCGCGTCTCCGCGCACCACCTGGTCGTACACCTCGAAGACGCCGTCACCGGCCTCGATCCGCCGCAGCGGCCGGAGATCCACTCCCTCGCCGCTGAGCACCTCGACGTCGGCCCCGCGCACCACGGTGAGCGCACCGCCCGCCCGGTGGTCGAGCAGGTCCGAGATCGCCACCTCCAGCACCCTGGACAGGCTGAACACGGTCTCGATGGTCGGATTGCCGCCGCCGGACTCCAGCTGTGACAGCGTCGCCTTGCCGATACCCGACCGCCGGGAGAGCTCCGACAGCGAGATACCCCTCGCCGCCCTGGCGGCGCGCAGGTTGACCGCCAGCATGTCCCGGATCGAGGGCGTCTCGTCCTGCACCACTTCTCCCCTGTCGTTCGTCAAACCGTACGAACTCGTTCGCTTTGCCGATCGAGTTCGCGGACATCATGACACGCCTCCCGACGCCGGGGCATAGCCGCGGCCGATGGGGCGGCGCGATGGTGGGCCGCGCGGACCGCGCGGAAACTCCATCACCAACCGGTGTGTCACCGTCGACACAGGGTCACGGGCACACCGTCGTTACGCTCCAGCGAGGAGATTCCCGTGCAGCTGATCCGCAGATCCGCGGGCCGACGACTTCGGGCGTTCGGCGCGGTGCTCATCACGACCCTCGGACTGACCGCGGCCGCCGCCACACCGGCGACGGCGGCCGCGAACGCCTGTCTCACCGGCACACTCGCCTTCGACCACTACGACGCCGAAGCCGGGACGAGCAAGCCGCTGCGCACGCAGGTGGCCCGGAACGCGAACTGGGAACTGTGGGGCCGCACCGGCTCCGCCAGGGCGACCAGGCTCGCCACCGGCATCACCGGCGCGTCCGACGGACGGTTCACCGCCTGCCACACCGCGTCGCTCGCCGAAGCGTTCGTGCGGTTCCGGTCGAGCAGCACCTCGATGTGGCGGGTCGTCCAGGCGGCGAACAACACCACCGACTACACCTTCGACTCGGCACGCCGCACGAACGTCTCCGGCAGCCAGGACCTCGGCACGGTGAAGGTGCCGTCCACGCTCCAGCGGGCGTGGAAGGTCGTGGACACCCTCAACGTCCTCTACTGGAAACGCGCCAACCCGGTTTCGTCGTGCTGGACTGCCCGGCAGCCCGACGGGCGCTGCGACCGGATCACCTTCGTCTGGGATCCGAAGGTCGCCGACGGCGGCTACTGGGACTACCCGAACACGAACTACGTCTTCCTCGGCGACACGATGCCCGACTCGAAGCACCTCATCCTCCACGAGGCCGGGCATTGGCTGCAGTGGCAGCTCTACGGCCGTGACTTCCCCGTCGTCACCGGCTGCAACCCGCACTACATCGAGAAGCACAGTTCGGAATCCTGCGCGTGGACCGAAGGATTCGCCGACGCCGTCGCCGCCTACGCCCTCGGCGACTACCGCTATGTCTACGACGACGGCAGCTCGTACAGTTTCGAGAACGACGCTTCGACGCCCGGCTGGGACGACGGCGACACCGTGCAGGGCCGGGTCGGCTCGTCGCTGCTGGACCTGTGGGCCTCCGACGGTCCGGACGGCGGGAACTGGAACCGCACGATCGCGCTGATGACCCGCCACTTCAGCCAGGACTTCCGTGAGTACTTCACCGTGGACCGGCCCGCCGCCGGCCTGTCCACCACCGGTGCCGCCGAGCGGATCCTCGCCGGGCACACCATCCGGTACTGACGGGGGCCGAAGGGGACTTTCCCCGCGTGAGACGACGCTGTTGGGAAAGTCGGATGGCGGTGGCGCTGGAGTGGCTGCCAGCGGCGACCAAGTGTCCTTTAAGGACTTAAATCGTGACCTTATGACCGATTCGCCTACGAATGTCCTGTTCTGGAGATCCGTGAAGGCCTCCTTCACTACCCTGAGAGTAGGGAAGGAGGCCTTCACGGACTTGACGAGGGAAGCTCACCGAGCCCACCACTTTCCCAACAGCGTCATGCGATGCGGGGAAAGCGCCCTTCAGCCCCTGGCCGCCTGGACCCAGGCGGTGATCTCGTCGGCGGTCGAGGGGAAACCACAGGAGAGCAGGTCGTATCCCGCTCCGGTGACCACGACGTCGTCCTCGATGCGGACGCCGAGGCCGCGCAGCTCCGGCGGCACGGTGCGGTCGCCGGCGTGGAAGTACAGACCGGGTTCCACCGCCAGCGCCATCCCCTCGGCCAGGGTGCCCTCGCGGTAGGTGGACGGATGGGCGGCGGCGCAGTCGTGGACGTCCAGTCCGAGGAAATGGCCGGTACCGCAGACGATGTACCGGCGGTGCTGCTGCCCGTCCGGCGACAGCGCCTCGTCCACCGACACCGGGAGCAGACCCCAATCGTGCAGACCCTCCGCGAGCACGCGCAGCGCCGTCGCCTGGAACGCGCCGTAGTCCCGGCCGGGACGGACCTCGCCCAGTGCCGCGACGTGCGCCTTGTGCACGAGGTCGTAGACGTCGCGCTGTGCCTTGGTGAACTCCCCGCCGACCGGGAAGGTGCGGGTGATGTCGGCCGTGTACAAGGAATCCACCTCGACACCGGCGTCGAGCAACAGGAGGCTGTCCTCGGTCACCCGCCCGTCGCAGCGCGTCCAGTGCAGGATCGGCGCGTGCGGCCCGGCCGCCACGATGGAGGTGTAGCCGGGTCCGGTTCCCTCGGTGCGGGCACGGCGGTCGAAGGTGCCCTGAAGCCAGCGTTCCCCGCCACCGCGGACGGCCTCCGGAAGCGCGGCCAGCACGTCGGCGAACCCGAGGGCCGTGGCGTCGACGGCGGCGCGCAACTGGCCGATCTCCCAGTCGTCCTTGATCCGGCGCAGCTCCGCGAGGACGGTCCGGAGCCGTTCGCTGTGGCCGAAGCGGTACGCGTCGAGCGCGGGGTCGACCCCCGCGCCGACCAGGAAGCCCGGATTCCGTCCGCGCAAACCGTGCGGGAGATCCTCCAGCGGACGGCATTCGATGCCGAGCGCGCGCTCGTACGCGGCCGGTCCGGCGGCGGAGCCGACCCACAGCGGGCTGGTGTCGGCGTCGCCCACGAAATCGGGCTCGTGCGCCTCGGCGGGCCGCGGGACGTACAGCGTGGCATGGTGGCTGTCCCCCGCCGGGGTCATCACGAGGATCGCGCCCTCGCGCTGGCAACCGGTGAGCCAGACGAAGTCGCTGTCGGCCCGGAAGCCGTGGAAGGTGTCGTTGGACCGCACCACGGCCCGGCCCGCCGCGAGCGCGATCCGCTGACCGGGCAGTTCCGCCGACAGCCTGCCGCGATGGGCGGCGGCGGCCTCCGCGGTGCCCGCCGGCACGTCGACGAGGTCGTCGGCCGGCTCCCAGCCGTCGCTGATCCAGTTCCGGAACCCCTTGGCGGCCAGCAGCGCGCGCAGATCCGGCCGGGTTCGGTCGCCGGTCATCGGCTCCCCTTTCAGGTAGTCACGGTTCTGGCCGCACCTTCGCACCGCGAACGGCCGGACCGTAATGACCGGCGGCGATAGACTCCGCCTATGGCCCTGGAGATCCGGCACCTGCGGGCGATCTGCGCCATCGCCGAAGCGGGCAGCCTCTCGCAGGCGGCCGCCGCGCTGGGCATGTCCCAGCCGTCGCTGACCTCGCTGCTCCAGCGGCTCGAACGGCAGATCGGCGCGCCGCTGTTCGTCCGCAGCCACACGGGCGTGACCCCGACCCCGGTCGGCGAGCAGACGTTGCGCCGGGCGCTGACCCTGCTCGTGGAGTTCGACCGGTTCGAAAGCGATCTCCTCGGCGCGCTCGGTGACGGCCCGGTCCGGCTCGGATCGTCCCAAATGGACTGTCTGCCCACCTTCGTCGAACGGCTGGACGACGCGCTGCCGGGACTGGACGTGACCGTCCACGTGGAACCCTCCAGCTCGGTGCTGGCGCAGGCGCTGGCCCGCGCGACGCTCGACATCGCCGTCATCGCCATGTCCGACGACCAGGAAGTGCCGCTGGCGAAGCATCTCGGGCACCGGGTGCTGTTCTCGTGGGTGCCCGTGTTCATCGGTCTCCCCGCGAACCACCGGCTCGCCGGCGGGTTGGAAGTCGACCTCGCCGAGCTCGCCGGCGAAGCGTGGATCGGACCGCCCGGCCCCGAGGACGGCTCGCTGACGTCACTGCGCGCGGCGGCGCATCGCGCCGGGTTCACGCCGCGGATCCGGTTCGAGTGCCCCAACGGCGGCGGACGGCATCTGATCGCCGCCGGGCAGGCGGTGCAGCTCGTCGAGCCCACCGCGCCCGAACTGCCCGGCATGGTCGTCCGGCCGCTGAAGGGCGACCCGATGCGGATGCGGCTCGTGCTGGCCTGGCGCAAGGAACGGCTGACGTGGGACCAGGCGGAGAACGTGTACCGCGCGGTGATGACGTCGTACACGCGGCACGCGATGGCGTCTACCCCGTTCCGGACGTGGTGGGAGCGGCGGCGCAGTGCCCGGTCGTGGGACGGGCTGGTGGACTTCTTCCGCAGCCTGTAACCCGAACCCGCCTCGCTGCGATTGACCCCGTACCGGGCGAACGGAGACGGGAGATGATGACGCGACGACTGTGGCTGGGACTGGCGGTCGTCTACACGTGCACCGCCGTGATCCAGCTCTACCTCCTCGCCAGCACCGGCGCCGTCTGGGCCGGGACACTCGCCGCGGCCGGCTTCGCGGCGGCGCTCCTCTGCGTTGTCGCCGCTTGGAAGTCCTCGAAACGAGAACGGGACAGCTCCCGGGAAATCGACTCACACCGGCCCTGGTGACCCGGGATACGGGACGGCCCACGGCTCCTCTTCGAGCGCGACTCCGTTGGCGACGTTGGCGATCGTCCGGTACCAGCCCGCCAGCACGAGCAGTTCCAAGAGCTGCGGCGTCGGAAAGTGCCCGGCGAGCGCGGCCCATGTCCCGCCGGAAACCGTTGCGCTGTCGTGAAGTTCGTCGACGACGCGGATCACCGTACGATGCCGCTCCGACCAGACCGGATGCCCGGAGTCGCCCGACACGGTCGCTTCGAGCTGCTCCGGCGTCAAGCCGACCGCCGGTGCGAAAACCGAGGCGTGGACACCCCATTCGTAGCGGCATCCACTGCGGGCGGTCACCCGCGCGATGACGATTTCCCGGTCCAGCGCGGGTAATTCGCCGTGCGCGAGCAAACCGGCTCCCAGGACGCGCATCCGCGAGGCCAGCTCAGGATGCAACTGCAGCAACCGGAACAACGCCAGCGGCTCCCGCGCCACACCGGGCGGCATCCACTTGCGGAGAGCTCGTTCGACGTCCGCCTCGTACGGCGGGGTGAGCGGCGCGATCCGGGCCATGACCACCTCCAGTGCTTCGATTTCAGAACCACTATGCTGCTTCGAAAGTCGAAGCACAAGGGGGGTGCCATGCCCGGCGAACCGATCCCGAGGCCCGGACGGCCGGTCCGCGGCTCCGAAACCGGCCGCCCGCTCATGGCCGCGCTCGACCTGCTGGGACGCCGGTGGACGCTGCGGGTGATCTGGGAACTGCGCCAGGGTGACGTCGGCTTCCGCGAGCTGCGGCGCCGCTGCGAACTCATGTCTTCGAGCGTGCTCGCCACCCGCCTCGCGGAGCTCACCGAAGCCCGCATCGTCGAGACCGGCGGGGAAGGCTACCGCCTGACACCATTGGGCGAACGACTCCTCGAGGCGTTGCACCCGCTCGAAAAATGGGGCCTCGCCTGGGAAAAGGCACTGCACGAGTGACCATGCACGAGTAGGTATCCCGCCGTTCACCGCATACGGCCTTGCCAGGCGCCGTGAGCGGCGTACGGTGACAAGTACGTGAGGTTGAGTCCACCAGCCCGCGCGAACGACCGCATGTCCGCGGCCCAGCACCCTTGTCACAGGGCGACGCGGCGGCGCGTTGACTTGCGCAGCCGTTGTGCAGGCTTACCCGTTGTCCGTCTCGTCCCCGGCTCTCCGGGAGACAGATCATGATCGAACGCGATACCCACACGCGGACCAGCCGCGACGGCCCCGCCATCCCGCGCCCACGTCCATCGGCCGAGAACCTGTTGCGGGTTCAGCGGATCCGGTGGAACGACGACCTGCTCGTCGTCGCCGCGGCCGGGGAGATCGATCTCGCCACGGCCGGCAGGCTGGAACGCGCCCTGCGGGGCAGGCTCCCGGCCGCCACGGTGCTCGACCTCACCGAGGTCCGCTTCCTCGGTGTCGCCGGGTTACGGGTCATCGAATCCGCCGCGGCCCGCGCCCGCTCCGAACACCGCGCGACCGGGGTGGTCACGGACGCCCGGCCGGTACTGCGCCTGCTGCACCTGTTCGGCGTCGACAGTCATATCCCCGTGTACCGGCACCTCGACCACGCGATCCTCGACGTGCCGAACCGCTGAGCCGCTCAGGATCCGGCGAGCGGCAGGAGTGTGGAAAGTCCCGTCTTCGAAGCCAGCCGCCGGATCGTGGGCGACGGCAGGAAACTCAAATCGACCCCCTGGGTGCTGCACCGGTCGTTGATCCTGACCAGCGTGGCCAAACCGGTGGAATCGCAGAACTCCACGCCTTCGAGGTCGACGACGAGCCTGCCCGGCACGGGCTCCAGCACGTCCTCGAAGGTCTCCTTGAGATCTTCGGAGGTCGTCAGATCGATCTCCCCCGCCACCGCGATGACGACCTCGGCGCCATCGGGTCTGGCGACGGTCACCGAGAACGGAACTTCCCGGCTTTCCCCGTCTCCGCTCGTCACCGTCATCCACCCCTCACGATCGGTACCCGGCTGTCCCGAACATATCGGATGAGCGCACCCGTTCGCCCGGCACTCGTGTCCTGATCCCCGGCGGTGCCTTAGCCTTGTCGGAGGATCCGGCGGTCGTGGACCGCGGCGGGCGACGAGGAGAAGCTTCGTGATGCCGATCGACGAGCCGGTGCGCGACGGCACCGCCGAGCTGGTCCTCGAGGTCGCCGCCGTCGCCGCCCAGGCGGCCGCGTTACGGGACCTTCTGGCGAAATGGGCCCTCGAACGGGGTCTTCCCCGCGAACTGGCCGAGGATCTCAAGCTCACCGCCTACGAAGCGATGACGAACGTCGTGAAACACGCGTATCCCGACGGCACCGACGACAACGTCATGACGGTGACCGCCGCCCACGACGACGGTCACCTCAGGATCAGCGTCGCCGACGAGGGCCGCTGGCGCGACGGCCGTCGGCCGGACGGCGGACGCGGCCTGCCGATCATCCGCGCCTTCGCGCCGGAGGCGACCGTGACGAGCACGCCGACCGGGACCGTCGTCCGGCTCGCCTGGCCCTGCCCGTCCGGCTGACCGGAGGTCAGCGACTCACGAAGGCCGCACCGCGTGCGCGACCCAGCGCCCGTTGACGCGGTGGACTTCGACGTCCCGTTCGTAACAGGCGGAAAGCCCCTCCCCGGTGAGGACCTCGTCGATCGGGCCCGCGCCGGTGACCTTGCCGCGACGCACCATCAGGGCGTGCGTGGCCGTCGCCGGGATCTCCTCCAGATGATGCGTCACGGTGACCGTCGCCAGCTCCGGCTGGGCCAGCGTCAGGTTCTCCAGCGCCATCAGGAGATCCTCGCGGCCGGGCAGGTCGAGACCGGCGAACGGCTCGTCCAGCAGGAGCAGCAGCGGGTCGGCCATGAGCGCCCTGGCGAGCCGGACCCGGGCGCGCTCACCCTGCGAGCAGACGCGCACCGGCCGGTCGCGTAGTTCGGTGCAGCCGACCAGTTCGAGCAGTTTCGACGCCCTGTCGCGGATCGCGTCGTCGTAGCGGTCCCACAGCGGCAGCACGCTTCCGCTGAACCCGGTCAGCACCACCGTGTGCGCGTCATGGTTCTCCGCGTCCGGCAGCCGCTGGTTCGCCCCGACGAAGCCGATATGCGTCCGCACGTCACGCAGGTCGACCGCGCCCATGCGGTGGCCGAGCACGACCGCCGTCCCCGCGCTGGGGAACCGCTGGGTCGAGGCCACCGAAAGGATCGTGGACTTCCCGGCCCCGTTCCGGCCGAGGACGACCCAGCGCTGGCCGTAGTCCACCCGCCAGTCGACGTCCGACACGAGCGGGACGCGACCGACGTGGACCTCGACCCCGGAAAGCTCCACCGCCGGTCCGTCGAGGTTCGGCTGCACGAAGACGGGCTTGTTCACGCGGTTCATGATCGCAGGACGCGGGCCAGCGGCTCGCCGGGGGTCCGATCATCGGATGACGTCGTAGACCAGCTTCTGGACACCGTTGCCGTAGGCCTCGCTCTCGACGAGCTTGAGGCTCTGCTTGTCCTTGTCGGTGTCGCCGAACAGCTTCTTGCCCGCGCCGAGCAGGACCGGGAACAGCAGCAGGTGGTAGCGGTCGATCAGCCCGGCGTCGGCGAGGTTCCGGTTCAGTTCCGCGCTGCCGTGGACGATGATCGGCCCGCCTTCGGTCTCCTTGAGCTTCGCGACGTCGTCGAGCGAACGCAGGATCGTGGTCTCGCCCCAGTTGCCGACGAGGTCCTCGTCCCGCAGCGTGGTCGAGACGACGTACTTCGGCATCGCGTTGTACTCGGCGAATTCCTCGGTCATTCCGGGCCACACCGGCGAGAACGCTTCGTAGCTGACCCGGCCCATCATCATCGCGGTGGCCTCGCCCTGCTCACGCCCCCTGAGCTCGTAGACCGCTTCGTCGAACTCGATGCCGTCGAAGGTCCAGCCGGAGTTGCGGTAGCCCGGCTCCCCGCCGGGCCCTTCGACGACGCCGTCGAGCGAGACGAACGCGGTGGCGATCAGGGTGCGCATCTGGTTTCTCCTTGGTCGTATCGAACTGCTTCGACACTGCGTCGACCGGGGGACGACGGATTCGACAACCCGCCGGAAAAAAGTTCAGCCTTCGGCGTCGCGGACGAGCAAGGCTATCTGCACCCGGTTCTCGACGCCGAGTTTCGCGAGCATGCTGCTCGTATGCGCCTTCACCGTCGCGACGGTGATGTCCAGCCTCCGCGCGACGTCGGTGTTGGACAGGCCCTCCGCGATGGCGTTCGCGGTCTCGCGTTCGCGATCGGTCAGGGTGGCCAGCAGCTCGCGGGCGGTCTCCCTGGTCGCCCGGCGCGCGTCGGACGAGTGCGGACCGGTGGCGGCGGCGATCAGCCGGGACGTCGCGGCGGGCGAGAGCGCGGGTTCGCCGGTCGCGACCGTCCGGATCGCCGCGAGGATCCGGGGCGGCGGCGTGTCCTTGAGGAGGAATCCGAGCGCGCCGACGCGCAGCGCGCCCAGCACCATCTCGTCGGAGTCGAACGTCGTGAGCACCAGGACGCTGGGCGGTTCCGGGAGCCGGAGGATCTCCTCGGTCGCGCTGAGGCCGTCGCGACCCGGCATCCGGACGTCCATCAGGACGACGTCGGGCCGCTGCTCCCCCACCACGGTCACCGCCGCGTCGCCGTCGGCGGCCTCGCCGACCACGACGAGGTCGGGTTCGCCGTCGACGACGAGCCGCAGCGCCATCCGCACCAGGTGCTCGTCGTCGACGAGGACGACCCGCACCCGCTCGTTGCCCATTCACTCGCTCCCTTCGCGGACCGGCCACGGCAGCCGCGCGGCGAGGACGAACCCGCCGCCCGGTTCCGCGTGGTGGTCCAGCTCGCCGCCCGCCAGTCCGACCCGCTCGGAGAGGCCGAGCAGTCCGAAACCCGAGGCGGGCGGCCCCGTGACCGCCCGTGCCGCACCTGAATCCCGGATCGTCGCCCGCACGCCGTCCCCCGCTTCCCCCTCGACGGTGACGGCCACTCTCGCACCCGGCGCGTGTTTGCCCGCGTTGGTCAGGCCTTCCTGGACGACCCGGTAGACGGTCCTCGCGATCGCGTCGGGCGGCTCGCCCGGGATCGTGGCCGTCAGGGTGGCGTCCAGCCCCAGTGCCCGCGCGTCCGAGACCAGTGCCGGCAGGTCGGCGAGCGAAGGCTGCGGGGGTTCCAGCCCCTCCGGGCTCGCCCGGAGCACGCCGAGGACGTCCCGTAGTTCCTCCAGCGCCTGATGGGAGCCGTCGGCGATCCCGCGGGCCAGTTCCGCGACCTGGTCGGCGGGCAGATCCGGACGATGCCCCAGTACCCCGGCCTGCATCGCGACCAGTGAGACCCGGTGCGCGAGCACGTCGTGCATCTCGCGGGCGATCCGGTGCCGCTCCATGATCCGCGCCTCGGCGGCCCGCGCGGCCTGCTCCCGTTCCGCGCTTTCGACCCGCTCGCGCAGGGAGCGGACCTCCTCCCGGCGCGCTCCGATGGCGGCGCCGACGGCCACCACGATGCCCACCATCAAGGCGGGAAGGCTGATCAGCAGCCACAGCGGTCCAGGCACCTCGCGCTGCGGGTAGAGATCGGCGATCAGCACCGCCGTGACCACCGACAACACCGCCGCGACCGCCGTTTCGGCCGGTCGCCGCCTGGTGGCCAGGGAACAGAGCGCCAGCAACGACGCGCCGGCCGCCAGTACCGAAGCCGTCGAGGCGAGGATCACCGCGAGCGTGATCACGACCGGGAAACGACGACGCCACAGCAGTGCGATCAGACAGGCGAGCGCGAGCAGCGGATCACCGGTGACCAGCCAGGCGACCCTCGGGCCCGCCGCACCCACCGGCAGTTGCGCCGCCGTGACGAGCCAGAGCAGCACCCCCATCCCGGCCGCGGCGAGCAGGCGCCAGGCCTCTCCCCACGCACGAAGAGGCGGCCGGGCGCCGGCGTCGGTGATCACCGGCCCATCATGGTCGACCCGCGCGCGGCGGCGCAGCCGGACACAGGACGATCCGGGGCTCGACTTTGGTCGGAGGCGACGCGCGACGCGGTGCCGATGTACTCCCGGATCACGCGGGCGAAGCTGGGATCCGACCGTGAACCAGGAGGTAGGAAGCATGACCAAGGGCGGCTATCTGGGGCTGCAGATCGTCGGGATGGTGACCGTCGCCGTCTTCGCGCAGGCCGCCATCCGCAGCCTCTTCGATCATTCCGCGACCCAGTTGTGGGGCGCGTTCGACTGGGTTCCCGGTGAGTGGGGTGGCAGGTTGCTCGTGTTCCTGCTGTTCGTGGCCGCGGGAACGGTGCTGGCGGGCTGGGCTCATGATCGCGGGAAGCAAGCGCCCCGCTAGGAGGACGCGGGTCCGCTAGTATCCGCAGCCGGGCGTTTTCCGTCTACATCGGACGGAACGCGGGGTCTGGTCGATGGCGGGAGAATGCATGGCGGACGGAGTTGGCTCGCTTGCGGGGTGGTCCGCCGATCCCACCGAAGTGACCAGCTACGTGGGCCGCGACGCCGAAACCGGTGAAGCGCGACGTCTGCTGAACGCGTCGTCGCTGGTCACGCTGACCGGGCCGGGCGGCGTGGGCAAGACGCGGCTGGCGTGGCGGGTCGCCACTGCCCACCACGAGGCGACCGCCGACGAGGTCGCGTTCGTGTCGCTGGCCGAGCTGCGGGAACCGGCGTTGCTCGTGCCCACCGTGGCGAACGTCCTCGGCTTCGGTGACCGCTCGGCGAAACCGGCCATCGAGGTGGTCGTCGAGGCGCTTCAGGCGAGCCGGTTGCTGCTGGTGCTGGACAACTGTGAGCATCTGGTCGACAGCTGCGCCTGGTTCGCCGACACCGTGGTCCGGGCCTGTCCACAGGTGACCGTGCTGGCCACGAGCAGGCAGTCGCTCGGGGTGGCGGGTGAACGTGTCCTGCCGGTGCCGCCGCTGGCGATCCCGGAGCAGGGCGACTCCTTCGAACGCGTGACGAACGACGAGTCCGTGCGGCTGTTCGTGGACCGCGCGACCGCGGTCGCGCCGTCGTTCCGGCTCACCGAGGCGGACACCGAGCCGCTGATCCGGCTGTGCCGCAGGCTGGACGGGCTGCCGCTGGCCATCGAGCTGGCGGCCGTCCGCGCGCGGGCGTTGTCCCTTCGCCAGCTGGCCGACCGCCTCGACCGGCAGTTCTCCGTGCTCACGAAGGACCGGCGGGGGCGGCCGGAGCGGCACGAGACCATGCGGGCCCTGATCGACTGGAGCCACGACCTGTGCACCGGGCCCGAACGGCTGCTCTGGGCACGCGCGTCGGTGTTCTCCGGCAGCTTCGACCTCGACGCCGCCGAACAGGTCTGTTCCGGCGGCGAACTGCCGCGCGAACGGGTCCTCGAAGTCGTCGACGGGCTGCTCGACAAGTCCATCCTGCTGCGCGAGGAGTACCGCGGCGGCGTGCGGTACCGCATGCTGGAATCGGTGCGCGAGTACGGCGTCGACAGGCTCAGCGAAACGGGCGGGACGGCGGAGTTCCGGAAACGGCACCGGGACTGGTTCGCCGAACTCGCCGGCCGGTACGCCGCCGAATGGCTGGAGACCGATCAGCTCGCTTGGATCGGACGGCTGCGCCGCGAACACGCGAACCTCCGTGTCGCCCTCGACTACTGCACCGGCGATCCCGAGGACGCGATCATCGGGATGCGGATGCTGCGCGACGTCAAGGAGTTCTGGATCGTCCGCGGGCTGAACACCGAAGGCCGGATGTGGGTCCGCCGTCTCGACGAGGCCGCCGCGCCGGGCGTCCCCGAACGGGCACACGTCCTGTGGCTGTCCGGTTTCCTGACCCTGGTGCAAGGAGACCTGCCCGCCCACCGGTGCATGCTGGAGCGGGCGGCCACCGAAGCCGAGACCAGCGGTGACGAACTCGCCGCCGCGTACGTGCTCCACGTCCGCGCCTACGCCGCGCTGATCGGCAACGACATGGCCGAGGCGGCACGCCTGTTCGGCACGGCCATCGACCTGTTCCGCGCCCACGGTGACGAAGGCGGGGACCTCTGGGCGAGTTACAACCACGGGCTCGCCATCTGGCTGAACGGCGACATCGACCGCGGCCGGGCGGTGCTCGCGGAAGCCGTCGAACGCTGTGAGCGGCAGGGCGAGGTCTTCTGGCGGGGCTGGGCACTGTGGTCGCGCGCCGCCGCCGAATACCTCCAAGGTGATCTCGCGGTGGCGAGCCGCTGCTGTGAACAGGTGCTGCGCCTGCACGCCCGCGTGGACGATCGCGTCGTCATCGGGTTCACGCTCACCGTGCTGGCCGGCTGCGCCGCCCGCACCGGACGGCCCAACCGGGCCGCGATCCTGCAGGGCGCCTCGATGAACGTGTGGCGCACGGTGGGCGCGTGGCCGACGCGGTACGAGGCGTTCACCGAACCGCTCCTCGCCGACACCGAGGTCGTGACGACGGCGCTGGGCTGGGAAGTCGCGGTCAAGGAGTTCGCCGACGGCGCCGCGATGCCCATCGCCGATGCCATCGCGTACGCACTCGAAGAACGGTCGCCCGAACCGCGGAACCAGGCCGCGCAGGTGCTCACCAAACGCGAGACCGAGATCGCGCACGTGGTCGCCGAGGGGCTGACGAACCAGGAGATCGCCGACCGGCTCGGCATCGCCCGGCGGACGGTGGACACCCATATCGACCACATCCTCACCAAACTCGGCTACTCCAACCGCGTCCAGGTCGCCACGTGGGTGACCAGGACCGCGGAATCCGCCTGACGCTCACGCCACCCTCATCGGAGTCGCCTGCCCTCCCGGTTCGGGCGTGAGCAGCTCCGCGCGCAAGGCGATCCTCAGGTCCAGCCGCGCCTGCGGGTCGTCGAGCCGGGCGCCGAACAGCGCCCGGAGACGGCGCAGGCGGTTGCGCACCGTCTGCGGGTGGACGCCGAGGTTGTCGGCGATCTCGGGTGCCCCGCCACGGGCGGAGAGCATGGCGTCGAGGGTTTCGGCGAGTTTGGTGCGCTCGTTGACGGGCAGGCCGTCGATCGGGGCGAGGCTGCGCTCGACGAGCGCGGTCGTCAGCACCTCGTCGGCGAACAGCCAGTGCGTGGTCAGGTGGTCCGACCAGCGCACGAGCGGACCGTCCTCGATCACCTCGCGCCGGACCAGCTCGAGGGTCCGGCGCGCCCACCGCAGGGACACCGCGGCCTCGGCGGGCGCCACCGCGGGCCCGACCGCCGCCCGCGTCCCCGCCAGGACACGTCCGATCTCGACGTCGTCCGGCACGAGCAGGTGCGGGTACTCGCCGGTGAGGTCGGCCAGCACCTCCGGGCCGAACGAGGCGCGGACCGCGCCGGGCTCCGCGGCGACGGCCACCACCCGGGCGGGCGGTATCCAGCCCGCCTCCGCCGCGAGGCCCGCCCATTTCGACGGCGGGCGGCCGCTCAAGATCTCCCTCAGCAGGTCTTGCCGTACTTCGGCGAGCGACGGAGTGTGCGCCGCGCGGTAGGCGGCGGTGGACAGCCGGATCAGGACGTCCGCGCAGCGGAGCAGGGCCTCCACCCCGGTGTCCATCAGGGCCGACCCGGCCCCGGGCTGCCGGGACAGCGAGGCCAGCGCGGGCAGGGCACCCCGGCCCGCCGAGTGGTAGGCGCGGGAGAGCCGTTCCAGTTCCTTGCCCGCCGCGTACTCGGCGACGCCGACCTGGCGGAAGGCGTCCGCACCGGCCGCGATGCCCAGGTTCATCCCGTCGTGCTCAAGCAGCGAGGCGACGAACTCCGTGGCTCGCGCGTCGAACAGTGGTGCGTGCTCTGGCAGCGAGTGCCGGATCCCGTCGACGACCACGCGGGCGATCACGAGGGCGGCGGTGCGGGCTGGGGCGTGGGACGCGGTCAGGGTCATCATCGACCTCCGGAGCAGCGGGAATCGTCGGGCCGCCGAGTCTGCTACTCCGGAGTAGCGGGGCACATCGGGTGAATTACGTACTCGCGCCTCTCCGCTCTACGCATCACCCGTTCGTGGGGGCCAAGGGGTCGGACCGTACATCGCCGTGGCGCACGTCGTCGCCGGGACGGCTCGCGAGACCGTGTCGCGTCACGTCCGTCCCAGAACGTCACGCAGTCCCGCGTGACTGGTCCGGTCACGCCGGGTGTGTGGAAATAGAGACGTTGAACGTCCCTATTTCCACACACCCCTCACCCGCGGTAACCCTCATGAACCCATCGAACACGCCAAACGGCACACGGCCGCCTACTCGCAAACGGCTCCGTGCGCGGCGCTGCGGACGACCTTGGCGTATTTGCCGAGCACTCCGCGCGTGTACGCCGGGGGCTTGGGGGTCCAGCCCTCCTTGCGCGCCTCGATGTCGTCGATCTCGACCTCGAGTGTCCGGTTCGCGACGTCGAGGGAGATCGGGTCGCCGTCCCGCACGAACGCGATCGGGCCCGCGTCGACGGCCTCCGGGGCGATGTGACCGACGCAGAGCCCGGTCGTGCCTCCGCTGAACCGGCCGTCGGTGATGAGCAGGACGTCCTTCCCGAGTCCGGCGCCCTTGATCGCCCCGGTGATGGCGAGCATCTCCCGCATCCCCGGCCCGCCCTTGGGGCCTTCGTACCGGATGACGACGACGTCCCCGGCGACGATCCGGCCCTCGGCGAGCGCGTCGAGAGCGGCCCGCTCGCCGTCGAACACCCGCGCGGTGCCGGTGAAGGTCGATTCGTCGAAGCCCGCCGACTTCACCACCGCGCCTTCGGGCGCCAGCGATCCCTTGAGAATGGTCAGCCCGCCGGTCTTGTGGATCGGGCGGTCGAGCGGGCGGATGATCTCGCCGTCGACCCCGGCGGGGGCGATGCCTTCGAGGTTCTCCGCCATCGTCTTGCCGGTCACGGTGAGCACGTCGCCGTGCATGAGCCCGGCGTCGAGCAGCGCCTTCATCACCACGGGGATGCCGCCGACCTTGTCGACGTCGTTCATCACGTACTTCCCGAACGGCTTCAGGTCGCCGAGGTGCGGGACCTTGTCCCCGATCCGGTTGAAGTCGTCGATCCGCAGATCGACCTCCGCCTCGCGCGCGATCGCCAGCAGGTGGAGGACGGCGTTGGTCGAACCGCCCAGCGCCATCACGACGGCGATCGCGTTCTCGAACGCTTCCATGGTCATGATCTGCCGCGCGGTGATGCCCTGGCGGAGCATCCCGACGACGGCCTCGCCCGACCGGTGGGCGAACCCGTCACGGCGCCTGTCGACGGCGGGCGGAGCGGCCGACCCGGGCAGCGACATGCCGAGCGCCTCGGCGACCGACGCCATGGTGTTGGCGGTGTACATCCCGCCGCAGGCACCTTCGCCGGGACAGATCGCGCGTTCGATCCTGTCCACCTCGGCGCGGCTGATCTTCCCCGCCAGGCAAGCGCCGACAGCCTCGAAGGCGTCGATGATCGTGACGTCCTGGCCGTCCACCTGCCCGGGCATGATCGAGCCCGCGTAGAGGAAGACCGAAGCGAGATCGAGCCGCGCCGCCGCCATCAGCATGCCCGGCAGGGACTTGTCGCAGCCCGCCAGCAGCACGGAACCGTCCAGCCGCTCGGCCATCATCACCGTCTCGACCGAATCGGCGATCACCTCGCGGGACACCAGCGAGAAGTGCATTCCCTCGTGTCCCATGGAGATGCCGTCGGACACCGAGATCGTGCCGAACTCCAGCGGGTAGCCGCCGCCCGCGTGCACGCCGTTCTTGACCGCCTTGGCCAGCCGGTCGAGCGACAGGTTGCACGGCGTGATCTCGTTCCACGAGGACGCCACCCCGATCTGCGGTTTGGCGAAGTCGTCGTCGCCCATCCCGACCGCGCGGAGCATGCCGCGGGCCGCCGCACGCTCCAGGCCGTCGGTCACGTCGCGCGAACGAGGTTTCAAATCCGGCTGGTCTTGCGGCATCGGAACACCTTTCTTCGTGGCGGGACACCGGGCACGCTGCCAATCCGGCGCGCCCGGCGCAACTCACCGCTCCGCGACGATCGGAGCCGCTGGCTACTGACACGTCGTTCCGATACCTTCGAGGGGGAACCCGCACGGACGGAGTCCTGATGTTCGCACTCAAGACCGCTCCCTTCCGGCAGAAGGCGGAGGCGATCGCCAAACCGGTCACCCGCTGGAGCATCGGCCACGCCATCCCCCGCGTCGCCCTGCGGGCCGCGGCGCGCCGGGGCGATCTCCAGGGCAGGCTGTCCGTCGAGGCGAGCGGCGGAACGGACCTGAGCGGGCTGTTCGACGAGATCCGCTCGCACGGCGCCATCGCCACCACCCGGGTCGGGCACGTCAGCACCCGGCATTCGGCGTGCAAAGAGGTGCTGGCCAGCGACGCGTTCAAGACCGTGCGGTTCGTCCCGGACAACCCGCTGCTCAACCGGCTGGTCGCGTGGTCGTCGTCCGGCCTGATCCATCCGATCGAACCGCCGTCGCTGCTCGCCAGCGAACCGCCCGACCACACGCGTTACCGGAAGCTGGTCACCCGCGTCTTCACCGCCCGCGCCGTCGAGCAGCTGCGCGAGCGCACGCAGGCGATAACCGACGAACTGCTCGACGGCCTCGACCCGGCGGACCCCGTCGACCTCATCGAGCGGTACTGCGGGCTCCTGCCGGTCACCGTGATCAGTCAGATCCTCGGCGTCCCGCCGGAGGAACGCGACAAGGTGCTCGCACTGGGCGGCGCCGCGGCCCCGAGCCTCGACCTCGGGCTGCCGTGGCGGACCTTCCGCACGGTGGAGGCGACGCTGGCCGAGTTCGACTCGTGGCTCACCCTGCATCTGGAGAAACTGCGGAAGAACCCAGGCGACAACCTGCTCAGCAAGCTGATCGCCGCCCGCGAGGACGGCGTCGGCCTGACCGAGCGGGAACTCAAGGCCACCGCCGGACTCGTGCTGGCGGCCGGCTTCGAAACGACCGTGAACCTCCTCGGCAACGGCATCGCCCTGCTCACCCGGCACCCGGGTGAACTCGCGAAACTGCGGGCGAATCCGGAGCTGTGGAGCAACGCCGTCGACGAGATCCTCCGCTACGACCCGCCGGTTCTGCTCACGGGCAGGCTGTCCGCGCGGGACACCGAGATCGGCGGGGCCCGCATCGAGCGCGGCGCGATCGTCACCACCGTGCTCGCGGGCGCCAACCGGGACCCGGAGATCTTCGACGACCCCGAGACCTTCGATGTCGAGCGGGCGAACGCGCGGGAGCACGTGTCGTTCGGCGCGGGGCGGCACTACTGCCTCGGCGCTTCACTGGCACGGATGGAGGGCGAGATCGGGCTGCGGTCGATCTTCGAGCGCTTCCCCGGCCTGCGGCTGCTCGACGGCGCGCGCCGGCGCGAGACCCGGATCCTGCGCGGCTTCGAGACGCTTCCCGCCGCACTCGCCTGACTCGTGAGTGGTAAGGACGGTTCTAACCGTCCTTACCACTCACGAGAGGTGACGGAATGTCTTCCGCGGTGCTTTCGGTGCTGGACACCTCCCCCATCGTCGAGGGCTCGACACCGCGCCAGGCGTTGCTCAACACGGTCGACCTGGCGCGGCTCGCCGAAGAACTCGGCTACCACCGTTACTGGGTTCCCGAGCACCACGGCATGCGCGGCGTCGCCAGTTCCGCGCCGGCGGTCCTCATCTCCCACCTCGCGAACGCCACGAAGCGCCTGAGGGTCGGCGCGGGCGGCGTCCTGCTGCCGAATCACCCGCCGCTCGTCGTCGCGGAACAGTTCGGGACGCTGGCCGCCTTGCATCCGGGACGGATCGACCTCGGGATCGGCCGCGCGCCGGGCGGTTCGAAGGCCGCCTCCGCCGCGGTTCGTCCACAAAGGACGAAGGCCTTCGGCGAACAGCTGGCCGAACTCCAGTACTATCTGAACCCGCCCGAGGACGCCGAGGTGAAGGCGATCCCCGTTCTCGGCGGCAACGTCCCGGCGCTCTGGTTGCTCGGCCGCTCACCCGAAAGCGCCGCGCTGGCGGCGAAACACGGTCTGAAGTACGCCTTCGCCCACCATCTGGCGCCGGACGCACCGGTCGAGGCCGACCTGGTGAGCGTCTCGGTCATCGCGGCCGAGGACGACGAACGCGCCGAATGGCTCGCGGGTTCGACCCGGCTGAAGGTGCTCAGCCGGATCCGCGGCCACCGCATCCGGCTGCCCAGCCCCGAGGACGCGGCGGCTTTCCCTTATACCGCCGACGATCGCGCCGAGATCGCGAAACGCTCCGGCGCCGTGCTCACCGGCAGCCCGGAAACGCTCGTCCGGAAACTGCAGCGGATCCTCGACGAGACGAGGTCCGGCGAACTCATGGTGACCACGCTGCTGTATCACCACGCCGACCGCCGTCGCTCCTACGAACTGGTCGCCTCGCTGGCCGGACGGCTCATGGCGTGCTCGAACAGGTCCGCCAGCTCGCGCGCGTAGACCGCCACCTCGGTGTCGGGCCGGGCCATCAGTTCGGCGGGGGCGGCCTCCATCGCGGCGATCACCGACACGGCCATGACCCGCGGCGAGAACTCCCGCAGCTCCCCCACCTCCTGCCCTTCCCGGAACATGGCCTCCAGTTCGGCCAGCGTCTTCGCGTTCTGGTCTTCGAACCAGCTCCGCGCGGCCTCGGCATCCCTGGACGCCGAGGCGATCTGGCCGATCGCGATGATCTCCTTCGGCCGCCCGGCGGAATAGAACACGAACCCCTCGATCAGGGCACGCAGCGCGGCGGTGTAGCTCTCGGCGCCCTCGGCCCGCGCGCTGAGTGCCTGGTCGATCGAGGTGTGCACGGTCAGCATGACCTGCTTCATCAGCTCTTCGCGCTTGGCGAAGTGATACGTGATCAGCCCGGGGCTGATCCCCGCCCGCCGCGCGATCTGCACGAACGACGCCTTCGCGTAGCCGATCTCGGCGATGGTCTCGATGGTCGCCGAGACGATCTGCGCGCGCCGCGCCTCCTCGATGAACGAGCGCCGCTCCTGGCCGCCCGGCTCATTTTCTGGTTGCATGAACAGTAGCCTAGTTGAGCAACTAGCGAGGGGATAGTCATGATCAGTCGCAAGACGTTCTTGAAATCCGTCGCGGGAGCGGTGGCGGTCACGAGTCTCGGCGGGGGTATGGCCGAGGCGGCGGGCAAGCCTCGACGGCTGCGCGGCGGGGTCGCCTACGACACCGGAGTCCTGCACGCCGCGGGTGAACCGCTGAGCCGGGTGCGCTGGGGCAGAGGACAGCTGGAGCGCGAGATCGGGGTGATCGCCGGAGAGCTGCGCTGCCCGTCGATCACCGCGTTCGGCACCGACATCGGCAGGCTCGCCGAGACGACGTCCACCGCGTCGCGCCGCGGGCTGGAGGTCTACGTCCAGCCCCGGCTCTACGACCACCCCCAGGATCAGGTCCTCGACCATCTGGCCGAATCCGCCCGGCAGGCGGAGCGGCTTCGCCACGGTGACGACGTCAAGTTCGTCGCCGGATGCGAGCACCTCCTCTTCACGCCGGGCATCGTGCCGGGCGCGACGTTCCAGGAGCGGATCGCGAACATGGCCACGATCCCGCCGGAGGAATGGCCGGGGATCATGGACCGGCTGGCCGATTTCCTCGCGCGGGCGGCGGACGTCGCGCGCCGGAATTTCCGCGGCCGGATCACCTACGCCTCGATCGGCGGCGCGGAACCGGTCGACTGGACCCTCTTCGACATCGTCGGAATCGACTACTACCCGTACTTCGCCACGGATGCCGAGTACACAAAGGACCTCGCCCAGTACCGGCGATGGAACAAACCGGTGGTGGTGCTGGAGTTCGGTTCGTGCACCTTCACCGGCGCCGCGCGGGCCGGCGGGATGGGCTGGGACATCGTCGACTACGAGCAGGTCCCGCCCCGGATCAAGCCGGGCCATCTGCGGAACGAACGCGAACAGGCCGACCACCTCGCCCGCCTGCTGCGCGTGTTCACCGAGGCGGGCCTGCGGGGTGCGCACGTGTACACCTTCATCGCGCCGAACCTGCCGCATCGTCCGGCCCGGCCGGAGTTCGATCTCGACATGGCCTCGTACAGCCTGGTGAAAACCTTGCGGGCACGGCAAGACGACGAGAATTCGCCGTACCGGTTCGAGCGCAAGCTGTCCTTCGACGCGCTCGCCCGGCACAACCGCGGGTAGCGGGCATTTTTACCGGACCAGCGACGGAAACCGGCCGGTAACCTCACGGCCGTGACGACGGACCGCGAAGGCAAGGAAGCACCGGAGCTGCCCGCCTTCACCGTCATCGGCTGCCTTCTCGGCTTCTTCATGACCATCCTGGTCCTGATCGGGCCGTCCCTGCTCTGGATCAGCACCCGCTTCGCTCCCGGCGACGACGACCGCCTGGTCGTCATCGCCATGGGCGTCGTGTTCACGCTCGGCGGGCTGGGCACCGTCGGATCGCATCTCCGGCAGAACGCCAAGGCCCGCGAGGCGCACCGCGGGCTCGACCGGTCCGGGGTCCGGGCGAACGCCGAAGTCGTGTCCAGGAAACGGATCTGGGTCGGCGAAGTGAGTACACCCGCGGACGACGTCGGCCTCGTCGTCACCGGACCGGGGGTGACCCCGTTCAGCGCGCGCGTCCTCACCGAAGACGTCGGGCGCTTCGAAACGGGCAGGGTGGTACCCGTCGACGTGGACCCGAGGACCCTCCTGTTCCGCCTCGCCGACTGACCTCGTCACGATCATTGCCCGGCAGCATCGTATCGCTTATCGTATATGAAATTCACCCCCCGATGCTGCGAGGTGACCCCCGTGACCACCGCCACCGCCGACCCGACCACCACCACGGTCGCGCGAGATTTCACCGATTTCCGCACGGTGGTGTCGCAATCCTTCGTGCCACTGCACGTGACGAGCGAGCACCGGGACCACTTCCGCGGCCGCATCCGCTCGTGTGGCGCGGACGACGTCCAGCTGACCGAGGTGACCGCGTCGGCGCACGTGGTCGAGCGGACGCCCGAGCTCATCGCCAGGGCGGACAGGCACTACTACAAGCTGAGCCTGATCCTGTCCGGGACCGGGCTGCTGGTGCAGGACAACCGCGAGGCGATGCTGCGCCCCGGAGACGTGGCGCTGTACGACACGCACCGGCCGTACACCCTGGCGTTCGAAGAGGATTTCCGCACGCTCGTGGTGATGTTCCCGCAGCGGCTCATCGATCTCCCCCGCGACCTGGTCGGCCAGCTGACCGCGGTGCCCATGTCGGGCAAGCGGGGTATGGGCAACGTGGTGGTGCCCTTCCTCGCGCAGCTGGGCAGCAATCTCGACCAGCTCGGCGGTCCGGCGGGTGTCCGGCTCGCGCATACCGCGGTCGACCTGCTCGCCACGCTGTTCGCCAGCGAACTGGACCTCGCCCGCGCGACCGCCGGGCCGCACCACGAGCTGATGCGCCGAGTGCTCGCCTACATCGACTCGAACCTCTCTTCCACCGATCTCGGCCCGGCGCAGATCGCCGCCGAGCACTACATCTCCACCCGGCATCTGCACGGCCTCTTCCACGAACAGGGCACGACCGTCTCGGGCTGGATCCGCACCCGCCGCCTCGAACACTGCCGCCGCGAATTGCTCGACCCCGTGCACACTTCGCGGCCCGTCGCGGCCATCGCGGCGAAGTGGGGTTTCGTCGACGCACCGCATTTCAGCCGGGTGTTCAAGACGGAATTCGGCTGCTCGCCGAGCGAACTGCGCCGCGGCTTGACCGTGAGCGACCGGTTGTTGCCGCCCAGCGCGTGACGGCTTCCCCTTCGCGGGCGGTCGCCTCGACGATGACCGCATGCCCGAAGCACCCGAGGAACAGTGGCGCACCTATGACGAGTTCGCCGCCGGAATAGCCACCTACCGCCTGCCGAACGCGGACCTGTCGGGACGCGAACTCACCGTCACCCTCGACGACGGAAAGACGCTGGCGCTGCGGTTCGAAGACGCTGAAACCGTCACCTGCAACGGCATCGAGGATCCGTACGACGCGGTCGCCGTCCGGGAAGACGTCTTCTTCGTCAATCTCCCACACGCCAGCGTCGAAGGGGAAGCGCTCACCGTCGTCTTCTCCACGACGACACATCGCGCGCTCGCCGTGTGTTCGGTGATCGGCGCCGAAGACGTCGAAGGGGTTCCCCGTGTCTCCCAGACGTTCTGGTCCGGCACGACCGACGGGGGCACGCCGTCCGGCGAGGTGCCGGGTCCGTCACGCGACCTGATCGGCAAGCGCAACATCTACCGGTACAGCCCCGAACACCTCTACGAGCACGTGTACGTGTCCTCGCAACGTTATGCCTGGCAATGCCTCGAAGGTGTGCAGCGCGGTCACGGGGACATGGACCTGTCGACGGTGTGGAAGTTCCAGGACGGGCTCTACCTGTTCTGTTTCCGCGAATTCCGCATCGCCGTGGCCAGTGTGTGGCTGCACGACCTCGGGTACGCGCTGAAGACCACAGGTGTCTTCCTCGGCTTGACCGGCGACGGCCGGTCGGAACATTCCCGCGCGGGCGGGCACATCTACCCACTCGGCGCCGTCGCCTATCCCGACGCGCAACCGGTTTAAGGAGTCTCAGTGTCCAATCTCGACATCATCGCCGCGCACTACGCCGCGAGCGACCGGGGAGATCTGGCGGGCATGCTGGCCCCGCTCGGTCCCGGGACGACCTGGACGGAGGCGGCCGGTTTCCCCTACGCCGGCACGTACACCGGCCCGGAACAGGTACGGGACAACGTCTTCGGCGCCATCGCGAAGGACTGGGACGGCTACACTTTCACGCTCGGCGAGCTTCTCGACGCCGGTGAAACGGTGGTCGGCATCGGGACCTACCGGGGCAAGCACCGCGAGACCGGTCGCTCGTTCACCGCGCGCGTCGCGCACGTGTGGAAGTTCGACGGCGGCGAGGTCACGTCGTTCGAGCAGATCGTCGACTCGGTGCCGGTCGTGAACGCCATGGAGAACCGGTGAAACCCGCGCGGCGCCTCGTCGCCCTCGCCGCCGCCGTCCTGCTCGCCACCGCGGCCTGCGCCGGCTCCGAAAGCGGTTCGAGCGGACCGATCGTGGTCGGTTCGGTCAACGCGCTGAGCGGCGCGGCCACCTTCCCCGAGGCCTCTCAAGCGGCCAAAGCCGTCTTCGACGCGGCCAACGCGAGCGGCGGCGTGAACGGCAGACAGATCCAGTACAAGGCCCTCGACGACAAGGGCGACCCGGCGGCCGCGGCGGCCGCCGCCCGTGAGGTCGTCGGCCGTGACGAGGCGGTGGCGCTCGTCGGTTCGTCCAGCCTCATCGAGTGCGAGATCAACAACAAGTACTACGAGCAGCAGAAGATCCTGTCCATGCAGGGTATCGGCGTGGACCCGGCCTGTTTCTCCAGCCCGAACATCGCCCCGGTCAACGTCGGGCCGTACCACGACATGACGCTGACCCTGCTCTACGGCTCGGAAACGCTGAAGCTGAACGACATCTGCGCGCTGCTGGAGATCGCGGGCAACACCCTGCCGTCGTATCAGGCGGCGATCGACGAATGGTCGGCCATCACCGGCAAGAAGCTCAAGTACCTCGACGCGACCGTGCCCTACGGCGGTTCTGACTACACCTCCTACATCGTCAAGGCGCGTAACGCCGGGTGCAAGGCGATCACGGTCAACCCGGTCGAGCCGGATTCCATCGGGCAGCTCAAGGCCGCCGCGGCGCAGGGCTGGAACGACGTCACGTGGCTGCTGCTCACCAGCGTCTACAGCGAGAACTACGCCAAGGCCATCACCAACGCCGGCGCCGGGGTGTACGTGCCCGCCGAGTTCTACCCGTTCACCGACGCGACCAGCCCGCAGAACAAGGACTGGCGCGAGCTGATGACCAAGAACAACATCCCGCTGACCTCGTTCAGCCAGGGCGGTTACCTGGCGGCGAAGTACTTCCTCGACGTCATCCGCGGGATCCAGGGTGACATCACCCGCGAATCGGTGACCAAGGCCTTGCGCGAGATGAAGCCGATCACCGATCCGATGGTCGGCACGCCGTATGTCTTCGGCCCCGGCCAGACGCACCACGACAACACCGCGGGCTGGCCGATCAAGCTCGCCTCCGGCACCAACAAATGGGAACTCGTCGCCGACGACTGGCTGCGGATTCCCAAGAAGTAACGGTCGTGCTGGCCGGGGGGGGGGGGGGGGGGGGGGGGGGGGGGGGGAGGTGATAGCAGCCCCACGCCCCCCCCAAAGGGAGGGGGGTGTTGTGTGGTTGGGGGGCGGGGGGGGGGGC
>NZ_JBVHDI010000025.1:136791-140274 GCF_055563465.1 Amycolatopsis sp. NPDC000009
CCCCTCCGGGACCAACCAAAGTGAAACCGGTCGCGTCCGCGGTCCTGCCTTTTCCCATTAAATAAGGGAGGTCGGGCCGGGCCCTCGTGAGTGGCAAGGACGGTTCTAACCGTCCTTGCCACTCACGAGGCCCCTCATACAGGAGGATTCGATGTTGCAGGGAGCGCTGGCAGGCCTGGCCGCCGGCGGACTGTACGCGGTGCTGGCGGTGTGCCTGACGCTGATGTCGCGCCTGGTGCGGGTGGTGAACTTCGCCCAGTCGGCCACCGGGATGTTCGGCTGCTACGTGGCGGTGTTCCTGTCGGTCGATTTGGGCCTGCCGATCTGGCTCGCCACCGTCGCCGGGATCGTGCTCGGCGGGCTCCTCAGCGCGCTGCTCGGCTGGATCGTGTCCACCTGGCTCGCCGAGGCGGACACCGGCACGCGCTCGGCGGTCACGGTGGCGGTGCTGCTCCTGCTGATCTCGTTGTCGTTCATCCTGTTCGGCAACAAACCACAGCCGTTCCACCCGATCCTGGACGGTCCGGCGGTCACCGTCGGCGGCGTGGTGATCAGCCAGGTCACCGTGGTCACGGTCGCGCTGGCCGTCCTCGTGGCGCTGGCCAGCCGGATCGTGCTGAGCCGCACCGCGGCGGGGGTCCAGCTCAGGGCGCTGTCGGAACGCCCGACGACGGCGGAGCTGCTGGGCATCCCGGCGAAACGGCTCAGCGTCGCGGTCTGGGCGGTCACCGGGGTGGTCAGCACGCTGGTGATCTCGATCGTGGCGCCGTCACAGTCCAACGACGCGACCTCGCTGGCGATGCTGGTGGTCCCGGCGGCCGCGGCCGCCCTGCTCGGCGGATTCCGCCGCCTCGACCTCGCGGTCGCGGGCGGGCTGGGCCTCGGCCTGATCCAGGGCGCGGCCGCGCAGGTCGACGGCCTTTCGGTGGTGCGGTACTTCCTGCCGTTCGCAGTGATCGTCGCGCTGCTGCTCTGGTCGCAGCGCAAGGAGGTGTGGGATGCGGCTCGCTGAACGCGGGATTCCGTTCGCGGTCGCCATCGTGGCGATCGCCCTGGGTTACGGCCTGAGCGTCGGGCTCGACGGGTATTTCGTCTACCTCGGCATGAGCGCCGTCGTCGCCGGGATCTCCCTGCTCGGGCTCGGCGTGGTCACCGGCAGCGCGGGGATGATCTCCCTGTGCCAGCTGACCTTCGGCGCCGTCGGCGCCTGGACCGTGTCCGCGCTGAACGAGGCACAGGCACCCGGCGGATTCCTCACCTGGCTGGTACTCGGCGGTCTCGCCGCCGGGGTGGTGGGGGTGCTCGTCGGGCTCCCGGCGCTGCGGCTGCGCGGGATCAACCTCGCCGTCGTCACGCTGGGGCTCGCCGCGGCGGCCGACCTCGCGCTGGTCCAGCTCCAGTTCCCCGGCGTCTCCGGCGGGATCTCGGTCGAGCGGCCGGACGCCTTCTCCGACGACCGGTCCTATTTCCAGCTCGCCGTCGTGGTGCTGGTGCTGTGCTGCCTCGCCGTGTACTTCCTGCGCCGCGGGCGCTGGGGCAGCGCCTGGCAGGCGGTGGCGTTCTCCGAACGCGGCACGGCGGCCGCGGGCACGAGCGTACGGATGTCGAAGCTGACCGCGTTCGCGGTGAGCGCCACCCTCGGCGGGATCAGCGGCGGCCTGCTCACCGGGCAGGTCGGGCTCGCCTTCCCGGCGAGCTTCACCGCGATCCAGTCGCTGGCGCTGTACGTGCTGGCGATCATGTCGGGCGCGCACCTGATCGACATGGCCGTGTTCGGCGCGGTGCTGTGGGTCGGGGTGCCGGAACTGCTCAAGCGCTGGGGAATCCCGCAGGACTGGGGTTTCGTGGTGTTCGGCGCGCTCGGGGTCCAGGCGCTGGCCAGTGGCGGGAACCTGGGTACCACGGTGCGCCAGGTGTGGTACCGGCGCTCGAAGAGGGAGCCCGCGAAACTCGATCTCGCCGCCAAGACCGCGGACATCGAGTCCAAAGCGCCTGGTCCACCGGTGCTCACCGTACGCGGGCTGAGCGTGAACTTCGGCCACGTGGCCGCACTGTCCTCAGTGGACATCTCGGTCCCGGAGCACGGCGTGCTCGGTGTCATCGGGCCGAACGGCGCCGGCAAGTCGACCCTGGTCGACGCGATCAGCGGCTTCCTGCCGAACGCCGAGGGCGCCGTCGAACTCGGTGGCGGCCCGCTCACCGGTTCACCGTCGAACCGGGCCCGTGCCGGGTTGCGCCGGACATTCCAGCAGGACCGCGTCCCGCCGGGGCTGACGGTCGGGGCGTACCTCAAGTTCCTCGCCAGGCGGCGGCTCACCGCCGACGAGATCGGCGACGCCCTGGACTTCTTCGGCTGCCCCGCCGCCCGCACTCCACTGTCGCAAGTGGACGTCGGGGCGCGCAGGCTGGTCGAGGTCGTCGGGCATCTGCTGGCGCGGCCGCGTGTCCTGCTGCTCGACGAGCCGGCCGCGGGACTCCCGCACGAAGAACACGTCGCGTTCGGGGAACGGCTGCGGCAGGTTCCCGCCCGGTTCGGGGTGTCGGTGCTGCTCATCGAGCACGACCTCGACCTGGTGCGCTCGGTCTGCGACACGATCACCGTCCTCGACTTCGGCCGCGTGCTGGCGTCCGGCCCCCAGGCCGAAGTGCTCGCCGACCCCGCCGTGCTCAAGGCGTACATGGGTGAAACGGAGATGCTGTGAACGCGTTGCGGATAGCGGGATTGACGGTCACCCGCGGTGCCGGGCCGGTGATCTCCGGCGTCGACCTTACCTTGGAACCGGGCCGGATCACCGCGCTCGTCGGCCCGAACGGCGCCGGGAAGACCAGTCTGCTGGAGGCCGTCTCCGGCGTGGTGCCCGCCGCGTCGGGGACCGTCCACATCGGATCCGACGAGATCACGAAGCAGTCGCGGGTCGCCCGCGCGCGGCGAGGTCTGGCGCATATCGAGCAGGGCCGCGCGGTGTTCGGCGGCCTGACCGTGCTGGAGAACCTGATGCTGACCGCGCGCACCCGCGCGCGGGCCGACGAACTGTTCGAGGCGTTCCCCGAACTGGAGAAACGCCGCGACTCACCGGCGGCGCTGCTCAGCGGCGGCGAACAGCAGATGGTGGTGCTGGCCCGCGCGTTCGCCGCGCGGCCGTCGTTCCTGCTGATCGACGAGATGTCGCTGGGGCTGGCGCCCGTGGTGTTCACGCGGCTGCTGCCGATGGTGACCCGGTTCGCCGAGGAGGGCGCGGCGATCCTGCTGGTCGAGCAGTTCACGCAGCTCGCCCTCGGCGTGGCGAGCGACGCGCTGGTGGTCTCTTCCGGGCGGGTGACCTATGCGGGTTCCGCACAGGGCTTGCTGGACTCCCCCGGCACGCTGCACTCGGCCTATCTCGGGGAATCCTGACGCGCGTGAAGGCCCCCTTCCCTCGGCTGAGCCGAGGGAAGGGGGCCTTCACGCGCAACCGCTAAGAACCCATCCCCGCCCGTTCGAAG
>NZ_JBVHDI010000026.1:0-140146 GCF_055563465.1 Amycolatopsis sp. NPDC000009
CACCCGCTACGACAAACTCGCCGTCCGCTACGAAGCCACCGCGCACATCGCCGCGATCAACGAGTGGCTCTGAACTACTTCGATACAGGCCCTAGAACCGTCCTAAACACTCACGAGACCAGGCGGCCCAGGGGTTCTGCTGGGTGCTGGGCTCGGCCGACGGGTTGCGAAAGCCACTTTCGCAACGTTGAAGGTTGCGAAAGTGGCTTTCGCAACGTCGGCCGTGGCCGGGCCCGGTACCGTCCTGGTGAGCATGTCGGCTCCAGACCCACAGACCCTGACGAACCGGGCCCGGCATCAGGGCGGCCGGAGCCAGCAGATACCTGAGACACCCTCAGCCAGAACCGTCCCTTACCACTCACGAGACGTGCCGCTCCCCCGCAGCAGCCGCTCCCCCGTCCGCGCGAGATACTCGCCGAATTCCGCCGGTTCCTCCACCGTGAACCCGATGTCGGTCAGCAAGAGGACGACGGCGAGCCACTCGAAGGAGTCGACGTGGGCGACATACCGGCACCTGTCGTCGCCCAGGGCCTCGAAACTCCCGTCGATCCGATGCAGCCGGGCCGCGGCCTCGTCCGCGCCGACGTCCAGGGTCAGCGTGATCCGCAGCGATTTCGGGCTGTGAAAGCGTTCCTGGAGATGAGCCGCGACGTCGTCGACCGGAAGCTCGCGAGGCGAGAACGCCACGTCCGTCGTCTTCGGCCCGGCGATCCGGTCGAGGCGGAAGCTCCGCCAATCCCGCCTGCCGAGGTCCCACGCGTACAGGTACCACCGCCTGCCGAGCTGGACCAGGCGCATCGGCTCGACCGTCCGTGACGACGGGCCGTCCTTCGCCGTGTACGCGAACTCGAGGCATCGGCGAGCCGCGATCGCCGCGGCGAGGACGTTCAGGACGTCCTGCGTGACCCGCGGCTGCTCACCGCTCCCGAACTCGACCGCGGCGAGCATTTCGTCGGTCCGCCTGCGCAGCGCCGCCGGCAGGACGCGCCGGAGTTTCGCGGCGGCGCGGTCGGCCGACTCGGCGGTCAGGTCGACGCCGGTGCCGCCCGCCGCGGCGAGCCGCAGCCCGAGCACGGTGGCGATCGCCTCGTCGTGTTCCAGCATGAGCGGCGGCAGCGCGGTTCCCGCGACGAGCCGGTAGTTGCCGCCCGGGCCACGACTGCTCTCCACGGGATACCCCAGGCCGCGAAGGTGGTCGATGTCCCGGCGAAGCGTGCGCGGCGGGACTTCCATGGCCGTCGCGAGTTCGGCGGCGGGCCACGCCCGGCCGGACTGCAGGAGCGACAGCAGCCGCAGCATCCGTTCCCGTGGTGCCGTCACTACGCCTCCCGTAATTGTGGCCGAAAACCGGCCACATCTCATCGTAGCCTCGGGTCATGGCGAAAGTTCAAGCAGACCGTGGCCGGTGGATCACGGTGGAAGGCGCCCGGACGCACAACCTCCGCGACGTGTCGGTGCGGGTGCCGAAGCACCGGCTGACCGTGTTCACCGGTGTGTCCGGATCCGGGAAGTCGTCGCTGGCCTTCGACACGATCGCGGCCGAGGCCGAACGCCTGGTCACCGGGAGCTACCCCGCCTTCGTGCGGAACCGGCTGCCCCAGCATCCGCCCGCCGACGTCGACCGGATCGACGGGCTGGTCTTCACGACGATCGTCGATCAACGGCGGTTCACCGGCAACGCGCGGTCCACCGTGGGCACGGCGAGCGACATCGCGCCGCTGCTGCGGCTGTTGTTCTCGCGTCTCGGCGAACCGAACGCCGGATTCTCGCCCGCCTATTCGTTCAACGATCCGGTGGGGATGTGCCCGCGCTGCGAAGGGCTCGGCGTGGTCGACGAAATCGATCTCGACCGGCTGCTCGACCGCTCGCGGAGCCTGCGTGACGGCGCCGTGCGCTTCCCGACCTTCGCTCCCGGGACCTACCGGTGGAAACGGCTCGTCCACTCCGGACTGGTCGACCCCGATGTCCCGCTGGAACGGTTGCCGCCGGCGAAGGTCGAGACCCTGTTGCACGCCGAAGGGCTCCCCCTCGACGACCCGGGTGACGACTACCCCAAGCACGGCCTCTTCGACGGGATCGTCCCGCGGCTGCGAGACACGTACCTGCGCAAGACCCCATCGCGGCTCACGGCCGAGGAACGGGAAGGACTCGCCGGAGTCGTCACCCGCGGTGTCTGCCCGGAGTGCGCGGGAACCCGCCTGTCCGAGGCGGCGCGCGGCAGCCTGATCGACGGACGCTCCATCGCGGACTGGTCCGCGCTACCGGTCGGCGAATTACGAGACGTCGTCGCGAAGGTTTCCGATCCGTCGGTGGCGCCGCTGCTTCAGGCGATCCGGGAACGCCTCGACGCGCTGGACTCGGTCGGTCTCGGCTATCTCAGCCTGTCCAGGGAGTCGAGGACGCTGTCCGGTGGCGAAGCGCAGCGCGTCAAGATCGTCCGCCATCTCGGGAGCGCGCTCAGCGACGTCTGCTACGTGTTCGACGAGCCCAGCACCGGCCTGCACCCGCACGACGTGCACCGGCTCCTCGAACTGCTGGCCAAGCTCCGCGACGCGCACAACACGATCCTCGTGGTCGAGCACCATCCCGCGGTCATCGCGGCCGCGGATCACGTCATCGATCTCGGCCCCGGCGGCGGTGACGGCGGCGGGCGCGTCCAGTTCGAAGGCCGCCCCGGCGAACTCGTCGCGGCAGGCACCGAGACCGGGCGGATCCTCGGCAGCCCGCTCCGGTTCCGGGAGCGGATCCGCGCCGCCCGAGGGGCCGTGACGATCTCCGGCGCCCGCGGTCACAACCTGCGTGACGTCACCGTCGACGTGCCGCTCGGCGTCCTGACCGTCGTCTCGGGAGTCGCCGGTTCCGGCAAGAGCAGCCTGATCACGGGCGAACTCCCCCGGCAGCATCCCGATTTCGTCGTCGTCGACCAGGCTCCGCTGCGCGGCGGCATCCGGTCCACGCCCGCCACGGTGCTCGGCGTCGCCGAGCCCATCCGCGAGGCGTTCGGGAAAGCCACGGGGAGACATCCGTCGTGGTTCAGCGCCAACGGCCGCGGCGCGTGCCCGGTCTGCAAGGGAAAGGGCGTCATCATCACCGACCTGGCGTTCCTCGACGACGTCCAGACCGGCTGTGACGCCTGCGGTGGCACCCGGTTCAACCCGGACGCGCTCGCCGCACGCCTTGACGACCGGACCATCGCCGACGTCCTCGCGATGAACCCGGCGGACGCCGCCGCGCTGTTCGGCGAACATCCCGCGATCGCCCGGCGGTTGCGCTGGCTGGACCGCGTCGGGCTCGGTTACCTGACCATCGGGCAGAGCCTCGACACCTTGTCCGGCGGCGAACGGCAACGGCTGCTGCTGGCCCGCCACCTCGCCGACGCCGGCCCCGCGGACGAGCTGCGTCTGGTCCTCGACGAACCCACCGCCGGCCTGCACGGCAGCGACGTCGACCGGTTGCTGGCCCTCTGCGACGAACTCGTCGACGGCGGCGCGACACTCGTCCTGATCGAACACGACCAACGGGTGATCGCGCACGCCGACCACGTCATCGACATCGGACCGGGCGCGGGAACCGACGGCGGGACGGTGGTGTTCGAGGGCACGCCGTCGGCACTGGCCGAGGACTCCGCGTCGATCACGGGGCGTCATCTGCGAACGCGTTCCCGGCGCCGGACGGCGCCGGGAACACCCACCCGCCCGGGAACAGTTCCCGGGCGAGCGCGATGATTCCCCATCCGGCTTTGCCCGACACGCCGGTACCGAACAGTTCTTCGCCCTGATACCCGCTCCCGTCTGGCCCTTCGTCCAGCGGAACGGAATGCTGTGCGGCGGGAGGACGAAATGACCGAGTCACTGCCCCAGCGGATGTACCTGCTCGGCTACGACACCGAAAAGAACCGGCTCGACCCCACCAGCGCCCTGGTGCGAGGCACGCTCCTGCGGGCGGCCGCGGTGGCCGAGCTGGTCATCGCGGGTCTTCTCGCCGATCGCGACGGGAAGGCCGCCCGCACGGCCGCGGCAGGCCTCACTCCGAGAGACCCCTTCCTCGCGCAAGTGCTGGAAGACGCTCCCGAAGAGAAGCCTCGCCGCTGGTTCGCCCTCATCGACCGCGACTGGCACAAAGCCGAGAACATCGTCCGCGACCAGCTCGCCGCTTCCGGGACGATCAGGGTCGACAAGCGCCGGGCGATGGGCATCTTCCCGGTTCGCGACGTCACGCTGACCGAACCTCAGCGGGCGCTGCGCGAGCCGATCCGGAACGTGGTGCTGAGCGGCGAAGACCCGGGCGCCGTCCCGATCGAGGACGCGGTCCTCGCCATGCTGTCGTACGAGGGCGACGTCCGCACGGTCTTCACCTCGAAGGAGAATCGCGCGAACCGGAAAGCCGTCAAGGCGCTGGCGGCGCATGTCGACACCGCCCTTCCCGGACTGCGCAAGGCGGTTCAGTACTCGGTGGCCGCCCGCCGCTCGGCCGTCAGCGGCTAGCCTCCTCCCTGTCGACGACCTTGGTGAGGAAATGCTGCTGTCCCAGCGTCCACACGTTGGTGGCCAGGAAGTACAGCAGCACCCCGATCGGCACCGGGAAGAACGCTCCCGAGACCAGCATGCCGAGCGGCGCCAGGTACATCATCAGCTTGGTGATCCCAGCCGCCTCGGGCTGCCGCGCGAGCCCAGAGCGCATCGAGAAGAACGTGGCCAGGCTCGCGATCAGCATCAGCGGCACCCCGACGGCGATCATGTGGACGTGATCCGTGCCGAACGCGGCCAGCTCCGCCGCCGGTTGCGAAAGCCAGTTGCCGAGCTTCGCGCCGAAGAGGTCGGCGTTCAAGAACGACCGCACCCCGGCGGCGTCGAAAACGTGGTTCGACTGCGCTCCCGGGGTGAAGTCGCGCAAAACCCAGTACAGGGACAGGAACACCGGCAGGTGGATCAGCGCCGGGAGACAACCGCCCAGCGGGTTCGCACCGGTCTCGGCGTGGAGTTTCTGGATCTCCTTCGCCATCCGCTGGCGATCCTTGCCGTACTTCTCTTTGATCTCCCGCATCCGCGGCGCGAGCGCCTGCATGCGACGGCCGGCGCGCAGCGCGCCGAGGGCGGGTTTGACCAGCAGCAGGCGCAGGGTGAAGACGAGGAACACGATGGACAGCACCCAGGCCACGCCGGAGTCGGGACTCGAAACGGCGCCGAAAACCTTGTGCCAGAACCAGAGAATGGCGGAAACGGGGTACAGGAAGACATCGAACATGACCGGGTCACTCCGTCGGTCGAAGGGGTGTGGGCAGGAGTGACTGCCTCACCTTCGAACGGAAGGTCAGGCAGTCGCGATGCCCAGTGACGGAGCCCGGGGCCGCACGCGGCCACGCGCGTCGGGGTCGCGCAGGCTCAGGAACAGCTGCGCGCGTTCGCGCAGGCTGATGGCGCGCACCCGCATCGCGGCGGCCGCCGGTTCCAGGCGGAAATGCGCCGCCAGCGCGAGCAGGACGGCGGCGAGGGACGCGGTCAGCGCGGCGGCCAGGCCGAGCGGATTGGCGACGGCCACCGACGCCGTCAGCGCGGTGGCCAGGCTCAGCGGGTTGATCCCGCCGACGACCGGGAGCACGACGAACAACTCGGGCAGGAACAGCGCAAGCATCAGCTTGAGCCGCACGCCGAAGTAGGTTCGCTCCACGTCACCGACACTACCGGAGTTATTGCGTTGCGTGATTCCCGATCGCGCGGGCAGGCTGTCGGAATGGGTCACGTCGAGGTCGCGCACGTCGAGTACCACCTGCCCGACGGCCGGCTGCTCCTCGACGACGTCTCGTTCCGCGTCGGGGAGGGCAGCGTCTGCGCGCTCGTCGGCGCCAACGGTGCGGGCAAGACGACGTTGCTGCGGCTGATCTCGGGGGAGCTCTCCCCCAGCGGCGGGTCGGTGACGATCAGCGGCGGGCTCGGGGTGATGCCGCAGTTCGTCGGCTCAGTGCGAGACGAACGGACAGTGCGGGATCTGCTCGTCTCGGTGTCGCCGGAAGCGCTCCGCGCCGCCGCCCGCGCGGTCGACGAGACCGAACTCGCCTTGATGGAACGCGACGACGAAGCGAACCAGATGGCGTACGCCCAAGCGCTCGGCGATTGGGGCGACGCTCGCGGCTACGAAGCCGAAGTCGTGTGGGACAAGTGCACGACGGCGGCCCTCAACCTGCCGTACGAAAAGGCACGCTGGCGCGAAGTGCGCACGCTGTCCGGTGGTGAACAGAAGCGGCTGGTGCTGGAGGCGCTGCTGCTCGGCGGATCCGGCGTGCTCCTGCTCGACGAGCCGGACAACTACCTCGACGTCCCCGGCAAACAGTGGCTGGAAGAGCGGCTGCGTGAGACCCAGAAGACCGTGCTGTTCGTTTCGCACGACCGGGAACTCCTCGCGCGGGCGGCGAACAAGATCATCAGCGTGGAACCCGGGCCCTCCGGCGGCGACGTCTGGGTGCACGGCGGCGGCTTCGACAGCTACCACCAGGCCCGCGCGGAACGCTTCGAGCGCTTCGAGGAACTCCGCCGCCGCTGGGACGAAAAGCACGCCCAGCTCAAGAAACTCGTGGCCGACATGCGGCAGTACGCCGCGCGAAGCGACGAGATGGCTTCGCGGTATCACGCCGCGCAGACCCGGTTGCGGAAGTTCGAGGAGGCCGGAGCGCCCGCCGCACCCCCGCGCGAACAGAAGATCACGATGCGCCTGCGCGGCGGCCGGACGGGTGTCCGAGCCGTCACCTGCGAAGGCCTCGAACTACGCGGCCTGATGAAACCCTTCGGCCTGGAGGTCTTCTACGGCGAACGGGTCGCGGTACTCGGCTCGAACGGCTCCGGTAAATCACATTTCCTGCGGCTGCTGGCGGGCGAGGACGTCGCGCACGACGGACGGTGGAAACTCGGTGCCCGCGTCGTCCCCGGCCATTTCGCGCAGACGCACGCCCATCCCGAACTGCTCGGGCACACACTCGTCGACATCCTCTGGACCGGCTACGCGCGGAGCCGGGGGCCCGCGATGAACATCCTGCGCCGCTACGAACTCGACGGCCAGGGCGACCAGCGGTTCGAGAAGCTGTCCGGCGGCCAGCAGGCGCGGTTCCAGATCCTGCTGCTGGAGATCGGCGGCGCGACGATCCTGCTCCTGGACGAACCGACCGACAACCTCGACCTCGCCTCGGCGGAAGCGCTGCAGCAAGCGTTGGAAGCCTACGAAGGAACCACGATCGCGGTGACGCACGACCGGTGGTTCGCCCGATCCTTCGACCGGTACCTCGTGTTCGGCTCGGACGGGCACGTGCGCGAAACCGCGGAACCGGTGTGGGACGAGCGGCCGGTGCAGCGCGCCCGGTGACTCACTCGGGTCAGGAAGAGCGACACACCAACGAGAGGTTGCCTGCGGCGGCTGCATCGTGTGTTTGAATGCCGCCGCGTGCCGACACCCGAGTGCTCGCATCGTCCCCAGGCTGGAGTTCTCGTGAAGGCCGCTGCCATCCCCTTCGCCATCGCGGCCTTGTGCTGCGCGGCGTTCCTCGTGAGCTTCCTTCGCGACCGGCGCCGGTTGCGGAATGGCTTTTACCTCTTCTTCGCGCTGCTGTTCCTCGGCGTGACGTTCATCGCGCTGCTCGCCTCGGTTTCGCCCGAGGCGGCGGGTTTCGTCGCGGTCGGGGTGATCCTGTTGATCATCCCGACGGTCCTCGCGCTGACGGTCTTCCTGATCTGCAACGGGATCACCATGCTGCGCCGCGAGGGACGGCGGCTGGCCAACGTCCTTTCGCTCCTGACGGGGCTCGGCATCTGCGCGCTGATCGTCTTCAACGCGACGGTCACCCGGCTGGCCTGGGAACCGCTCGACATCGTTCGGGGCATCCTGAACGGACTCGTCGTCTACTTCTCGTTCCTTTTCGTCTGTTTCCTCCTGTACTCGATCGTCTATGGCCGCATCCGCACCGAAAAGGGCGTGGACTTCGTCGTGGTGCTGGGTTCGGGTCTGCTGAACGGGCATCAGGTGCCGCCGTTGCTTGCGGGCCGCCTGAACCGGGCGAAACGCGTCATCGACGCCGAAGCCCGGCGCGGCCGGGAGCCGATGGTGGTCACCTCGGGCGGGCAAGGACCCGACGAGGACCTGCCGGAGTCCCACGCCATGGCCGCCTACCTGGTCGAGAACGGGCTGCCGAAAGAGCGGATCCTTCTCGAGGACCGCTCGCGAACGACGTTCGAGAACCTCACTTTCAGCGCCGAGATCATGGAGCGGCGGAAGTCGGATTACCGGTGCACGGTGGTCACGAACAACTTCCACGTGCTCCGCGCCGCCCTCATCGCCCGCCGCGCCAAGGTGAACGGCCAGGTCATCGGGTCACCGACGGCCTGGTACTTCTGGCCGAGCGCCACCCTTCGCGAATTCGTGGCCATCTTGGTGGACCACAAGTACAAGAACCTGATCGTCTGCGGGCTCATCGTGCTTTCGCAGGTCTCGCGCGCCTTCTCGTGAGTGGGTAACTCCGTGGCGGCACCGGTGAGCACGCGTGTTGCGAAAGTGGCTTTCGCAACACGCACGCCCGGCCGGCGGAAGAAACCGGCACCCCGGGACGAACGTCGGGCCCCATCACTCGGAGCGCCATGACAAATCCCCCTCCGCCGTTTGACAACACCGTTTTCGCGGGGTCATCGTCCTGCGCATGAGCGCTTACACCCGGCAGGCGATGGCGCGGCTGTTCGACCGGACGGCGGAGACCTACGACGCGCTCGGCGTCGACTTCTTCGGCGCGTTCGCCACGGAACTGCTCGACCGGGTCGGCCTCGTCCCCGGTGAGCGGGTGCTGGACGTCGGCTGTGGCCGGGGCGCGGTGCTGTTCCCGGCGGCCGAGCGGGTCGGCCCGGAAGGATCGGTGCTGGGGATCGACCTTTCCGCGGAGATGGTCGAGCGCACCGCGAAGGACATCGAGGCGCGCGGAGCCAACGCCTCGGTTTCCCTTATGGATGCCCAAGAACCGGCGCTGGACGATGCCACCTTCGATGCCGTCCTCGCGTCGTTCGTGGTGTTCTTCCTGCCTGATCCGGTCGCCGGCCTGCGGTCCTGGCATCGCCTCCTCGCACCCGGCGGCAGGCTGGGCGTCACCACGTTCGGCGCCGACGATCCCCGGTGGGCGGCCGTGCGCGAGGTGTTCAAACCGTTCGTTCCGCCGGAGCTGGCCTGGACACTCGCCATCAGGTCGGGCCTGTTCGCCACCATCGAAGGATTCGGCCAGGCGGTGGAGTCGGCCGGCTTCACCGGTGTCAGGTCCGTGGAACGCGTCTATCCGGTGAAGTTCGCCGACCCCGCGCACTGGATCACCTGGTCCTGGTCACACGGCCAGCGAATGTTCTGGGAGCTGATCCCGGAAGACCGCCTCGACGCCGTGCACCACGCCGTGCTCGCGGAGCTCGAACCACTCCGCGAGCACGACGGGAGCGTGGTGCTCGCGCAGACCGTGCGCTATACCCTCGCCCACCGCGGTTGACGGCTCACAACGCGAGCCTCGGCCAGGACTCCGTGTCCCGGGACAACTGCCGGTCGTGCGTGGCGATCACCACCGCGGCCGGGGTCGTGTCGAGCGCGGCGGTCAGTTCGTCGACGAGCGCGACGGAGAGGTGGTTGGTCGGCTCGTCCAGCAGTACGACGTGCGGACGCCGGGCCAGCACCAGCGCCAGGTCGAGCCGTCGCCGCGCGCCGACCGACAGTTCGGCCACCGGCCGGTGCCGGTCGTAGCCGGCGAGCAGGCCCAATTCGCCCAGCCCCGGCCCGGGTGTCCCGATCCTGGCGAGCTGTTCGTCGTACAGCTCCATCGCCGTCCGCCTGCCCGGCAGGTCGGATTCCTGGCTCAGCCTGCCGATCCGCGCGGACCGCGAACGCGTGACCGTGCCGGTCCCGGGCTCCAGCTCCCCGGCCAGCACGGCCAGGAGCGTCGATTTGCCCGCGCCGTTGCGGCCGGTGACAACGAGCCGGTCGCCGCTTTCCAGCGCCAGGTCGACCGGACGGGTGAGCCGTCCGGCCACCTTCACCCCGGCGGCACGGAGAAGGGTCGCGCCTCCGTGCGCCGGTAGCTCCGGCATGGCGAACCGGGCGGGCGGCGGCGGAACGGCGACCACGTGCCCGGCCAGCTCTTCCTGGCGCCGGTGGACCGCGCGGACCAGCCCGGGCGCACGCGTGGCGCGGACGTGCCTGCCGGTGCCCTTGGGCGGCCGCCAGTTGTCGCGCAACCGGTTTCGCGCCGCGGACAGGTCGTCGGCCAGCCGCTGCCGCTCGGCGAGCTGATCGGCGTGCGCCGATTCCCAGCGGGCGCGTTCGGCTCGACGGGCCTCCACATAGGCCGCGTACCCGCCGCCGTAGACGCGCGGCCGTCCGTCGCTCGACGGATCGAGGTCGATCACCGTGGTGGCGACGTCCGCGAGCAGGGCCCGGTCATGGCTGACCAGCACGACCACGCCCGGATGGGCGCGCAACCGCTCGGTGAGGTGGTCGAGCCCGGCCGCGTCGAGATGGTTGGTCGGCTCGTCGAGCAGCAGCACCGGGTGTCCGGCGCCGAGCAGGCAGGCCAGCCGCACCCGGTGCCGCTGCCCGACCGACAGTGTCCCGAGTGGACGGTCACGGTCGTCGACGGCGGTCAAGGCGGCCAGCGACACTTCGACCCGCCTGTCGGCGTCCCACGCGTCGAGGGCCTCGGCTTCTTCGAGTGCGGCGGCGAAGGCGTCGTCGGCTCCGGGACGTCCGTCGCTGAGCGCCTCGGTGGCGGCCTCGAGCCGGGCGAGCGCGCCGCGGACGGCGGCCAGTTCGAGGTCGATCAACGCACCGACGGTGTCGGTCGCCCCGAGCGGGATCTGCTGGTCGGCGACGCCGGCCGAACCGGAGCGGTGCACCTCGCCACGGTCGGCGGCCAGGTCACCGGCGAGTACCCGGAGAAGTGTGGTCTTGCCGCGACCGTTCTCCCCGACGATGGCGACACGATCGCCGGCGGCGGCGGCGAGGTCGACCCCGGAGAGGACGGGCCGTCCCCCGAAGGAGAGATGGACGCCGGACAGACGGACGTGCGCCGCGCGCACAGGCGCGGGCGAAAGAGGGGATGACATGAAGGAACTGCCTCCGGTGAAGTGATGAGCAGGAAGAACGAAGTCCGGTATCGCGGCTCGCGGTACCGGTGGAGGCGTCGTTCCTCAGAGGAACAGCAGTTGCTGCATCACGATCACGAGGGTAGGGCACGTCTCCGGATCCCCGCACCCGATTTTCGGACCACACGTTCGCGCCATCCCCCGCGACTGGCGGTCACCCCGCGGAGACCCCCCTTCACCTGCGACGACACGCCTGCCCTAGCCCGTGATCGCGGCTTCAAACCACCACTTTCCGGGGTCACCCACAGGTGCATCACGACGGTTGCCGTGCTCATCGGCCCGTTCGACGGTGGGCTTCTCAGCAAGGATCTTCCGAGAGGAGCGGGACCGATGGCGAAGACCATGCAGCCGCAAGAACTCATCGACAGTGCCGTGGTCGACCCGACCGGCAACAAGCTCGGCAAGGTGGGCAACGTCTACCTCGCCGACGCGACTCGCCAGCCGGAATGGATCACCGTCAAGACGGGCCTGTTCGGCACGAAGGAGAGCTTCGTTCCGCTCTCCGGAGCGCACGCTGACCAGGACGGAGTGCACGTCCGCGTCGACAAGGACGCGGTCACCGACGCGCCTCGTATCGAGGCCGACGGCCACTTGTCCGCCGAGGAGAGCGCGCAGCTCTACAAGCACTACGGGCTGCCGATGCCGAGGACCTCGCCGGACGGCCGGATGGACGACCGGGCGCAGGGCCGGGGCAGGGGCCGGGACGAGGCCGGCCGGACCAGGGCCGGCATGGACACGGGAACGGACGCCGGCCGGAAGAACCGGGACGCCGAGCCCACCATGACGCGGTCCGAGGAACAGCTGAACGTCGGCACCGAGCAGGTCGAGACCGGGCACGTCCGGCTGCGCAAGTACGTCGTCACCGAGGAACAGCAGGTCACCGTGCCGGTCAGCCACGAAGAGGTGCGCGTCGAACGGGAGCCGATCACGAAGCCGGGCGGCGAGCGCGCCGAGATCACCGAGGACGAGCAGGAAGTCGTGCTCCACGCCGAGAAACCGGTGGTGAACAAGGAAACCGTCGCGGTGGAACGGGCGAGGCTCAAGACCGAGACCGTCACCGAGGACCAGACGATCTCCGGCAAGGTGCGCAAGGAACAGTTCGAGGTCACCGACGACGACGGCAAGCACCGCAAGTCGTGATCCCGGCGCGGGGGCGGCCCGCGAAGGCCGCCCCCGGGGTTTCAGCGCGTGCGCCGGACGCGGGCGGCCGCGACCACGAAACCGGCCGCGACGGCACCCGCGATCGAACAGCCGACGCCGAAAGGCACCGCGGGCTCGTGCACTCGCAGGACCGAGACGCATAGCCACGCCGTCGCGCCGAACAGCAGGCCGAGCACCGGGCCACCGGCGAGCGCGCCACGCCAGCGGTGTCCGTTCCGGATGGTCCGCAGCCCGGATTCCAGGTACGCCAAGGCGAACAGGGCGAGGATCAGGCTGCCCGCGCCGAGCGCGCTCGCGAGCGGATGCTGCCGGGTGACGACGGTGAAAGTCCTCGGGACGCCGTCGGCCGTCAAGGTCGCGGTCACGGCTCCGCCGGCGATCCAGCGGGTGAGCCCGGGAAAAGCGAGATCGGCGCGGAAACCCTCGCCCTCGGGTTTCGGCACCGCCGACGCGGAACCGAGCGGGATCCCGGCGGCCGAAAGGTCGAGGGTCACCTGATCCGGGCGCCCCTCCCCCGTCACCGCGAACGTCTTGCTGAGGTCGACGGACGCGGACGATGCGGCGGCGCCGTCGATGTTCAGCGTCGTGGCCTCGTGCGGCAGCCGTTCCGGAGTGAGCAGGGTGAGCACCACGAGCGCGATCGCGGCGACCGCCGCGGCCAGCCGGAACCAGAGCACCGCACCGGGCCGGGTCTCGGGCTCGACGCCCGCGCGGGTCGCCGACAGCGTCGGATCCGGTGCGGGGCGGTGAACCGGCCGTGTCGGGCCGTCTCCCGCCGGCGCGGACGTGCCGAACGCGGAGATCACCCGGGGGGTGAGGTGCCGCACCGGCACCCGCGAGCGTTCCAGCCAGCCCGGTCCGTACACGGCGGTGGCGGCCGAGGCGAGGTCGGCGGCGAAGGTCTCCGCGTCGCGGTAGCGGGAGTCGAGCTCGCGCGAGAGACTGCGCATGACGACCCCGGCGATCGGCGAGGGCACGCCGTCGATCGGGCGCGGATCGGTGAACATGTGCTGGCGCATCATGCTGATCGCGCCGCGGGTGTTGTCGAACGGCAGCTTCCCGGACAGCAGTTCGTAGAGCACCGTGCCCGCGGAGTAGACGTCGGCCGCCGGGCTCAGCGCGTTGCCCATCGCCTGCTCGGGCGCGATGTAGGCGGGTGTGCCGAGGACCTCGCCGCCGTGCGTGACGAGGGTGGCGCCTTCGCTGATCACCTTCGCGATGCCGAAGTCGGCCACCTTCATCACGCCTTGGGTGGTGAAGAGCAGGTTCTTCGGCTTGACGTCCAGGTGCAGCACGCCGGCTTCGTGCGCCGCGTGGAGCCCGGCGAGCATCGCCAGCCCGATCGCGCAGGCCTGCTCCCCGCCGATCTCCCCGCTGCGGAAGCGGCTGTGCACGGTGCCGCCGTCGAGGCGTTCCATCACCATCAGGTGCTCGCGGCCGGTGCGCACGTAGTCGTACACGGGCACGATATGCGGGTGGTCGAGGCTGGCCAGGACGCGCGCTTCGCGGTCGAAGAGCTCACTGCTGACCGCGTGGTTCAGCACGTCCCACGGCAACTGTTTGATGGCGACGTCGCGGCGCAGCGAACGGTGGACGCCGGCGAAGACGACCCCCATCCCGCCCTGGCCGATCGCCGGCCCGATCTCGTACTGCGGCAGCGCGGCGACGACCTCGGCGGGTGCGCTCATCGGTTGAATTCCTTGGTGGAGCCGGGAATACGGACCGTCTCGTCGACGGCGGGCCCTGGCGCGGGATGCGGGGTGAGGTAGCCGAGCAGGAACGCGATGACGGCGGCCCCGAGGACCACCGGGATCTCGATCGCGGGCTCCGGCGGGACGAGCCGCAGCACCGACAGCGAGACGACGGCGACGAGCCCGGTGCCGAATCCGGCGGGCAGGAAACGCAGGCCGCGGCGCCACCGGTTGGCGGGAAGCCGATGGCGGGCGAGCGCGAGCAGGGCCGTCAGCCAGGCCAGCACGGTGAGCACGAGCATCGCGAGCCCGAAAGCGCCGTAGACGGACCAGAAGGACCCGCGGATGTCGGCGACCGTGGTCGCCTCGCCGAGGGTTCCGCGCTGGGCGTCCAGCAATTCGACCGTCGACGGGAGCAGCCCGATCGCCTGACCGGAGAGGTCGGCCATGTCCAGCACGAAGGTCCTGGTGACGCGACTGTGCGCGGGGACTTCGAACGGCGCCGTGGTGTCGTAGGCGAAGAAAGTCAGGGCGAGCGCCACACCGGACACCCGCACGCTCCGGACCTTGACCGCGGTACCGCCGCTGTTGGTCGCCGTGACGGTGAGTTCGAGTGGTTTCGCCGGATCGACCACGACCGTGGCGTTGGTGATCGGCCGGTCGTCGAAGGTGACCGCCAGGTCGAGTCCGCCACTGTCCGCGCCTGCCGGTGGCGAACCGAGGAGGACCGCGCACAGACCCAACGCAACCCCTGCCGCGATGACACGTCCCATTTTGCGCATCCCCTGTTTGCGTTATCCGACTGGTCCGGAATGCTACAGCGAGTACTCACCGGAGAGGGACGTCCCAATGCGTATCGTGGTTCGCCTGATATTCGGCACCGTGACCGGGTTGTTGTTCCTGATTTCCCAGGTGGGAGCGGGAAACGCGCAGCAGTCCCCTTATCAGTCCACGGTTGGTTTGAAACCTTCGAGCGGTCCCGCCGGCAGTTCTTTCACCATTTCCTGGAATTTCTCCCCGTGCAAAGGCCCGATTTCTTTCACCTGGGAAGGAGCGGCCATCACTTCGGTCAGCGCCCCCAGCGGACAGGTCGGGGCGACGGTGCCGGGCAACGCGACGCCCGGCGGCCACCCGGTCACGGGCACCTGCACGAACGCGCGGACCGGTCAGCCGTTGACCGGAACCGCGACCTTCCAGGTGACCGGGACCGTGACGACGGCGCCGCCGACGACGAAGGTGCCCCCGACGACGAAGCCGACCGTCCCGGTGACCACCCCGACCAGACCCGGAACGACCACCACCCCGACCACGCCGGTCACCACGACGACGCCGCCCCCGACGACCCCACCCTCCACAACGGACACTCCCCCGCCGCCGTCCGACGTCCCGTCGTCGAGCAGCACGCCGCCGGGCCCGGACGACCTGATCCTCGACCGGCCGAGTGTGCGGCCCGGCGACGCGCTGTCCGCGACCGGCAAAGGATGTCCACCCGGCGAGCGGGTCACGCTGACGTCGGACGGCGAGCGCGTCGGCGGCGCCTACGCCGACGGCACCGGGGCCTTCACCGCGGCCGTCGAGTTCACCCGGATCGAGGCGGGCAGGCACACCGTCGTCGCCGACTGCGGCGTGCGGCTGACCGGCGCCGTCGAGCAGGTGGTGACCAGCTCGTCGGGCGGGCACAGCGGCACCCTGGTGGTGCTGGTGTTCTTCGTACTGGCCGGCATCACCGTGATCCGCTTTCCCTGAGGTCAGCGCGGTGGCCGCATCGCCGCGAAGACCAGAAGCACCGCGGCGAGGAAGACGGCGGCGATGGCCAGGTCGAGCAGGAAGCCGACGACGAGTTCGGTGATCATCGCTCACTCCCGTGCCGTCCTGGCGGCTTCCCGGCGGCGTGCGTACAGGCTGGTGAACGAAACCGTGACCAGGACGGCGACGATCACGCCCAGTGAGGCCGGGGTCGGGACCTGCGGCACCGACGGCCAGATCCCGTGTGCCCAGTGCAGGACCAGCTTCACCCCGATGAAGGCGAGGATGATGGCGAGGCCGTGGTTCAGGTGGACCAGCTTCGCGAGCGCCGAGTGGAGCACGAAGTACAAGGCGCGCAAGCCCATCAGCGCGAAGGCGTTGGTGGCGAACACGAGGTACGGGTCTTCGGTGATGCCGTAGACCGCGGGCACCGAATCGACCGCGAACACCACGTCGGTGGCGAACACCGCGACGACGACGACCGCCAGCGGGGTGAGCGCGCGGCGCCCGTGTTCACGCACGGTGAGCCGGGTGCCGCGGTAGTCGTCGGTGACCGGCATCAGCCGTCGCAGCAACCGGACCGACCGCAGTTTCGAAAGGTCCAGCTCCTTCTCGCCGCCGGACATGGCCTCGTGCAGGATCTTGACCGCCGAGACGAACAGGATCACGCCGAACACGAGGAACGCCCAGGTGCCCGCCGACAGCATGGCGGCACCGGCCGCGATGAACAGGCCGCGGAGCACCAGCGCCCCCACGATGCCGTACAACAGCACACGCTGCTGCACGGCCGCAGGGACCGCGAAGGCGGCGAGCAGCAGCATGAAGACGAACAGGTTGTCGACCGACAGGGACTTCTCGACGACGAAACCCGTCATGAACTCCAGCGCCTGGCCGCCACCGAACTCCAGCCACAGCCAGAGCCCGAACACGACCGGAAGCGCGAGGTAGAAGACCGACCAGCCGACGGCCTCCCGCATCGACACCTCGTGCGGGCGACGGGTCACCGCGAAATCGGCGACGAGCAGCGCCAGCAGGACGGCGATACTGATCGCCCACAACCCCGGCGATCCCACGGTTGCCACGGACTCGGGCATGGAGCCTCCTCGAACTCGAAGTTCGAGGTCTCCTTCACCCCTGTGGGGCGGCCTCCCGGGGACACCAGCGGAGCGTCCGTATTGACCGGGCAGACCCTTGGGAAGTACTCCCCTCGCCGGTCCAGTATCGCACTTGGTAAAGAGATATTAAAGGTTGGGTCAAGCCGGGCCATCCCGCAGCACGCCGCGCACCGCGTCGACGGACAGGTCGTCCCAGGGAAATTCGGCCATCCACCAGGTGGCGCCCGCCCGTTCGTAGGGCGCGAGATCCGTGCCCGCGGGGACGCCGATGGCGAAGTCGTACGGCTTCTCGGTGTCTTCGCGCAGCGAAGTGATCGTCTCGACCATCTCGGCGTACTCCTCCGCGTGCGGCAGGTGCACCGGGAAGAACCCGTCGTACCGCGCCGCCCTGCGCATCGGCTTCGCCTTCCCGGGGAAGCCAGCCAGCCACACCGGGATCGGCCGCGCCGGCCGGGGCAGGAAGGTGATGTCGTCGACCGTGTAGTGCGCGCCGTGATGCCGCACGGGCTCGCCGGACCACGCGGCGGTGAGGATGTCGAGCGATTCGTCGAGCATCTCGGCGCGTTTGCGGTCGTTCTGTTCGTCGCCGGTCTTCGAGAACTCCCCGCCGAAGCGGTCGCTGCCGAGCCCTGCGCCGAGGATCAGCCTCCCGCCGCTCAACCGGTCGAGGGTAGCCGTCTCCCGGGCGAGTTTGACCGGACGGCGGCGGGCCAACGGCGTGACCATCGGACCGATGGCGAGGTTCTCGGTGGCGGACGCGACGGCGGCGAGGGTGATCCACGGGTCGGCGATCGCCCGCACCGGCTCACGCCAGCGGACGTGATCCCACACGAACAGGCCGTGCCAGCCCGCTTCCTCGGCTTCGGCGGCGAGACGCGCGATGATCACCGGATCGGCCAGTTCGTCGAAGATCGGCAGCCAGAGTGCTGAGCGCAGAGTCATGCGTCGACCGTACGGACCGGCACCGACACTCGCGGCGAGTTCCGGACGTGCGGCAAGCCGTAACTCGCGTGCTTCCAGCCGTAACTCGCGTGCTTGGAGGCGGAACACACGGCACCACGTGAGTTACGGCTCTGCCGCTTGACACGACCACTACAGTTCAACCAGTACGTTGATTAACTGATGAGTTGAATACCCTGCGGAAGAGAATCCATGGCCGACCTGACGATCAACCGTCTCCTCGACGCGCCCCGCGACCTCGTCTTCCGCGTCTGGACCGACCCGGACCACCTCGCGCACTGGTGGGGCCCGACCGGGTTCACCGCCACTTCCTGCACCGTCAATCTCACCAAGGGCGGTAAGTGGCGCATCTGTATGAGTGACGGCGAGACGGACCTGTGGGCGTCGGGCGTCTACCACGAGATCGTCCCGCCGGAGCGGCTCGTCTTCAGCTTCGCCTGGGAAGAGCCGGAAGGCTTCCGGGGGCACGACACGCTCGTCACGGTCACCCTCTCCGACCTCGACGGGAAGACCGAGATGTCGTTCCACCAGGCGATCTTCGAGACCGTGGAGGAGCGCGACAGCCACTCCGAAGGCTGGCAGTCCTGCTTCAGCCGCCTCGTCACCCACCTCGCGGAGCGACGCTAACCCAGCTCGCGCAGGACGTCCCGTGCCCGTGCCACCCCGTCCTCCTCCCGCAGCCGCCCGGCGACGTACTGGGCACCGCGGCGGAACAGCAGGTTGCCGGACAGCTCCAGCAGCCGCGCGGTCAACGAGTCCGCCGCGACCTCCCGTAGCGGCAACGGCCGCGGCCCCGCACCGAGCCGGAAAACGCGATCACCCCAGTACGGCTGATCGGAGAACACCGGGCAGATCAGCGAAGGGACGCCCGCACGCAACGCGGCCGCGGTCGTGCCCGCGCCGCCGTGGTGCACCACCGCCGCCGTGCGTGGGAACAGCCACGCGTGCGGGACGTCCCCGATCGTCAGCAGGTCGTCGTCTTCGGACGCGGCATCGGTACCGAGCAGGCCGCGCAACCCTGCCCGGCGCAACGCCGCGCGGACGGCGCCGAACGTCCGTTCCGCCTCCGACGGCCGCATGCTGCCGAAGCCGACGTACACCGGAGGCGGCCCGGACGCGAGGAAATCCCGCAGTCGCGGGTCCGGCCGCCACGCGGCGGGCGCTTCGAGAAACCAGTACCCGGTGACGTGCACCCTCGATGGCCAATCCTTCGGCCTCGGCACGACCGCGTCGGAAAAACCGCACAGCACCGGGGTTTCCGATCGCCGTGGCCCGCGGAGACCGGCCGCGGGCAGACCCAGTGACCGCTCGCGCCACCGGTCCACCTCCGGCCTCAGCACCTGCCAGGCGACGGTGTCGACGGCGTGGAAACTCAGCCACCTGCCGCACGGCCCGGTCCTGGCCGCCCACGGCACCAGTGGATGCGCGAACGTCCGCGTCGGCACGCTGGGCTGGTAATGCAGTTCGACGTCGGGGACGCCGAGCGAGGCACCCAGGTGCGCGCCGAGGAACCCGAGCGTCGGAGCGAGAACGAGATCGGCACCGGCCGCTCCTTGCCGGACGTCGGCCAGCAGACGCTCCATCACCGGCGCCAGTGCGCCGCGCAACCCGCGAAGGAAGGCCGCGGGCGTGCGCCCCTCGGTCCATTCGCGGCCACCGTCCGAACCCAGGATCTCGCTCGGGTCGGCGGAAAGCGGCGCGAAATCCAGGCCGTGCGAGGTCACCAGCGTCCGGAACCGCTCGGCCGCCAGCACCCGGACCCGATCGCCGTCGAGACCGCGCCCCAGTGCGATGCACGGCTGGACGTCGCCGCGGGAACCCGGAGCGACGATCACGACGAGCCGGGTCATCGCTTCGCTGCCGTCAACCGGTAGCGGAGGCGGAACGGCAGCTTCGCCAGTACCGCCGCGACATGCGCGTCCCTGCCGACCAGGTACCGCGGCGCGACCCGCCGGGCGGTCAGCGCGTGGACGACGGCCCGTGCCGCCCGCTCGGGCGAGACACCGTTCCGCGCGGACCGCTCCGCACTGCGTTCGGCCTCGTCCAGTTGCGCCGCATACCTTTCCCGCGCAGCCCGCGGCAGGGCGGCACGGACCTCTTCGGCGGCGGCGCGGGCGCGCGGCCAGATCGACGTGGCGACGGCACCGGGCTCGACGAGGACCACCCGGATCCCGGACGGGGCCAGTTCGGCGCGCAGGCTGTCGGTCAAGCCGACCAGCGCGAACTTCGAGGTGTGATACGGCCCGACCATCGGTCCGGCGATCCGCCCGCCCATCGACCCGACCGTCACCACCCTGGCGGCGGACGCGGCGCGCAGCGCGGGAAGCATCGCCTGCGTGACGGCCAGCTGGCCGGTGACGTTGACCTCCAGCTGCTGCCGGAAGTCCTCGAGTGGGACGTGTTCCAGCGGTCCCGGCCGGGCCATTCCCGCGTTGTTCACCAGACCGCGTAACGGACCCGCGGCCGCGACCTTCTCGCCGCACGCCGCGATCGACGCCGTGTCGCGGAGATCCATGCGCAGCACGGTGACCGCTTCGCCGAAGGTGCGCACGAGGTCCGCTTCGTCCGCGTCGGTGCGCACACCGGCCCAGACGTGAGCTCCCCGCCGGACGAGTTCGGCCACGCACGCCCGGCCGATCCCGCTCGAAGCCCCGGTGACCACAAAGGACGGACGGGTCACGACGCCTCCCCCTGCTTCACCGGCGCGGAAAGCGCCCGCAACATCCTCGGCCAGGTCTTGTGCAGCTGGTCCTGCCAGTACGCCCAGTGGTGTGTGCCCGGCCCGTAGAAGTCCGTCATGACGGGGACGCCGAGCCGGTTCAGCCGGTCCGCCATCGCGGTGGTCTGGCCGGAGCACAGGAATTCGAGCAGCATCGCGCCGGGCAGCACGTCGATCGGGAGCTTTCCGTCGAACGGCCCAGGCAGGCCGTTGCCCGTGGACAGATACAGCTCGGTGCCGCGGAGGCGGTCGGCGTTCACCAGCGGATCGTGTGCGTCCCAGCGGGACGACTCGCGCCGCCTGTCGCCCCAGAGCGCTTCGGGATCCTGCCTGGCCGAGGCGACGATCGCGCTGGTCAGAAGCTCGCCGTACGGGCCGGTGGGGTTGAGGTTGCCGCTGAACGACCCGGCGAACCGGAACACCCCCGGCCGCCGGGCGGCGAGTTCCACCGCGCCGTACCCGCCGAGCGAGAGCCCTGCCGCGACCCGCCGCCCATCCCCCCGGTAGCCGCGATCGATCAGCTGCGGGATCTCGACCGCGGTGAACGTCTCCCACTGGTTGAGCACGACGTTCTTGCCGTAATTCCACCAGTCGGAAAAGAACCCGGCGGATCCGGAACCCGGCATCACCACCAGCGCACCGGAATCGTCGGCGAGTTTCCGGATGTCGGTATTGGCGGTCCAGCCACGGTAGTCCTGCAGACGGGTCTCCCCGGCGAGCAGGTACACCGCCGGCCACTTCCGGTCCGGTTCCGCGGCCCACCGCGACGGCAGGATCAGCCGGACCATCGCATAGCTCCCGACGCCGACCGAGCGCACGGTGAGATCCAGCATCCGCGGGTCACCGTCCACAGTGGTCTGGGCGACGACGTGCGAGCCGTCGTCGGCACGGGCGTCCGGGATCCCGCCCTCGGCCCACGCCGGTGCCGCGGCGACGCTCGGCAGCAAACACGCCGCGACCGCCAGCGACGCGACGGCCCGTAGCCGCCTCGAAGTAGTGCGCATACGAAATCCTTCGTCCCGGTCGTTCGATCGAATTCGAAAATGTGACGGCGATTACCCGAGAAAGAAAATCAGAGGTGGCGACACGTTAAGCGGACGGACCCCCTGCAGGCAATTGTCCTGCCCACAATCCGGGAGGACAATATGAATGCCAGGGAAACAAGAAATGCCTCCACCTCCCCCATCAGGGTGACCCGGCGCTCACGGACAGTGAAGGACTGTGGCACGGGAGTACCAGACCTGCTCGCATACCAGCGGAAATCGCGGAACCCGCAGGTCACGCCCCGTACACGAAGGACATTTACGTTCTCTTGACGCCTTCCGGTATTCGATTTCCCGTCGTAGCCTTCGTCGTGCCGCCCGGGTTCGGCGTCCTCTGACGCGACCCGGCGCCCGCGTCCCACCGAAGGGACCAGACCCCATCAGGACCCTTCCGAAAGGGCTATTCATGGCTGCCCGAATTCGCGCTCTCGTCGTATCCGCCGCCGCGGTGGCGACCCTTTCCGGCGCCTCCGGAGAATCGATTCAGGCGGCGCCCGCACCGCCTTCCCCCGCCGTTCCGCCCACCGCCCTGCTGCCTCCGGAAACCGTGCCGGACGCGTCCGCGCGCGACGGCTTCGACCTGGCGTCGACACTGTCCACTTCGGACGGGAAACGCGGCAGGGTCGACGTCGGCGGATGCGAGGACGTCGTCCACGGCAGGCTGGTCGGCACCGGCGCCACCGGGCAGGGCTTCCAGTCCGCCGTACCCGGCGGACAGGTCTCCGAACTCGTCGCGCGCACGACGAACCCGCCCGATCTGACGGCGTGGGCCGCGCAGGCCGGACGGTGCTCGAAGGTGACGGTCGACGACGCGGCCGGTACCGCGGTGTCGACCGTCACCGTCCACCCCGCCCCCGCCGTTCCGGGGGCGAAAACCCTTTCCTATCAACAACTCCTGACGCTACCCGGGCAGCCCCCCGAGCTTCCCGGGCTGCGTCTGCGCACCGTCGCCATCGCCGCCGACGACGTTTTGGTCGTGCTTCGTGACGCCGGAACGACCGGCCTCGATCTCGACGCCCTCGCGGTCGCCGCCTGGCTGCACGCCGCAGGGCCGCTCGGCCGCTGATCCCCCGCACCACCCCGCCGAACCCCGAGGAGACGCCATGTCCCTGGCCCCCGGAAACACCCTCCCCGCCTGCCTCCGGCATTGGGCGGACACCGACGGCGACCGGCCCGCGCTCACCTTCGCCGACTTTTCGGCCGATCGCGCCGGACGACGGAAGACGCTGAGCTGGAAACAACTCCAGGAGCGCGTCGACGCCGTCGCGGCGGCACTGCCCGTCCGGCCCGGCGACCGGGTGGCGGTGCTGTGCCCGCAGAGCGCCGATTACGTCGTCGCGTTCCTCGGCGCGATCACCGCGGGCGCGATCGCCGTGCCGTTGTTCGATCCCGGGCTGCCCGGGCACGCCGGACGACTCGCCGCGGTGCTGACCGACTGCGCCCCCACCGCGGTGGTCACCACGTCCGCGTCGGTGGACGCGGTCCGCGAGTTCCTGGCAGGCCTTCCCGGCGGTGAGCGCGTCGCCATGGTCGCGGCCGACAAGCCGGCCGCGGGGCCTGGCCGCGCCTGGCCCGCCCCGGCCCCGGCGCCGGACGACGTGGCGTACCTGCAGTACACGTCAGGTTCGACCCGCAGCCCGGCGGGAGTGGTGCTGACCCACGAGAACGTGCTCGCCAATGTCAGCCAGGCGGTGCACGGACTCGGGATCGACCCGGCGGGCGCGACGGTGTCGTGGCTGCCGTTGTTCCACGACATGGGTCTCGTGCTCGGCCTGATCACGCCGCTGGCGATGGGTATGCGGTCGGTGCTGATGGACCCGCTGGCCTTCATCGAGCGCCCCGTGCGCTGGCTGGAGTTGCTCGGCGACCACAACGCGAGCTGGAGCGCCGCCCCGAACTTCGCGTTCCACTACGCCGCGAGCCGCGTGCGCGAGGAGGACCGCGCCAAGCTCCGCCTCGACCGCGTCGCCGCGATCGTCAACGGCGCCGAGCCGATCAACCCCGGCGTGCTCGACCGGTTCCATGACACTTTCGCCGAGGTCGGGTACACCCCGGACAAGACGCGGCCCGCGTACGGGCTGGCCGAGGCGACCGTCTTCGTCACCACCGGTCCCGGCGTCCCCCCGCGGGTCACCACGTTCGACCGCGTCGCGTTGGGAGCGGGAACGGCGCGGCAGGCGGAAACCGGTCTCCGGCTGGTCGCCTGCGGCGTCCCGGTGGGGCAGCACGTCGCGCTGGTCGACCCGGAAACCGGTGTCGCGCTCGAAGACGGCGCGGTCGGCGAGATCTGGGTCCACGGTCCCAACGTCGGCACCGGCTATTGGCAGAAACCCCTGGAGAGCACCGAAACCTTCGGTGCCCGGCTGACCGGCGACCACGGGGAACTGCCGGCGGGGCCCTGGCTGCGCACGGGCGACCTCGGTGTCCGGCACGACGGCGAGGTCTACATCGCGGGCCGGATCAAGGACCTGCTCATCGTCGACGGCCGTAACCACTACCCGCAGGACGTGGAGGCGACCGCTGCCTCGGCCGACCGTGACATCCGACCCGGCAGTGTCGCCGCGTTCGCCATCGAAGGCACCGACACCGAATCCGCGGTCGTCGTCGCCGAGCACCGCGGTCACACCGCGCTGACCACGGAGGACGAACGGGCGCTCGAAGCGTCGATCCGGCGGCTCGTCTCCGACGCGCACGGCCTCGCCCTGCGTGACGTCGTGCTCGTCCCGGCGGGCCTGGTCCCGCGGACCTCCAGCGGGAAGATCGCGCGGAGCGCCTGCCGCGACCGCTATCTCGCCGGTGATTACGGAAAGGCCTTGGTGCGATGAGAAACCCGTCGTTCGACACCCCGGCACTGCGCCGCTGGCTGCTCGACACCGTCGCCGGGCACACCGGCGTCGACGCGGCCCGGCTCGAAGCCGACCGTCCGCTCAGCGACTACGGCCTGTCCTCCCGCCAGGCCGTCGGTATCGCCGCCGATCTCGAAGAGCTGCTCGGCACCCCGCTCCCGGCCACCCTGCTGTGGGAAAGCCCGACCATCGATCACCTGGCCCGCTCGCTCACCGGCGACACGGAGCCCGAACCCGGGCAGCCGGGCACGGACCGTCGCCGGACCGACCCGATCGCCGTCGTCGGCCTCGGTTGCCGCTGGCCGGGCGCGGACGGTCTCGACGAGTTCTGGGAGCTGCTCCGCAGCGGACGGGACGCCGTCCGGACCGCGCCTCCGGGCCGGTGGGACGCCGAGGCGGCGCCGATCGTGGGCGGATTCCTCGACGACGTGGCCGGTTTCGACGCAGACCACTTCGGCATCACTCCGCGCGAGGCGTCCACAATGGACCCGCAGCAGCGGATGCTGCTGGAGGTCGCCTGGGCCGCGCTCGAACACGCCGGCATCGCCCCGGCCTCCCTGCGTGGCAGCCGGACCGGCGTGTTCACCGGGATCTCGACCCACGACTACGGGCATCTCACGATGTCGGGCGGTGGTGTCGACCTCTGGACCGCGACCGGCGCCGCCGGGAGTATCGCGGCCAACCGGCTCTCGTACGTCTACGACCTGCGCGGGCCGAGTATGGCGGTGGACACCGCCTGCTCGTCGTCACTGGTCGCGGTGCACCACGCGGTGCGGGCGCTGCGTGACGGCGAGGCGGATCTGGCCTTGGCCGGCGGGGTGAACCTCATGCTGCTGCCCGGTCCGACCGCCGCGTTCGCCGCGGCGGGGCTGCTCGCCTCGGACGGGCGGTGCAAGACGTTCGCCGCGGAGGCCGACGGCATCGCGCGTGCCGAGGGCTGCGGTGTCGTCGTGCTCAAGCGGCTGACCGACGCCGAGTACGACGGTGACCGGGTCCTGGCGGTGATCCGCTCCACCGCGGTCAACTCCGACGGCCGGTCACAGGGCATGGCGGCACCGAACCCCGTCGCCCAGCAGGACATGCTGCGCACGGCGTACCACGGTGCCCGGCTCGATCCGTCCACTGTGGACTACGTCGAGGCGCACGGCACCGGCACGCTGCTCGGTGACCCGATCGAGGCCCGCTCGCTCGGCGCCGTGCTCGGCAAGGACCGGCGAGCCGACGCCCCGCTGCTGATCGGCTCGGTGAAGACGAACATCGCGCACGCCGAGGCGGCCGCGGGGATCGCCGGGCTGATCAAGGTCGTCCTCGCGATGACCAAGGACGAACTACCGCCACAACTGCACTTCTCCGCCCCCAATCCGCACATCCCGTTCGACGACCTTCGCCTGAAGGTGGTGACCGAACCGACGCCGTGGCCGCGCCGGTCCGGCCGCGCCACGGCGGGCGTGTCCGCGTTCGGGTTCGGCGGGACCAACGCGCACGTCGTCCTCGAACAGGCGCCGCCGCTGGACCCCGTGCCGGACCGGGCCGACGTCCGGATCGGGCTGCTGTCCGCCCGCACCCGCGACCGGCTCACCGAACGCGCGGCTCAGCTGGCGGACTGGGTGGAATCTGCGCCGTCGGCGTCCCTCGCCGACATCACCCACACGTTGTCCCGGCGCGACAACGGCGGACCACACCGCGCCGCCGTCGTCGCGGGCGACACCGCCGAACTGGCGGTCCTGCTGCGCGCCGTCGGTTCCGGCGCCGATCCGCTGCCCGCTGGCGCTGTCACCGGCACCACCGTGAGCACCGGCGGCCCGGTCTTCGTGTTCTCCGGTCACGGCTCCCAGTGGCCGGGGATGGGGCAAGGGCTGCTGCGCGCCGAACCCGCGTTCGCCGCGCAGGTCGACAAGCTGCACGACCTGTTCACCGAGCACACCGGCCGCTCGCTGCGCGCGCTGCTCACCAGCGGGGATTCCTTGTCCCTGCCCGAAACCCAGACGGCCATCTTCGGGACGCAGATCGCGCTGGCCGCGCAGTGGGAGGCGCTCGGGGTCCGGCCCTCGGCCGTCGTCGGGCACTCGCTCGGCTCCGCGGCCGCCGCCGTGGTGAGCGGTGTGCTCACCCCGGACGAGGCCGTCCACCTGGTCGCGACCCGTGCCCGGCTTCTGGGCACCCTCGGCCCGGGCGGCGCGATGGCGGCGGTCGAACTGGCGCCGGAGGAACTGGAGCTGTACCCCGACATCGAACTCGCCGTCGAGTCCGCGCCGGGGCAGCTGACCGTGGCCGGGGACGCGACCGTGCTCGATCTGCTCGTCGCGGAACTCCAAGCCGCCGGGCTGGCCGCGCGGCGGCTGCCGGTCGAGGTCGCCGGGCACTCCGCCCGGGTCGATCCGGTGCTGCCCGCGCTCCGGGAGGCGCTCGCCGAACTGGGCGGCCGCCGTCCGACGGTGCCTTGGTACGACACGGTTCTGGCCGATCCCCGGGAACTGCCGGACTTCGACGCCGGGTACTGGGCCGCGCACCTGCGCCGCCCGGTGCGGTTCCGGCAGGCCGTGGCGGCCGCCGCCGGCGACGGGCACCGTGTCTTCCTGGAGGTCTCGCCACATCCGATCCTGCGGGGCTCGGTGGCGAGGACACTCGAAGCCGAGGGCGTCCACGACGCCGTCGTCACCGGAACCCTGCGCCGGGGCCAGGACGAGGTCCGCACGCTGGGCGCCGCCGCGGCCGAGTTGTACTGCGCGGGCACCCGGATCACCACCGCCGATCCGGACGACGGTGCCCGGCTGGCCGACGTCCCGCCGATGCCGTGGCGGCACGAACGCCACTGGTACACCACGGCCGAAGCGCCACCGGCGTTCGCGGCACGCGCGCCGGAGCCCGAACCCGTCCGGGCCGCCGGGGGCGACCGGCTGACCGAGATCGTCGCCGCCGTCATGGGACTGCGTCCCGAACGCCTCGACGCCGACGTCCCGCTGGTGGAACTCGGGCTGGATTCCCTGATGGCGAACCGGATCCGCGAAGCCGTCCGCCGGGAGTTCGGCACGGAACCCGACGCCGTGAGTGTGCTTCGCGGCGCCACCCTCGCCGATCTCAGCCGCGATCTCGTGCCCCGCGAAAACGAGGAACCACTGCCGTCCCGGGGCCGAGCCTGGGACGCGGCGGACCGCCTCGTCCTGCGCCTGTGGCAGGAGTACACCGGGGCGGAAGCGACCGGCACGCACGTTCGGCTGACCGAGACGGGCACACCGGACCGGCTGGCCGAACTGCTCGCCGAGGGGCTCAGCACCGAGCTCGACACGCCGGTCACCGCCGCCGAACTCCGGCGGCACGATTCGCTCGCGGCCATCGCCGACGTCGCCCGCGCCATCCTCGACACGAGAGAGGAGCGAGGGCCGGTGCACGTCCTCGCCCCTGGCGAAGCGGGAGTCGCGCCGCTCCTGCTGTTCCACCCCGGCGGGAGCACCTGCACCGTGTACCGGCCGCTGCTGGACCGGTTGCCCACCTCGGTGCCGTGCGTTGGGTTCGAACGCGTTCCCGGCGCCAGCATCGAAGACCGGGTCGAGCAGTTGTTGCCCTTGGTACGGGCACAGCGTCGCGGCCGGCCGTACCGGCTGGCGGGCTGGTCGTTCGGCGGGGCGCTGGCCTACGGCGTCGCCGCGCGGCTCGCCGAAGAAGGGGAAGAGGTCGAGTTCGTCGCGCTGATCGACACCATGCTCCCGCTCCCGGAGCCGGACCTCGATCCGAGGGCGTCGTCCGCCCGGCGGTTCCTGCGGTTCACCGGCTACGTCGAGGGGACCTACGGCCGCGAAGTGCGGCTCGGCCACGAGGAACTCGCCCCGCTGCCCGAAGAGGAACAGATCGAGCTGACCATGCGGCGGGTCGCCGAGGCGGGCTTGCTCAGCCCCGGTGTGCTCCGGCACCAGCGTCAGTCCTTTTTGGACACGCTCGCCGCCGAACGCGGTACGCCCCGCCGTTACGACGGACGGGTCGTGCTCTACCGGGCGACCGAGCAGTACGCGGCCGGGCTGGCGATGGAGCCGCGATATTCGCGCACGGATCTCGCGGCGGGCTGGGCGGAGGTGTGCCCGGGGCTGGAGATCGTGCCGGTCGAGGCGCATCACCTGTCGGTCGTCGACCCGCCCTGCGTCGATGTCGTGGCGAGGCATCTGACGGGACTCCTGTGACCACGGCCCGGGCCGAGCGAGCGGTCGACCGCGCCTGGCCGCTGCTGGCGGTACTCGGCGCCGGGCTCTTCCTCGTGGCGGTCGACGCGACCGTGCTGCACGTCGCGTTGCCCGATCTCGTCCGGCAGCTGCGGCCGGGCGCGGCGGCTCAGGTGTGGATCGTGGCGATCTACCCGCTGACCGCCGCGCCGCTGCTGCTGCCGTTCGGCACCCTCGGCGACCGGTACGGGCGGCGGCGCGTGCTGGTCGCCGGGTACGTCGTGTTCGGGCTCGCGTCGCTCGGCTGCGCGTTCGCGCCGAACGTCCCGGTACTGCTGGCGTTCCGCGCGTTGCTGGGCTGCGGTGGCGCGATGATCATGCCGGTGACGATGTCGCTGCTCCGCGAGCTGTTCCCGGAGCAGCGCCGTCGCCGCACGGCGATCGCGGTGTGCAGCGGGATCGCGGGTACCGGATCGGTGTTCGGGCCGATCCTCGGCGGAGTGCTCGTCGAGGCGTGGGGCTGGCGGGCGACGTTCCTGCTGAATCCGCCGGTGATCCTGGCGGCGGTCGTGCTGGCGCTGCGGTGGCTCCCCCGTAGTCCGCCGGGCCGGGGCTCGTGGGACGCGCTGAGCGCCGCCCTCGCCGCGGGCGGCGTCCTCGGGATCGCCTTCGCCGTCGGGCATCCCGGCTCGTGGACCACGGCCGTCGCGTCGGGGGCGACCGGTTGTGTCCTCATCGGACTGTTCCTGCGCCGCCAGCGCCGGACCGATCCGCCGCTACTGGACCTCGCCCTGTTCCGGCGGCCGGGCGTGCGGGCCGCGGTGGGCGGGGTGCTGCTGGTGATGAGCACCCTCGTCGGTCTCGGCCTGCTGTTCGCCCAGTACCTGCAGGTGGTGCTCGGGCTTTCGCCCACCGCGGCGGCGGGCCGGTTGCTCCTGGTGCTGGGCGCTTCGGCCGTCGGCAGTGTCGTGACCCCGTCACTGCTGGGACGCTTCGGCAACGCCCGGGTCCGCACGGCCGGGTTCGCCGTCGCGGCGGTGTCGTTGCTGGTCCCGGCGGCGGGATCGGCCGCGCTCACGTCGCCGGTACTGCTGGGCACGGGGCTGACCGGGCTGGGCCTGGGAATGGCACTCGCGCTCACGTCGAGCACCGACACCCTGCTTTCGGCGACCTCCGCGGACCAGGCCGGCGGCGCCGCGGCGGTGGAGAAGACGGGCTACGAACTGGGCGCCGGCTTCGGGACGACGGTGTTCGGTTCCCTGGCCGCCGCGGTGTACGCGGGACACCTGGCCGTCCCGTCCGGCGTACCGGAACCCGCGCGGCTGCTCGCGCTGTCAGGACCGGCCCAGGCGGAGACGGCCGCCTCGGGCCTCACGTCGCATTTAGCCGGCGAAGTGCTCGATGCCGCGAAAGCCGCCTGCACCACAGGGTTGCAGGTGTCGGCGGCCGTCGCTTGCGGGCTGTTCGTTTTGGCCGTTCTCGTCAGCTCGGGCGCGCCTCGTCGGTGAACTGCCCGGCGAACTCGCCGGTCGGCGGGATCTCCTGGATCACGTCGATCAGCACGCCGTTGGGGTCGGCGACGATGAAATGCCGCTGCCCGAACTCCTCGCTGCGCAGGGAGAGCGCCTCGGTCAGGCCCGCCTCCACGACCAGCCGCCGGTGCTCGGCGTCGGCGTCTTCGACCTCGAAGTTCAGCAACAGTCCCTGCACGGGCTTGCCCGCCCCGGCGGGAATGGTCTCGTGCCCGGGGGCGAGGATCGCCAGTTCCCACTCGCCGCGTTTGAGGCTGACGTACCAGTCGGCTTCGAACGTGGGCTCGAAGCCGAAGTGGTGGCAGTAGAAGTCCCGGGTCTCGGCGATCTTCTCGGTCATGAGGACGGGATAAAAGCTGGTCAGACGCATGATGCCACCTTGCTCGCGAACAATACCGACCGTCGGTTTGTTTCTCCGAAGTTAGCCAACCGACGGTCGGTATGTCAAGATTCGAGCCGTGACCCGCACGAAGCAGCAGCAACGCGAAGAGACGATGGAGGCGTTGACCGCCACCGCCCGGCGGCTGTTCGCCGAACACGGGTACGGCAAGGTCGGGCTGGAGACCATCGCGCAGACCGCGGGCGTGAGCAAAGGCGCGCTCTACCACCACTTCAGCAGCAAGGCGGACCTGTTCCGGCACGTGCTCGGCGTCGTGCAGCACGACGTCGGCGAGCAGATCGCGCGGGCCGCGGACACCGCGCCGGACTCGTGGGCCGGGCTGCTCGCCGGCTGCCGCGCGTTCCTCGCCGCGGCGACCGATCCGGAGACCCAGCAGATCATGCTGCTGGACGGCCCTTCGGTGGTCGGCTGGCAGGACTGGCGTGAGCTGGACGCGGAGTCGTCCGCCCGGCACCTCGCCGAGGCGCTGACCGGCCTGATGGCCGACGGTGTCCTGGCGAAGCGGCCCGTCGAACCGTTGGTACGCCTGCTTTCCGGTGCGATGAACGAGGCAGCCGTCTGGCTCGCCCACTCTCCCGAGCCGAAGGCCGACCTCGCCGCGACCATGGACACGCTCACGCCGATGATCGAGGCACTGAGGCTTCGCGGCTCGTTGCCCGCTTGAGGAAGGGTTGCGAAAGCCACTTTCGCAACCTTCAACGTTGCGAAAGTGGCTTTCGCAACGTCGGCCGTCGCCAGCTCACGACCGCCTGGCCGATCCTGTCGCGCGCTAGAGACGCAAAAAGGCCCCACCCTCGCCGGGTGGGGCCTTCACTGCGGTGGGCGATACTGGGATCGAACCAGTGACCTCTTCGGTGTGAACGAAGCGCTCTCCCCCTGAGCTAATCGCCCGCGGTACGAACTCCGGTCCGCCGGGGAAGCGAACCTGGTGCGCGATACTGGGATTGAACCAGTGACCTCTTCCGTGTCAGGGAAGCGCTCTCCCGCTGAGCTAAACGCGCGTGGTGTGTCGTTCGTACTGGCAATAGCTTAGCGGACCCCGTTTCCGGGCTGTCACAGGGGGTTGCCTTCCCGCGGAGCTCACGGTTTCGGCAGCCGCGCAGCGACCGAGCCCGCGATCTCCTTCGCCCGGTCGCAGGGGCTTCTGCTCCCGTCCCGCCCCAGCAGCCGGACGGCGACGTGTTCGGCTTCGCGGTCCGGCAGCGGGCGATGCTGCCAGGTGACGCCGCAGTTCGAGCCGGACTCCCGTAGGTCGCCGGTGACCCCGCTGCCGAGGTCGACCGGCGAACCCTCCGGCGCGTAGGAACCTCGCTGCAACTCGACGGTCAGTGTGTCCCCGCCACCCACCCACTCACAGATCCGCAATGTCCGCGGGGCTGCCTGCGCGTTGGGCATGGTCTTGCCGAGCACCGCCGGATCGGCGATCGTGCACGGATCGAGCGGGAGAAGGCTCGCCGGTTCACCCGCTCGGTCGACCTCGTGCGTGCGCAGCCGGGTGAGCGCGGCGGTCAGCATGTCGTCGGCGGCCTTGCACGGATCACCATCCCGGCCGGGATGGGAGACGACGACGCCGAGCCGCCGGTCCGTGGGCAGCTGGGCCACCGAATCGCATCCGCCGCTGATCGTGCTGCGCAGCAACGGAAAGCCTTCGGCCGTGCGGTCCGTCCGTTCGAGGCTGCTGGTGCTCACTCCTTCGCCGAGCCGGAGTTCGAAGGTGACGCCCCTGAGACCGGTGTACTTGCAGCGAGCGGGGAAGGTCGGGCGCGTCTCCGGTTTCAGGGTGCCGAATTCCTGCACGAACCGGCCCGCGAGCACCTTGCACGGATCCACCAGACGCAGGCGTTCCGCGCCGAGCGCCTCGGTCGCCGACAGCGAGGTCGTCCCGGGATCTTCCGGTTTGGCGTAGTCGGCGATGGTGAGACCGAGCGCGACCATCCCCGAAATGAGGACCAGGACGACCGCGGCGAGCGAGCCGAACAGGATCTTCTTCGTCCGCGGCGCCATCTTCTTGGGCGGCGGACGCCAGATCGGCAGCGGCAGGGCCAGTACCGAACGTACTTCCGCGTCCTGCCGCTGGATCCGGGCGTGCACGGCGGGCGGCCAGGGCGCCGCGCCCGGCGGCACCGGGCCGAGGAAGTCCAGGATCTGTTCCGGAGTCGGCCGTCGCGCGGGATCCTTGGCCAGGCAGGGCTCCGCGATGCGCCGGATTTCGTCCGGGACGCCGCTGAAATCCGCCGCGGTGTGCACGACGTTATACAGGGTCTGTGGCGCGGTCGGCCCGGTGAAGGGGCCGCGTCCGGTCGCGGCCATGACCAGGATCGCGCCGAGGGAGAACACGTCGCTCGCGCCGGTGATCCGCCCGCTGCCCGCCTGTTCCGGGGACATGAACGCGGGCGACCCGATGATCGCGCCCGTTCCGGTGAGCTCCTGCGCGTCCTCCGCCACCCGCGCGATACCGAAGTCGATCACCCTGGGGCCGTCACTCGTCAGGATGATGTTGCTGGGCTTGAGATCCCGGTGGATCAGCCCGGCACGGTGGATCTCGGTCAGCGCCGCGGCGAGCCCGGACGCCAGCAGCCGCACCGACTCGACGGGCAGCGGCCCGGTACCGTCCACGGCCTCCTTCAAGGACGGTCCGGTGACGAAGACCGAGGCGAGCCACGGGGTTTCCGCTTCCGCGTCGGCGTCCATGACGGCGGCGGTGTAGGCGCCGGAGACCAGCCGCGACGTGGCGACCTCGCGCCGGAACCGTTCACGGAAGCGCGGATCGTGCGCGAACTGGGCGTGCAGCTGCTTGACGGCGACGAGCCTGCCGTCCGGGGCGAGGCCGAGTACGACGCGGCCCATCCCGCCTTCACCGAGCTCGGCGACGATCCGGTACGGGCCGATCTGCCGGGGTTCGCCGGGGTTCAACGGTTTCACTGGCCAGCCCTAGGGTTTCGGAAGTTTCGGCAGCAGCGCCCCGGCGAAGCCCTTCGCCTTTTCGCAGGCTTCGTCGGCGGTCATCTTGGTACCACTTGTCCCGACCGTCAGCTCGACGTTCTCCCCGTCGCGTTCGCTGACGGACCGGTGCTGCCAGGTCAGCGAGCAGTGGGAGCGCGCGATGCCGTCGTCGAGCTTCGCCAGGTACACCTTGGCACCGCCGAGATCCAGAGTGGCGGTCGCCGTGTAGTACGAATCCTTCGATTGCGCGGGCGGGTACCCGCGCACGAAGCTCAGGCGGACGCTGCCCGCCGCGTCGTACCGGCATTGGTGCAGGTGTTCGCGGATCGTTTCGACGACCGGCCCGATCAGCCGGTCCGTGGTCGCGGGGCCGAGCAGCGCGCACGGGTCCAGCGGAGCCAGGGTGCCCGCCGGGAGCTCGCGCTCGTGGCCTCCGGCGCGGATCCTCTTGACCGCGTCGGCGAGCGCCGCCTTCACCACCGAACACGCCTGGTCCTTTGTGGACATCGAGTTGACGTCGACGCTGAGTTTGGTGTTCGGCAGACCGCTGACCGGAACGGCGACCGCGCACGCGTCGTCGGAGCCCTTGATCCGCAGCGGAAGCCCTTCCAGCTCGCCGCCGGCTTCGCCTTCGATCAGGTCGCCGCCAACGCTCAGCTCCAGCCATTTACCCGTCGGCGACGCGTACGTGCACGAGTCGAACTGGATGTCGATCTCCGTGCTCAGCTTGCCGAACCCGGGCACGTCACGGCCCGCGAGCACCTTGCACAGGTCGACGCGGCGCAGGTTGTCCGGGCCGAGCGGATCCTGGTTGACCGGGGTGGCGACCGGTTCGTCCGGCTGCGGCGGCGAACTCGGCGCGATGGCGGCCGGAGGCGGGTCGTCTCCGGAGAGCGAGACCGCCGCAACGGTGCCGCCGACCAGCAGCACCACGGCGGCCGCGGCCAGCCCCGCGTAAAGGCCGCGCCGGGATCGCTTCGGCGGCGGCGGATTCAGCAGCCGCCGGACCTCGGCCTGCTGTGCCTCGATGAGGTGCGACACCACCGGCGGCCACGGGCCGGCCGTCGGCGGGATCGGGCCGAGCCGCTCCAGCACCCAGGCGGGTGACGGCCGGTCGGCAGGGTTCTTCGCCAGGCACGGCTCGACGATCTGGCGCAGTTCCGGCGCCAGGTGCCGCAGGTCGGGCTGGAGGTGCACGACGTTGTACAACGTGTGCGGAGTGGACGTCCCGGTGAAGGGGCCGCGGCCGGTCGCGGCCATCACCAGCAGCGCGCCGAACGAGAACATGTCGCTCGCCGCGGTCAGCGGCTTCCCCTCGGCCTGTTCCGGGGACATGAAGCCGGGCGATCCGATGACGGCGCCGGTGTGCGTGAGCTCGGAGTCGCCCTCGACGGCACGCGCGATCCCGAAGTCGATCACCCTCGGGCCGTCACCGGTGAGGATGACGTTACTGGGTTTCAGATCGCGGTGAATCAGCCCGGCACGGTGGATGTCGCCCAGCGCCAGCGCGAGCCCGGCGGCGAGATGACGGATCGCCATCGGCGGCAGCGGACCGGCGGCGGAGACCGCCTCCGACAGCGCCGGTCCGGGCACGAACACCGACGCCAGCCACGGTGTCGGCGCGTTCGGGTCGGCGTCCATGACCGGTGCGGTGTACGCGCCGGACACCAGCCGGGAGGTTTCGACCTCCCGGCGGAACCGCTCGCGGAAGCCGGGATCGTGTGCGAAACCCGGGTGGACCTGCTTGATCGCGACCAGGCGCCCGTCGGCGGAGATCCCGAGCAGCACCCGGCCCATCCCGCCCTCACCGAGCGCGGCGAACACCCGGTAGCGCCCCACGCCGGTGGGTTCGCCGGTGTTCAACGGCTTCACGAAGGCCCCCTTGTTCCGAGGGGCGATGGTACAAAACCACCCGCAAGTGTCACGCGGCGCGTCGGTCCGCCCGGCCGAAGTCCTTGAGCCGGAGGCTGTTGGACACGACGAGCACCGAGGACAACGACATCGCCGCCCCGGCGATCAGCGGGTTCAGCAGGCCGAGCGCGGCCAGCGGGATCGCGGCGACGTTGTACCCGAACGCCCAGGCCAGGTTCCCCCGGATGATCCGCAGAGTGCGGTCGGCGAGCCGGATGGCGTCGGGGACCACGCGCAGGTCTTCCCGGACCAGCACCATGTCGGCCGAGCGCACCGCGATGTCGCTCCCCCGCGCCATCGCCATGCCGAGATCCGCGGTGGCCAGCGCCGGGCCGTCGTTGATGCCGTCGCCGACCATCGCGACCCGCGCTCCCCCGGCCCGCAGTTCCTCGATGACCGCGGCCTTCTCCGCGGGCAGCACTCCGGCGCGCACGTCGGAGACGCCGATCTCGTCCGCGACCACGCGGGCGGCGGCTTCGTTGTCCCCGGTCAGGAGCACGGTCCGCAGACCGAGCGCGTGCAGCGCCTCGACGGCGGCCCGTGCCGACGGCTTCACGACGTCCCGGACCACCAGCTGCCCGGCGAGCCGGCCGCCGACCGCGACGAGGATCGCCGTGGCGCCGTCCTCCGCCGTGACGTCGTCGGAGACGCTGATCCCGCGTTCGGCGAACAAGCGCGCGTTGCCGACGAGGACCTCCTGCCCCTCCACCTCGCCCTTCGCCCCGAGCCCCGGCAGTGCGCAGAATCCTTCGACCGGGGGCAGATCCGGCAGTTCCGCCCGCGCCGCGATCACCACGGCCGCCGCGATCGCGTGCTCCGAACCGGCCTCCACGGCCCCGGCGAACCGCAGGAGCTCGCCGCGGGTGAACCCGTCGGCGGGGCGGCACGCGGTGGCGGTCATCTTCCCGGTGGTGACGGTGCCGGTCTTGTCGAGTACGACGGTGTCCACGGTGCGACTCGCCTCGAGCGCGTCCGGCCCCTTGATGAGGATGCCGAGCTGGGCACCGCGGCCGACCCCGGCCATCAGCGCGGTCGGTGTCGCCAGCCCGAGCGCGCACGGGCAGGCGATGATGAGGACGGCGACGGCCGCCGCGAATCCTTCGCGGGCGGGTGCCCCGCCGAGCAGCCACGCCGCGAGCGTCACCACGGCCACGCCGAGCACGGCGGGGACGAACACCGCGCAGATCCGGTCGACCAGGCGTTGCACCGCGGCTTTGCGGGCCTGTGCGCGTTCGGCCAGCGCGGTCATCTGGGCCAGCTGGGTATGCGTGCCGACCGCGGTCGCGCGCACGACGAGCCTGCCGTCCCGGTTCACCGAAGCGCCGACGACCCGGTCACCGGTGGCGACTTCCGCGGGCACCGGCTCACCGGTCACCGCGCTGACGTCCACAGTGGACAATCCGTTGTGGACGACGCCGTCGGCGGCGATCGACTCCCCCGGCTTGACCACGAACAGGTCCCCGACGGCCAGCTCGCCGACCGGGACCATGCGCTCGACGTCGTCCCGCAGCACCCGGACGTCCTTGGCGGCCAAGGCGTCCAACGCGGCGAGGAGCCCGGCGGCGCTGCGCCTGGACCGGCTCTCGAAATACCGGCCCGCCAGCAGGAAGGTGGTCACCCCGGCGGCGACGTCGAGGTAGATCGCGTCGGCGCCGGCCGCCGTCGGGCCGAAACCGATCCAGTACCCGGGCTCCGTGCCGCCCGCGAAGGCGGACCACGCCGACCACGCGAAAGACGAGAGCACGCCCAGTGACACCAAAGTGTCCATACTGGACGACCGATGACGGAGGTTCCGGAGCGTGGCACGGTGGAAGGGCAGCGCGGACCAGAACACGACCGGAACGGCCAGGGCGAGGCACAGCAGTTCCCAGCCGGGGAACCGCAGCCGCGGCACCAGCGCGAGGGTGATCGAAAGGTTCCCCAGCGGGATCGCCAGCAGCGCGGCGACGACCAGTCGCCGACGCAGATCCCGGACGCGGGCGAAGCCGATGTCCGGATCCTCTTCGCCGCGGATCGCCGCCGTGTAGCCGGATTTGCGGACCCGCTCGATGAGCACGTCGTCGGCCAGCGCTTCGGGTACCTGCACGGTGGCACGCTCGGTCGCATAGTTCACCGACGCGCGGACGCCGTCCAGCTTGTTCAGCGTGCGTTCCACCCGCGCCGAACAAGCGGCGCAGGTCATCCCCGACACGGTCAGTTCCACCGTGCGGACGGCGGCCTCCGGCGCGGAAATCGTCATTTCGTGGCACTCCCAGGATTCACCAGTGGTTCCTCGGTGGTGGAACAGGTGTCCGGGTCGTGTCGCGAGGCAGATTACCGCCGCCGGGAACCGGGGCCGCCGTCGGCCCGACTACTGCGGTGGTGGTGGAAACAGGTGCCGGAGTGCAACTGGTCCAGAGAGTCGGATCTTCGCGGGTGCGGGGGTGGCGGTCTCGCGTGTCTGGATGGACGACACGCGTGATTGAACGGACGACACATGTGATCCAGCGGACGACTCGCGGCGGAGCCCGGCCGCGGTCGTGTCGTCCATCGGATCACGCGTGTCGTCCATCGGATCACGCGTGTCGTCCATCGGATCACGCGAAATCCCTGTACGCGCGGCCTGTCCCCAGTACCGCGCAAGGGTGCTAAGCCTGGCGCGGCGTCAGCGCGAGTTCGAAGGTGTTGCCGTCCCCCTGGACCAGGGTGCTCACGTAGGAGGTGAAAGCGCCACAGCCGGTCAGCGGCGCCAGCGAGTAGGTACCGCGCAGCGCGCCGCCCTTCGCCATGGTGAAACCCTCGCCGGTGCGCAGTTCCGCCGTCGACGGGGCCGACGTCCGGCAGCCCGGTCCGGTGCTGACCGGCATGCCGACGAGCGTCACCAGCGGAAGAACGGTGGTGAACCGGGATCGCGCGACGAAACCGGTCCCGGCGAGGTCGCCGCCCTGCGGCCCGTCGGCGACGAACTCCAGATCGGCCGAGCCCGGCAGGAAGCCGAACAACCGGAAGTCGGCGTGCGTCTTGTCGAACACCGGGCCGCCGCTGAACACCGTCGCCGCGGTCGGGCTCAGCTCGAAGGTGCCGTTCAGCGGCGCGTCGGCACCCAGCGCCTTGACGCCGGTCTTCCCGGCGATCGCGAACCGATGCCCCGCCGGCTTGTCGCCGAGTTCGAAGGAGAGCAGGACGGGATCCTGGCCGGGGTCGAGCGTGCAGTCCGAGGTGAAGGAGCCGAGCCCGGTGAAGGAGCCATCGGCCTTCTTCGGGGTGAGCCGAGTGGTGAAGTCGCCGACGGTCAGCGTCGTCTTGCCCGGCTTCGCCAGCGTGATGGTGGGCACGGAGCCGGTCGCCACCGGGCTGAACGAGCCGGACGGCGGGACGTCGGTCTTGCCGACGTTCAGCGGGATGCGCACGGGAAGCGGGTTCGCGTCGCCGTTGACCAGGGTCACGCCTGCCGCCGCCGTGCCCTCGATGGTGGTGGCGCCGACGAGATTGAGCCCGCGCGCCGCCTTGTCCGGCACGGTCACGGTGATGGTCAGCCCGGAGGTGGTGAGCGTGCCGCCGGGCGCCGTCGGCACCTCGAAGTCGGCCTTGATGTTCACGTCGAGCTTCTGCAGCCCGATCAGCGGGAACGGGCAGGTGAACGACAGCTTCTTGTCGACGGGCGTACCGGCCGCCGCGCCGCGGACGGCGACGAACAGCAGGCAGCCCGCCGTGAGCAGGACGGTGAGGCCCGCCGCGAGCAGCATCCGGACGTTGATGCGAAGGGGCATGGTCGCCTTCCTGAACGGCGCGGAAACGGCACCGGTCCCCGTCACGGAACGCGACGGGGACCGGCTGCCTGACTTACTTCTTGGCGAGGTTCAGATCGAGCGTGTTGCCGTCGCTCTTGGCGAACGCGCTGATCCAGTCGTTCAGCTGACCGCAGTTCTGCAGGGCCGACAGCGAGTAGGTGCCGGTGAGCTTCCCGCCCTTGAGCAGGTCGAAGTCCGGACCGGTGGTCATCTCGCTGGTGGACGGGCTGACCGTGCCACACTTCGGGTCGCTGCTGATGGGAATCCCGAAGATCTGCACGCTCGGCAGGAACACGTTGAACTTGATGTGCGCCTTGAACCCGGTGCCGACGAGCTCACCAGTCTGCTTGCCGACCTGCTCGACCTTGATCTCGGAACGGCCGTCGATGAACCCGAACAGCTTGAACTGGGTGGACGACGGGTCGAGCTTCAGGTCACCGGTGAACGTCTTCGACGCGAGGTCCACGTCCGCGTCGAAGCCACCGTTGATCGCCGCGGTGCTGCCGAGCGACTTCAGCGCGGTCTGTCCCTTGATGCCGAACGCGTACTTGATCCCGCCGCCACCGGGCGTGGTGGTGGTAGTGGGCGGGGTCGTCGGCGTGGTCGGCGTCGTGGGGGTGGTGGTGGGCGTGGTCGGGGTGGTGGGCGTGGTCGTGCCGCCACCGCCGTCACCGATCTTGATCGTGGCCAGGGTGTTGTTCTGACCGGGATCCTGCGTGCACGGCGCGTCGATCGTGCCGTCCGGCGTGATGCCGGTGACCGAACCGTCGGCCTTGCGCGGGGTGACCTTCAGCCGCAGGTCGCCCACGGTGATCTTCGCCTCGCCGGGCTGGTTGAAGGTCAGCGAAGGCGTCTTGCCCGCCGCGTTGACCGTCATCTCGCCCGAGGTGGGGATGTTCTGCTTGGCGATGTCGTTCGGGACGTTGACCGGGAGGTTGAGCCCCGGTGCCGCCACGGTCGCAGCGGCGACGGCCTGTCCTTCCAGCGTGGTCGCACCGATCAGGTTGAGCCCGCTGACCGTGTCCGCGTTGATCGTGGAAACGGCCTTGATGTCGAACGTGCCGGTCGGCTGACCGGTCTTGACCGACAGCGGAAGATCGGTGTTGATCACCACCTTCAGCGACTGCGACCCCACGAGCGGCAGGTCGCAGTGGTAGTTGAGCGGGAGCGAGATCGGATCGGCGACACTGGACTGCGCCCCGACCACGAGTACCGCGGCGGCAAGCCCCACGGCACCGGCTGCGGCGGCGGCGACCGCCTTCTTGGTTCCTCTTCGGTGACTCACGATCGTCCTTCCGTGGTATCAACGATGATACGAAACGGCGTACAATTCCCCAGAGCAATGAATATCGGCCCGGGAGAATTCTCCGGGTAGCGACGATGTCTGACGGATCGCAACCGAACAGTAAACTAACGACGCGTCCACACTGCTATCAAGTGCTTCACCGGAAAAGTTGACCGGCAACGGGTAAATTGTCACGCAGACACGGTAGAACCGGATGCTTCCTAGTAGCGACACATGGGTTTCCCCAGTTCAGAGCCAGGCAAGACGGCATACGGAACCGCTGACGCAGGTGACAATCGCACCACCGAAAACTATCTCGCGCGTGCCAACCGGCTTTTTCGACAGCGCCACCGCCTTGCCTGCCGGAATCTTTCGTGAGTAACCTCGCGGTTCAGCAAGCCGGTCACCGCCGACCAGCGCGGAATCCCGCTCGTCGCGGGCGGGGGCAGGCCCTCTTTCGCCGAATTCGACGGGGAAACCATGAAAAGAATGCGCCGCACGGCAGCGCGAATCGCGTTCGCCGCCGTCTCCACGACCGCCGCGGCGGTCCTGTTGAGCGCCTGCGGGTCCGACGACCCCGCCGACGCCGGCAGGCACGCCGACCCGGCCGCGCTCGCCTGGGTGGACAAGGTGTGCTCCGGCGTCGCGACGGGCTCGGCGAAGCTGTCCAAGCCGCCCGCGTTCGACCCGGCCGACCCGCAGGGGACGAAGACCGCCATGGTGGGCTTCCTGAATTCGCTGTCCGCCGCCCTCGACGACATGGCGGGCGGTATCCGGAACGCCGGTGTGCCGCCGGTCCCGGATGGACAGTCCGCTGTGGACAAGGCCACCACCACGCTCGGCGAGACCAAGTCGAAGGTGTCCGCCACCCTGACGCGGATGCAGGACGCCAAGGTCACCGACCAGGCGAGCCTGCAGAAGGTGGTCGCCGACGCCGACAGCACGATGAGCGGGTTGAGCGAGCCGGAAGGCCCGATCAAGCATCTGCGCGCCAACCCCGAACTGGAGCTCGCGTTCGCCGAGTCCACGACCTGCCGCCAGGTCTACGGCGGCAGCGCCTGAGTACCGTGCCCGGCGCGGAAGCGGTGTCGCGAAAGCCACTTTCACAACCATCAAGGTTGCGAAAGTGGCTTTCGCAACGCGTCGATGCCCGGGGCCGGCCCGCTCGCGAACAACCCGAATCCGACATTCAGCCCACCCGCCCTGGAGGCCCGGCCGTGCCGACCCCGTTCCCCCGCCCGCCCCGCCGGGCGCTCGCCGCCGCGCTGGCGATCGTCCTGTCCGCCGGTCTCCTGACCGTGCTGAGCGGCAGCCCGGCGAGTTCCGCCGCCCCGGCGGTGTCCGACGATTCGTTTTACACCCCGCCGTCCCCGCTCCCGGCGGGCAAACCGGGTGACATCATCCGCTCGCGTGTCTCGAAAGCCGGTCCGCGTAAGGATTCCGTCAACGCGTGGCAGGTGATGTACCTGTCGACGGACGCCCTCGGACGGCCGGACGCGGTGACCGGGACCGTGCTGGTGCCGAAGAACGTGGACCCGGCCAAGGCACCGATCCTCTCGTTCGGCGCCGGTACGCACGGTCCGGCGTTCCACTGCACGCCGTCGAAGATGATCGACATCGGCGCGTTCTACGAGCAGTCGGGCCTCGACGACGCGCTCGACGCCGGATTCGCCGTCGCGCTCACCGACTATGAGGGTTATCGCCAGGATCCGAAGACGACGTACGTGGTCGGGCGTTCGGAAGGGCCGGCGATGATCGACGCGGTCCGCGCCGCGCAGCGCCTGCCGGAGGCGAAGCTGTCCACCGACGCCAAGGTGCTCTTCCGCGGGTACTCGCAGGGAGGCGGGGCGGCGGCCTGGGCAGGCGAACTGCAACCCGCCTACGCGCCGGAGCTGAACCTCGTCGGCGTCGCGGCCGGCGGTGTGCCCGCCGACCTCGTCCAGGTCACCCTGCAACTCGACGGGAAGTTCGGTTTCGGCGTCTTCGCCTACGCGCTGATCGGCCTCGACCAGGCCTATCCCGAACTGAAGCTGGACTCGTTCCTCAGCGACAACGGCCGCGTGAAGCTGGCGGAGATGCAGAAGAGCGCGTGCACGTTCGAGCTGCTCACCACGTACGCGAACCAGAAGATCGCCGACTACACCACCAGCGCCGGGTACGTGCGGCCGGAATGGGTGAAGCGACTCAACGAGAACAAGCTCGGCGGTACTCCGCCCAAGGTCCCGGTGTTCCTCTACCACGCCACACAGGACCAGCTCGTCCAGTTCGCCCAGGCCGACGCGCTGCACAAGGCCTATTGCGCCGCGGGTGTCAAGACGACCTGGAAGACCTTCGACACCGACCACATCACGGCGGTCTACACCGGCAACGCCGACGTGCTCGCCTTCCTCAAGGACCGGGTCGCGGGCGCCCCGGTGACGTCGAACTGCTGAGCGGGGCGGTGCTCGGAACCGCCCCGGCATCCTTTGTGGACGACGGTGCGCGGACCGGCGGGCGGCGTGAGCTGCTCCGGTTCGCCACCGTCGGCCTCGCCGCGTTCGGGCTCACGCTCACAGCCAACTACGGGCTCAAACTCACCGTCCTGCAAGAGAAACCGGTCACGGCGCTCGCGATCGCGAGCGTCGTGGCGACCGCTTTCGCGTATCTGCTGTCCCGGCGCTGGGCGTTCCACACCCGCGGCGGCAGACGCGGCTTCCCGGAAGCGGCGCTGTTCTTCACGGTGAACGCGATCGCCGTGACGATCACCCTGTGCCCGCCGCTGATCTCGCGCTACGTCCTGCGGCTCGAGGTGCCCGAAGTCAGCTTCCTCACCCAGGAGATCGCCGACTTCGTCAGCGGGATACTGCTGGGCACCGCGGCGGGTTCGGCGTTCCGCTGGTGGGGCTACCGCCGCTGGGTGTTCCCGGTGGCGGGAGCGCGTCAGACGTCCGCCGGGCGCAGCCGTTCCGCGCGCAGCGCCAGTTCGATCCGCAACCGCTGATCCGGATCGTCCAGCCGTTCGCCGAACAGCTCCGTGAGCCGCCGCAGCCGCGCCCGCACCGTCTGCGGATGCACGGCGAGCCGCCGGGCGATCTCCGGCGCGCTCCCCCGGGTCTGCACCTGGGTGAGCAGGGTCGCCGCCAGTTCGTCGTGCTGGCGCGGCGCCAGCCCCGACAACGGTTCGAGCGCCTCCCCGGCCAGCCGGTCGAGCAGGAACTCGTCGGCGAGCAACAGCAGCGTGGTGATGTGCTCCTCGCACCACAGCACGGGGCCGACCGTCGTGATCATCCCCCGCCGGGTGAGTTCGGACGCGCGCCTGGCGATCCGGAACGACTCGGCGGCCTGCGCGGCCGGGACGGACACCCCGACCGTCGCCGACCAGCCTGACGGCAGTTCCCGCAGGCCGCCGAGGTCGGCCTCCGGACAGGCCACCAGCGCGCCGGGCGCGTCGGAGACGAGGTCCACCGGAACCGCCGGGGGCAGCAGGCCGGATGGGAACGAGGGCGCACCGGGCGCCGCGGTGAAGACGACCGCGGTGATCCGTTCGGGGATCCGCCAGCCGATCGCGACGGCGAGCGCGCCGGCGTCGGCCTGGCTGTACCCGGAGCCACCGGTCAGCAGCCGGAACAGCCTGGCCCGCTGCTCGGCGGGCCCCGTCGCCTCGGCTTGCGCGGCGTTGTATCCCTCCGTCAGCGCCATCGTCACCTCGACGACGTCGCCGAACAGGCATTCCGCCGCACCGTAGAGGACGTCGCCGGGCAGCTGGAGCCGGCGGCCGATCGCGGCTATCGAGCGCCACAGCACCCGGCTCGAGACCCTGAACGCCGCCTGCGCGGCCTCCCGGCTGAGGCCTTGCTGGAAGGCGATCCGGCCCTGCGCGCGAAAATCCACCAGGAGGTCGTTCTGCAGGAGTTCGGGGACGCCGACCCGGTCGATGGCGCGTTCGATACTGCGCCTGGTCAACTCGACGGCCGCGGCACGGGCCTCGTCGTCGCTGAACACTTCGGCGCATTCGGCTATCTCGGACACCACGCCTTCGACACAGTGCCGGGCGATCGCCGGGATCCGCGGGCGGATGGCGTCACCGAGCTCCCTCGGCAGGCGTTCCCACAACACGCCAACGGGCTGCCAGCTCACGTGTGCGATCCCCCGCTGTGAAGTAGGCCGACGATTACGGGCACCCATTCCCTTTCGTCCGCGCGCCACCGGCGCACTCGAATGCACGGAGCGTAGAACCGTCCACACATCCGTGTCAAAAGACGTCACACCGAAACGCCCGCTCGTTGTCACGTGGCTGAGCGTCACGACTTTCCGTTGCAAATTCAACGTCACATTCGGGGTACACGCCGTCCGCCGATCCAGTACAAACGGCCCGCACCGTTCCCCGTCGATCCGACGTGGGTTATGCAAACGGATTCATGTTTCCTTCCGCCGTTCGAAGAAAATCAAAGGATGGTCTTGGTGGTCCAGTACCGCGGTTTCGGCATGCTGGCGACGTTGCCGCGTTCGCTCGGCGAAGAACTGCGTCCGTATACCGGTCACGCCGCGGCCGCCATGGTCAAGCAGGTGCAGCGCTCGGTCACCGCCTATGCGCAGCCGTTGCGCGGTGTCTTCGGCCGCGTCCTCGTCGTCTCCTGCGAACGGGCGGTGCGGCACTACGTCGACTGCATCGGCGATCCGGACGTGCCCCACGACCGCTGGATCGACTTCTACCGCATGCGCGGGCGGATCGAATTCACCGAGGGCCGCAGCCTGGAACCGTTGCACGACAGCGTGACCATCGGCGCACGGGCGGCATGGCGGGCGATGCGGCCCATCGTGCGCGGGCTCGGCGTCGGCCTCGACGTCATCTCGCTCGCGGCCGAGTCCGTCTTCGTCTACGTCGACGAACTGTGCGCCACGACGATCGAGGGATATCAGGAGGCGGAAGCCAGGGCGGCGGGCGCGATCCCGCTCCGCCGCCGTCGCCTGCTCGAACTGATCGCCCAGGCACCGGAAGGGTCCGCGTGCAGCATCGCCAGCCTCGCCGACGGCGCCGGCTGGCGGGTTCCGGGGGCCGCGGCCATGGTCGCGCTCCAGCGCGCTCCCGGCGCGCCGGCCTTCCCCGTCCACCTGCTGGACACCACCGTGCTGGCCCACCTCGACACGACCGAGCCGTACCTGCTCACCGCGGATCCGGACACCGACCTCGCCCCGCTGAAGGACGCACTGGACGGCTGGCGCGTGGCGGTCTCCCCCGTCGTGCCGCTCGCCGACGCCCCGGCCGCCCTCCGCACCGCGCGCCGCGCGCTACTGCTGAACAGCGACGACGCGCCCGGTCCGGTCATCTGGTGCCGGGATCACCTCGCCACGCTGTGGCTGCTCGCCGAGGACTTCCTCGGCGACGAACTCGCCAAGCAGAGCCTCGACCCGTTCACCTCGCTGAGCGGGAAACAACAGGAACGGCTCAGCGAAACCCTGCTGGCGTGGCTGGAAACGCGCGGCGGCGCGCCGGAGATCGCGCAGCGGCTCGGGGTGCATCCGCAGACCGTGCGGAACCGCCTCCGTCAGCTGGAGGAGCTGTTCGGCGACCGGCTCAAGGACGCCGACGACCGGCTGAACATGCAACTCGCGCTCCGTGCGCGGCGGCTCATGCGCGCCCACCGCCGCGACGAAGGGACGCCAGGGAGCTGACCCGCCGGACCCGGCGTTCCGGTGGCCGCACGGTGGGGAGCACCCAGCGGAGGCCGCGGCGGGCGCGCTTCGCCCTCGGCTGATCGACGTGGAAGTCCGCCCGGCAGGCCATCGCGTTCTCCGTCGTTACGGGTGTTTACCGACGCTTTCCTGAATACCGGGACGACGGGAGAAAGTCGATGCGCAATTGCCCAGCCCGCACGGTTTTGGCATCCGGCTCGGGGTCGGCCCAGGCATTCTTGTCACCCGGATCGCAATTGCCGGACATGTCCGGCGACACGCTGACGTACCCGGCGTTCTACACGTTATTTTGACGCCTGACAACGGAAAGGCTGGACATGGCCCTCGAAGCGCGCACACTGACCCTGCACGGGCGGGAAATCCGGCTACGGGAATACGTCCCGTCCACAAAGGACCCGTCCGGCGAACCGCTCGTGCTGCTGCACGGCATCTCGGGAAGCAGCGAGACCTGGGCGCCGTTGCTCGACCACTTCGAGCGGACCGGGTTCGGGCGCCATGTCCTCGCCCCCGACCTGCCGGGCCACGGCGACTCGGCCGCCCCTCGGGCCGACTACGGCCTCGGCGCGATGGCCAGCGTGGTCCGCGACGTCCTCGCGCTCACGCGCAACCGGCACGCGACCATCGTCGGGCACTCCCTCGGCGGCGGGATCGCGATGCAGTTCGCCTACCAGTTCCCCGAGATGTGCGCCCGGCTGGTGCTCGTGGGCAGCGCCGGGCTCGGCCCGCAGGTGACCCCGGTACTGCGCGCGACGGCGCTGCCGGGGGCCAACGCGACACTCACCCTCGCGGTCAACCCGGTCACCGTCGCGATCGCCCGCGGGATCGCCGCCGCCGGCCGCTCGCTCGGCGGAAAGCTCTCTCCCGAGACCCGGGAGCTGACCCGTCACTTCGCGTCACTGGCCGACCCGGGCCGGAAGCGGGCTTTCCTGTTCATCGCGCGCAGCCTGATCGACCTCAGGGGTCAGCGCGCGAGCGCGATCGACAAGCTCTACCTCGCCCGGGAGGTGCCCACTCTCGTCGTCTGGGGTGCGCACGACCCGCTCATCCCGGTCGCCCACGGCCGCAAGACGGCCGAAGTGCTGCCGGACAGCCGATTGACGGTGTTCGAAAATGCGAAACACTTTCCACATGTGGCCGACCCGGCCCGGTTCGGAGACGAGCTCGCACGCTTCCTCGCCGAGACCGCGCCGGCCAGGTTGAGCCTGGACGAGGTCGTCGAGGTGCTCATCCGCGCCAGCGAGGCGGCGGAAGCGCCGGAAAACGTCCCGGAAAAATTGTCATCCGGACGCCATCTCAGGCCTGCCTAAATGTCACCCACCATCGGATCGGACCACCCGTTCGGGTGTAGTCCATCCAGGTGGCCGATCAAGCTCCCGCCAGCCGTTGACAGTGCCCCCGGACGATTTTATGTTGCGTGAGCCACAAAATCTGGATCGGCTTCACCGTTGAAGAGGCTGATTTTGTTGCCAGCAAGGATAAAAACATGACCGACTTGGATACCGGATTCTCGCGGCACGATCTGCGGTCCGCACGACCCGAACCCGGCGTGCGTCACCCCGCCACCCCGCTCCGCCAGCCACCGGGTCCGGTCCAGCGACCGCGCGCCTTCACGCCGGCACCGAGAACCCCAGTGGAGAACCGACCTGTGCGCAGCACCGGTGCGAATGGACTGTGGGCGTCACTGCCCAGAGACCTTGGCGAGCGGTTCCGGCCGCGGGCCGACCCCTTGGCACGAGCCATCCTGCAGGAGGTGCAACGAGCCGTTCCCGAGTACGCGCAGCCGTTGGAAGGCGCGTTCGGACAGATCATCACGCAGGGTATCCGGCAGGCGATCCTGCACTGCCTCGATACCGTCGGTCAGGGGACGGCGCCACTCGACAAATGGTCGGCGGTGTTCCGCAACCTCGGAAAGGTCGAATTCAACGAGGGCCGCAGCCTCGACTGTCTGCAGACGGCCTACCGCGTCGGCGGCCGCGTCGCGTGGCGGCACGTTTCGGAATTCGGACAGGCGATCGGAGCGGACGCCGATCTCCTGTGCACCGCGGCCGAAGCGATTTTCGCTTACGTGGACGAGATTTCCGCCCTGTCCATCGAGGGCTACACGGCCGCGCAGGAGCGGGCCGCGGGCACCAGGGCCAGACGCAGGCGCAGGCTGCTCGAACTGATGCTCTCCGATCCCCCGGCCTCACCACAGTCGATCGCGTCCCACGCCGCCAACGCGCAGTGGGCGCTGCCGACCGAGATCACGGTCGTCGCACTGGAGCGACGGCTCGGCCCGCTGGACCCCGACAGCGCCGACCTGGACGCCGACGTCCTCGTCGACTTCGAGGGCCCCAAACCCTGCCTGGTCACCGGCGACCCGGACAAGCACCTGAAGGATCTCGCCGAACGGCTCCCCGGCTGGCGCGCGGTGATCGGCCCGGCCGTGCGGCTCACCGAAGCACCGCGCTCCCTGATGTGGGCCCGCCGCACGCTGCGGCTGGTCCAGCGCGGGGTCCTTCCGGACAATCCGGTCACCCGGTACAGCGATCATCTGTCCACCCTGTGGCTGCTCGCCGACGAGTTCCTGGTCCGTGAACTGTGCACGCGCAGCCTCGCGCCGTTCGACGACCTCACCCCCAAACAGCGGGCGCGGCTCGGCGAGACGTTGCTGATCTGGCTGCAATCCCGGGGCAGCGCTCCGGAGATCGCGAAGAAGCTCAAGGTGCACCCGCAGACCGTCCGGTACCGCATGCACCAGCTCATCGATCTCTTCGGCGACCGGTTGAACAACGCCGACGACCGGCTCGACATGGAGATCGCCCTGCGTGCGGAGGCCTTGCTCGCCGAGGACTGACAGATCAGCGTTTCCCACTCACAACGAGGTGACGAGGTGACCCGACCGCAGGACGCCCGCAGCGGGGTGCAGGCGACGTACGGTCCGCTGCTCACGCCTGCCCGGCCGGGTGGGCCGGGCGGGCGCCCGGTCCAGCTCTGGGCGCTGCTGCCGAGAGAGCTGGCGACCGTGTTCAGACCCGTGCTGGCCGACGTGGCCGGGGAGGTGGTCCGCGAGATCCAGCGGACCATCCCCGACTACGCGCGGCCACTGGACGGCGCGTTCGGGAAGGCGCTCAAAACCGGCGTCCAGATGGCGTTCCTGCAGTTCGTGGAGCGGATCGGGAACCCGGACGCGCCGTCGGAGGACCGCCGGAGCGTGTTCCTGAGCCTGGGTGTCCAGGAGTTCCACCAGGGCCGCAACGTCGACGTCCTCCAGGCGGCGTACCGCGTCGGCGCCAGGGTGACCTGGCGCCGGGTGGCCGAAGCGGGCCGTCGCGCGGGAGTTCCTTCGGCGACGCTGTGCCTTCTCGCGGAGGCCATCTTCGCCTATATCGACGAACTGTCGGCGCTCTCGGTCGAGGGTCACGCCGAAGCCCGGGAAAAGGCCGCCGGCGCACTGGAGCGCCGGCGGCACCGCTTGATGGAACTCCTGCTCGCCGAGCCTCCGTCGCCCCCAGAGGTCGTCAAGCACGCCGCCGACCTGGCACGCTGGCAGCTACCGGACCTGCTCGTCGCCGTCGCCCTCGACCGGCCGCCGGACGAAGCACCGGCGGCCGCGCCGACCGCGCTCGCCGACTTCGAGAGCGCCTCCCCCTGTCTTCTGCTCCCCGCACCGGAACCGGACGAACGAGACCGATTCGCCGAAGAACTGACCGGCTGGCGGGCCGCGATCGGCCCCGCCGTCCCGCCCGTTTTCGCGGCACGTTCGCTGCGGGCCGCACGCGAGGCCCTGCGGCTCGTCGATTCCGGCGCGCTCGCCGACGAGCCCGTGACGTGGTGCGTCGACCATCTTTCGCGCCTGTGGCTGCTCAAGGAGCCGTTTCTGGCCACCGAACTCGTGCGGGAACGGCTCGGGCCGCTGGCCGGCTTGACCGGGAAGCAGCATTCGCGGCTGGCGGGGACGCTACTGGCGTGGCTGGAGACGTGCGGAAACGTCCGCGAGGTGGCGGAACGGCTCGCCGTGCATCCGCAGACCGTGCGGTCCCGCGCCCAGGAGCTGGAGGCGCTGTTCGCGGACGGGCTGCGGGATCCGGAGCGGCGGTTCGAGATGATCCTCGCGCTGCGGGCGGCCCCTTCCTGAGGCTTCTGGAAAGTCCGTGAAGGCCTCCTTGAGGGACCCAGGGTCCTTCAAGGAGGCCTTCACGGACTGGACGGCGGGCCGCCCGCACAACGGGATCCGGGGAGCGGCCGCAGCCGAGGTTGCGAAAGCCACTTTCGGGACATCAGACGTCGCGAAAGTGGCTTTCGCGACGTGATCGTCGACGGGTCGGGGAGCCCGGCCGCAGCCGACGTTGCGAAAGCCACTTTCGCAACGTTGAAGGTTGCGAAAGTGGCTTTCGCAACCCCCGGTCAGGCCCGGCACCCAGCAGCACCCCGTACGTAGTACATGAAGGCCCCCTTCCTTGCGTCTGGCGCAAGGAAGGGGGCCTTCACGTACAACCGAAGCGGTCAGGCGGCAGCCAAGGCCGTCACCCGCCACTTCCCTTCGGCCCGTTCCGCGTTGACGCTCAGCTGAGCCGCACCGGTACTGCGCTGCCCGTCCCCGCGCACGCCGGTCTGGTCCAGGAACACCAGCAGCGACGCCCGGTCCCCGTCGAGGACCTTCACCCCCGACACCACCGCGGTCGAGGTCACGACCAGCTTCTGGTCCGCCGCGAGCCCCCGGACCTGCGCGAACAGCTGGTCGTACTGTCCCAGCGCCGGCCCGGTGAGGACCTCTTTCGCGGCTCGCTCACTCTTGGCCGGGTCGTCGTAGCGGTAGGAGAAGACCGTACCGAGCGCCTTGCCGATCTGATCGCTCACCTCCGCGGTGGTGGCGACGTCGGTCAGCGCCGTGTTGTGCGCCAGCACCGCCGTGGCGTCCCTCGCCTCGATGGCGAACCACCCCGCGAGGCCCGCCATCACCAGCGCGACCGCGCCCAGCACCACCGCTCCCCGCCGCCGCACCGGAGCCTCCGAAACGACAGCAGGAGCCTCTTCGACAGGAGTTTCGAGAACTCGCGTGCTCCCGCCCATCTTCCCGGCGACCTTCACCGCGCGCCGCGGCGGTTTGACGGCTCGTTTCGTGGTCATCCCGTCCTCCGTCAGGGCTTTCCGGTGTCGGTCACCGGCACCTGGCCGAGCGACGTGACGCGCCACCCGTCGGGTGTCCGGTTCAGGCCGGCGCGGAACCGGTTGTGCTTGGTCACCGCTTCCCCGCCTTCGGGCCGCACCTCGAGTTCGACCGAAGCGATCACCTCGGCCGTTCCACCGCCACTGTCCACTTCGGTCACCGCGGCATCGACGACCCGGCCGGTGGTGACGGTCTTCGCCTGGCCGATCCGGCCGAGACCGCCTTCGCGGTCACGCGCCAGTTCGTCGTGCAACGCGCCACCGGACAGGTTCAGCCAGTTCTGGTAGCCCTGCTCCGCCTGCCGGTAGTCCAAAGTGGTCAGAGCGGCGACCGCCTGCCTGCCCACCTGCAACGCCTCCTCGCGGACCGTCGCCCGCGCGACGCCTTCGTCGTGGCTCGCGTCCCACCACGAGTAACCGAACCAGGCCGCCAGCGCGGTGGCCGCCACGGCGAGGAAAGCGGCGATTCGAGTCATGGCCTTCACCTTCCCGGCACGTTCTGCGAGCCGCGCACGTTCGTGGGGTTGCCCTTGGGCAGGGCACAGCGCGCCGCGGTGTTCAACGGACGCGGCGACGTGTCGAGTCCGTCGCGGTAGGCGGTCCCGTAGCCGGTGACGCACGGAGGCGGATCGAAGAACGTCAGCGAGAGGCCGACGCGCGCGCCGTCCGGTCCCATGATCGCGTGCCCCGCGGCGACCGCTTTCGGCGCGGTGACCAGCAGCTGCTCGATGCCGTCCTGGCGCGTTTCCAGCACGTCCGCGGTGGTCAGCAGGTTGGCCAGCAGGATGCCGAGACTCGGGCCGGTCTCCCGCAGGAGCGTGCTGACCTCGTTCGCGGCCGCCGGGACGGCCGGGATCAGCCGCCGCAGATCGCCGTCGGAGTTCTTCAGCGTCGCGGCGAGCAGTTTCGCGTTGGCGCCGAACGAGCGGATCGCGTCCGCCTGCGAGACCTGGGTGTCGAGCACGGTCTGCGCGTCGGTCACGAACCTGGTCAGCGGGCCGACATGCGCGCTCGCCTCTCGCACGAACTCGATCCCCCGCCCGACGAGCTGGTCCAGCGCCGGGCCGGCGTCGGACGTCGCCTTGTACAGCTCGTCGACGACGGTCCGCAGGGCGGGCTTCGGCACCGAGTTGGCGAAAGAGTCCACGCTGGACAGGACGACGTCCACCGGTAGCGGGATCTTCGTGTCCGCCTCGGCGATCACGGAACCGTCCCGCAGCATGGCGCCGTCGGCGCGGCGGGGCCGCAGATCGACGTACTGTTCGCCGACGGCGGATCGGTTGGCGACGACGGCTTCGGTGTCCGCGGGCACTTGCGGGCCGCCCGGCTCGAGTTCGAGATCGACCTCCATGCCGGAGGCGGTCAGCCGCAGTTCACCGACCCGGCCTATCGGTACGCCCCGGTAGGTGACTTCGGCGTTGCTGAAGATGCCGCCACCGGTGGCGAGCCGCACTTTGACGGTGTACCCGCGATCGAGCACCAGTTTGTCCAGGCCCGCATAGGTGGCGCCGACGTACGCGACGCCGAGGACCGCGATGGTCACGAAGACCACCAGCTGCACTCGGACGAACTTGGTCAGCATCAGCGGCCACCGCTGTTCTTGAAGGTCAGGAACGTGTTCAGGTAGTCCCCGCGGATGGCCTCCAGCGCGGCGTCGGGGAACGGGAAGGTGAAGATCATCTCCATCGCCTTCGGCAGTTTGTCCCCGGACTCGGCCAGCTTCCGCAGCAGCGGTTCGAGCGCCTTGAGGTCGGCGACGAGGTCGTCCTTGCTGCGGTTCACCGTGTCGACCGCCACCGAGGTGAGCCCGTCCAGCGACTTGAGCATCCCGACCAGCGCCTGACGCTGCTGGTTCAGCACCTCGATCCCGGGGGTGAGCCCGTTCAGCGTCGCCTTGATCTCCTCGGTGTTCGCGTTCAGCGTCGCCGCGAGCTTGTTCACGCTCTCGATGGCACGAGTGATCTCGGCCTTGTGCTCGTCGAGCCCGCGCACGAATTTGTCCAAATTGGACAGCAGGCTGCGTGCCGCGCTCTCCTTGCCGCCGAGCGCGTCGTTGAGTTCGCGGGTGATGTTCTGCACCTGCGCGACACCACCACCGTTGAGCAGCAGGGAAAGCGCGCCGAACACCTCCTCGATCTCCGGGGTCAGCGAAGAGCTGGCCAGCGGGATCACCGCGCCGTCGACCAGCCGCCCGCTCGGCGTGCCCTCGGGCGGCGGGGCGAGCTCGACGAACTTCTCGCCGAGGATGCTCGCCTGCCGCAGCCGTGCGACGGAGTTGGCAGGCAGGTTCACGTCCCCGTTGATGAGCAGGCCGACCACCGCGCTGCGGCCGTCCGGCGCCAGCTCGACGGTCCGCACCTGGCCGACCGGGACGTCGTTGACCTTCACCCCGGACTGGGGCACGAGGTCCAGCACGTTCGTGAAACTCGCCGTGACGTGGATCGGGCGCTCGCCGAGCGCGGCCCCGCCCGGCAACGGGATGTCGTAGACGTCGACACCGCCGCTGCAACCGGTGGCGGCCAGCACGAGGACCAGGACGGCAGATAGTGTCCTGCGCCGGGCTTTCATTTCGCCCCCGAGAATTCGGTGAGGTTCCCCCGGCCGTCCAGCGTTCCCGCGCCCTGGTTGTACGCGCCGAGCACGTTCGCCAGCGCGTTCGGCGCGGCGTCGAGCGCTTCGCTCAGCGAAGCCTTCTGTTTGCTGAGCAGCTTGGTGATCTCGGCGAGTTTGTCCACATCGGACTTCACCTTGCCCCGGTTGTCCTTGATGAAACCCTGCACCACGCTGAGCGCCTCGGTGAGTTCGGTCATCGCGCCGGAGAACTGGTCCCGCTGATCGGCCAGGATCTTGCTGAGCGAGGACATCTGCTGGATCGCCTGTTTCACCTTGTCGTCGTTCGACGCGAGCATCGCGGTGAACTTGCTGATGTTGTCGACCGAGTTGAACAGGTCGTCCTTGGAATCGCTCGCGGTCCTGGCGAACTCGCCGAGGTTCTTGATCGCCTCGCCGAGTTTGCCGCCGTTGCCGTCGAGATACTCCGCGGCCTTGGTCAGGACGTCGCTGACCGCGCCGTCCCGGTTGGCGCCCTTCGGTCCCAGCGCGGTCATCAGCTGGTTGAGGCTGCCCAGGAGTTCGTCGACCTCGACCGGGGTGACCGTGCGCTCGGGCGGGATCCGGCCGTCGTCGCCCAGCTCCGGCCCGCCGGCGTACACCGGGGTGAGCTGCACGTACCGGTCGGCGACCAGGCTCGGGGTGATCACCACGGCGCCGACGTCGGCTGGCAGTTTCACGTCGGGCCGCACTGTCATGGTCACCTCGACGTTCGTGCCGCGCGGTTCGACCTTGGTCACCGAGCCGATCGGGACGCCGAGCACCCGTACCTCGGTGTTCGGGTACACGCCGACGGTAGCCGTGAAGAAACCGGTCAGGACGCGGTCGGCCTGCCTGGTCAGCAGTGGCCAGGCCGCCGTCACGAGCAGCCCGGCGACGACGGCGAGCGCGAGCCTCCGCACCCAGGCCCGCCTCCGGGTCTGGGCCCCGAGATCCGACAACGTGAAGTGGCGCCCCATCAGCGTCCCCCCTTCCTCGAAGGCATGCAGCTGCCCGGCGTGCCGCCGGTCGGGACGAGCCCGCAGATGTAGGTGTCGATCCAGCGGCCGTTGCCGACCGCGTTGCCGAGCAGGCGGTAGAAGGGCCCGGCCAGCCGCAGGCTCTCGTCGAGCTTGTCCTGGTTCCGCAGTAGCACGGTGGCGACGCGATCGAGCTGGTCGAGCGCCGGGCCGAGGGTCTTCTGGTTGTCCGCCACCAGTCCCTTGAGCTGGATCGACAGGTTCTTCACGCCGCTGAACAGCTTCGCGATGGCGTCCTTGCGGGCGTTCAGCTCCGTGAGCAACGTGTTGCCGTCGCGGATCAGCGCCTCGATCTGCTGCGAGCGGTCCCCGAGCGTCTTCGACACCTTGTTGGTGTTCTCGAACAGCTTCACCAGTTCCTGGTCGCGGGAAGCGAGCGTCTTGGACAGCGCGGTGATGCCGTCGAAAGCGGTCCGGACCTCCTGCGGGGTGGAAGCACCGAGGGTTTCCGACATGGTTCCGAACGCCTTCGCCAACTGGTCGGTGTCGATCGCGCCCACCGTGTTCGCGAGGTCGTTGAACACCGTGGTGACGTCGTAGGGGGAACTCGTGCGCTGCACCGGGATCGGCTCGTCCGGATCCAGTTCCGCGTTGCCGACCGGGTCGAGGACCAGGTTCTTCTGCCCCAGCAAGGTCTTGATCTTGATCGCGGCGGTGGTGCGGTTGCCGATCCAGGTGTCCCTGACCCGGAACAGGACCTTGACCCGGCCACCGTCCAGCAGGACGTCGGAGACCTCGCCGACCTTGACCCCGGCGACGCGGACCTCGTCGTTGCGTTTGAGACCGGCGGCTTCGGTGAACTCGGCCGCGTACGTGGTTCCGCCGCCGACCAGCGGGAGATCGTCGGAGAAGAAGGTCGCCGAACCCGCCACCGCCATCAGCAGCGCCGTGACGGCGCCGACGACGATCGGGTTGCGGCTGCGGAAGGGTTTGATCCTCGGCGCTTTCACCGGCACCGTCCCTGGGTCAGCGGGATACCGACCGGCGGACCGCCGGGGGCGGGCGGCGCGTCCGATTTCACCGAGCACAGGTAGAAGTTGAACCACGAGCCGTACGAGACCATCGAGCCCATGCGGTCCAGTTTCTTCGGCAGGTTCGCCAGGAACTGCTCGAACACCGGGGTGTTGTCGGCGAGGTTCTTCGACAGGTCGCCGAGGGTGGTGATGCTGTCCTTCAACGGCGCGCGGCCGTCCTGGAGCAGATCCGCGGTGGCGGTGGTGAGCTCGCCGAGCCCGCCGATCGCCTGCCCGATGGGTTTCGCGTCACCGGCGAGCCCGGAGACCAGCTGCGCGGTGACGTCGACGAGTTTGTCGAACTGGTCGCCCTGGGAATTGAGCGTGTCGAGCACCGTGTTGAGGTTCCCGACCACCTGGCCGATCACCTCGTCCTTGCCCGCCAGCGTGTTCGTGAGGGACGCGGTGTGTTCGAGCAGGCTGTCGATGGTGCTCCCCTCGCCCTGCAGCACCTGGACGATCTCGAACGACAGCTGGTTGACGTCGCTCGGCGAAAGCGCCTGGAACAGCGGTTTGAACCCGTTGAACAGCGCGGTGAGATCCAGGGCCGGCTGCGTCCGCTCGGGCGGGATCAACGCGCCCTCGTCGAGCATCGCCGGCCCGTCCGGGCCGGGGTCGATCGAGAGGTACCGCTGGCCGACGAGGTTGCGGTACCTGATGGTGACGGTGGCCCCGGCGGTGAGGCGGCGCTTGTTCTCGATCGAGAACCGCACGTCCGCCAGTCGCCGCTCGACCACGCCGATCGAATCGACCTGGCCGATCCGTACCCCGGCCATCCGGACCTCGTCCCCGGGGTTGACCGAGGTGGCGTCGGTGAATCTGGCGGTGTAGCCGACCGTCGTGCCGACCCCGGAGTTGGCGATGGTGATCGCCAGGATCCCGGTCGCCACCACGGTGATCACGAAGAAGATCAGGCCCTTGATCGCCGGACCCGCGATGTTCCTCATCGGACGGTCACCTCCGTACCGCGCAAGGCCGGGCCCACGAGCACGCTGCTCCAGTCCGGGACCTCGGCCGGCTTCATCCCGAGCGACGGCGCCAGGATCTCGGCGACCAGCCCCCGCTCCCCCTTCGAATTGGCCGGGCCGAGGTCCCCATCGGCGGCGAACGAAACCGCCGCCGAAGACCCACCCCCGCCATAGCACCGAGGCCCGCCCTTCTGGTCGAACCGCGGATCGTCCCGGCCCGGCACGTATTTGTCGCGCGGGTCGTGGACGGACAACGTCACGTGCAGGCCGGGCTCGCCGGTACCCTTGCCCAAGGCCTTCTCCATCACCGGCTTGAGCCGGTTCACCGCGTCGAACAGACAGGGGAACTGGGGTGAATAGCGGGAAAGCAGCTCCAGGGTCGGCCTGCTCTTCACGCTGACACCGATGATGTTGTCCTTGTTCTGCACCAGGAACTTGTTCAGGTCGCCGCTCGCGGTGGTGACGCTGGAGTACAGCTTGTCGAGGTCGGCCCGAGTGTCCACAATGGTCTTCGCGGTGGTGGAGAGATCCGAGAGGGCCTTGAGGATGTCCGGCGCCGCGCCGGTGTAGAGGTCCGCCACGTCGGCGAGCCCGGTGACGTCGGCCTTGAACTGCGGCATCAGCGGGTTCAGCTGGTTGAGGAGGTCGTTGAGCTGGACGATGCTGTCCCCCAACGACTTTCCGCGATTGTCGAGCGCGAGCGAGATCGCGCCGAGTGAGCTGTTCAGCTTCTGCGGCTGCACCGCCCGCAGGAGGGGCAGGAGATCGCCGAGGACGCGTTCCAGTTCGATCGCGTTGGACGACCGGTCCTGGGTGATGACGTCGCCCGCCGCCAGCGAGCCGCCCTCGGGCCGGTCCGGCAGCACGAGATTGACGTACCGCTCGCCGAACACCGTCTTGGGCAGCAGCCGGGCCGAGACGTTGCGCGGCAGCTGATCTATCTTCGCCGGGTCCATGGCGAGGTCGACCTCGACGCCGTCCCCGCTGGCGCGGACCGCCCTGACCTCGCCGAAGGGGACCCCGCGGACCTTGACCTCGGCGGGCGGGGCCAGCTGGTTGCCGACCCGGTCCGTCTTGAGCGTGACCAGCTCCGCGCGATCGAAGTCCTTGTTGAAGATCGCGACGGAGAGCCAGCCGAGCAGCACCAGGATGACGAGGAAGACCACCCCCGCCGCCTGTGTCCGTGCCCGCGCGCTCATCCGGAGACCTTCACCGTCGTGGTGGCGCCCCAGATCGCCAGGCTGAGGAACAGGTCGAGCACGCTGATCAGCACGATCGACGTCCGCACGGCGCGGCCGACGGCCACCCCGACCCCCGCCGGGCCGCCCGCGGCGCGATAGCCGTAGAAGCAGTGCGTGAGGATGACGCCGACGGCGAACACCAGCACCTTGACGAAGGACCACAGCACGTCTTCAGGCGGTAAGAACAAGGAGAAGTAGTGGTCGTAGGTGCCGCCGGACTGTCCGAAGAAGACGACCGTGGTCACCCGCGAGCCAAGGTAGGAGATCAGCAGGCCGATCACGTAGAGCGGGATGATCGCGATGAAGCCGGCCACGATCCGGGTGGTGACGAGGTACGGCATGCTGCGCACGGCCATCACTTCGAGCGCGTCGATCTCTTCGGAGATCCGCATGGCGCCCAGTTGCGCGGTGAACCCCGCGCCGACCGTCGCGGACAACGCGAGCCCCGCCGAAAGCGGCGCGATCTCGCGGGTGTTGAAGTAGGCGGTGAGGAAGCCGGTCATCGCGGAGATGTTGATCTGGTTCAGCGCGCTGAAGCCCTGCAATCCCACCGTGATCCCGGTGAAGACGCACAGTCCGACCATCACCCCGACGGTGCCGCCGATCACCGCGAGTGCCCCGCTGCCGAAGGTCACTTCGGCGAGCAGGCGCACCACTTCCCGGAAGTAGCGCGTGACCGCCATCGGGATCGCCGCGAGCGCGCGGATGTAGAACAGCAACTGGTCGCCCAGCTCGAAAAGACTGTTGCCGGGGCGTTTGAACGCCTCGCGGGCCCGTTCGGGGACGCTGGTCACGGGATCAGGTTCCCTTCGCGGGGACGAGCTGCAGGTACAGCGCGGTCAGGATCGTGTTGACGAAGAACAGGAGCAGGAACGTGATCACCACCGACTGGTTGACGACGTCGCCCACGCCTTTGGGGCCGCCCTTGGGGTTCAGGCCCCGGTAAGCGGCGACGACGCCGGCGAGGAAACCGAAGATGAACGCCTTGATCGAGCTGATCACGAGATCGGGCAGCTGGGCCAGCGCGTTGAAACTCGCGAGGTACGCGCCCGGCGTCCCGCCCTGCACGATGACGTTGAAGAAGTAGCCGCCGAGCACGCCGACGACGCTGACCAAACCGTTCAGCAGCACCGAAACGCCGATGGCCGCCTGCACACGGGGCACGATCAGCCGGTGGATCGGCGAGACGCCGAGCACCTCCATCGCGTCGATCTCCTCGCGGATGGAGCGTGCGCCCAGATCCGCGCAGATCGCCGACCCGCCCGCTCCCGCGATGATCAGCGTGGTCACGATCGGGCTGGCCTGCTGCACGACGGCGAGGACGCTCGCGGCGCCGTTGAACTGCTGTGCGCCGATCTGGCTCGTGAGCGAACCCAGTTGCAGCGAGATGACCGCGCCGAACGGGATCGACACGAGGATCGCGGGCGTGATCGACACGCTCGCGATGAACCAGAACTGCTGGATGAACTCGCGGACCTGCACCGGGCGGCGGAACATCGCGAGGACGACGTCGATCCCCATGGCGCACATGCGGCCGAATTCGCGCAGGCCCGCGGCGGCCTTCTCCGGCGCGCGGGCGAGCAGGGCGACTGGATTGGCCATCGTCAGGCTCCACATCCGTTGGGGGGCGGGCCATCGCCGACGCATCGCAGCCTGAGATTGGTGACCAGGGTGTTGCCGGGGCCGGAGACCAGGCCGGTGAGCAACGGGCTCAGGTCCTCACGGACCCCGCATCCGGCGAATCCCGGTGTCGTGAAGGTGCTCGTGACCTTCACGGGCGGAGCGGGAAACGCGAGCGGCACGAGGGCTTTGATGTTCACCGAGACCGATTGCGCGGTCCGGCAGTTCGGGCCGACGTCGAGGACCTTGCCGTCCACCTTGACGTTCGAGAGCTTGATGAACACCTTGTTCGTGACGTCGGTGTGCGCGCAGATGTTGGTGCCGACCTCCTTGCAGTCGCCGGTGGAGCCGGTGTCCACGTCGACCACGCCGGTCGCGTCGCCGTCCGGGATGAGTTCGACGTCGCCGGTGGCGGGCATGAACCGGAAGGAGACGAAGTAACTCGACGTCGACGGGATGGCGAGCTTGCCGGTGATCGGCGATTTGTCGCTGAAGCCGAGAATCATGCCGTCGAACCGGCCCTGCGGGAAGGTGATGTCCGAACCGAGTTTCGCGACTCGGCTGGTCGTGGGCTGTTGTTCGTCGCCGACGTAGAAACCGAACTTGAGCCCCGCCTGGGCGATGGCTGGTTCCGGCACCCGTGTCTGCTGTGTCCGCGCGGGGTCGGCGGAGGCGGAAGCCAGGGAAAGCGCACCCAGCCCCAGCACCGCCGGGAGCAGGAAGGCGCGCAGAACGCGCCCGGTCAGCACTGACATTCGGGCTTCCTCATTTCGACTTCTCCGGCCGAACGGCCAACTGGTGCAGCACGCTACTGACGGAATGCCGGAGGGACAAGTAATTCGGGAATGGCGGCTCCGCGAGGGGAAAAGGTTGTCACGGGCGTAACTGTTTCGCGGCGCGGCTCGTGAGTGGTAATGACGGTTCTTTTGACGTGAGTGCCAAGGAGACGTAGCGACCCTGCTCTGGCGCCCCGTGGCAGCCGCCGTGTCGCGAAACTTCAAGAATCCGGCCGGTCTCGCGGGAAGCGGCGGTAATTCTTTTTGTCACCTCCGTCAGCCGAGACGGCCGGGGAATTGTCACGCGCACCCGGAGTACACGCCCGTTCATTGCGGCCGCACCGAAACCCCCGCTACGTTCGGCGAATGGAGCAGGCTGCCATCGAGGTGACCGGCCTCGCCAAGCACTACGGTGAAGTGACGGCCCTCGCCGGCGTCAGTCTCCGGGTCGGCCGCGGCACCGTGCTCGCGGTGCTCGGCCACAACGGCGCGGGCAAGACGACCCTCATCGACATCCTCAGCACCCGTGTCGAACCGGACGGTGGCAGCGCCAAGGTCTGCGGATTCGACGTCGTGCGCGCCGGGCATCACGTCCGGCGGCGGATCGGGGTCACCGGCCAGTTCGCCGCGGTCGACGACGCGCTCTCCGGCCGGGGCAACCTCGAACTCGTCGCCCGGCTGCTGGGTGCGAACAGGCGCCAGGCCAGGGCCCGCGCGGCCGAACTGCTCGCCATGTTCGGCCTCGACGACGCGGCCGACCGCCCGGCGCGGACGTACTCCGGCGGCATGCGGCGGCGGCTCGACCTGGCCGCCGGGCTCGTCGGCTCCCCCGACGTCCTCTTCCTCGACGAACCGACGACCGGCCTCGACCCGCTCAGCCGGGCGGGGCTCTGGGACGGCGTCGAACGGCTCGCCGCCCGCGGCACCACCATCGTGCTCACCACGCAGTACCTCGAGGAGGCGGACAGACTGGCGGATCACGTCATCGTGCTGGGGCTGGGGCACGTCACCGTTTCCGGGCGGCCCTCGGAGCTGAAGGCCCGGCTCGGGGAACGGACCGCGACCCTGACCTTCGGCACCGACCTCGCCGCCCGCCGGGCCTTGGCCGCGATCCACCGGCTCGGCATGAGCTGCACGACGTCGGCCACCGGGCTGGTGATCGGTGTCGCGCTGTCCGGGCCCTCCGACATCACGGTGCTGGTGCGCGCGCTCGACGCGGCGGGCGCGCCGATGAAGGACCTCACCGTCGCCGAGCCGACGCTCGACGACGTCTACCTTTCGCTGCACCGGAATCCGGCGGTCACGCCATGACCGAGGCAAGGCATCGCGCGCCGTCCCCGCCGGTGCTGGGTGACCCGTCGACCTGGCCGCCGAGCACGTTCGCCACCCAGGTCCGGGTGCTCGCCGCCCGCTCGCTGAAGACGGCGTTCGGCGACCGGCGGCTGGTGTTCTTCGGGCTGCTGCAACCGATCGTGCTGCTCCTGCTGTTCAGCCAGGTGTTCAACGGCGTCAGCACGCTGCCCGGGGTCGCGGCCTACCAGGGTTACGTGAATTTCCTCGTCCCGGCGACACTGGTGAACATCGCGATGACGACGGCGATGAGTTCGGGCGCCGGTCTGCTCGCGGAGATCTACAGTGGCTTCACCGGACGTCTCCGCTGCATGCCCATCAGCCTTTCGGCCGTCCTGGTGGCGCGCACCATCTCCGATTCCGCGCGGCTCGCCGTGCAACTGCTGGTGACCGCGCTCGCCAGCGTGGTGCTGCTGGGTTTCCGGCCGACCGGCGGCGTTTTCGGGGTCACCGCGGCCCTTCTGCTCACGCTCGTCGTCGGCTGGTGCCTGAGCTGGATCTTCGTCGCCATCACGACCTGGCTGCGCAAGGCCGAAACGCTGCAGATGGCGTCCTTCGTGGTCATGTTCCCGCTGATGTTCTCCTCCAGCGCGTACATGCCGCTCGAAACGATGCCGACGTGGCTGCGGGTGGTGTCGGCGCTCAACCCGCTGACCTACGCGATCGACGCCACCCGCGCGCTCGCGCTCGGACGGCCTTCCGGCTGGTCGGTCCCTGTTTCGCTGGCGATCGCCGCCGTGGCGGCCGCGATCGGCGGGTGGATCGCGGCCCGGACGTTCCGGTCGCCGCGAAGCGTCGCCCCGATGTGACGTCGTGGGTCCGGCTGATAACGGGTGCCGGCGTTGCGAAAGCCACTTTCGCAACGCTGGAGGTTGCGAAAGTGGCTTTCGCAACCTCCAGCAAGGGACTTGGCCCCTTGGACGAGTCCATGCTCAAGGCGCGCGTCGCGAAAGGCCGGGCGACCGGACCGGAGTGGGCGTGAAGGCCCCCTTGCCTACCCTGAAGGTAGTGAAGGAGGCCTTCACGGACAGTCGGTAGTACATGAAAGACCCCGTCATGTACTGATGGCGAAACGTCAGCGCGGCAAGGCTTCCAGGTGGTCCACCGCCGCCACGACTCCCCCTGCCGCCGCGAACGAGGCCCGCACCCGCGCGGCCGCCGCGGCGTAGGCGGGCTCGGTCAGCACCTCGGTGACCGTGTCGCGGATATCGGGTGCCTTCACCCGGTCGAAGCGCAGCCGCAACCCGGCGCCGGCGGCCTCGACCTGCTGAGCCAGCATCGACTGGTCGTCCCGGATCGGCGCGATCACCAGCGGCAGCCCCGAAGCGAGGGTCTCGCTGACGGTGTTGTGCCCACCGTGGCAGATCACCGCCGCCGCCTTCCGCACCACTTCCGCCTGCGGGATCCGCTTGACCACCAGCACTTCGCCGCTGAGCAGCTCACCGGTCGGGTCGACGACGAGGCCCTGGACCTCCGGCATCCCGGCCAGGGCATCGACGCATTCGGACAGGAAGCGGCGGCCGAGAGCGGCGTTGGCGGTGCCGAGGGTGGCGAGAACCAGCGGGCGGCCGTCGAGCCGGTCCCACGAGAAGCCCACCGGGGGCGCTGGGGCCAGCGCCGGGCCGACGAACCGGACCGCGCCCACGTCGGCGATCGGGCCGGTCAGGGACACGGTGGTGAACGCCAGGATGAGTTCCGGGGAGAAACGCAGATCCCCGCAGGACACCTTGTGCCGCGCGCGCAGGCTGTCCTGTAGTCCGTCGACCCAGGCGGCGATCTTCGGCATGGCGCCCAGCGGATCCCCGAGTTCGGTGGACGTCGACGCCGAGGTCACCCACGGCAGCGCGCGACGGCTCGCCACGAGGGCGCCGGCGAACGCCTGCTGGTCGGCGAGCACGACGTCGGGCCGGAACGCGGCCACCGCCTTCTCGACTCCCGGCACCATCGCGTCCGCGAGCGGAACCAGATACTGCTCCCAAAGGTACTTCAGCGCCGCGAACCCGCGCAGGCCTTCGGGACGGCGCTCGACGGCGAACTCCAGCGCGTCCCCCGCCGCGTACACCCGGCCCGCCCGGGTGAGCTCGGACGTCGTGGGTTCCGGACCGCACCAGGCGACGTCGTGGCCACGCCCCACCAGCTCGGCGGCCACCGCGCGCAACGGCGCCACGTGCCCGGTGAGCGGCGGCACGACCAACAGGAATTTCATCCGCGTGGCCTCCCGTGCCGCGAGATCCAGTTCAGCAGCAGCTCCCGGACTTCCCGGTGCTGCTCGACGAGCACCGAATGTCCCTGCCCCTCGAACACGTGCAGTTCGCCGCGGGGCAGCACCGACGTCAACGCGGTGAGATCGTCGGCCTGATAACCGTGACTGCCCAAAATGGACAGTACGGGGCAGCCGATCCCCGCCACCTGGTCCAGCGTCAGCAGCGGACCGAGCGGGACCTCCTCGGCCATCGACGTGGACATGATCCGCTCGGCCGCCATCCGCGCCAGCCGCCGGTGATGCGCGCTGTAGTTGGCCTCGATCCAGTCGAAGCTTTCCTCGACCTTCAAGAAGCGCACGGTGTGTTCGAGGATCTGCGCCATCTTGCCCGCCCACAGCTCGGTGGCGGGCTCCGACTCGATGCACACGATGCTGCGCACCCGCTCCGGTTTCGCCACGGCGTAGCTGTAGGCGAGGGTGCCGCCGAAACTGTTGCCCACCAGGTGAACGGGCCGGTCGAGGTCGAGCTGGTCGAGCAGGTCGTCGAGATCGGCGACGAAGTCCCCGATCGTGTACCCGCGTTCGGGGCGTTCGGTCTTGCCGTGCCCGCGCAGGTCGTAGCTGATCACGTCCACCCCGGCGGCGGCCACCGGCGGGGCGAGCGTGAGGTAGAAGCTCGCGAGGCTGTCGGTGCCCATGCCGTGCAGGAACACCACGGTCTCCGTGCCCCCGCCCGGAACGAGCTGCACGTTGGTGCGCAGCCCGTTGACGGTCATCGTCGGCATCGCCTCACCCCCGTTCGCCGAGACGGGCGGCCACGTAGTCGGCGATGTCGCCGACCCGGAGCCCGATCACGTCGTCGAGGTCCTTCTCCGCCAGGAACTCCGCGAGGTTGACGTCCTCGCCGAAGAACTCGGCGAGGATGCTCGCGAAGGTCACCAGGTCGATGCTCTCCAATCCGAGATCCTCGTGGAAGGTGGTCCCCGGGGTGATCTCGATGCCGAGGACGTCGATGTCCCCGACCAGTTCTCGCAGCAACTCCGCCACGGTGCCGAAGACCGACGCCGGGCTCTGCTGTTCGATCGTCATGCTCTTACTCCTTGCTCTCACCCGCGGTTCCAGGCCACCACATGCCCGGGGATTCCGGCGAATTCCACCCCGATACCGATTTCCTCGGCGAGCCCGGCCAGCTCGCCTTCCGCCCGGATCGCGATCCTGGGCGGCGTCGCGGCCGGTGCACGGACGAGGGCGACCGCGACCTCTCCCGTGGTCGCGACGGCCACCTCCAGCGGCGGCAGCGTCCGGCCGTGGAGCCCGGTCACCCTGGTCCCGTCGGCACTCACACGGAGTTCCGCCGGGTACACACCGTCCAGGCCGGGTTTCGCGCGGACCGCGTCCTTGATCGCGATCCGTTCCAGCAGCCAGCCGCGCTGCCGCCGGGGCTCGCAGGCGGCGAACTCGGCCCGTTCCGCCGCGCCGAGGTAGATGCCGGCGTAGATGTCCCGCGCGGCCGGGCTCGGCCATCGGTCGGTGACCAGCGTCCAGCCGCCGTGGTGGTCCTCGGAGAGCCGGTGCCGGTCCGGGAAGGCGTAGACCCGGTGGGCGGGCCGGTCGCACGGGAACCGGATGTCGCGCCACTGCTCGATCCTGGCCAGCACGGCGCCGTCCAGCACGAGTTCCGCGTCCATCTCCAGCACGTCCGGCCGGGGCAGCCGGACCCGTACCACGCACCGCAGCCGGGTGCCCGGCGGCGGTTCCGGCGCGTACCAGGTGATCCGGCCCATCGACGTCGGGAACGCCAGCAGCGCGTCCGCCTTCGTGGCCATCAGCCAGCAGCCAAGGAGCTGGCCGACGTTGTCCAGCAGCGCGCCGGGCGCCGTCGGCACGACGAGGTCGCCGCGGATATGCCGTTCACCGAGCCCGACGAGTTTGTCGAGCCCCTGGTACGCGGGGCCGTGGAACATCTCGCGGCGGGTGTAGATCTCGGCCGCGGTCAGCGGTGGCGCCGTTTCCGGTCCCGGCGGCGGGGACGGCCGGGGAGCCGTCGGATACCGCTGCGCCAGATGGACGTCCATACTGGCGTGCGGTCCTATTTGGACACTGATGCGGTCACCCTCGCGGGTCATCGACAGCGGCACACGCACGGCGGGGGCGGCGATCAGCCACCGGGAGAACGCCGCGTTGCTCACCCCGGTCGCGACCGTACCCGGCCAAGCCCGTTCGGCTTCCCGGCAGGCCAGGTCGACCAACGTCGTCGCCGGGACCGTGGGCCGGAAGTCGGCTTCGTCGGGCCAGCCCTCACGCTGGCGGAAGAACCGGTGATCCACCAGATACGGCATCGTCGCGAGCGAGACGTCCACAGTGGACTCGAAGGTCCGGCGCGCCGCGGCGTTGGCGACACTCGCGGCGGCTTCCCTCGTCTCCGCGAGCAGCGCGGTGAACTCCGCGACGATCGCGTCCGGGATCCCGTCGGCCAGTTCGGGAACCGCGCCGTCGAACATGCCCTTGACGTCACCCTCGACCGAGAGCAGCGTGCCGGCGGTGTCGATCCGGGTGCGGCGCGGCTCCAGTACCTCGAACGCGGGCCGCCCGCCCTCCACCCAGAACGCGGTGGCGACCCGGCGCAACTGCGCGAGACCGGGCCGCGTACCGGACGACGCCGGGATGACCAGATGCGGCCGCGAGCCCAGCGTGTCCGACACGAACGAACCGAGCTGCCCGGCACCCGCCTGCACGAAGACGCGCGCGCCGTCGGCGTAGAGCGCGTCGACGAGTTCCCGGAACCGCACCTTGCGCACCAGGTGCGCCAGGTACAGCTCACGGACCTCCACCGGATCCGCGGGATACGGCCGCGCCGTGGTCGCCGACCAGACCGGGATCCGCGGCGGCTTCAGGTCGAGTTCCGCCGCGAGCCGGGTGAACGGGCCGAGCCGGGACCGCATCAGCGGGGTGTGGAACCCGGACCGGAACGGCAGTGTCCTGGCGACGACACCGTGCTGCGTGCACAGCTTGGCGAGCCTGGCCGCGGCGGCCGGGTCACCGCAGACGATCGTCTGCCGTGGCGCGTTCTCGTGGGAGATCATCAGCTCCGGTTCGGCCGCGAGCAGCGACTCGGCACGCTCGGCGGAACAGCCGAGGACGAGGAACTCGGCGTCCGGGAGCGTGAAACCCCGCGGCCAGTACCGGTCCAGCATGTCCTCGGTGGACAGTCCCGGGTACATCCCCGCCGCCTGCATCGCGGTCCATTCGCCGACGCTGTGCCCGGCGAGCAGATCCGGTTTGACGGCGAGCCGCCGCAGCGCGGTGTCGAGCAGCAGCCCGACCTGGGACACACTCGAAGCGCGCGAAAGGACACTCGTCGTCGACCACTCCGGCCGGTCGAGGCCGAAATGCCTGGCGACGTCGGCGCACCGTGGTTCCGCGTCCGCTTCGAGCCCCGGGTAGACGAACGCGGTCTTCGCCCCGGCCTGGTCCAGCAGGGGCGCGGTCGTGCACCAGATGTCGTTGGGGCCGTGCCAGGAACCGCCCTCGGCCGTGACCTTGGCGAGCACCCTCCGCGCGACTTCGAGCCGCTTCTCGTCGGGCCGGACGATCCCGATCCGGCACGGGCCGTGCCCACCGGATTCCGGCTCCGGGCGGTCGAGCAGGACGCGCAGTTCCCCGGGGGAAGGTGCCGCGAGCAGCAGGACACGCTCGGGTTCCCCGGTCACCTTGGCCCGGCGCGGCCGCGCGGGCGCCGGGTCGGCCTCCTCCAGCACCACGTGCGCGTTGACGCCGCCGAACCCGAAGGCGTTGACCGCCGCCCGGCGCGGGACATCTCCCGAGCGCCAGCGCTCGGCGGTGGTCAAGGCCCGGAATCGTGTCTTGTCCAGGAGCGGACTCGGATCGGCGCAGTTCAGGGTGGGCGGCAGGATCGCGTGATGCAGGGCGAGCGCCGCCTTGACCAGCCCGGCGGCCCCGGCGGTCGGCATGGTGTGCCCGATCATCGCCTTCACCGCGCCGATCGCGGCGCGGGGTCCGTCCGGCGGGCCGAAGACCTCGGCGAGGGTGGCCAGTTCGGCCGCGTCCCCGGCCGGCGTCGCGGTCCCGTGCGCCTCCAGCAGGCCGAGCGCGCCGGGCTCGGTGGGATCGAGCCCCGCCGACGCCCACGCGCGGCGCAGCGCCAGGGTCTGACCGGCCACGGCCGGGCTGAGCAGGCTCGCGCCCTTCCCGTCGCTCGACGTCCCCGAACCGCGCAGCACCGCGTAGACCCGGTCGCCGTCGCGGCGCGCGTCGTAGAACCGCTTCAGCACGACGATCGCGGTGCCCTCGCCGATCAGCAGCCCGTCCGCGTCCCGCGAGAACGGGCTGATCCGCTGGCTCGGCGAAAGGGCGCCGAGCTGGGTGAACATCGACCAGAGCGTGTCGTCGTGGCAATGGTGCACGCCGCCGGCCAGCACGACGTCGCAGCGGCGGCGCGCGAGTTCGCCGATCGCCTGGTCCACGGCGAGCAGCGAGGACGCGCAGGCCGCGTCGACGGTGTACGCGGGGCCGCCGAGGTCCAGGCGGTTGGCGACCCGCGACGCGGCGAGGTTCGGCACCAGCCCGATCGCGGTGTCCGGCCGGAATTCGCCGAGCGGCTCCAGCAGCGCGTCGCGGAGCCTGTCGAGCATCTCCGGACGCGCCGACGGCAGCAGCTCCCGGACCGCGCCGGTGATCTGGCGGACCGACCGGACCCGCTGGTCGAACCGCTGGAGCCCGGGCGAGAGGTAGCCGCCCCTGCCGAGGATCACACCCACGCGTTCGAGGTCCCCGAGCCGTCGCAGGCCACCGGCGTCGTCGACCGCGGAGGCGGCCACGGCCAGCGCGACCAGCTGGTCCGGCTCCATCCCGGCGACGCTGCTCGGAGCGATGCCGAGCGCCGTCGCGTCGAAGTCCAGGCTGTCGGCGACGAATCCGCCGCGCCTGCCATACGTGCGGTCCGGCGTGCGGCCGTCGCCGTCGTGGAAACTCGGATCCCAGCGGTGTGGCGGGATCTCGGTGATCGCGTCGGTACCGGAGACGATGTTCTGCCAGTACTCGTCCACAGTGGACGAGCCGGGGAGGAACACGCCCATCCCGACGATCGCGACCGGCTCCTGATTGCTCACCACAGCGACGCCGTGTACAGCACCGAGCGGACGTCGGCCGGTCCGTAGGCCAGCTCGCGCAGGAGCGCGGCGGTGCCTTCGTCCGGGTCGATCAGCGCCACCTCGCGGCGCTCGTACTCGCGTGCCAGCTCGGGTGACACCATGCCCGCGTGATCTTCCGAGGGCGCCCACGGTCCCCAGTGGACGGTCAGCGCCCGGCAGCCGGTGCGTTCCGCCCACTGCTCGCCGAGGGTTTCGAGCGCGTCGTTCGCCGCCGCGTAGTCGGTCTGGCCCCGGTTCCCCAGCACCGCGGCGATACTGCCGAAGAAGGTCACGAACCCGGGTCGCACACCGAAATGCTCCAGTGCGTCGAGCAGCGCCCTGGCACCGTCCACTTTGGTCCCGTAGACCGTGCGGAACGAGTGTTCGTCCTTGTCGGCCATCAGCTTGTCGTCGATCACCCCGGCCGCGTGGACGACGCCGTCTATCCGGCCGTAGCGGGTGTGCAGATCCTTGACCACCTGCCGGACGGCGGCGGCGTCGCGCACGTCGAGCGACCGATAGGCGGCGACACCGCCCGCCGCGCGGATCTGGTCGAGCGTCCGCGCGATCTCGCGCTGGGCCAGCACGGTGCGCACCCGGCGTTCGATGTCCGCGAGCGAGCCGCCACGCGCGGCCAGCGCCGAGCGCATACCCGGCGCGTCACCGGGAAGGTCCTCGTCGCCGGGTTCGGCCGGCCACGGGGTGCGGCCCGCCAGCTCGATGCGGCATCCGCTCGCCGCCAGTGCGACCGCCGCCCGCGCGGTGATCCCGCGGGCGCCGCCGATCAGCAACAGCACCGAATCCGCGTCGAGGCCCAGTGCCTTGACCTCTCCCCCGCCGGGACCGGCGCCCGCATACGCGATCGAACCGAGCGAGCCCGCGGACGGCTCGAACGCCGCACGTCCCGCGGTGTCGTAGCGAACGGCCACCGGGCCGTCGGCGATCACCTCTTCCAGCACTATCCGCGCGAGGTCCACTGTGGACTCCAGCTCGACCAGTCTGGTCGGCTCGCTCCGCTCCCGCGCCGCCGCCCGGACGAGACCGCGCAGTCCGGCGGTGTGTCCGGCACCCGGCTTCGCCACCACGACCACCGCACCCTTGGCGCTCTTGAGCAGGCCGAACACCTGTGCCGCGACGGGTTCCTCGGCGTCCGCCAACGGATTCAGCACGACAACGACGTCGGCTTCGGCTCGTTCTCCCGGCACGGCACCCGCGTCGGCGAACACCGCGCGGACCGATTCAGCCAGCTCCTCCTGGCCCGGCTCGGCGCTCACCGCGACCGATTTGCCGCTCATCTCGGCGAGGTCGGGCGTGCCGAGCGGCGCGGACACGCGGTCGAGCAGGTATCGGCCCGGCGCGGTTCCGGCCGGTGTCTCGGCGGGAACCGGGGTCGCGGCGACCGGCGCCGCCGGTTCGAGCCACTTCCGCAACCGTGCGGCCAGCGCGCTCGCCGTCCGGTCCCGGCTGAGCTGATCTTGGGTGTCGTCGTGCACCCGGCCGGTGAGGCCGAGCTTCGCGAGCAGCGAGCCCGCGATCTCGGTGCGTTTGATCGAGTCGATGGAAAGATCCGCTTCCAGATCGAGATCGGCGTCGATCATCTCGGCCGGATAGCCGGTGCGTTCGCTGATCGCGCCGATCACGGTGGCCAGGACATCCGTGACCGCCGGCTCCGCGACCGGCTCCGGCTCGGGCACGACGACCGGGGCCTCGACCGGCGGCAGCAGCGCGGGCACGACCGGAGCCTGCACCGGAGCCGGCGCGAGCGGCGCGGTGCCGAGGTACCCCAGCATCACGTCCCGTTGCGCCGCCAGCATTTCACGGCTGGTGCGGAGGAATTCGACGACGGCCTGGTCACGTCCGGGCGCGGGCTGGTTCATGGTCGTCCTCGGGATTCGTCGGGCGGGCACGAGCCCATGGGCGGGGACCTGGCCGCCGGGCGCGCGGACGGTCTGGCCGTCCACGGTCCAAGCGGGCTTGGGGAGCGGGCCGACACGGACCCGGCCGCGGAAGAGCCGTTCGGTGCGCACACCGACACCGGTGACAGCCAGGCGCGCGAGCGCGGTGAGGAACCCGCGCAGCCCCGGCCCGCCAGGGTCGCACGGGATCACGGTGTGCGGCCGGTCGCCGAGGATGTCCTTGACCAGCCGGGAAAGCACCTGACCGGGCCCCGCCTCGACGAACGTGCGCGCACCCGCCGAGTACATGTCCTCGATCAGTTCCACGAAGCGCACCGGCGAGCCGATCTGGGCGGCGAGTTCGGCGCGCACCGCACCTGCTTCGTACGGCCGGGCGGTGCGGTTCGACCACACCGCCGGGCCCGGCTCGCCGATCTCGGCGTTGTCGAGGTCGACGGCGAACACGTCGCTCGCCCCGGCCACCAATGGACTGTGGAAGGCGCAGGCGACCGGGATCCGCTTCGCGCCGATCCCCTGGGCCCGCAGTACGCGAACCGCCTCCTCGATGGCGGCCGTCGGTCCGGAAAGGACGGTCTGCCCCGGCGCGTTGTGGTTGGCCAGTACGACGTCCGGGTGATCGAGGGCGGCGGCCAGTTCCTCACTGGACGCCTTCACCGCGGCCATCGCGCCCGGGTCGGCGCCCGCGACTTCGGCGATCGAGCGGGCCCTTGCCCGGCTGAGCGCCACCAGGGTCGGCGTGTCGAACGCACCCGCGACCGACAGCGCGGTCAGTTCGCCGTAGCTGTGCCCGGCCAGCAGATCCGGCCGGACGCCGAGGTCGGCGAGCAAGCGGCAGACGGCCGATTCGACGAGCCCGAGCGCGGGTTGTGCGACCCGTGTGTCCTTGAGCGCCTCGTCCTGCGCGGCGCGGGCGTCTTCGGTGAAAGCGCGCGGCGGGAACGTCGTCGCGGTGACGTCGGGGGCGAGCCTCAGGACGTCGGCCAGTTCGGGGAAGTGCACGAACAGATCCGCCAGCATTCCCGTCCGCTGGCTGCCCTGGCCGGGGAACAGGAACGCGACCGCACCGGCTTCGGCGTCGTCCGCGACGATCCCACCGGTCTCCGCGGCCGCACGCAGTTCCGCGACGTCACTCGCGACGACCGCGAGCCGCACCGGCTCCGGTCCGCCCTGTTCGGCGGCGAGGGCCGCGATCTCCCGCAGCGGACGGCCTTCGTTGGCCGCCAGCAGGTCCCGCAGGGTGGCGCGGGCGGCGTCCACGTCGGTGCCACGGAGCAGGACCAGCTCGGCGTCCCAGTCACGCGGGCCGTGCCGCCGTCCCGGCGGGACTCCCGGGGCGGCGAGCACCGCGTGGAAATTGGTCCCACCGAACCCGAACGCGCTCACCCCGGCGAACTCGCGTCCGCGCGGAACCGGCGTCGGCCGGGCGCCGGTGGAGAAGGTGAAGGGACTGCGCTCGGCGTCCCAGGCGGGGTTCGGCCTGCTCAGGTGCAGCGTGGGCGGCACGACCTCGTGCCACAGCGCCAGCGCCGCCTTCATCAGGCCCGCCAGTCCCGCGGCGCATTTCGTGTGCCCGATCTGGCTCTTCACCGAACCCAGCGCGCACGTGCCCGGTTCGGCGCCCGCGTCGAGGAAGAACTCGGTGAGCGTGGTCAGTTCGGTGGCGTCGCCGACGACCGTTCCCGTGCCGTGCGCCTCGACCAGCGAGACGTCCGCCGGAGACACGCCGGCGTCGTCGTAGGCACGGGCGAGGGCTCGCCGCTGTCCCTCGGGACGCGGCGCGGTGAGACCGAGCGCCTTGCCGTCGCTGGCGGCGCCGACGCCCTTGACCACGGCGTAGACGCGATCGCCGTCGCGTTCGGCGTCGGATCGCCGCTTGAGCACGAGACAGGCGACGCCCTCGCCGAGCGCGATCCCGTCCGCCGACGCGTCGAACGGGCGGCACCGGCCGGTCGGCGACAAGGCGCCCGCCGAGGTGAACATGAGGTAGTCGTTGACGCCGTTGTGCAGATCGACCGCTCCGCACAGGACCATCGAACTCGTCCCCGCCCGCAGTTCCTTCACCGCGAGGTCCAGCGCGGCCAGCGACGAACCGCACGCGGCGTCGACGGTGTAGTTGGCGCCGCCGAGGTCGAGCCGGTTCGCGATGCGGCCGGAGATGACGTTGGCGAGGGTGCCGGGGAACGAGTCCTCGGTCAGTTCCGGCAGCTGGGCGAGGAGTTCCTCCGGGACGTCTTCGAGGTAGCTCGGGAGCAGCGCGCGCAGGACTCCGGCGTTCGCCAGGTCTCCCCCGGCTTCGGCGCCGAAGATGACGCTGGCGCGCTCGCGGTCGAAGCCGCCCTCGCCGTAGCCTGCGTCTTCGAGGGCGCGTCGCGCGGTCTGCAGGGAGACCAGCTGGGCCGGGTCGATACTGCCCATCGATTTGGGCGGGATGCCGTAGGCGAGCGGGTCGAAGTCCACCGGAGGCAGGAAACCGCCCCATTTCGACGTCGACTGGTCCGCGTAGACGTCGGTGTCCCAGCGCTGGTCCGGCACCTCGGTGACGGCGTCCGCACCGCGCAGGACGTTGGACCAGAAGGCCGGGAGGTCGGGCGCCCCCGGGAACACACAGGCCATCCCGACGATCGCGATGTCACCGTCCACAACGGACTCCTCGGCGGGAACGCGGGTGGCGAGGAGCTCCGCCGCGCCTTCGGTGACGTCCCGGTGCAGGGCGGCGATGTCGGTGCGGTCTTCGCGCAGGACGGTCACCTGCCCGGCCATGTACATGCCCTCGGCGAGCTGGCCGAGGGTGTCGACCTCGACGAGCGCGTCGCCGTCCCGCCGGATGCCTTTGCTCGCGATCCGCAGCCGCCCGGTGTTCAGCTCCTCCAGCCGCTGCCAGACCTCCTGCGGCGGGACACCGTCCGCGCGGAGCCCGGCCTTCAGCGCGGCGAACTCGTCGGTGTACGGGCTGGGCAGGCAGCGGGTCAGATGTCCGGGCGCGGTCTCCAGGGTGACCGTGGATCCGGCGTCGAGCACGCGGTCCTGGAAGGTCCCGGTGATGGCTCCGTGGGTCACGGCCTCTTCGGTGAACAGGTACGCGGTGCCCATCAGGACACCGATGCCCGTGAGCGGCTCCGCCATCGCCGACACCATCGCGGCGGACCGGGCGTCGTGGATCCCACCCGCGAACAGGACCTCGACGTCATCGGAGCCGTGTTCGCGCAGGACGTCCAGCTGCTGCTCCCACAGCACGAAACTCGACCGCGGGCCGATATGCCCGCCGCATTCGGCGCCCTCGAAGACGAACCGGCGGATCCCGGCGTCGAGGAACTGCCGCAGGAGGATCGGTGACGGCACGTGGAGGAAGGTCGCGATGCCGTCGGCCTCCAGCGCCTTGGCCTGCGCGGGTTTCCCGCCCGCGATCAGCACGCAGCGTGGGCGGGCCGCCCGGATCGCCGTGAGCTGTTCGGCGCGCAAGTCCTCCGGGACGAACCCGAGGATGCCCGCTCCCCAAGGTCGTTCGCCGAGGGCTTCGGCGGTGCGGCGGAGCAGCTCGGTGGTCTTGGCGCCGTTCGCGGTGGCGACCGCGACGAACGGGAAGCCGCCGTGCGCGGCCACGGCGGCGGCGAACCCGGGCTGGTCGCTCACCCGCGTCATCGGGCCCTGCACGACCGGCAAGCGGGTCCCCAACGTGCGGCACAGCCGCTCGCCTCGGTCCGCGGGGATCGCCGTCGGCACCGCGAGCGACCGCACGACCGACCGGACGGCGCTTTCCGCGTCCTGGAAGCGATTCGCGAGCATCGCGCTGAGCCCGTCGTCGGCCCTGGCCAGTTCGGCGCGGTCGTCGGCAGGCACGTCGGCCTCCGGGAACAGGCCGAGCCCGTCGAGCACCACGCCCGCCGCGCCGCCGGCGATCGCGGCCACCGCCGTCCTCGGCCCGATGCCCCCGTACGCCCACACCGGGACGTCCCCGCCGAACCGCTCCAGCAAGCGCTGCAGCAGGACGAACGTGGTGAGATCCGAGCCGCCCGCTTCGGCTCCCCTCGCCACCAGACCGGAGGCGCCGGCGTCGAGCATCCGGACGGCCTGCTCGACGCCGGTCACCTCGGCCAGCACGGGGAGGCCGGCCCTGCCCCGCCAGACCGCCCCCTCGGCCAGCAGCACGAGCCCCGCGCCGCTTTCCCGCACCTCTTCGTCCCGCACGTGGCGGCCGGCCGGGATCCGGACGCCGAACGGGAACCCTCCGTCCACTATGGACCCGATCGGCACGATCCCGAGACCGCCGCCCCTGGCGACGGCGGCCGCCAGCCCCGGATCGGGACGTCCGAGCGGATTGACGCCGAGTACCCGCGTGCGCGCCGTCGCAAGACTCACCGGCGGACCTCCTGTTCGGCTGGGCTGGTCGAACCTCGCCGGGTTCGGCGATCTTTCAGCGGGATTCCCAAGAAATAACCTACTTGCCGCAGAGAGCGCAATAGTCTCGTGCGAAAACTCGGAAAACAAGGGAACGCGTGCTAAAGTCCGGCGCCGGAAACAAATATGTCGACACCCGAAGAACGGGCCGCTGACCTGCACTTTTATCATCCGCGTCGCATATTTCGACAACGCGTTGCTCACCGGCGTCACAAAACAGAAGAATTGTCACCGAAAGCAGAATCGATAACCATGGAGCGCATGTGGAAGTAACAGGACGGGTCGTCGTGCTGACCGGCGCGGCACACGGTATCGGTGCGGCCATGGCCAGGCGGTTCGCCGCCGAGGGCGCCGCCGGGGTGGTGGTCTCGGATCTCGATCTCGAGGGCGCGGAGAAGGTGGTCGCCGAGATCACCGCCGCGGGCGGTGCCGCGATCGCGCGGCACGCCGACGCGTCGTCCAAAGAGGACCTGAAGACGCTGGTGACCGACGCCCGCTCGGCGTTCGGGGCGGTGGACCTCTTCTGCTCCAACGCGGGTGCCGCGTTCGGGACCGGCGTGCACGCCGCGGACGAGCAGTGGACCCGCTCGTGGGCGATCAACGTCATGCAGCACGTGCACGCCGCGCAGGTCGCGCTCCCCGCGATGCTGAGCCGGGGCCACGGGTACCTGCTGATCACGGCGTCGGGCGCGGGCCTGCTGGGCACCCCGGGCGACGCGCCGTATTCGGTGACCAAGCACGCGGCCGTCGGGCTCGCCGAATGGCTGGCCATCACCTACCGTCCGCGCGGGGTGCGGGTCAGCGCGCTGTGCCCGCTCGGCGTGCGGACCGCGCTGCTGGAACCGGGGATCGCGGCCGGGCACCCCGCCGCACTCGCGATCGCCGCCGCCGCGCCACTGCTGGAACCGGAGGACGTCGCGGAGTCCGTCGTGCATGGGCTGGCGTCGGAGGAGTTCCTGATCCTGCCGCACGAGTCGGTACGGGAGACCTACGCGCGCAAGGCCGCCGGTCTGGACGAATGGATCGACCGCACCATCCTCGAAACCGGCGCGCGGAAGAGGTGACCATGGAGTACCGCAGGCTCGGCGCGAGCGGGCTGTCCGTCAGTGAGATCTCCTACGGCAACTGGCTCACCCACCACGAAGGCGCGGAATGCGTGCAGGCCGCGCTCGACGCGGGCGTCACGACCTTCCACACCGCTGCGGCCTGGGACGGCGGCGCCGCCGAGGAGAACCTCGCCGCGGCACTGAGCCACGCCCGCCGCGACGATCTCGTCCTGTGCACCGGCGTCTTCTGGCCGGAAGGCCCGGGCGTCAACGACGCGGGCCTCAGCCGCAAACACCTGGTCACGTCGCTGCACGGCTCACTCCGGCGGCTGCGCACGGACTACATCGACGTCTACCAGCTGCTGCGGTTCGACTACCGGACGCCGCTGGAGGAGACGTTCCTCGCGCTGTCGGATCTGGTGCGGCAGGGGAAGATCCTCTACGCGGGCACCGCGGAATGGACGGCGGAACAGTTGCTGGAGGCGCGGCCGATCGCCGAGCGGCACGGCGTCCCGCTCATCGCGAACCAGCCGCACTACTCGATGCTCTGGCGGGTCGCCGAAGCCCAGGTGATGCCCGTGTGCGAACGCTCGGGGATCGGGCAGTTCGCGTCGGTCCCCCTCGCGCAGGGCGTGCTGACCGGCAAGTACCGGCCGGGCGAGATCCCGCCGGGCTCACGGGGCGCCAAGTCGGCCGAGGCGCGGCCCTTGCTCCTGCCGGACCTCCTCGAACGCGTCGCCATGCTGCGCGGGGTCGCCGACGAGGCCGGGCTGACCATGGCCCAGCTGGCGCTCGCGTGGACGTTGCAGCACAACACCGTCGCTTCCGTGGTGACCGGCGCGAGCACCGCCGCCCAGGTGACCGAAAACGCCAAGGCGGCAGGCGTGGTGCTGGACCTCGACGCGCTGACGCGGATCGATCACCTGCTGGGCAGTTTCGTGCAGACGGATCCGCGGCTGACCTGGTCGCCACCCGCGACCGGCTGACGCGGGCGGCGCGAACTCGCGTGATCAGACGGACGACATGTGGGCGACCGAGCCCACCGCGTGTCGTCCGTCTGGACACGCGTGTCGTCCAGCCGATCACGCGAGTCGTCCGCCCAGTCACGCGAAGCCGCCGCTCCCCGACGACGCGAAAGCCACTTTCGCAACCTTGAAGGTTGCGAAAGTGGCTTTCGCGTCATGCCGGGCCAGCGACGACCCCCGGCGTCGAGGTCAGCTCAGACTCGAGCAGGGCCTCGCATCGGGATCTTGAGCACCCTTGGGCACCCACCGCACGTTCGCGAACGAAGCGGAGAACTTGCCTTCGGTGTACACCAGGAACGGCGTGTTGACGTTCTCCAGGTCGAGCCCGTTGGCGAAGCACGACACCGGGATCTTCACCGTCGACTTCGGCGCCCCCGCGAGATCGGTGAACAGCTTGGTCGCGTTCACCTCGGAGAAGCACGGGTAGACGCAGTGCATGCTGATCACCGTCCGGGCGGCAGGCGCCTCGTGCACCACGGTGTCGAACTCCAATGCCGCGTCGGCGTTGAGATAGCCCCGCAGATCGTTGGTACCGGCCGGATTCTGGAAGTAGAGCTGCGCCGGCCCGGTGCCGGTCCAGGTCGACTTGAGCCCGTCCTGCTGCACGTTCACGTCCGACTGGACAACGTTGATCTCGGCGTGCGAAGCCGTGCCGTCCGGGCCGATCTCGGTACCGCCCCAGTTCTCCGCCGAGCCGATGAAACCCTTGTACGGCGCGACATCGGTGCGGTTGAACACTTCGAGATCCTCGGTCGCCGTGCCGCCGCCACCGGTCGAGCCGCAGGTCACGGGCCCGGCCGTCTCGTCCAGCTGGCCGATGGTGACGCGCTGCCCGGTCTTGAGGCCGTAGCCGAGTTTGAACAGCGGATCGTAGTCGGCCGAGCCCGCGTTCAGCGGCGTCTGGCACGCGCTCTTCGGCCACGAATACGGCAGCGTGCCCTTGAAGCCGCCCTTGAGCAGGACGTCGGCGACGCCGCCGCCTTCGGTGCCGGGCAGCCAGGCCGCGACGAACGCGTCGGAGCGGTTGAGCTCCTTGTTCATGTACAGCGGGCGGCCGCCCACGTAGACGGTGACGACGGGAGCGCCCTTGCCGCGGACCTTGTCCAGCACGGCCAGATCCTCGGGGTAGAGCTTCGATGCCTCCAGGGTCTTCCGGGTCAGGTCGCCGACGCCTTCCGCATACGGGGTCTCACCGATGACGGCGATGACCGCGTCGTAGCCCTTCGGGTCCGTGTCGCCCTTCTCGTCGAAGGTGACGTTGACGTCGCCGAGCTGCTGTTTGAGCCCCGCGAGGATCGACGTCGCGTTGGGGAAATCGGCGTTCGTGTTGCCGGTCCCCTGCCAGCTCAGCGTCCAGCCGCCGGTCTGGTTCTGGATGCTGTCCGCGCTCTTGCCGACCACGAGGACTTTCGACTTCGCCTTCAGCGGCAGCACGTTGCCGTTGTTCTTCAGCAACGTCTGCGACGAGCGGACGGCGTCGCGCGCCAGCCAGGTCTCCTTCAGCGCCTCGTCGGAGTTGGCGTAGGACCGGTCCGACGGCTTCTGCGACTCGTACAGCCCCGAACGCAGCTTGACGCGCAGGATCCGGGTCACCGCGTCGTCGATCCGCGAAAGCGGGATCTGGCCGCCCTCGACCTGGGCGACGGTGTTGGTGATGAACGCCTTCCAGTCGTTCGGAACCATCACGATGTCGATGCCGGCGTTGATCGCCTGCGGGCACGAAGCGTTGGTACAGCCGGGCACCTGGCCGATGCCGTTCCAGTCGGACACGACGAGGCCGTCGAAGCCCATCTTGCCCTTGAGGATCTGGTTCAGTGCCTTGTCGCTGCCATGCAGCTTGCCCTCGTCGATGCCGAGCTCGGCGTTGGTCCAGCTGTTGAACGACACCATCACGGTCTGGGAGCCCGCCGCGAGCGCGCCGTAGTAGCCCTGGCCGTGGACGTTGATCATCTCGGCCTCGGACGACGGGTTGACGCCCTGGTCCTGTCCCTTGAGGGTGCCGCCGTCACCGATGAAGTGCTTGGCGGTGCCGATCACGCCGTTGTAGCCGATGCGTTTGGTCGAGCCGTCCTGGAGACCGTTGATCGCCTCGTAGCCGTACGCCCTGGTGATCCGCGGGTCCTCGGAGAACCCTTCGTAGGTGCGGCCCCAGCGGTCGTCCTTCACGACGGCCAGCGTCGGCGCGAAGGCCCAGTCCTGGCCGGTGGCACGGATCTGCCGGGCCGTCGCCGCGGAGATGTCGCGCACCAGGCACGGGTCGTGTGCCGCACCGAGACCGATGTTGTGCGGGAAGACGGTGGCGCCGTAGACGTTGTTGTTGCCGTGCACGGCGTCGATGCCCCAGACCACCGGGATCTTCGTCCGGCTGCCCTTCGCGGCTTCCCAGTAGGCGTCCGCGAGTTTGAGCCAGTCCTGCTGGGAAGCGTGCTTGTCCTTGTTCGGCCACGAACCGCCACCGTTGAGGACCGAGCCGATCGAGTACTGCCGGACCTCGTCGGGGGTGATCGCCGCGATCTCGGGCTGCGTCATCTGCCCGACCTTCTCCTCCAGGGTCATCCCTTCGAGGATCCGGGCGATTCGCCGCTCGTCACCGCCCTTGCCCTTGAACCGGCTCTCGACCTTCGGCCAGTCGGCGAGCGTCGGGAGGCTCTTCTCGATCCGGGCGCAGCCGTCCCGGTCGAACGCGGGCTTTCCGATCACGGGTTGTTCGGCCGCGACGGCGGCGGGCGTGGCGACCACGGCCCCGCCAAGCAGTGTGAGACTCATCAAGGCGATCAGCGGACTTCGGCGCGCACGGGCACGTCTTGCCATGGTCTGGTCCATTCTGCGGAAGGCGGGGACCGGCCGATCCTCACCGGACCCGGCGGCCGCGTCAAGAGTTTCCGGACGATACGCCGCCTGTTAATTTTTGCCGTGAACTAAGACTCATCCGGCCACCCGCCGCCGATTGCGTCGCTTGGCGGTATACGGCAGCGCGAACAGGTAAAGGCCGCTGAACATCAGCAGGAAGAGCGGCGGCAGTGGCGTGTAGAGCACCCACTCGGCCGGGTCCCCTTGCGCGACGACCACGAAGCACACGATGACGGTGGCGACGAAGACGAGCGACGTCCACCGGTGGAACGTCCGGATCCCCTTGCTCACGAGAACCTCCTGGAGTCGTTTGCCTGTGGCGAAGACGCTAGGGATCCCCCGGACCCGACGCTTCTCGATTCCTGATCGGTCCGCTTGACCTCCATATTACTTGAGCTTTTAACGTCACGGAAAACGAAGGGAATCACTCATGACCGTCTTGGTAACCGGCGCCACCGGGAACACCGGCCGCCACGTCGTCGCCGAACTCGTCCGCCGCGGGGAACACGTCCGGGCTCTCAGCAGGAACCCCGCCGCGGCACGGCTTCCGGCAGGCGTCGAACTGGTGGAAGGCACGCACACCGCGCCGGAAACCCTGACCGGCGCGCTCGACGGCGTCACCCGGCTGCACATCACCGTGACGGCGGGGCTGGCCGACGTCGGCGCCGACCTGGTCAAACGCGCCGTGGCCGCGGGAGTGCGGCGCATGACCATCGTCTGGGGCGGCTACGTCGGGCCGACGGAACAGGCCATGGCGGAGTCCGGGGTGGAATGGACGCGGCTGGAGCCACAGGAGTTCATGTCGAACGCCCTGACCTGGGTCGACTCCGTCCGCGCCGACGGCGTGGTCCGTGAGCCGTTCGACCTCCCGAGCGCGGTGGTACACGAGGGCGACATCGGCGCCGTGGCCGCCACCGCGCTCGTGGAGGACGGGCATTCGGGCAAGGTCTACAACCTCACCGGCCCGGAAGCGCTGACCACGAGCGAACGGATCGCGATCCTCGGCTCCGGCGTCGGCCGTGACATCGCACTGGAGCAGATCACGCGCCGGCAGGCGATCGACCGGCTGCTGGCCGAAGGTGTCTCGGTCGCGGACGCCGAGTACGTCATCGGCTGGCACAGCGATCCGCCGGTGGAGGCGCGCACCGTGGTCGACACGGTCGAGAAGGTGACGGGCCGTCCTGCCCGCACCTTCGCGCAGTGGGTCGCCGAGCACGCCGACCGCTTCAAGCCGTGAGCGGTCCGACCGCCTTCACGATCTCCAGCACCGGCGCGGTGTGCACCGTGTGGATCGCACGCAGCGCGCCCAGCCGGTGCGTGAGGTAGTGGTGTAGCGCGGCGGGATCCGGGCACAGCGCCTGCGCGGCCAGGTTGGTCGGCCCGGTGGTGGCGACGGCCAGCTCCTCGTGAGTGGCCGGCGTCGTCGCCACCTCGTCGAGGTCCGCCGCCGCGGCGAGATCCGCGATACTCGCCCGGCCGTCGTGCCGCAGGGCGGTGATCAGCGCGTGGTCCGCCGCGGTCGGCGTACTCGCGTCCGGGCTGACGCTCCTGCCTTGGTCGGGCGGGCTGGCGATTTCTTCTTGGGTGGCGGGCAAATGGCTCGTGCCCCGGTACGGATCGCGTATCGCCTTCGCCGGTCTGGCACTGCTGCTGGCGGGAATCCTGCTGGCGACGACGGGACCGCTGCCACTCGCGCTCGGGATCGGCGGACTCGGCCTTGGACTGTTCACCGTGCCGTTCTTCACCGCGGCGCTATCCGTCGTCCGTCCACAGGAGACCGGATCGGCGGCGGGGCTGCTGAACGCGGTGCAGCAGGTGGGCGCGACGCTGGGCATCGCGGTGTTCGGCGCCGTCTTCCTGCACGGCCATTCCCCGATGCGGGCGTTCTCGCTCGCGGCGGTACTGGTGGTGGCGACCATGGTCGCCACCACGTTGATGGCCGCTACCCCTCGGCGGCCTTGAACCACGCGCCGATCCCGGCGAGCGCGCCCGGACCGTAGTCGCCCCGGACGTCGTCGGCCAGATCCGCGATGGTGACGGCACGCAAGGCCGCCCGCCACTGGACTTCGGCGTTCGCCATCGCGCGGCTGATCGCGCACGGCGCCGTGCACGCTTCGGGCGGTGTCGCCATCGGGCCGCGCTGCCGGATCTCGGTGCAGACGAAGGCCGGGCCGGGCCCGTCGATGGCGTCGACGACGTCGAGCACTGTGATCTCCGAAGGCGGCCGGGTGAGGACGTATCCGCCGGCCTTCCCCTGCACCGACCGGATGAGGCCGGCCCGGGAAAGCGCCTGGAGCTGCTTCGCGAGATAACTCGGCGAGACGTCGTGCAGCTGCGCCAGGCGCGCGGCGGGCGCGGGTTCGTCGACCGAGGTCAGCACGACACAGCAGTGCAGGGCCCACTCGACCCCACCGGACATCTTCACCCGGACGACTCTAACCCGCCTCTTGACTCGGACACAATCTGTCCGAGTATTATCTCGGACATTAGTTGTCCGGGTTAACCGGGCGCCATCGAAGAAGGGCACTGGGTCATGAAATTCGCGATCATCGGCGGGACCGGGCTGATCGGTTCGCAGGTAGTGCGCAACCTGAACGAGGCGGGCCACGAAGCGGTGCCGCATTCGCCGTCCACCGGGGTCGACCTGCTCACCGGCCAGGGGCTGGACAGCGCGCTCGACGGCGCCGACGTGGTCGTCAACCTCACGAATTCACCGACCTTCGACGACGCCTCCCCCGCGTTCTTCCGGACGTCGATGGACAACCTCGTCGAAGCCGCGAAGAAGGCGGGCACCGGGCACTTCGTGATCCTGTCGATCGTCGGCGTCGACCAGGTACCCGACCTCGACTACTACCGGGCGAAGACACTTCAGGAGGACATCCTCAAGGAGAGCGGCCTCCCCTACTCGATCGTCCGCGCCACCCAGTTCATGGAATTCGTCGACGCGGTCCTGTCGTGGACCTCCGACGAGACGGCGGTCCGCCTGCCCAGTACGCCGATCCAGCCGATCGCCGCGGCCGACGTCGCCGCCGCCGTTTCCGAGGTGTCCGCCGCGAAGCCGCTCGACGGGACCCTCGACGTGGGTGGCCCGGACGTCTACCCGCTGGACGAGCTGGGCCGGATCACGTTGTCCGCCAAGGGAGACACGCGTCCGGTGACCGTCGACGAGACCGCGGGCATGTTCGCCGCCGTCAAGGGCGACGTCCTCACCACGAAGGACGGTGCCCACATCGCCGAGACCCGCTACCTCGACTGGCTGAAGTAGACGACGAGTCCGTGAAGGCCTCCTTGAGGGACCCAGAGTCCTCAAGGAGGCCTTCACGGACTGACGAACTCAGCTGGGCAGCAGCGCCGGAGCGGCGAGACGGCTCGCGTTCGCCGCTTCGTCGTCCGGCTGGGCCTGCGCGGAGCGCTCCGCCTCGACCCGCGCGAGGTAATTGGCGACCTCGCGTTCCTGCTTGTGCGAGTCCCAGCCCAGCAGCGGCGCCATCAGCTCCGCCACGACCGGCGCCGCCGTCACACCGCGGTCCCGCTCCTCGATGGAGATCCGGGTGCGCCGCGTCAGGACGTCCTCCAGGTGAAGCGCGCCTTCGTGCGAAACCGCGTAGACGACCTCCGCCTTCAGGTACTCCGCCGTCCCCGGGATCGCTTCGCCCAGTTCGGGACGTTCCGAGATCGACTCCAGGATGTCCTCGATCGCGGTGCCGTAGCGCTGGAGCAGGTGCTCGATACGGGCGATGGGCAGCCCCGTGCGCTGCACGAGCGAGTGCCGCGCGCCCCACATCTCGTGGTAGCCCGTCGCGCCGACGATCGGCAGCCGCTCGGTCCACGAGGACGGCGCGGGACGGCCGAGGTCCTCCACCGCGACGTCGACGGCGTCGGCGGCCATCACGCGGTACGTCGTGTACTTGCCGCCGGCCACGATCACCAGGCCCGGCACCGGATGCGCCACGGCGTGCTCCCGCGACAGCTTCGTCGTCGAAGTCGCCTTCGCGGCCAGCAGCGGCCGAAGCCCGGCGTACACGCCTTCGATGTCGTCGGCGGTGAGCGGCGTGCGCAGAACCGCGTTGAGGTGGTCGAGCACGTAGTCGACGTCCGCCTGGCTGGCCGCCGGGTGCTCGCGGTCGAGGTCCCATTCGGTGTCGGTGGTGCCGACGATCCAGTGCCGTCCCCACGGGATGACGAACAGGACGCTCTTCTCGGTGCGCAGGATCAGCCCGGTGTCCAGGTCGATCTTCTCGCGCGGCACCACCAGGTGGATGCCCTTCGACGCGCGCACGGTGAACGGCGCGGGGATGCCCGCCGCTTCGGCCATGTCGTCGCTCCACACGCCGGTGGCCGCGACGACCGTCTTCGCCCGGACCTCGATCTCCGCGCCGCTCTCGCGGTCGACGACCTTGGCGCCGACGACGCGTTCGCCGTCACGGATCAACGACGTGACGCGAGCACGGGTGAGGACGGAGGCGCCTTGTTCGGCCGCGGTCCGCGCGATCGTCATCGTGTGGCGCGCGTCGTCGACCTGCGCGTCGTAGTACTGGATGGCGCCGATCAGGGCGTCGTCCGCGAGGCCGGGAGCGACCTTGCCCGCGCCCCGCTTGGACAGGTGCCGGTGCCGCGGCAAGGCCCGCGCTCCGCCGAGGGTGTCGTAGAGCGTGACACCCGCGCCGATGTAGCCGCGTTCCCAGACGCGGTGCTTGAGCGGCACGAGGAACTTCACCGGCCGGACCAGATGCGGCGCGAGCGTCTGCAGGAGCAGGCTCCGCTCCTTCAGCGCCTCACGGACCAGCTTGAAGTCCAGGTTCTCCAGGTAACGCAGCCCGCCGTGGATCAGCTTCGACGACCGGCTGGACGTGCCCGCGGCGAAGTCACGGGCCTCGACCAGTGCGACGGAGAGCCCGCGCGACGCCGCGTCGAGCGCGACGCCGGCACCGGTCACTCCCCCGCCGACGACGAGGACGTCGATCTCCTCGCGAGCGAGCTTGCGCAGCGTCTCGGCACGGTAGACCGGGGAAAGCGGTACGGGTGTCACTCTGTTCCTCCTGTTCATCGGGCTCACTCGACCTCGACCCAGTCGAGCGTGCGGCCGACGGCCTTCTGCCAGCCCGCGTAGCCCTCGGCGCGCTGTTCGTCCGTCCACGACGGCTCCCAGCGCTTGTCCTCGTTCCAGTTCTGTTCCAGCTCGTCGGTGCTCTTCCAGAACCCGACGGCGAGCCCGGCCGCGTAGGCGGCGCCGAGCGCGGTGGTCTCCGCGACGACCGGCTTCGACACCGGCACACCGAGGATGTCCGCCTGAAGCTGCATGCAGAGTTCGTTCGCGGTCACGCCACCGTCCACACGCAACACGTCGAGCGGGACGCCCGAGTCGTTCTGCATGGCCTCGACGACGTCGCGCGTCTGGTAGCAGATCGCTTCGAGGGTCGCCCGCGCCAGATGCGCGTTGGTGGTGGCGCGGGTGAGGCCGACGATCGCCCCGCGCGCGTCGGATCGCCAGTACGGCGCGAAAAGCCCGGAGAACGCGGGGACGAAATAGACGCCGCCGTTGTCCTCGACCTGGCGGGCGAGGCTCTCGCTCTGCGACGCGCCGCTGATGATGCCCAGCTGGTCGCGCAGCCACTGCACGGCGGAACCCGTGACGGCGATCGAGCCTTCCAGCGCGTACACCGGCTTCTCGTCACCGAACTGGTAGGCCAGCGTCGTGAGCAGGCCGTGCTTCGACCGCACGACCTCGTGCCCGGTGTTGAGGAGCAGGAAGTTGCCGGTGCCGTAAGTGTTCTTGGCCTCGCCGGGGCGGAAGCACACCTGGCCGACGGTCGCCGCCTGCTGGTCGCCGAGCACACCGGTGATGGCGACCTCGCCGCCGAGCGGGCCGTCCGCGCGGGTGACACCGAAGCGGCCGTTGTTCGACGACGGCGCGATCGACGGCAGCATCTGCTTGGGAACACCGAAGAACGACAGCAGTTCGTCGTCCCATTCCAGCGTTTCCAGGTCCATGAGCATGGTGCGCGACGCGTTGGTCGGGTCGGTCACGTGCACGCCGCCGTCGGGCCCGCCGGTGAGGTTCCAGATGAGCCAGGTGTCGGTGGTACCGAAGAGCGCGTCACCCTTTTCGGCGTCTTCGCGGACGCCCTCGACGTTCTCCAGGATCCACTGCAACTTGCCGCCGGAGAAGTAGGTGGCGGGCGGCAGACCGGCCTTCCGCCGGATGACGTCGCCCTTGCCCTCGCGTTCGAGCGCCGACGCGATCCGGTCGGTGCGGGTGTCCTGCCACACGATGGCGTTGCAGTACGGGCGCCCGGTCCGGCGGTTCCACACCACGGTGGTCTCACGCTGGTTGGTGATGCCGAGCGACGCGAGGTCGGCGGCGGTCAGTTTCGCCTTGTTGAGCGCGGTGGCGATGACCGAACGGGTCCGCTCCCAGATCTCGGTGGCATCGTGCTCGACCCAGCCCGGCTTCGGGAGGATCTGCTCGTGTTCGAGCTGGTGGCGGGCGATCTCGTTGCCGCCGTGGTCGAAGATCATGAAACGCGTGCTGGTGGTGCCCTGGTCGACGGCGCCGATGTAGTCAGGCATGATTCCCTCTCTTTTCCGGGGTCCGGGGCGGAGCCTCCGGGCGGGTTCGGGGTTGCACCCCGAAAGGCAGAGTCTCTTTAAGCAACGCGCTCGATGTCCTTGGCGGGCAAGGCTTCGGGTGCCGGTTCGGCGGGCAGGTGACGCTCGATGAAGAACTTGTAGATCGCGCCGCCGATGACCGCGCCGATGACCGGCGCCACGATCGGGATCCACCAGTACGGATAGCCGTATTGGTCGGTGAACGCGGTGTCGTAGCCGGTGAGCCAGGACATCAGCCGCGGGCCGAAGTCGCGGGCCGGGTTGATCGCGTAACCGGCGTTGGTGCCCCAGGCCATGCCGATCGCGACCACCAGGAAGCCGACGACGACCGGGGCGAGGTTCGCGGCGGGCGCGGTGTTGCGCAGGTCGGTGATGGCGAAGATCACCAGTGCCAGAATCGCGGTGCCGATGATCTGGTCGCGGAAGGCGCCCCAGTCACCCACCGGCAGCGTTCCGTTACCCGGAAGGGTGGAAAACACACCCTGGGTCTTGATCGTCAGACCGGGGTCGGCGGCGTTGAGCACCTCGGTGTAGTTCCAGCGCACCAGCAGCGCCCCGAGGAACGCGCCGGCGGTCTGCGCCAGGGCGTACGGGGCGACCTTGCGCCACGAGAAGCCCTTGAACACCGCGAGCGCCACCGTGACGGCGGGGTTCAGATGCGCGCCACTGATCCGTGAAGCCACGTAGATACCCAGCGTGACACCGATTCCCCACGCCCACGCGATGCTGTCGTGGTCCCCGATGCCCGCGGCGACGACTTGAGCCACCACCCCGCAGCCGAACAGGATGAGGATCATCGTCCCGACGAACTCCGCCGCCAGTTCGCCCGCCAGTCCGCGAGCCTTGAGGTTTCGCACCATTGCTTCCTCCACAAAGGACACCGTTGCCCTGTTGAGGCCGAAGTTAAGTTCGGGGAAACCCGGGGTCAACGGACGCCGGTCGGCATTGTCGAACGCCAGGAGACGATGTTCGACATTGTCGAATCAGGGCCGGTCGGGCTACGGTTGGGCCGTGCCCGGTCCGATCCAGTCCATCGAGCGCGCCGCCGCGATCCTGCGGTTGCTGGCGCGCGGTTCGGGGCGTCTCGGAGTCGGCGAGATCGCCGATTCCCTCGAACTCGCCAAGGGAACCGCGCACGGGATCCTGCGCACCCTGCAAGGGGTCGGCTTTGTCGAACAAGACCGCGACACCGGGAAATACCAACTGGGCGCGGCACTGCTGCACCTCGGGACGAGCTACCTCGACGTCAACGAGCTCCGGTCTCGCGCGATCAACTGGGCCGACGCGCTGGCCGCGCGCAGCGGGGAAGCCGTCCGGATCGGCGCGCCGCTGGAAGGCCGGGTCCTGGTGGTGCACCACGTTTTCCGCCCCGACGACAGCCTGCAGACCCTCGACGTCGGGACGCTTCTGCCGTTGCACGCGACGGCGCTCGGGAAAGTACTCCTGGCCTACGACACCGGTCTCGTGGCATCGTTGCGCACCGGCGAACCGGAGGCCTACACCCGCCGGACCCTGGTCACCCAGACCGCGATCAAACGCGCCTGTGGCAAGGTACGCGAGGCGGGCTGGGCGAGCGAGAACGGCGAGATGATCACCGGTGAGGCCGGGATAGCGGCGCCGATCCGCGGCCACGGCGGCATCGTGGTCGGCGCGATCGGGGTGTCCGGCGCGACGGAACGGATCTGTGAAGCCGACGGCAGCCCGATCCCGCGGCTGCTCGGCCACGTGCGCGACGCGGCGCGGGCGGTCTCCCGCGATCTCGGCGCGTCCCGATGGTGATGGAGGTGCTCGCGTGGTCCAGCGCTACGTGATGTCGATCGACCAGGGCACCACGTCGACGCGGTGCATCCTGTTCGACGCGCGCGGCAGGCTGGTGTCGGTCGCCCAGCGCGAACACCAGCAGCACTTCCCCCGGCCGGGCTGGGTCGAGCACGACGCGACGGAGATCTGGCGCAACGTCGGCCGGATCGTGCCGCAGGCGCTGGCCGACGCCGGCGTCGAACCCGCCCAGGTGGCAGGCCTCGGCATCGCGAACCAGCGCGAGACGACGGTGCTGTGGGACCGGCACACCGGCAACCCGGTCGGGCGCGCGATCGTCTGGCAGGACACCCGCACCGACGCGATGCTCGAACAGCTCGCCCGCGAGCCCGGCGCCGACCGCGTCCGGCGGCTGTGCGGGCTGCCGCTGGCGACGTACTTCTCCGCTCCCCGGATCCGCTGGATGCTGGAACGTACTCCTGGCCTGCGTGAACGCGCCGAACGCGGCGACGTGCTGTTCGGCACGGTCGAGAGCTGGCTGATCTGGAACCTGACCGGCGGCCCCGAGGGCGGCGTCCACATCACCGACGTCACCAACGCCTCACGCACCATGCTGATGAACCTGCGGACGTTGTCCTGGGACGACGAACTGCTGGAGTTCTTCGACGTCCCGCGCGCGATGCTGCCCGACATCCGCCCGTCGACCGAGGTGTACGGGACGACGTCGCGGGTGGTGCCGGGGATCCGGATCGCGGCGGCGCTCGGCGACCAGCAGGCGGCGTTGTTCGGCCAGACCTGCTTCGCGCCCGGCGAGGCGAAGTGCACGTACGGCACGGGGAGCTTCCTGCTGCTGAACACCGGCCCGACACCCGTGCTGTCGACCCACGGCATGCTGACCACCGTCGGGTTCAAGATCGGTGACGAGCCCGCCGTCTACGCCCTCGAAGGGTCGATCGCCGTCACCGGGTCCTTGGTGCAGTGGTTCCGCGACGGCCTCGAACTGATCGGCAGCGCGCCCGAGATCGAGACGCTGGCGCGGACGGTCGAGGACAACGGCGGCTGCTACATCGTGCCCGCCTTCTCGGGCCTGTTCGCGCCGCACTGGCACAGCGAGGCACGCGGCGTGATCGCCGGGCTGACGTCGTACATCACCAAGGGCCACCTGGCCAGGGCCGTACTGGAGGCGACGGGCTGGCAGACGCGCGAGGTCGTCGACGCGATGAACGCCGACTCCGGGCTCGCGCTGTCGACGCTCAAGGTGGACGGCGGGATGACCGCCGACAACCTCCTGATGCAGTTCGTCGCCGACGTCCTCGACGTGCCGGTGGTGCGCCCGATGGTCGCCGAGACGGTGTCGCTGGGCGCGGCGTACGCGGCCGGGCTGTCGGTCGGGTACTGGCCGGATCTGGAGGGCCTGCGCCGCAATTGGCACCGCGCCGGGCAGTGGCTGCCGACGATGGACCCGGCCCGCCGCGACAGTGAGTACTCGCACTGGCGCCAGGCCGTGGAACTGACGTTCGGCTGGATGCGCCCCGGGCCGGCCGCCGCTCCCCCGGGCTCCGACCTGGTCGAGGTCGTCCTGGCCGATCACCGCCGGATCGAACAGTTGTTCCGGGACCTCCGCAACGACGAGGCCGACCGGCCCGCGCTGATCGCGGAGCTCTCGGCGTCCTTGGTCGCCCATGCGACCGCGACGGAGCGGATCGTCCGTCCCGAAGCGACGGAGAGCGGGCTCGCGGACGAACTGCTGGCCGTACTGGACTCCACCGACCCCGAGAAAGCGTTGGCGGTACTGGAGAATTCGGTGGACGCGCATATCCGCGCGGAGGAACGCGGATTGCTGAACGAGCTGCGGCGCACACTGTCCACTTCGGATCGCACCGGGCTCGGCCGGGCGTTCGTGGCCGAACGGCAGCGGCAACTGGACCTCGACTGCGGCACCGCGGCACACGTCCGCGAGCAGGGTTCTCGGCTACGCCTCTCGTGACGTGCTAGCCTGTCGCCGTGCGCCGCTGGACTCGACTCCGCTTGAACCGACTCGTAGTCGAGCGCGCCGGCTGAACCAGGTCGCCGGCGCGCAGTTCGGCGACCCCTCGACACGGGGCATCTCCCGGGACCTGGCCCTCCATGGCCTGTACGTTTTCCCGCCCTTGGAGTCCCACGATGTCGATCACCGCTTTCCAGGTTCCCGCCCCTCGCTCGTCCATGCTGGTCCGCCGCCGGATCGCGACCTACTTCGTCGGTGGCGTCGAGCAGATCCCCGGCCTGGTCGAGGCGCTCGGCTGCCTGGTCCACGACCTGTCCGTCGACGTCCGCGACGGCGTCCGCGAAAGCACCATGACCTGCGCCGTCCTGATCGACGCCGCCGAGGTCGAGCCGCTGCTGGACCGGCTGCGTGGGCTGTCGTCGGTCGTCTCTTCGGAACTGGTCTGACCACCTGTCCCGAAAGTCGTAACTCGCGTGATCAGAGACGTAACTCGCGTGATTGAAGGGCGATCTCGCGTGATTGGAAGGCGATCACGGTGTTCGCCGTTCAATCACGCGTGATCGCCGTTCCGGCACGAAGTCGTCCATGCCCGAGGTCACTGGTCCCGTGTCCGCGCATCGTCCGGACGACCATTCCGCCTCGGCCGATCGACCGAGGCGGAATCCCGCTTTCCCAGCTCATTTCCCGAAGCGCGAAAACACTTTTCGTGCGGTCCGCCGCCGTTACAGAGTCATGACACGAACGAGACGGGGCCACGACGATCGTCTCCGAGCATCGGCACCATGTTCGACCAGAAGACCAGGCCCATCGCAGTGCCCGGCACGAACCGGCGACCACGACTTCGGGTGACGATCCTGATCGTCTTCCCGGTGATCGCCGCGATCATCGGCTACGTGATCTTCGAGTCGGTCGCGGAAAGCCGGCCGGCGCCCGAAAGACGCGGCGCCACCGTGGTCTTCGACCGCACGTCGGGCGAACAGGTGATCCACGACCACGGTTCGGAGAGATTCCGCACGGCGTCGGTGGTGAAACTGTTCATCGCGCTGGACGCCGTCACCCGCAAGGCGAGCAAGACCGACGAAGCCCACCTCCGCCGGATGCTGGCGAAAAGCGACGACGCGGTCGCCAACACGCTCTGGACCAGGAACGGCGGCCCCGCGATCGTCACCAGGACGGTGGCGGCCGCGGGCCTGAAGAACACCTCTCCGCCCGCCGACGCGGGCCGCTGGGGCGACACACTGTCCACCGCGGACGACATCGCCGCGGTGTACCGGCGCGTCCTCAAGCTCCCGAAGGCCAAGCGGGACGTCATCCTCGGCCCCCTGCGCCAGGCGAGCCGTACCGCCGCCGACGGGTTCGACCAGTACTTCGGCATCCCTTCGGCCTTCGGCGACCGGCCATGGGCCGTGAAACAGGGCTGGGCGGCCGGGCGGGGTTCGGTGGACGCGCACACGACGGGGCTCGTCGGCGAAGGCGACCGCTACATCGTCGTCATCCTGTCCGGTTCCTCCGAAGGCACCGGTCTCGGCGAGGCGACGGCGGCGGTCACCTCGGTGGCCAGGTCCCTGGCTCCCCGGCTGGGAAAGTGACTTCGGCCGCGTTTTCCACGGCGATCTTGAAAGCGCTTACAAGGAGGTCCGCGAAACAGGCCCGGGGAGCCGGCGAGTCGTCTCCCGCCTGAGCTTTCAGCGCGGCCAACTGCTCACCGGCCAGCGGTGCGACCCGGTCCATGAACTGCCCGAGGAACCGCAGGGCGGCGACGGGCGGGATCCCGGCCACGGCGAGGTCCGCCACCGCGCGCGAAACGGACGGACGCACGACCGCCGGGGCTCCCGTCCCGTCCTTGGCGAGTACACCGTGACGTTCGAGGCAGCGGGCGACGGCGGGCTGGTCGCGGGCGATGTCCGCCATCGCCGCCTCCAGCTGCTCGGCGCGGTCCACTGTGGTCGTTCCGAGCATCGCGGCGATGGACACCAGGTTGAAGCCCTGTTTCTGCAGCATCGTGATACGCCGCAGGCGCCGCAGATGAGCCGGGCCGTAGTAGGCGGACCTGCCGTGCCGGACCGGCGGGGCGAGCAGTCCCCGCGTCTGATGCGCCCGGATATTGCGCGCCGACATGCCGACGATCGTGGAAAGTTCTTCGATCGTGTATCCGGCCGGCCTCGACGAAAAGGGCTTCACGCCGACAGTTTAACCAATGGTCGGATGAGTACACCACAGAGCGGGGCAATGACTGCACCGCTGTCGACCGGCTGAATCAGCGAGTTGCCCCAAGTTCATCGGTTCCCGGCCCTGGAACACAAGGTCGGCGGCCGGTTTACATGGTTTCATGCCAACCAATGCCGGTTTTGGGGTGTTCCACGACCTCCGGTTACTCCAGTCAGGCGATCTTGATGGGCCGAGGACTTCTTTGCCGTTTAAATGCACCAGAGACATCCGATGTCTCAACTCTGTCGACGCCCGCGGAGCGCCGCTGAACCCGATGGTTGGTCGTCAAAGTTTCAACCTTTTTCCCAGGAGGTTTCCATGTTCTGGAAACGGATCGCGGTCGCGGCCGTGGCCGCGACCGGTTTGGCCACGGCGCTGGTGGTGTCCCATCAGGACACTCCCGCCGCCGCGATAGAGCCCGCCGCGGCGAAGGTGCCCGCGTTCGACCACATCGTCCTCGTGATGTTCGAGAACAAGGACTACAAGGAGATCAGCGGCAGCTCCAAGGCACCGTACTTCAACAAACTCGCCTCGCAGGGCGCCAAGTTCACCAAGGCCTATGGGACGACGCACCCGAGCCAACCGAACTACATCGCCCAGTTCGCGGGCTCGACGCACGGTGTCGACAGCAACAAATGCCAGGATCTCGGGAACAAGGAGAACATCGCCTCCCAGCTGGCGGGGATCGGCAAGAAGTTCGTCGGTTATGCGGAGAGCATGCCGTCCGACGGCTACACCGGCTGCACGAAGGGCAAATACGCCCGGAAGCACAACAGCTGGGTCAGCTTCAGCAACGTGCCGTCGTCGGCGAACAAGAGGTTCTCGTCGTTCCCGACCGATTTCACCAAGCTGCCCCACGTCGCTTTCGTGACCCCGGATCTGTGCAGCGACATGCACGACTGTTCGGTCGACACCGGCGACAAATGGCTGAAGAAGAACCTCGACGCGTACGCGCAGTGGGCCAAGACGCACAACAGCCTGCTGATCGTCAATTTCGACGAGGACAGCGGGACGTCGGTGAACCAGATCTTCACGACGTTCGTCGGCGCCCACGTGAAGCCGGGCAGCTACAGCGAATCCATCAATCACTACTCGATCCTGCGCACGATCGAGGCGTCGTTCGGCCTGCCGGGCATCGCCAACGCGGCCACCAAGTCGCCGATCACGAGCGTGTGGCAGTAGCCGGGTGAACCCCGCGAGCGTGTCCATTGTGGACGCGCCCGCGGGCGGCCTCGGCGGGCGGTAAGGCAACGGTGCCGGGCACACCGGCCGCGTCTTGACCATCTGCCCTGCACCTCGATACTTCTTCGGCTCCCAGCAGGAAAGGCGCGACCGTGAACACCCGCACCCTGATCGTCGTCACCGGAACCCTCGCGCTGGCCGCGGCCGCCGTGATCTACGTCGGGGTGGCGGGCGCGCGCAACCAGGACGCCGCCTCGGCGGGCGCCAGCGACGCCGTCACCCTCGACGGTCCGCGGTTGCTCTTCCGCAGCACCGCCGACGCCGACCGCGGGCACGTGTCCAGCGTCAGCGCGGCCGACCCAGGCGGGGCACGGGCGGTGTCGACCGTGTCCTGCAGCCGGGTCCACGCGGCGGGCGGCACCGCGATCTGCCTGCGGCCGGAGACCGGGCTGACCACCTATCAGCTGGCCGTGCTCGACCGCCGTCTCGCGGTGACGCAGGAGATCCCACTGGTCGGGGTGCCCAACCGGGCACGGGTCTCGCCCGACGGGCAGCGGCTGGCGTGGACGGTGTTCGTCACCGGCGACTCCTACAACGGCGGCCGGTTCTCCACCCGCGCCGGCACCCTCGACCTCACCACCGACAACGTCGAAGGCACACTCGAGGACTTCGCCGTGACCGTGGACGGCAAGCCGTACAAGGCGGCCGACGTCAACTTCTGGGGCGTCACCTTCACGCGGCAGCCGAACCGGTTCTACGCCACCATGTCGACCGGCTCCCACCGGTACCTCGTCGAAGGCGACTCGAAGGCCCGCACCGTGCGGACGTTGCGGGACAACGTCGAATGCCCTTCCCTCTCCCCCGACGAGACCCGCATCGCCTACAAGTCCGCCATCGACGGCGATCCCGCGAAGGGCTGGCGGGTCTCGGTGCTCGACCTCGCGAGCGGCACGGTGACCTCGCTGGCCGAAACCCGGAGCGTCGACGACCAGCCGGCCTGGCTCGACGACCGCTCCGTCGCCTACGCCCTCCCGCGCACGCAGGGACACTCCGACGTCTGGGCCGTCCCCGCCGACGGCACCGGAACACCGCGACTGCTCATCCCGGAGGCCGAGTCGCCCGCCGCACTGCCCTAGGCTGCCGCGTATGAGGGCCGCGCTGCTGATCGTCGACATGCAGGAAATGCTCGTTCCGCTGGTCTGGCGCGGCGAGGAGCTGGCGGCCCGGATCGCCACGCTCGCCCGGCAGGCCCGCGAGAACGGTGTCCCGGTGATCGCGCTGCGGCAGATCGGCGCTCCCGGCACCGACTTCGACCCCGCCTCGCCCGGTACCCGGGTCAGCGCCCTGCTCGATCTCGAACCGGTCGACTTGGTGGTCGACAAGACGGCGACGGACTCCTTCTACCGCACCGGGCTGGCGGGGCTCCTGGTCGATCGGGGCGTCGACACCGTGGTACTGACCGGGCTGGCCACCGACTACTGCGTCGACGCGACCGCCCGGTCCGCGCAGAGCCACGGTCTCGACGTGGTGCTGGTCGCCGACGGCCACGCGCCGTCCGCCGATGGAGACCCGGCCGCCGGGCTGACCGCCGAACAGGTCATCGCCCGGCACAACCTGCTTCTGAGCACCGCGATCCATCCCGGCGGACGAGTGCGCGTGGTCTCGTCGTCGGAGGTCGAGTTCGCCGGCTCGTAGGATCGGCCCACCATGATCACGAACTTCCTGCTCGACCACTCCGCCCTCGTGCCGGTGGCGATCCTCCTGCTCGCGCTCGTCTGCGCCGTCCTGGGCCGCGCTTTCGCGGGCAGACCGCGGATCCTGTGGGCGCTCGCCGGGGTGTCCACGGTCCCGGTCTTCGCGCTGACCTTGGTGCCGACGGTGCACACGATCGACGAGGTCCTCTGCACGGTCCAGTTCTCCCTGCCCACGCTCGGCTCGGTGGAACTTCTGGCCAACATGGCGCTGTTCCTTCCGCCGGTCTGCTTCGCCGCCCTGGCGTCCCGGCGCCCCGTGACGATGCTCGCGGCGGGCTCGGCGCTGTCCGCGGTGATCGAGACGCTTCAGGCGCTCGTACCCGCGATCGGCCGTGCCTGCGACACCAACGACTGGCTGATGAACACCATCGGCGCGGTCCTCGGCGCCCTCCTCGCGGCGGGCACGGCGTGGCTGGTCGACCGCCGCGCTCAGTCGGGCAGTTCGACGGGCGCGATCTCGTCGTAGACGTCACCCGGCCCCGGATTCGCCGGGTCCGTCTCGCCACCGAAGTGACGCAGGACGCCCCACACCGCGTTCAGCGCCGTCTGGACGGCGCCTTCGGCCCAGCCCGCCGTCCACGAGACGTCGTCGCCCGCCAGGAAAAGACCCCGGTGGCGTTCCTCCAGCCGGTCCTGTTTGAAATGGGTGAACAGCCGGTGCTGGTAGCGGTAGTGGCCGGGCAGGTTGGCCTTGAACGCGCCCATGAAATGCGGTTCGGCCTCCCACGACACGGTCACCGGATCACCGATGATGTGCCGCCGGACGTCGACGCCCGGATAGATCTCCTTCAGTGACTGCAGCATCACCTCGACCCGCTCGGAGACCGAGAGCGGCAGCCACTTCAGCGAATCGTCGGCCCAGGTGTAGGACAGGCAGATCACCGCGGGCGCGTCCGGGTCGTCGCCGAGCAGGTAAGTGCCGCGGGGCATGCGGTCGGTGAGCGTCATGCTCATCGTGTCGCGGCCGGTCTCCGGGTCCTTGTCCAGCCAGAAGGGCCGGTCGACCGGGACGAAGACCTTCGAGGACTCCATGTAGTGCGTGCGCTCGATCGCGGTCCAGTGGTCGATCGGGAACAGCGCTTCGTCGCAGGCGATCTTCGACAGCAACATCCAGCTCTGGGCGGTGAACACCGCCGCCGGGTAGGTGCGGATGCGGCCTTCGGTGTCGGTCACGGTGATGTTGTTCGGCGCGGTGCGGTGCAGCCTGGCGACACCCGGGTTCGGGCTTCCGCCGTGGAGCGAGCTCAAACTCGTTCCCGCGGGCCAGAACGCCATGTCCTCGGGCGCGTGTTCCCACAACCGCAACGGAAGCTGCCTGCTCCCGCCGACGATGCTGCGGTGCTCGTCGTCGGCGCCGGTGTAGACCACCCGCAGGATCTCCAGGATCGAGTTCGGGAAGTCGGTGTCCCAGCCGCCGGTGCCGAAGCCGACCTGTCCGAAGATCTCGCGGTCGCGGAACGAGGCGAACGCGGGCGAGTCGCAGAGGAACCCGTAGAAGGTCTGGTTGTCCAGCTTGGGCACGAGTTCGTTCCACAGCCGCTTGATCGTCTTCACGTCGCGTTCGCGGATGGCCTTCTGCATCTCGGTGAACGCGGCCTGTTCGGACAGTGTGCTGTCCCAGGCGGCCGCGACCTTGCCGAAGACGGCGGGAAGTTCGTCCGCGGTGCGCGCGTAGTGGCTCTCCCCCTTGAGGTCGACGACGGTGCTCGGCGTCCCCGCGGCCAGCGGGTTCGGGAACGGCGTGGTCTCCAGGCCGACCTTGTCGATGTAGTGGAAGAGCGCGGTCGACGACGGCGGGAAGCGCATCGCGCCCATCTCCGCGACGACGTCGTCCGGGCAGCCGGGGAAGTTCACCGTGCGCAGGCGGCCGCCGATCTCGGCGATCTCGTACACGACCGGGCGCAGGCCGAGTTTCATCAGCTCGTACGCGGTGACGATGCCGGAGAGGCCCCCGCCGATCACCGCCACCTCGGTGCCGTGGCGCTCGGCGGGGAGCGAGCCGAGCCCGGCGGGGTGGGCGAGGAAATCGTCGTAGGCGAACGGGAAATCGGGGCCGAACATGGTGATCGGGCGGCCCGCCGGTTCGTCGTGGTGGATCGCGGTCGGGAGGGCGGAGGTCATGCGGAAAGTCCTCGGTACAGCTCGGGCCGTCGGTCGGCGAGGTGGGTGTTCTCCTGACGAGACGCGACGAGCGCGTCACGGGTGACTTCGGCGCTGATCAGCTCCGGGACGGCGCCCGCTCGGGCGAGCACTTCACCGGTCGGGGCGACGACGCAGGAACGGCCGCAGTAGGTCAGTTCCCGTTCGGTGTCGCAACGATTCGCGTACGCGACGAACAGCTGACTCTCGTAGGCGCGGGCGGGCACGAGCGTGTCGGCGACCAGTTCGTAGGGACTCATCAGCGCGGTCGGCACCACGAGCAGTTCGGTCCCCGCCAGCGCGTGCGCGCGCACCAGCTCGGGGAACTCGACGTCGTAGCAGATCAGCAGGCCGACGCGGAGACCGCCGAGCTCGGCCTGCACGACCGCCTCGGTGCCCGGCTCGAACCAGTCGCGGTCGATGTCACCGAAGAGATGGGTCTTGCGGTAGTTCGCCAGCCGCTGACCGCCGGGGCCGATCAGCTGGACGCTGTTGTACACGCGGCCGTCGTCGGACTCGGGGTACCCGTAGCTCAGCGCGACGCCGGTTTCCCTTGCCAGCGCGGACATCCGCGCCGCCGTCGGACCGTCGGCCGGCTCGGCGAGCTCGTGGGTACGGGCGCCGATGTGGTAGCCGGAGGTGATCATCTCGGCGGCGATCACGAGATCGGCGCCCGACGCCGCGACCGCGGATGGCAGCTCGGCGTACGAGCCCTGGTGGACGGCGACCTTCATGCCGACGACGATATCCGCCGTTCCGGTGCACCGATAAGGGCTGATCGTTGCGTGAAGGTCTGGCAGACCGTCGAATCAGTGCAGCATTACACAATTCAACGGTGATTTGTTGTCTGGATCACCCTCCCGGCGGTGGTTCCTCCGCGTGGTCGTCGGCCCAGCCGAGAGCCTCGGTGATCGCCTTCTCCGCGATGGCCGACATCGTCGACATGTAGGTCCCGCTGACGTGGTTGTCGTCGAGGTAGACGAGCACGTTGCCGATCACCGGCGGGCAGACCTCGGCGGTGCAGAAATAGTCGCTGAAGTCGAGGAACCGCACGTTCGGCGGCAGATCCGGCAATGCCCGATACGGCGGCTCCGCCGCATAGAGGTCATGGCGCGGCGTGGCGCACTCGGGCGCGTTGGCACCTCGGCTCTCGACACACGCCGACGGCGACTGGCCGAAGCGCGGGTTGTCCCGCACCGCCAGCACCGGGATGCCCGCTTCGTCGACCTTGCGCCACTGGGCGACATAACCGGCGGGAACCCGTTCCTCGACGCCGGCCTTCACATCCCTGGTGCCGATCGTCATCACCGCGTCGGGCCGGGTCGTGACGATCTCGTCGACCACGGCGGTGTTCCAGTCGATGCACGACTGGTCCCCCGGCACGGTGTCCGAGTCGGTGGAGAACGGGCAGCCGCCGCGAAGGATCGCCGTGACCTCCCAGTTCTTCTTTTCGGCGATCGGGAGAAGCGCGCCGAGGAACTGCCCGGCGTGGGAGTCGCCGGCGACCACGATCCGGCGGGCGGGATGCCCGGAGGCCTGCGACGTGCAGACCTCGAGATCGGCGTTGCGCGGGGAAGAGCCGCAGCGGGCCGGGTCGATCCCCGCCCAGTCCTCCGACACCGCGACGAACGACGGGACGAGCGCGGCGTCGGCGGCACCCCAGTAGGCGAATCCCTCGGTGTGCGCGAGCGCGCCGGGGTGGTCGGGGTCGTTCACGGCGATCGAGTAGCTCTCAGCCTGGCTCACACTCACCCACTGCCAAGCGCCCGCCGCGGCGAGCACGGCCGCGAGCGTCGCGACGCCGAACCGGTACGCGCCCCAGCGGTTCCGCGTTCCGATCGCGGAGGCTCGGACCGGTTTCTCGACCAGGTGGTGGGTGAGCACGGCGAGCGCGAACGACAGCGCGATGATCACCGCGCCGCCTCGCAGGCCCACCTCCTCGCGATCACGGGCGACGAGGTAGAACACCAGGACCGGCCAGTGCCAGAGGTAGAGCGCGTAGCTCAGGTCGCCCAGGTACGTCAGCGGACGGCTGCTGAGAAAACGATCCGCGCCGGCCTTGAAGGCGGTGTCACCCGCGAGGACCACCAGCGCCGCGGAAAGCGTCGGCCAGAGCGCGAGGTAGCCGGGGAAGACCGTCCCGACCTGGAGCACCAGGCCGCAGGAAACGAGCCCGGCCACCCCGGCCCAGCCCAACACGACGCGCGCCGGGCGGGGCACCCGGACGCGATCGACGAGCAGGGCGAGCAGGCCGCCGAGCGCGAACTCCCAGACCCGCGTCAGCGAGTCGAAGTACGCCAGCGGCTGATCGACCGCGGTCAGCCACACCGAATACGCCAGCGAAGCCGCGAACACCGTGCCGAGTACGCCGAGGAGCATCGGCCGGACGCCGCGGCGTGCCCGCTTGGCGACCAGCAGCACCAGGCCGACCAGCAGCGGCCAGACCACATAGAACTGCCCCTGGATCGACAACGACCAGAAATGCTGGACGACGCTGGCCGAGTTGTGCTGCGCGAAGTAGTCGGCGGAATCCGCCGCCAGCCGCCAGTTCTCCACATAGAGCGCGGAGGCGGCGACCTCCTTGATCGTCTGGAACCAGCGGTTCTGCGGCAGCAGCACCGTGCTCACCGCGACGACCAGCAGCAGCACGGTGAGCGCGGCCGGGAACAGCCGCTTGATCATCCGGCCCCACATCGGCCGGTACTCGATCCTCCCGCGTGCCGCCGCGCGGTGGAGCTGTCCGGTGACGAGGAAGCCGGAGATCAGGAAGAACGCGTCGACGCCGCCGGAGATCCGGCCGAGCCAGACGTGATAGACGACCACCAGAACGCACGCGAGTGCCCGCAGTCCCTGGATTTCCGGGCGGAACCGCCGCTCCGTCTCCCGCACACAACCACCACCATGCTCACCGGCCGCCGACGGGCGGGGACCTTACGGCAGGAGCCTGTGAGCGAGCTATGCCCCCTTGGTGAGTGGGGCATCGCCGGGGGTTGGGGTCGGCGGCAGGTTGCGAAAGCCACTTTCGCAACCTTCAGCGTTGCGAAAGTGGCTTTCGCAACGCCAGTGGCTCTGGGCGCGTGTCGCGGAGCACCCAATGTGGCATCGGAGACGCTCAGTGTCCCCAATGCCACATTGGGAGCACTCGACCGCCCACCGCACCGGTGGGTAGCGAACGCAGTCCCCGAAAGTGGCTTTCGCGCCACGATCGCATGACGGTCAGGTCGACTTCTGGCCGTCGATGCTCTCCCGCAGGATGTCGGCGTGGCCGGCGTGCTGAGCGGTCTCGGCGATGACGTGCGTCAGCACGCGGCGCACGCTGCGCACCGCGCCCGGCGGATTCCAGGGCGCCTCCGGCAGCGGGTGCGTCGCGGAGAGGTCCGGAATGGACGAGACGATCTCCTTCGTCCGCGCGGCCACCTGCTCGTAGCGCGCGAGGATCCCCGCGAGGGTGTCGCCGGGCAGCATCCTGAAGTTGTTCTGGTGGTCGATCGCCCATTGCGGGAACTCGCGGGCGGTCCCGGCGCCGAGGTCGGCCCAGGTCACGCCTTCCGGCAGGTCGTAGGTCATCGCGGACGGGCCCTCGGCCGCGAACCGCAGCCACATCTCCTCGATCGAGGCGACGTGTTTGATCAGGCCGCCGAGGCTCAGCTCGCTGACCGTCGGATGCTCGTCGAGTTGCTCGTCCGTGAGCCCCTGGACGGTGGTGGTCAATGCGGCGCGGACGGCGTCGAGGGCTTCGAGCAGGGTCGGCGCGCTCGGCGTCGAGGATGGTGGCGGTCATCGGGCCCTCCGGGTTGTCGTTTTCTGGCACAAGACGACTCTCGCAGGGGTAGAGGACAGGTTGTGGCCTCTACTGGAGGCATCATGGAAAACATGCCGAAGACCTCCGCGCGCCTGCTGTCGATGCTGTCGTTGCTGCAGGCCCGCCGCGACTGGCCGGGGGCACTGCTGGCCGAGCGGCTGGACATCAGCCCGCGCACCGTGCGGCGCGACGTCGACAGGCTGCGCGAACTCGGCTACCCCATCGCGACCATCAAGGGCCCCGACGGTGGGTACCGGCTCGACGCCGGGTCCGAACTGCCGCCGCTGCTGTTCGACGACGATCAGGCGGTCGCGCTGGCCGTCGCGCTCCAGATCGCCACCACCAGCGGCGCGGGGATCGAGGAAGCTGCGATGCGGGCGCTGCACACCGTCCGGCAGGTGATGCCCTCGCGGCTGCGGCGCCGGATCGACACCCTGCGGGTCACCGCGGTCGAATCGCCGGCGAGCCGGGCGGAACCCCGCGTCGACGGCGACGTCCTGCTCGCGCTCGGCGCGGCCGTGCACGCCCGCGAGATCCTGCGGTTCGACTACGCGGACGCGCCGCGCCGAGCGGAACCGCATCACCTGGTCACCTGGCACGGCCGCTGGTACCTCGTCGCCTGGGACACCGATCGCGCGGACTGGCGCACCTTCCGGGCCGACCGGATCTCGCCGCGCACCCCGACCGGACCACGGTTCACCCCACGGGAACTGCCGGCCCCCGACGTCGCCACGTTCGTCGCGAGCCGCTTCCGTGGCGCGTCCGAGTCCGGCGAGTGGCCCTGTCGCGGGGAAGTCGTCCTCGACCTCCCCGCGACCACGGTGTCCCACTACGTTCGCGACGGTGTCGTGGAAGAACTCGGGCCCGATCGGTGCCGTCTGGTGCTGGGCTCGTGGTCATGGGCCGGGCTCGCGGCGAGTATCGGCCGGTTCGACGCCGGCATCGAGGTCGTCGGGCCTCCCGAACTCAAGGAGGCCTTCGCCGTCCTGGCCCGCCGCTATGCGAAGGCCGCCCGCTGAACACGGATACGACGCCGGGACCGCCCAGGGTCTGGGGACGGTGCCCGACGTCGCCTACCGCCCGGGGTCCGGAGGCGGTGCCCTCCGGCACCGGGACCGCCCGGGATCCCGGTTGCCGAAGTTTCGAGGCTCACGCCTTGTGGCGCACCTCCTGGAGGCCGTACACCGGCGTCGGGATGCCCTCGTAACGCGCCTTCAGCTGCAGCGCGAGGTAAAGCGAGTAGTGGCGCGACTGGTGCAGGTTCCCGCCGTGGAACCAAAGGCCTTCCTGCTGGGTGGGTTTCCACATGTTGCGCTGCTCCCCCTCCCACGGGCCTGGGTCCTTCGTCGTCCCGGAGCCGAGGCCCCAGCATTTGCCGACGAGATCCGCGGTCTCCTGCCCGACCAGATCGGCGACCCAGCCGTTCATCGAGCCGTAGCCGGTCGCGTAGACGACGAGGTCCGCCTTCAGTTCCGTGCCGTCGGACAGCACGACCGCGTCACGCGTCAGATGGCCGACCTGTCCGTGGGCCAGTTTGATCTTCCCGTCGGCGACCAGTTCCGAAGCGCCGACGTCGATGTAGTAGCCCGATCCACGACGCAGGTACTTCAGGAACAGGCCGGATCCGTCGTCGCCCCAGTCGTGCTGGAACCCGGCCGCTTCCAGCCGCGCGTAGAAGTCCTTGTCCCGCTCGCGGATCGCGTCGTACACCGGGATCTGGAACTGCGGCATGATCCGGTACGGGATCGACGCGAAGATCATGTCCGCCTTGTCGGTGGTGATCCCCGACCGCACCGCGCGTTCCGAGTACAGGTCGCCGAGTCCCAGCTCCATCAACGAATCCGACTTCACCACGTGGGTGGAGGACCGCTGCACCATGGTGACGTCCGCGCCGTGTTCCCACAGTGCCGCGCAGATGTCGTGCGCGGAGTTGTTGGAGCCGACCACGACGGCCTTCTTGCCCGCGTAGGAGTCCGGGCCCGGGTGCTGGGACGAATGGTGCTGATCGCCCTCGAAAACGTCCATTCCGGGGAACGACGGGAGATTCGGCTTCCCCGACATCCCGGTCGCGAACACGACGTGCCGTGGTGTGAGCACCAGTTCCTCGCCCTCGCGGACCACGGTCACCAGCCACTGCCGCTGTTCCTCGTCCCAGGACGCCGAGGTGACCTCGGTGCTGGTCCAGTACGGCACTTCCATGAGCCGCGTGTACATCTCGAGCCAGTCGGCGATCTTGTCCTTGGGGGTGAACACCGGCCAGTTGTCCGGGAACGGCAGGTAGGGCAGGTGGTCGTACCAGACCGGGTCGTGCAGGCAGAGGTTCTTGTACCGCTTGCGCCACGAATCGCCCGGCCGCTCGTTGCGTTCCAGGACCAGCGTCGGCACGTCGAGCTGCCGGAGCCTGGCGCCGAGCGCGATCCCGCCCTGTCCGCCGCCGATGACGACGACGTACGGCTGCTGCTCGTAGCCGAGCCGGGTCTGTTCCTCCTCGCGTTTCTCGGCCCAGGACTTCCGGCCGCGCACGACACCGTGCTCGACACCCTTCGGCCGCTGATCGTTGCGACGTTCCTCGAAACCTTTGAGCTCGCGCAGACTCGTCAGCAGCGTCCAGGCGCCTTCGTCCTTCAGCCTCAGATGGCCCTTCGCGCGTCCGGTCGCGGTTTCGAATTCGAGCCACGCTTCGGTCACGCCGTCGGCTTCGGTCGGCGTCTCGGTCGTACGGAACCCGGACGGGCCGACCCGGTCGAGGCACGCGCCGAGCATGCCCGCCACCTCGTCCCGGCCTTCGACCGTCTTGATCGTCCAAGTGAAGGCGACCAGGTCACGCCAGTAACTGTCGACGGCGAAAAGCGCCGCGGCGGCTTCGACATCGCGGGCGGCGAGAGCCGATTCGAACCGGCTCAACCAGGCGTCCACCCGAGCCTGCGGCGAGCCCGTCGCCTCGATCCGGTCCACCGTCTGTGTCATGGCCACTCCTGAACGTCGGCGTTCGGCTGTTACCCCGATCACACGCCTCGGGTGGGTACGGGGGCAAAGGTTGCAGCGTGTTGCACCTCCGGCTCCTTGGCGCGCCTCTGCGGGCGGTCCTATGCTGGTCAGTCGACGCGATGGTGCGGAGGTGGCCTGTGAGCGTGCACAGCTCGGTCCCGCCCGGCGTCGACCTGCCGATGCACGCCCGGGATCTGATCCGCATGCACGAAGCGGTGATCGGCGGCGGCCGTCCGCGGGTCCGGCCGCGGCCGCTGGTGTCGCGGTCGTGGTCACGGATGCTGAGCCTCGGGCTCGCCGCCGACGGGGTGAACACCCGGGATTCGGTGCCGCTCGACGAGGTCGCCCGCCGTCGCCGCGCCTCCCCGCTGCGGCTGGTGGTGGAGGACCTCGGCCAGGTGGTCGGCGCGACGGCCGACACCGCGAACATGCTGCTGGTGGTGACGGACGCCGACGGGATCATCCTCTGGCGGGTGGGCTCGTCCGCCGTACGGCGCCGGGCCGACACCCTGGGCTTCACCGAGGGCGCCGTCTGGACCGAGACCAGGGTCGGCACCAACGCGATCGGCACCGCGCTCGCCGAGGCCGCACCCGTGGAGCTGCTCGCCGGGGAACACTTCGAACAGGGTCAGCATCCCTGGTACTGCACCGCCTCACCGGTGCACGATCCGCGCACCGGTGAACTGCTCGGCGTGATCGACGTCAGCGGTCCCGCGCTGACCCTCCACCCGGCGATCGGCGCGCTGGTGGAGACCGGGCGGCGCCTGGTCGAATCCGAACTCTGGCGGCACCATCAGCAGGGTCTCGACCGGCTGCGCCGGACCGCCGAACCGGTGGTGACCGGCGTGGGCGGCCCGGTACTGCTGGTGGACGACGACGGCTGGGTGGCCCACTCCGCCGGGGTCGCCTCCGGCGCGCGGATCGCGGCGCCCGCGGAAGGTCAGATCCTCGCCGTGCCGGGACTCGGCGCCTGCCTGCCCGAACGGCTGACCGAAGGCTGGCTCGTCCGCCCCGCCGACACCGCGCGCCGCGTCCGGCTGGATCTCGAACTCGGTCACGCGCCGATGCTGCGGATGGCGTCGGGCGACGTCGGCTGGGTCCGCACGGTGACCCCCCGGCACGCGGAGATCCTGGTTCACCTCGACACGGCGGGCTCGTCCGGGCTTTCGGCCGAGGCGCTCAGCCGGGCGCTCTACGGCGACGCCGAACACCTCGTCACCGTCCGCGCCGAGGTCTCCCGGCTGCGACGGCTGCTCGGGGCCATTGTGGACACGCGGCCGTACCGGCTCGCCGCGGGCGTCACCCTGACGGTCCACAAAGGATCAGAAGTCGGCGGCTGAATCCCGCCCGGTTGCCGCGGGAGCGGCCTGGGTACTCCGCGCGCATGGAGATCTTGCTCGCCGGGGCAGGCGTTCTGGCGTTGTGTGCCGCCGTGCTGCCGAACCTGTTGCACGAACGCGCGCTGTCGATGCCGTTGGTCCTTCTGGTCGGCGGGCTGATCTTCGGACTGCTCCCCTTCTCGCACCCCTATGGCCAGGGTGTCCTCGACCCGAGGTCGCATGTGGGCGCCGTCGAGGTGGTCACCGAACTCGGCGTGCTGGTGTCGCTGGTCGGCGCGGGTCTGAAATCCGACCGGTTGTTCGGCTGGCGGTCGTGGAACTCGACCTGGCGGTTGCTGGCGATCACCATGCCGCTGTCGGTCTGCGCGGTGGCCCTGCTCGGCTGGTGGGCGCTCGCCCTGTCCCCCGCCGCCGCGCTGCTGCTGGGTGCCGTGTTGTCGCCGACCGACCCGGTACTGGCGAGCGACGTCCAGGTGCCCGCGCCGCATACCGACGACGGACGGGGTTCGGACAACGAGATCAGGTTCACGCTGACCTCGGAAGCCGGGCTCAACGACGGCCTGGCGATGCCGTTCGTGCTGCTGGCCCTCGTCTGGGCCGGGACGGCGAGCACGTCGCCGGTTCCCTGGGTGGTGACCGAGGTCGTCGTCCCGCTCGCGGTCGCCGTACTGGTCGGTCTCGCCTGTGGCCGGTTGCTGTCTTGGCTGATGTTCCGGGTGCGGCACGAAAGACTGCGCCTTGGCGAATACTCCGACGGGCTGGTGGTGCTGGCCATCGCGTTCCTGCCCTACGCGCTCTGCGAATGGCTGGGCGGCATCGGCTTCGTCGCCGTGTTCACCGCGGCCGCGACCATCCGCGCCAGCGAGCGTTCCCACGAATACCACGGGGTGCTGCACGAATTCGGTGATCAGCTGGAACGGCTTTTCGTCGCCCTGGCCTTGCTCGGTCTCGGCGTCGCGCTGGGCGACGGGCTACTGGCCGGGCTGAAACTCGCCGAAGTCCTGGTGGCGATCGCGGCCGTGGGTATCGTCCGTCCGCTGTTCGGCGGTCTGGCCCTGCTCGGCGGCACCACCACCCGCCCGGCGGCGACGGCGATCGCGTTCTTCGGAATACGCGGGATCGGCAGTCTCTACTACCTCTCCTACGCACTGGGGCACGGCGATTTCCCGATGGCCGACTCGCTGTGGCGGGTCACGGCGCTGACGATCGCGGTCTCGGTGCTCGTGCACGGCCTGCTGTCCGGCCCGGTGATGCGCAAACTGGAGAACCGGGGGATGCAGAACTTCGAGTGAGGGCCCCGCCAGCGGTGCCGAATGGCTCCTGGCCACGGCCGAACGTTGCGAAAGCCACTTTCGCAACCTTCAACGTTGCGAAAGTGGCTTTCGCAACCTGCGGCCAAGCAAGGGGCACCGATACCGAGCGGGCCGGGTCTCGTGACCGATCGGACGACACGCGTGATCCGACGGACGACACGACCACGGCCGGCGGCGTTCGCCGCTCACGATCCCGCTAGCGGTGCCACTCCCGGCCCTCGAGCCGCGCCTTCACCCGCTCCAACGTGGCGGCGATGTTGGCCCGGTTGGTCCCGGCCCGATCCGGTTCGCCGGTGATGAGGATGGCGATCGGGACGAACCACGGCGGCACCCGCAGCCAGTTCGCGACGGTGAGCCGGGTGCCGTCGCCGTCGGGGGCGATTTCGTACTCCCACCGGGAGATCGGCACGAAGAACGGCGTGCGCACCCGGTAGGCGAACCGGCGTGCGGGTTCGGCCTCGATGATCTCCGCGTGGGTCACCCAACGCCGCCATCCGTTGCGGTTGCTCCCGGAGAACCAGCACCCGACGCGCGCCTCGGTCGCGCCGCGGATCCAGCGCGCCTTGCGGAGCTCTTCGGTGCACTCCGCCATCGAGACCGGATCGCTGACGAGCCGGTACACCTGCTCCGGGGTGGTGTCGATCAAGACCTCCCCGGTGGCGATCGGTTCGCTGTAGGTCAGGCTGTCCCTCGGCTTCGTCACCATCGCGCCTCCCAGTCGACTTCGCCAGCCCACCAGCACGAGCCCGCCTGGTCAAGACCGGCGGGGTGAGCACCGCACGGACGCGGAATCATCGTGCGGCGATGAGTGCCTGGGGAGCGCTTTGCTTCATCCGCGTACGAAGCCAGGTCAGCTGGCGTGCGGTCTCCTGTTCGTGTTCCTCGACCAGATCGAGCAGTTCCCGGTCGCGGAGTCCCTGCGCCGCCTGACCGACCACGGTCCAGGTGATGTCGGTGAACGACGACAGCGCGTAGAGGTCTTGCAGGTCCCGAAGCAGGCCGACGCCGCCGCTGCGGGTGCCTTCCAGACCCGCGGCGTGGAGCCGCTCGGGTTCCTGCTCGCGGTCTTCGCCGTAGCGCTCGACGATCGGGACGAGCGCTTCGGTCTGCCGGTCGATCCGCCCGGCGAGCAGCAGGCACGTCTGCTCGACGTCGGGCTCTTCGCCATGGCCCTCGCCGACCTGCCGGAAGGCGTCGGCGAGCGTGGTCAGCGAACTGTGCAGAAGCCCGAGATAGGTGGCGAGATGCATGGGTCAGCCCTCCACCTTGCGGACGCGGACGGCGCCGATCTTGAACAGCGGCTGTTTGGACACCGGATCCCATTCGGTCATGGTCAGCTCGTTGGCGGCGCGCGGACGCTTTTCGCCGCCGGTGTCCCAGTAGCCGTAGTGGAACGGCAGGAACACGACGCCGGGACGGACGCGGCCGATCCGTGCCGGCACCTCGACACCGCCCCGCACGGACTCGACCCGGACCAGATCTCCGTCCGTGACCCCGAGTTCGGCGGCGTCGGCCGCGGCGAGTTCGGCCCAGGGTTCCGGTGCGGCCCGCCGGAGCTTCGGGGCGCGTCCGGTCTTGGTGCGGGTATGGAAGTGGTACACCGTGCGCCCGGTCGTGCAGACGAACGGATACCGCTCGCCGGGTACCTCCGGTGGAGTCGTGTACTCCGCGGCCTTGAGGAACGCGCGCCCGTCCGGTCGCAGGGCTTTGTGTTCCTGAGCCGAAACCGTGCCGCCGGTGAGCAGGTCGTGACCGTAGTCCTCGCAGGCGTCCGTCTTCGTGGTGAACACGCCGTCCGCGTAGAGGCGTTCGGTCCCGTCCGGATGCTCCTGGTCGCACGGCCATTGGATCCCGCTGTCGCCGCGGAGTTTCTCGTACGACAGTCCGGTGTAGTCGCACAACCTGCCCCGGCTGCACTCCTGCCAGGCGCGGAAGGCCTCCTCGGGAGTACGCCAGCCGATCAGCGGGTCGCCGTCACGGTCGCGGAAGTCCATCCGTCGCGCGTAGTCGAGGAAGATCTCCAGATCGGCGCGGGCCTCACCGGGCGGATCGACCGCCTTCTCCGAAAGATGCACCGTCCGGTTGACGTTGGTGAAGGTCCCCTGTTTCTCGCCCCAGAGCGCGGCGGGGAGCACGACGTCGGCGAACTCGGCGGTCTCGGTCCGGAAACCGTCCTGCACCACGACGAACAGGCCCTCCTTGCCGAGGATCTCCCGGATACGGGGCAATTCCGGCAGGGAGACGGCCGGATTGGTGGCCGAGATCCAGAGGAACCGGATCGAGCCTTGTTCGGCGTACCGCCAGATCTGCATGGCGTGCGTCGGCGGCGACCAGTGCGGGATGGTCAGCGGATCGACGTTCCACAGTTCGGCCAGCTGCCGGACGTGTTCCGGATTCTCCCAGTTGCGGAATCCGGGGAGGTCGCCGTCGGCGCCGCATTCGCGCGTGTTCTGCGCGGTGGGCTGGCCGTTCATCTGCAGCACGCCGCCGCCCCGTTTGCCGATCATCCCCCGCAGCAGGTGCAGGTTGTTGACCTGGCAGGCCGCCGCCGTGGCCTGGTGAGACTGGTAGAAGCCTTGCAACACCGTCGACAGCACTCGCTCGGCCGTGCCGAAGATCCCCGCGGCCCGCACCAGCGCTTCCGGGTCGATCCCGCAGATCTCGCCGACGTGGTCAGGAGTGTAGGGCTCGACGGTCTTTTCGAGTTCGGAGAAACCGAGGGTGTGCGCGGAAACGTAGTCCTCGTCGATCCATTTCTCGACGATCAGCTCGCGGACCAGGCCGTTCATCAGCGCCTGGTTGGTGCCGGGCAGTGGGGCGAGGTGCAGGCCGCCGGACTCTTCCGCCGCCTCGGCGACCTTCGTCCGCCGCGGATCGACGACGACGACCGCCGGCGGCTCGGGCCCGGCGAGCCGGTCGAGGACCCGGCTCCACAACACGGTCTGTGTCTCGGCCATGTTGTGGCCGAACAGGAAGAGCGCGTCGCAGTGGTCGATGTCGGCGTACGTGCCGGGCTGGCCGTCGGAGCCGAAGCTCTCCTTCATCGCGGCGGCCGACGTGGCCGTGCACAGCCGCGTGTTGCCGTCCATATGCGGTGTGCCGAGGCCTGCCTTGCCGATGACGCCGAGCGTGTAGTACTCCTCCAGGAACAGTTGCCCGCTGGTGTAGAACCCGTGCGACAGCGGCCCGGTCTCGTCCAGCAGTTCCTTGGACCGCCGCGCGATCAGGTCCATCGCGGTGTCCCAGTCGGATTCGGCCAGTTCGCCGCCGCGACGGATCAACGGCCGCGTCAGCCGGTCCTTCCCGGACCACTGCCACGACCCGTAGAGCCCCTTGGGACCCATCCGGCCGTGGTTCACGAGGTCGGTCTCGCGCCCGCGGACGCCGACCATCCGGCCGTCCTTCACCGCGATGTCGCACGCGCATCCGTTGCTGCACAGGACGCAGGCCGACCGGACCCAGCGGTCCACATCGGTTTCCCCGACGCCCGCCTCCAGGTGCGAGTCCGTTCTGCGGGGCCAAGTGTCCCCACGCTGGTACGGCGTCCGGTCTCCCCAGACTTCCGCGATCCGATCCGGCACCGGGTTTGCGTTCATGCGGAAGCCGTACCACGTCGCTCACCAGCCGAAACACCGGACAAAGCGGGCGAACGGGGTCAAGTGGCCGGTTCCGCCGGGAAGGTGACCTGGAAGCCCAGCCCCCGCAGCAGCTGTGTGAGCATCGCCTTGGTGTTGGCCTTGGCGCGTTCCAGCAGGCCCGAGTGTCGCGCGGCCTCACCGATGCGTTTCTCCGCGGCGAGGTAGAACGGCCGCTGGTCCTGCGCGGAGACCAGTGAGCCGAGCCGGTCGATCAAACCGCGCTCCTGGCCGAAGACGTAGCTGCGTTCGTTGTCCAAGTTGGGTTTCGCGAGCTTCGGCTCGGGTAGCCGCACCTCGACCGACCGCCGGTCCTCGGACACCGTCAGCGAATTCTCCACCAACGGGCCGAAATCCACGTACGCGTCGACAGAGCCCGCCGCGACGAACAGGGTGCGTTCCCCGGCGATGCTCGCGGGCACCCACTGGACGTCCTTCTCGATGTCGACGACGACCTGGTAGTCACCGACCGCCGCGTGGTACTGGCTCAGATCCCGGACCGCCTGGAGCACCGCGGGCTGCGAACGGTCCACAGTGGACTTCCCGAACGGGTCGAGCTTCGGCAGCAGCCCGGTGATCTGCAGCGCCGCCGCGACGATCAGGAGTCCGGCCAGCGCGAACGCCCCGAGACGCACCCAGCGCTTCTTCACGCCCACCACCGCCTCTCCACGGCGTGGAGTACCCGGCGGACGCGGCCCCGAAGCGTTCAAGCCGGTTTACCGTGCGATCGGCGGAACCGGATTTCGCACTTGGAGTAGTTTGGCCGCATGCAGAACCTCTTGCCCGCGCCGGAGAAGACCGGGCTGAACATCTCGGCGTTGCACTGGGCGGGTTTCCTCGGAATCGCCGTGCTGGTGCTGGTCACGTCCGGGATCGGCCTCCCCTCGGTGCTGGTGGTGGCGCTGGGCGTCGCCGGGATGGCCACCCTCGTGCTGTCCTGGCTGGGCATCGGACGGCTCGCCGCCGGGCTGCCGGAGCGGCGGCTGTACTGGATCGCGGTCTCGTGGTGCGCGCCGCTGCTGGCCGCGCGCCCGCTGTTCAGCGGCGACATCAACAGCTATCTGGCGCAGGGCCTGATCGCGGCCAAGGGGTTCGACACCTACCTCGTGGGGCCCGCCGAGGCGCTCGGCGCCGATTCGCCGGTGACGATGGCGGTCAGCCACTACTGGCGGGACACGCCCGCGCCGTACGGCCCCGCGTTCGTCGCGCTGGCCCGCACGATCGCCCATGTCGCGGGAGACGCCTTCGTGCCGACGGTGCTGCTGCACCGGCTGCTCGGGCTGATCGGGATCGTGCTGATGGCGTGGGCGCTCCCCCGGCTCGCCCGCCGCGTCGGGGTCTCGCCGTCGATCGCGCTGTGGCTGGCTTTGCTCAACCCGCTCGTGCTGTGGCACGTCGTGGCGGGCGTGCACAACGACGGGCTCATGGTCGGGTTGATGGTCGCCGGGCTGGAACTCGTCCTCATGGGCGCGGCGAAGACCGGCGCGGCCCGGCCCGCGCTGATCGCGGCCGGCGTGATCGCGGTGAGCGCGGCCTCGAACATCAAGATCGTGGCGGTCGCCGGCCTGTTGTTCGTCGGTGCCGGCCTGTTCCGCCGCGCGACACCCGCCGGGCGGGTGGCGGTCGCGCTCGGCCTGCCCGCCGGTTTCGCCGCCGTCACCGCGGCGATCTCGCTCGGCAGCGGGCTCGGTTTCGGCTGGGTGCGCGTGCTGTCCGGGGTTTCCGGCCAGGTCCACAGCTGGATGGCCCCCACCAACGAACTCGGTTTCCTCGTCGGCGGGATCGGCAAGCTCTTCGGGGCCGACCTGACCGACGGCGCGATCGAGGTGTTCTCGCTGATCGGCGCGATCCTCGGTCTCGCCGTCGCCGCCAGGCTGTTGTGGCTCACCTATCGCGAAAAGCTGCACCCGCTCTACGCCGCGGGCTTGACCTTCGCCGCGATGCTGGTCCTCGGGCCGGTCGTCCAGCCCTGGTATCTCTTGTGGACGGTCGCCCTGCTGGCCGTGAGCCTGACGACCGACCGCGGGCGCTGGATCCTCGCCGCCGTCAGCGCGGTGTTCGGAGTGCTGCTGCCACCCGCGAACGGCGGCGCGGTGTCCCTGGCGCTCGGTTACTTGATCGCCGTCGTGCTCATCGGCGGCACTTTGTTCCTGCTCAAGCGAAAGGGCCTCTTGCCGGAGATCAGGCTCCGCAAGAACCGGACGTAAAGGCTCCATCGCGCGGGCTTCCCGACCGTGCCCGTGAGCTCACGCTCGGCGCGGTCGAGGCAGTCTTCCAGCAGCGCGTCGTGCATCGGCCGCCACAGCAGCGGATAGGTGAACCAGGCCGGGTGCCGGAGCCGCAGCACCATGAGGTGCGCGAGTTCGGTCTCCCCGGTTCCCGTCGCCCGCAGGGTGAATTCGTGGAACCCGTCGAAGCCGCGGGGCGCGCTGAACCTGAACCGCACGGACCTTCCGGGGTCGTAGGACTCCACGTGGTACCGCACCGGTCCGTGCCCGCCGTCGGCGCCGACCCCGAGCGGCCGGTCGAACCGCAACGGCGGCCACGTGTCGACGGGCCAGAGCCTGTCTCCGTCCATGGACAGAGTGTCGATCAGCGCACCGGCACGCTCCTGTGTCACGCCGACGATCCGGTGATGCCTGTTCCACACGCGCATCGCGCCTCCCAGTTCTAGAGACCTTCCCCTAAAACCATAGTAGAGGATAGTCTCTGAAAATGGGACGGCCACCGCGGCACACCGCCGACGACTTCCTCGACGCCGCCGTGCGGATCTTCGCCACCGAAGGGGTCGCCGGGGTGACCATGTCGGCCGTCGCCCGCGAGGTCGGCGCGCCGAGCGGGTCGATCTACCACCGCTTTCCCGGACGTCCGGCGCTGCTCGCCGCCGTCTGGCTCCGCACGGTGACCCGCTTCCAGCAGGGGTACCTCGAAGCACTCGAACAGGAACCGGTCACCGAAGCCGCCGTCGAGGCGGCCGCACAGGTCGTCCGCTGGTGCCGTGCCCATCCCGCCGAAGGGAAGCTGCTCTACGGAGGCGACAGGGCGCTCGGCGTCGACGACTGGAGCGCCGAAGACCGCGCCCGCGTCGACGAGGCCAACCGCCGCCTCGACACGGCGATCACCAAGGTCCTCCGGCGGCTCCGCCCGCTGACCGGCCGGAGCACCGACGAACTGATGCTCGCCCTCGTCGACCTGCCCTACGCGGCGGTGCGGCGGCATCTCGACCGCGGCGAGGCGCCCCCGCCGCGCACGGTCGACCTGGTGGCCAGGACCACGCGCACGCTGCTGGCGGGCTGAACTCAGGCCCGCGCCGGGAGCACGAGGGAGAACTCCCCCTCGTCGATCAGTTCGAACAACAGCCGGGCGGCCCGGCCGGGCGGCCGCTCTCCCCTGGTGGCGATGGTCAGCGGCCAGGCGAGACCGGGTTCGTCGAGCGGGATCGTCCGGATCCCCGCCAGCAGGCGGAGATCGGGAACGACGGCGACACCGAGCCCCGCCGCCACGTACGCGGGCACGGCGCGCAGGTCGGCGACCTCCACGATGACCCGCCGAGGTGTCCCGAGCGCCTCGAACGCGCGATCCAGGGCGACCCGGTTGCCGAAGCCGCGCGGATTGTCCACGAACGACTCGTCCGCGAGATCCGCCAAGGTCAGCGATCGCCGGTCGCCCAGCCGGTGGCCGTCGGGCAGCAGGACGACGAATGGCGCCGAGCCGAGCGGTTTGGTGTCGAGCCCGGCGAGATCGGACTCGGGCAGACCGAGCAGGGCGACGTCGAGCCTGCCCTGGCGCAGGTCCTCGGCCAGCCCGGTGGACCCGGTGATCGACACCGAGACGTGCAGATCGACCAGTGGGTACCGCCGGTGGAACGCGCCGAGCAGATCGGGCAGATCGAGGTCTCCGACGCTGGTCAAGGTGCCGATTCGGAGGCTGCCGCGGAGGCCGGCGGAAGCGTCGGCGACCACCTCGCGCGCCCTGTCGAAAGCCTCCAGCGCGGCCTTGGCCTCGGGCAGGAACACCTTGCCGGCCGGAGAGAGCGCGACCCGGCGCGTCGAGCGGTCGAACAGCTTGACGCCCAGTTCGTTTTCGAGTGCCTGGATCGTCGCCGAGACGGTGGACTGCACCGCGTACAGACGCCGGGCGGCGCGCGTGAAACTGAGTTCCTCGGCGACGGCGACGAAACATTCGAGCTGACGGGTCTCCACGGGCACCGATTATCGCATTCACCGATAACTGTGACCAGTATTGTTCGTTGGACTTGGATGATCGGGCGATTCACAGTGGAGACATGCTGAACAGCGTCACCCTCCCCCATCCCGCGCTCCGGCGGATCAGCCACGGCCGCGGTTTCTGGGTCGTCGCGGCCGCCTACGCCGCGTCGCTGGCCTTCTCCACCGTTCCGACCCCGCTCTACGTGCTCTACCAACAGCGTGACGGCTTCCCGACCTATGTCGTGACCATCGTCTTCGCCGCCTACGCGGTCGGTGTGATGGGCAGCCTCTATCTGGCAGGCCATGTCAGCGACTGGCTGGGACGGCGGCGGGTGATCCTCGCCGCGACCTTGATCCAGGCGCTCTCCGCGACGCTTTTCCTGGCGTGGCCTGACGTTCCCGGCCTGATCCTGGCCAGACTCGTCGGCGGCGCGGGGATCGGCGCGCTGACCGCCACCGCCACCGCACACCTGTCCGAACTACGCGCCGTCGCCCGCCCGCGTGAGGACCACGGGCGCGCGGGACTGATCGCGACCGTCGTCAACATGGGCGGGCTGGCGCTCGGGCCGCTGTTCGGAGGCGTGTTCGCGAGCTACTCGGCCGAGCCGCTCACCGCACCGTTCGTGTTCTTCCTGGTTCTGTTGCTCGCCGCGGCCATCGCCGTCGCGCTCGTCCCGGAGACGGTGGAGCGCGCCGAGGAGCGGCCCGCGTACCGGCCGCAGCGCGTCTCGTTGCCGTCGAGCGCGCGGCCCGCCTTCTTCGGCGCGGCGATCGGCGCCTTCGCGGCCTTCGCGATCACCGGGCTGTTCATGGCACTGACGCCGACCTTGCTGGCGCAGGGCATGCACGAGAGATCACGGATGCTCGCCGGTGTCGCGTCGTTCTCCGTATTCATCGCGGCCGCCGGGGCTCAGGTCGTCTTCGCCGGTCTGGCAAGGAAAACCCAGCTACGGCTCGGCCTCGGGCTGATGGTGGCCGGTCTGGTGGCCTTGCCGGTCGCGGTCGCGTCGTCCCAGCTGTGGCTCTTCCTCGCGGGCGGGATCGTGGCGGGCGCCGGCGTCGGGCTGGGCTTCCGCGCGTCGGTGGCCACCGTCGCCGCCCTCGCCGAGCCACCGGTGCGTGGTGAAGTCCTCGCGGCCCTGTTCCTGGCCGCGTACGCCGGGCTGGTCCTGCCGGTCCTCCTCGTCGGAATCGCGCTGGTCTGGCTGCCGAGCGCGTGGGCGCTGATCGGATTCTCGGTGCTGGAGCTGGCTTTGCTCGCGTGGTCGGCGCCCAAGGTGCTGACCTGACCGTCCACAATGGTGACCCTCGTCAAACCGGCGGGCGGCCCGCGCGAGCCGTGTGCCATCCTGGTCGTGGAACCTCGTGATCGAGGTCCCCGGACGAGTGGGTGCCGTACCCGGCCAGCGACAAGACGGCGCTCTGGGAGCGCGTCATGTCGTGGCTTGTCCTGATCGTTTCGGGTGTACTGGAAGCCGTGTGGGCCACCGCCCTCGGCAGGTCCGAAGGGTTGTCCCGGCCGGTACCGTCGGTGATCTTCGGCGTGACGCTGGTCGCCAGCATGGTGGGTCTCGCGTACGCGATGAAGGATCTCCCCGTCGGCACCGCCTATGCGGTCTGGGTGGGGATCGGTGCCTCGCTCACGGTCGCGTACGGCATGTGGTCGGGCGCGGAAACCGTTTCGGTGGCCCGGATCCTGCTCATCGTGGGGATCGTGGCCTGCGTGGTGGGCCTGAAAGTCCTGCACTGACCCCGTAACTCGCGTGATCAGACACGTAACTCGCGTGCTTGAAGGCGTAACTCGAGTGTGGAGCGTCTGAGCACGCGAGTTACGCCTTCAAGCACGCGAGTTACGCCGCGCACAGGGACCGCCCCCGACGCACGGACGACGTCGGGGGCGGTCGGTCCGGGCGCACCCCTGCGTGTGGCCCGGACGGCTAGGCGGTCAGGCGCGCGCCCAAAGCGCTGGGACGTTCGGCGGCTCCCAACCTGCCTGTGCTGTGTGGCCCTGCAGAGCCCGGTAAGTGGCGCCGCCGTAGGTCACCGTCGCGCCGACGGCGTAGGTGGTGCCCGCCGCCCAGGTTCCGCCGGGCGGGTTGTTCGACGTCGTGGTGGTCGGCGTCGTGCTGGAGGGCGGGTTGGACCCCGAGGTCACCAAGCGCAGGTTGTAGACGCTCAGGATCTCCGAGATCGGCTGGAAGTAGAACGTGCCGCCCGAGCTGCAGTTGCCGGAGCCACCGGAGGTGACGCCCTGCGCCTGGTCGCCCGCGAGCCACGAACCACCGGAGTCACCCGGCTCGGCGCAGGCGCTGGTCCGGGTCAGGCCGGAAACGGTGCCCTGCGGGTAGTTCACCGACGCGTTCTTCTGCTGGATGGTGCCGCAGCGCCAGCCCGTCGTGGAACCGGAACGGCAGACCGACGCGCCGATCGCGGCCTCCTGCGAACCCGCCACCGGCACGGTGCCCGGGTAGCGGTTCACCAGCGGACGCGGGGTGTTGCCCGCGTCCACGCGGACCCACCCGTAGTCGTTGCCGGGGAAGCTGGAGCCCGCGACACTCCCGCTCGGGTTCGAAGTCCGCGTTCCCGTGGTGCCGCAATGTCCCGCGGTCACGAAGCCGCCCTCGACCGAGAAGCCGATCGAGCACCGGCCCGAGCCGAAGGTGTAGGCGTTGCCGCCGATGACGTCGATCAGCGGAACCGGGCTTTCGGTGCTGGTCTCGACCCGCACCGCGTCGGCGCCCACGCCGGCCGCGGCCGCCCACGATTTCGCGGCCGCTTCGGCACCGGCGTTGGCCAGCACCACGATGGAGTTCGTGGTGGCGTCGACGTACCAGCCGGGCACGGTCTTCGGAGCGCTGGTTCCCTTGACGTCCAAGGACAGCTTCGCCGCGTCGAGCTGCGCGGCACTGCGCGCGACCGTCTTCGGGGTCGCGCCCGCCGCACGGACGACGCCCTCCAGCGCCGCGTCGGTGACCGCGACGGTCAGCGTGGTCCCGGCCGCGTCCAGCCAGGATCCGGCGTAGGACGAGCCGAGCCGGGACTTGAGGTCGCTGTCGGCCTTGGCCGCCTTCTGCTCGACGGCGAGGCGGGTCCTCGCCTGATCCGGGCTGATCTTCAGGTCACGCGCCATGGCGGCGACGATCTCCTGCTGGACCTGGTCGGCGGCAGGCACATGCTGGCCGGCGCTGGCGCTCGGCGTCAGCGCGATGGCCGTGACCAGGCCCGCGCCGGTCAGGGCCGCCGCGGCGGCCGCTACGATCTTTCGGTTCATTTCAGGCGTTTCCTCACCGCGTTCCGGAAGAAGATCTCGTTCCAGACCGTACGAGGCACCTGCCACGAATGGTACATACCATTTAGGTCATATCCACCCAGTGGACTGGACCTTTCGACCGCTTCCGCGCAGGTCAGCGCAGCCCAGCGTCCGTGTAGTCCACGCCATACCCCGGATTCAACTCCAGGTACTTCGAGTAGGTCGGCCGCCGGTCGATCAGCTCGCCGTACACCGCGCGGGAAAGCGCGATCATCTCCGCGGCGAAGGGGCCCATCTCCCCTCGCTCCGACCAGCCGACGAGATTCCGCCAGCTCAGCGGATTCCCCGCGATCGGGACCGCGACGATACCCGGGATCTCATGGAACAACGGCTGGCACAGCACCACCGCGTGTCCCGATTCGACCATCTCGATGCAGGTCAGCACATCGGTTTCGTACAACGAACGCGGCGTGAACCCCGATCTCGCGCAGGCGGAGGCGAAACAGTCGCCGAAACATCCGTCTCCCGGCGTCGCGCACCAGCGTTCGTTCGCGAGCGCGCCGAGTTCGACCTCGGGCCGCTGCGCGCGCTCGTCCCGCGCCGACATCAGGACGAACACCGGATGATGCGCGAGCGTCCGCCAGCGGAGACCGGGCTCCGGCGGTGGCGCGGCGTCACCGCAGACGCCGACGAAGGCGAAGTCCAGCGCGCCCTCGGCGGTCATGTCCGCGAGTTCGTTGGCCGACCACGACGTATGCGTGGCGACATGGATGTCGGAATGGGTGGTACCGAGGCGTTGCAGGAGCGCCCCCAGCATCGGCCCCGTCGCCGAACCGAGCCGCAGGGTCACCGGCTCACCGGTACCGGCGTGCTGGGCGAGCCGCGCCGCCTCGTCGTGCAGCGACGACACGGCGGGGAGCACCATCTTCGCCCTGTCGAGGACGAGGAGGCCGAGCGCGGTCGGCCGGGTGCCCGTATGGTCGCGCAGGAACAGCTTCCCGCCGAGGGTCCGTTCGATGCGCTTGAGTTGTGCTGTCAGTGCAGGCTGCGCCATTCCGAGCGTGTTCGCCGCCTTGGTGATACTCCCGAGTTCGGCGATCGCGCACATGATGCGCAGGTGGCGCAGTTCCAGCTCCATCCCTCTACGTTAGTAGACATAACTGGACTGGACCAGACAATCAGTTGAGCCAAATGGCTTCGTATCGCTTGGTTCGGCGATGCCATCGATGTCAGGAATCCCGGACACGGCGCGCGTACTGGGCACCGTCGCACTGGCGTTCACCGTCCTCGGCGCGACCGGGATCTCGGACGTCAAAACGCTTTCGTCCGTGGTGACCGCACTGCTGGCCCTGCTCGCCTTCTCCCAGATCCGCTCGCGGCGGCTGACCGAACAGGTCCGGGACGCCACCCGGGGCGGCCCGGCGTCGTTCTTCGCCGGTGAGGCGGAGGCGCTGTGGAACAACGCGGCACCGCACGACCTGACCGTGGGTGACGTTGGAGACCGCGGGCAACTGAGCCGGTAACCGTTCGGGAACGGCGCCCCGCCCCGGCCGATTCCGCTCGCAGAGAGGGGCCGAGGCCGAAGCCGTCACGTCCTCTTCGACTTGCGGTTCAGGAACGCCGAGGCCCCGACACCGTGCGCGGCGACGCTCAGCAGCACGGTCACCGCCATGACGCTCAGCGCGACGTCCGCCGCGTCCCCGTCGAGCGAGTTGAAGGCGAGCAGGCCGAACACGATCGACGCCGCGCCCCGCGGGGCCAGCAGGCCGATGGTCATCCGGTCCTTCCACCGGAAGTCCGTCCGCAGCAAGGTGAGCAGCACCGGGATCAGCCGCGCGACGGTCAGCGCGACGACGCTGACGAGCACGATGCCCCACGTGAGGCCGAAGGACAGCACCAGCACCGCGGTACTGCCGAAGACGAACCACATGAGCAGCCCGCACAGCGAACTGACGTCCTCGGCCAGCCCGAGTTCGTCTTCGCTCGGATGCCGGGCGGTCTTGTAGGCGATCCCGCAGAGGAACGCGGCGACGAAGCCGTTGCCGCCGATCGCGACGGCGGCGGTGTAGGTCAGCAGCGGCAGGGCGACGGCCGCGACCCGCGCGGAATGCCGGGTCGACCAGCCATGCCTGGCGGTCACGTTCATCGCCACCGCGGCCACCGCGCCGATGACGGAGCCCGCCAGCACGGCCAGCAACGCCGCCGGGATCGCGGCCTGCAGCGCCTCACCCGGCGTGTCCGCCTGATGGTGGCTCCCCGCGAGGGTGAGCGCGAAGATGAACACCGGGGCGACGACGCCGTCGTTGTAACCGCTCTCGACGTTCAGCAGATGCCGCACGCGTTCGGGCACCCGGACGTCGTGCACCACCGACGTCGCGGGCGCGAAGTCCGTCGGGGCGATGATGCAGGCGATCAGCAGGACCGCCGCCCAGCCGAGGCCCGGCAGCGCCAGCAGGCCGACCCCCATGACGATCAGGATCGTCAGCGGCAGCGCGAGCAGCAGCAGCCGCACCGCGGGCTTGGCGTCGTGACCGAGATAGCCGCCCTTGACCGCGGTGGCGTCCACGAACAGCAGCAACGCGAGGATCAGTTCCGCCGCGTTGAGCGCGATCTCGGTGTTGAGCCCGTTGCCGAGATCGTTGCGCGTGGTGAACCCGATCGCCAGCCCGGCCGCGACCATCGCCATCGGCGCGGTGATCTGCCACCGCTCCAGCCTGGCCGCGGTCATCGTCCAGGCCAGCACGACGACCGCGCCGACGAGCACGCTCTGGATCATCTCCCCGCCCCTCGTTCCCGGTGGACTCCCCTGCCACCGGGAACGAGTTTAGAGGCCGGACCGGGTGCGGCGGTCCACAAAGGAACGTCGATCACACCACCGCGCCGTTGCCGTCCCGCTGTCGTTTGGGCGACGGCTTCCTGGCCGGACGTCCGGCCCCGGGCCACCGCTCGTCGAGCAGGATCGCGACGGGCCCGGCAGTGGCCACTGTGGACACTGTGCCCGCGACGAGACCGAGCAGGAGCGCGAGGGCGAAGTCGGCCAGCGATCCGTCCCCGAGGAACAGCAGCGCCCCGAGGACGAACAGCACCCCGATCCCGGTGTTGATCGTCCGCGGCAGCGTCTGCAGGACCGCCGTGCCGGCGACCCGCGAGAACGGCTCCTTGCGGCGTTGCCCCCGCACCTCCCGCACCCGGTCGAAGACCACCACCGAGTCGTTGACCGAGTAGCCGATCACCGTCAGCAGCGCGGCGAGGAAGACACCGTCCATGGACTTGCCGAGCCAGGCGAAGATCCCGAGGATGATCAGCACGTCCTGCGCGAGCGCGGCCACCGTGGCCACGCCGAGCCGCCAGTCGAACCGCACCGCCAGATAGATCAGCTGCGCCAGCACCGCGAGGCCGAGCGCGATCACCGCCTTGGTGCGCAGTTCCGCGCCGAGGCTCGGGCCGATCTGCTCGTCACGGATCTCCGTCGCGTCGCCCGCGACCCCGGCGACGGCGGTCCGGATCCGTTCGGTGGCGTCCTCGTCGATCGGCTCGGTGCGGACGGAGATGTCCTTCTCCCCGGACGTCTGCACGACGGCGCGGGGGAATCCGGCGTCGGAGACCGCGTCACGGACCCGTTCGACGTCGGCCGGCGACGAGGTGCTGTATTCGATGACCCGGCCACCGGTGAATTCGACGCCGAGGTTCGGCCCCGCCACGAACAGTCCCGCGATCGCGGCGATGACGACCGCGCCCGCGACCATCAGCCAGCGCCGGGGTTTCCCGAGGAACCCGGGGTCACGGCGGTTCACCCACCGCCGGACCCGGCCTTCGTGGGTGAGCCCGGACAGCCGCGGTTTGCGCGCGACCACACCCCGCATCGTGAGGTGCAGCAGCAGACGCGTGAGCACGAGCGAGATGAACAACGCCACGACGACACCGATGGACAGCGTCACCCCGAATCCGCGGACCGGGCCGGACGCCAGCCAGAACAGCAGCCCGGCGGCGAGCAGGGTGGTCACGTTCGAATCGACGATCGCCGACAACGCACCGCCGAACCCGCGGCTGACCGACCGCGGCAGTGAACCTCCCTGTTTGACGGAGTGTTCCTCTCTCGCCCTCTCGAAGACGAGCACGGTCGCGTCGACGGCCATGCCGATCGCCAGGACGAACCCGGCGAGACCGGGCAAGGTCAGTGTCGCGCCGACGGCGAGCAGCGCGGCATAGGACACGGCGGCGTACGCCACCAGGGCGCCCACGGCGATCAACCCGGCCAGTCGGTACACCGCGAGCAGGAACAGCGCGGTGAGCGCCAGGCCGATCACGGCGGCGCGGGCGCTGGCGTCGATGGCGGCGGCACCGAGCGTGGGGCCGACGGTGCGCTGCTCGATGATCTCGACCGGCGTCGGCAGCGCGCCGGCGTTGATCAGCAGTGCCAGGTCCTTGGCCTCGGCCGGCGAGAACTGCCCGGTGATCTGCGTGCTCCCGCCGACGATCCCGACCCCGCAGGCGACCTGCGGGCTCACCTGCGGCGAGGAGATCACCTTGTCGTCGAGCGCGATCGCCACCCGGCGGGCGGGATCACCCGGCGGTGAACACGCGGCCTGCCCGGTCAGCCGCTCCCAGGCGCGGCCGGCGTCCCCTTTGAAGTCGACGGAAACCAGCCAGCCGCCGCCTTGGGAATCGATCGACGAGAGTGCCTCGTCGACGCCTTCACCGGTCAGCGCGGTGGGTCCGAGCGTGATCGGCTGCCCGCTTTCGTCGTTGAGGACACGGGAATCGCCGGAAGCGGCGGCGAGCACGGGATGGAAGGACAGTTGCGCGGTCCGGCCGATCACCTCGACGGCCTCGCGCGGATCCCGTACGCCGGGCAGTTCGACGATGATCCGGTTGTCGCCGGAGCGGGCCAGCATCGGCTCGGCGACGCCCAAGGCGTCGACCCGCCGGCGCAGCACCTCGAGCGTCCGGTCGGTGGTCTGGGCGTCGGCGGTGACGGTGGGCGAATCCTTGGTCTCCAGCACGATCTGCGTGCCACCACGCAGATCGAGCCCCAGGCGCGGGGCGGTGGTCAGCAACAGGTACACGGTGGCGGCGAGGACGACCAGCGAGACGACGGCTCGCCCGGTCATACCTCGCCGCGCGGTTTCGCGCGGCACGAAGTTCTCTCCTCGATGGGTTCCCGGTTCGGGCACGCGGACCGCGCGCCCGTCAGCTTCGGACGGCTGCCGGGAGAGGAGGAGCGCGATCCCCCAGCGCGAGGCGGTTCGCCGCGCGCGAGGGAGGGGTGACGTCGTCGTGGAGTTCGCTGAGGCGGAGCAGCGTCGTGGACGCCGGCCCGTGCGGGACGGTGCCGAAGAGAGGCAGGTCACCGTGACCGTGCACACCCAGCAGTGCGGGTTCGGCGGCGAGCCTGCCCGCGGCGCGCACCGGGGTGACGGCCTTGGAGACCGAGGAATCGACCGTCGCGTTCGCCCCGCGCGATTCGTCCGCCGAAGCGGAACCGCCCGGGTGGAGCGCGAAGAACAGGCCGAGCGCGGTCAGCACGGCGGCGAGCAGCACCGGCACGGCCTGCCCGGCCGTCCTCCGGCGCTTCACCATCATCGACACACTCCCGGGTCTCGCCGACACCCTACTGGGATCCGGCCCGCCGCCACAGGCGCGTGATCCCGGCGCGGACGCGGTCCTCCCCCAGCTCCGGCAGCAACGCCGTCAGATGCTCGGCCGCGAGCGGCGCCAGCAAGGCGTGCGCGGCGTGCTCGGGGTCGGGCGTGCCGCCGAGCAGGAGCGCGACGTGCCGGTGCCAGAACCGGTAGGCCCCGATGCGGTAGCGCGCCCCTGGCGCGGCGGTCTCCGACATCCGCACCAGCGGCAGATGTTCGAGCACGTAATCGACGTACGCGTCGGCGAAGGCGACGAGCCGTTCGACCGGCGGAGCGCCGGGGCCCAGCGGAGGCGGGCCGTGCAGGATCCCGTCCTGGAGCCGTCGTTCCCTCGCGTCCAGCAAGGCGACGGCCAGCCCCGCCTTGTCGCCGAAGCGGCGGAAGAGCGTGCCCTTGCCCACGCCGGCGGCCGCCGCCACCTGATCCATCGACACCGCTTCGACGCCGTGCTCGGCGAACAGCGCCGCCGCCGCGTCCAGGATCGCGGCCCGGTTGCGGGCGGCGTCCGCGCGCTCCTTGGGCGGCGGCGTGCGCAGGAGTTCCAGCGGGGTTGCAGAAGCGGACTGCGGTCCGTTATGGTCGTGAGGCACATCCGGACTATAGTCCGATTAACTGGAGGTAGCGACATGACCGCACTCATCACCCGTGACGAATTGAAGGCCGCGATCGACGCGAAGACCGTGACCGTGGTCGACGCGCTGGGTGGCGAGTACTACGCCAAACAGCATCTGCCCGGCGCCGTTCCCCTGGTCCTCGCAGACGTCGACGCGCACGCCGCGACCGTGCTGCCCGATCGCGGCGCCGCCATCGTCACCTACTGCTCGAACCCCGGCTGCCCGAACAGCGGCCAGGTCGCCGACCGGCTCACCGCCCTCGGCTACACCGACGTCCGCAAGTACCGGGAGGGCATCGAGGACTGGGCAGGCGCGGGCCTGCCCCTCGAGTCTCAGTCCTGAGAAAGGACCCGCTTCCGCAGGATCGGGACCCCGTCACCGTCGAGTTCGGCGAGGTAGGCCGCCCGTCCGGTCATGGCCATGATCAGCGCCAAGGTCGTGCCTGCGACGAGCGGACCGGCCCCGGTGGCGAACGGACCATCGATGGCTTGCAGCCGGAGCCCGCCGATGCGTCCCTTCGCCACCACCACCATGTCCGAGCCTCGGTAGTACCCGGCCAGCGCGGTGAGGACGTCCATCGGGTGATCGCGGCGCATGCCGAGCGGACGGCGGATGTCCTCGCCATGCACGATCGTCTCGCCGAGCATCGCCATCTTCGGCAGGGGCGGTTTCGTCGTGCTGGTGACGATGCCGCGGAACCGCTCCAGCGTCTCGGCGCCGTCGTCCCCCAGCTGCTCGGCCAGCCGCATGGCGACCTGCTTGTCGAAATCCCACCGGCAGCGGATCACGCCGGTCATCCACCGCAGCGGGGTGAGGCTCGCGGACGAGGTCAGATGCGCGAGCACTTCGCGTACCGTCAGCCCCTCGCAGAGCGACGGTGTCCCCCACCGTTCCTCGGTGAGCCCCGCCAGGTCGCTCGCCAGTGCCGCCCGCTCGGCGTGGATCAGCGGCCAGACCTCGGTCTTCACTCCTGAATCCGGCATCCGGAGTCCTTCCAGTAGTCGTTGTCCGGAGGTGAGACTCCCGCCGCGGCCCGGAATCATCGGTACTTTGGAGGCGATTTCCTTGGTGGACGAGAGAGGGGCCCGATGATCCAGCGCTGGAATCCGGAGACCGTGGCGGCGCCGATCGGCCCGTACAGCCATCTGGTCCGCGTTCCCGCCGATCACGAACTGGTCGTCGTGTCCGGTCAGATCGGCGTCGGACCCGACGGTGAACTCGCCGGCCCCGACGCCGAATCCCAGACCCGGGCGTTGCTCGTCAACCTCGAACGGCTCCTCGAAGCCGCGGGTGCCGGACCGGAGCACCTGGTCAAGGTGTTCAGCATGCTTTCCGGTACCGAGCACCTCGCCGGGTTCCGCACGGCGATGCGCGAGACCTTCACCCGCTGGTACCCGGAAGCGGACTGGCCGGCCCAGTCCCTCATCGTGGTGGCGGCATTGGCGAAGCCGGAGCTGGTCGTCGAGGTCGAAGCGCTGATCGCGGTGCCGAAGACCGCTTGACGGTCGCTCCCGATGTGGCGGCGACGCTGCTGTTTCGCGCGGACTGAACGCCCGATTGATGGCCAGTGTCCGATTCCACCTGAGGTCGTGAGTGGTAAAGAGGGTTAGAACGATCATTGCCACTCACGACCCACCCGGGCCGAGCCGGTACTTTCGCGTGACTGAGCGGACGACACGCCCGCGGCCGCGCTCCCACCACGTGTCGTCCACCCAGACACGCGTGTCGTCCGTCTGATCACGCGTGTCGTCCCTCCGGTCACACGAAATCGCCCGCCGTCCTAGGACTCCCGGCGCCTCCGTCCGGCGAGGAGCAGCAGCGCGCCGATGGCGAGCATGCCCAGTGCCAGCACCGTCATCGTCTTCACCGGTGAGCCGGTCACGGCCAGCCCGGGCGGACGCGGGGTCGTCGGCGGCTGCGGGGTCGGCTTCTCCGGCGGCTGCGGCGTCGGAGGCTCCGGCGGCACCGGGGTGTCGGTGCCGCAGTCGGGGTTCGCCGAACCCGGCGGGCAGTTGCCGCCGGGGGTGTCCGACGTGACGACGTTGCGGAGGCGGTGGTCACCGGTCGCCGGCTTTCGCACGGTGACCGCGTAGGTGACGGTGGCCTTCTCCCCCGGCTCGAGTGCGCCCTTCCACGTGAGCTTCGGCGCGGAATAGGTGACCGTTCCGGTGCTGGCCTTGGCCGTGCCGTCGAAGGTGGCGTCGTCCAGCACCTGGGACAGATCGTCGGTGAACGTCGCGTCACCGATCGCGGCCTGCCCGGTGTTCTCCACCGTGACGGTGTACGTGACGACCTCGCCCGGTTTCGCCTCCGTCTTGTCGACGGTCTTCTTGATCTTCAGGCTGGACAGCGGCGTCGTCGTGCCGCACTTCGGATCCTTGCTGCCCGGCGGGCAGTTGCCACCCGGGGTCTCGGAGGTGACGACGTTGGCCAGCTTGCCGTCGCCGTCGGTCTTGGTCACCTTGACGCTGTAGGTCACCGTCGCCGTCTGCCCGATCTCCAGGTCGCCGGTCCAGGTCAGCTTCGGTTCCTCGTAGGTCACCGAACCGATCGTCGCCGCACCGTCCTTCTGGAACACCGCGTCGTCGAGCACCTCGGTGAGGTCGTCGGTGAACGTCGCGCCGGCCAGCTTCGTCTTGCCGGTGTTGCGCACGGTCACCGTGTACTTCACGACGTCGCCGGGGTTCGCCGTGGCCTTGTCCGCCTTCTTCTCCAGCGAGATGCCGGGCACCGGGGTGACGGTCGAGCACGCCGGGTCGTCGGACTGCGGCGGGCAGGTGCCGGGGGTGTTGGTGCTGACGGTGTTCCGCAGTTCGTGGTCGCCCGTCACGGGGTTCTTCACCTTCACCGAATACTTCAGTGTCGTCGACGCACCCACCGGGAGATCACCGGTCCACACGAGGTTCGGCGCGGCGAAGGCGAACGTCCCGGCGACCGGTGCCGCCGAGGCGTCGTCGGAGTAGTCGGCGTCGTCGAGCACCTCGGACAAGTCGTCCGTGACCCGGGCGGCGTCCTCGCCGACCAGGTCGACCTTGCCGGTGTTGGTGACCGTGACCGTGTAGGTGACGACGTCACCGGGGTTCGCGGTCTGCTTGTCCGACGTCTTCTTGACGGTCAGTTCGCGGGACGGCACGTCCGCGACACAGTTCGGATCGGTCGAATCCGGCGGGCAGTTGTTGCCCGGGGTGTCCGACGTGACCACATTGGACAGTTTCTTGTCGCCGGGGTTCGGGTTCTTGATCTTGACCGTGTAGGTGATGGTCGAGGTCTGCCCGATCTCCAGCGTGCCGGTCCACGTCAGCTTCGGCGCCGCGTATGTGACGCCGCCGACGGTCGCCGCGCCGTCGTTCTGGTAGTCGGCGTCGTCCAGGACTTCGGTCATGTCGTCGGTGAAGGTGGCACCGTCCTGTTTGGTCTGCCCGGTGTTGGTGACGGTGATCGTGTACTTCACCGTGTCGCCGGGGTCGACCGACTTCTTGTCGGCGGTCTTCTTGATGAGCAGTCCGGAGACCGGGGTGGTCGTGCCGCAGTCCGGATCGGTCGAACCCGGCGGGCAGTTCCCGCCCGGTGTCTCCGACGTGACCGTGTTGACGAGCTTCTTGTCCCCGTCGCCCGGATTCTTCACCTGGACCGTGTAGGTGACGGTCGAGGTCTGCCCGATCTCCAGCGTGCCGGTCCACGTCAGCTTCGGCGTCGCGTACGTGACGCCGCCGATCGTCGCCGCGCCGTCGTTCCGGTAAACGGCGTCGTCGAGCACCTCGGTCAGGTCGTCGGTGAAGGTGGCGCCGGTCAGCTTCGTCTGACCGGTGTTGGTGACCGTGACCGTGTACTTCACGACGTCGCCGGGGTTCGCCGACTGCTTGTCGACCGTCTTTTTGATCTCCAGGCCGGAAATCGGCGTTTCCGTGCCGCAGTCAGGATCCGTGGACCCCGGCGGGCAGTTCCCGCCCGGTGTCTCCGACGACACGACGTTCTTGAGCCGGTTGTCACCGGTGTTCGGGTTCTTGACCTTGACCGTGTAGGTGACCGTCGACGTGGCATCGACTTCCAGGTCGCCGGTCCAGGTCAGTTTCGGTGCCGCGTAGGTGACGCCGCCGATCGTCGCGGCACCGTCGTTCTGGTAGTCCGCGTCGTCGAGAATCTGCGTGAGATCATCGGTGAACGTCGCACCCGTCAGCTTCGTCTGGCCCGTGTTCCGCACTGTGACCGTGTACTTCACGACGTCACCCGGGTTGGCCGACTGCTTGTCCACGGTCTTTTCGATCAGCAACCCGGAAACCGGCGTCGTCGTGCCGCACTTCGGGTCGGTCGAACCCGGCGGGCAGTTCCCACCCGGTGTCTCCGACGTGACCGTGTTGATGAGTTTCTTGTCGCCAGGAGCCGGATTCTTGACCTTCACCGAGTACGTCACCACCGACGTGGCACCGATCTCCAGATCACCGGTCCACGTCAGTTTCGGTGCCGCGTAGGTGACACCGCCGATGGTCGCGGCGCCGTCGTTCTGGTAGTCCGCGTCGTCGAGGACCTGTGTCAGGTCATCGGTGAACGTCGCACCCGTCAGCTTCGTCTGGCCCGTGTTCCGCACTGTGACCGTGTACTTCACGACATCGCCGGGATTCGCCGACTGCTTGTCCACGGTCTTTTCGATCAGCAACCCGGAAACCGGCGTCGTCGTCCCACACTTCGGATCCGTCGAACCCGGCGGACAGTTCCCACCCGGAGTCTCCGAAGTCACCGCGTTCTTGAGCACATGGTCGCCGGTGTTCGGATTCTTGACCTTCACCGAGTACGTGATCGTCGAGGTGGCGCCGATTTCGAGATCGCCCGTCCAAGTCAGCTTCGGCGCCGCATACGACACCCCGCCGCCCGTCGCCGCGCCGTCGTTCTGGTAATCGGCATCGTCGAGAACCTGCGTCAGATCATCGGTGAACGTCGCACCCGTCAGCTTCGTCTGACCGGTGTTGGTGACCGTGACCGTGTACTTCACAACATCGCCGGGATTCGCCGACTGCTTGTCGACCGACTTCCCAATTGTCAGACCGGAGACCGGCGTCGTCGTGCCGCACTTCGGATCCGTCGAACCCGGCGGGCAGTTCCCACCCGGTGTCTCCGACGTGACCACATTGGACAGTTTCTTGTCCCCGGGGTCGGGGTTCTTGACCTTGACCGAGTAGGTCACCGTCGAGGTGGCATCGACCTCCAGATCACCGGTCCAGGTCAGCTTCGGTGCCGCATACGACACCCCGCCGATCGTCGCCGCGCCGTCGTTCTGGTAATCGGCGTCATCGAGAACCTGCGTCAGATCATCGGTAAACGTCGCACCCGTCAGCTTCGTCTGACCCGTGTTCCGCACCGTCACCGTGTACTTCACAACATCGCCGGGATTCGCCGACTGCTTGTCCACCGTCTTCTCGATCAGCAGACCCGACACCGGCGTCGTCGTCCCACACTTCGGATCCGTCGAACCCGGCGGACAGTTCCCACCCGGAGTCTCCGACGACACCACGTTCTTGAGCACATGGTCGCCGGTGTTCGGGTTCTTGACCTTCACCGAGTACGTGACGGTCGAGGTGGCATCGACCTCCAGATCACCGGTCCAGGTCAGCTTCGGCGCCGCATACGACACCCCGCCGATCGTCGCCGCGCCGTCGTTCTGGTAATCGGCGTCATCGAGAACCTGCGTCAGATCATCGGTAAACGTCGCACCCGTCAGCTTCGTCTGACCCGTGTTCCGCACCGTCACCGTGTACTTCACAACATCGCCGGGATTCGCCGACTGCTTGTCCACCGTCTTCTCGATCAGCAGACCCGACACCGGCGTCGTCGTCCCACACTTCGGATCCGTCGAACCCGGCGGACAGTTCCCACCCGGAGTCTCGGTCGTCACCACGTTCTTCAGCCGGTTGTCGCCCGTGTTCGGGCTCTTGACCTTGACCGTGTAAGTGAACTCCGCGGTCGCCCCCGCCGCGAGCGTGCCCGTCCAAGTCAGCTTCGGCTCCGCGTAGGCCACCGAACCGGGCGAGGCGGTGGCGTCGTTCTGATAGACCGCGTCGTCCAGCACCCCGGTCAGATCGTCGACGACCTTGAGGCCCGCCGCGGTCACCCTTCCGGTGTTGGCGACGGTGACCTTGTAACGCACGACGTCGCCCGGGTTCGCGGATTCCTTGTCCGCGGTCTTCGTCACCGTGTACGACGGTGACGGCACCTTGGTCTTCGCGCACGCGGCGGCGGGATCGTCCGGGCAGCGGTTGTCCGGCGGGACGACCGGCGGCGGCCCGGTCGGGACGTTCGCGCGGTTCACCAGCTCCGTGCCGATTGCGGCCTCTTCGACCTTCACACGCACGGTCAACGTGGCCGTCTCGCCGATGGCAAGGCCGTCCACGGCCCAATCGATCGGCCCGGTACCGGACGCGGTGCCCTTCGACGGCGTGGAGGACACGTAGGTCGTCCCCGGCGGCAAGGTGTCGCGCACCGTGAACGCGGGCACGGGGATCACGCCGGTGTTCCGCACGGCCACCTGGTAGGTCAGGGTGTCGCCCGGGATCGCCTCGGCGAGGTCGACCGTCTTCGTCAGCTGGTATCCCGGCGAGGTGACCGTGTTCCGCACCGTGTTCGACGTGCGTTCCTGCGGTCGTCCGGTGTCCTCGCCGCGGAAGGTCAGCTTGCCGGTGTTGTCGAGTTTGGTGCCGTCCGGCACCGAGGCACCGACCTTGACCTTGAAGTCCACCTTCTGCGATTGCCCCGGCCTCAGGTTCCGCAGGTTGCAGGTGACCAGCTGACCGGCGGCCGAACAGTCCGGATTGGACCCGGCCACGAAGGTGACGCCGTCGGGCAGGGTGTCGGTGAGCACCACGTTCGTCGCGGTGTCGAGATCGGTGACACTGCCGTCGGCGTGCCGGTTGGCGACGTCGAAGCTGTAGGTGATCTCGCCGCCCTTGGTGACGTAGCCCGGCGGATCGTCGTCGGTGTTGCCGACCGGGTCGTTGGCCTTGGTGATCTGGAGGTCGGGTTCGAGCGCGTCGGTGACCAGCCAGATCGTCTGCGGGTACAGCGCGTCGCCGACGGTGCCGATCTTCACCTGGAGCGCGGTGGTCCCCGCCGGGACCTTGCCGGTGATGTCGACGCTGCGGGAGTCGTAGCCGACGTTGTTCACCGGGTTGGGCACGCGTGAGGTGACGTTCGTGCCCGAACCGGTGGCCGTGACCCGGTCGATGCGGCTGCTGAACGCGTTGTTGGTCGCCACGCCGCCCGGCGCGGGCATGGCGATGGTCTGGAGACTGGACGCGTCCGGGCCGACCTGGAGGTAGTCGCCGGTGATGGGCGCGTCACCGTCACCCGCGACGATGCCGAGTTCGACGTTGGGCTGACGCGAGGTCGGCGCCTTGATACCGCTCAGCGCGATGGTCGCCGAGCTCGGCGTGCTCCCGCCCGCGACCACCTGCATACCGTCCCAGACCTGGAGGTAACGCAACGGCTCACTGGGCAGTTCGTAGGCCACCACCAGCGACCATCCACCCCAGCAGCCGAGGTTCGTCCGGCTGATCGACTGGCCCTGGCAGGCCTGGATGTCGGCCACCGTGTACTGCCCGGTGCCGGCGCTCTCCACGAGAGACGTGACGTCGGCGGCGCCGCCGTAGGCGTACAGGGTCGGGAACCCGCCCGTGGTGGTCGCGGGGAACCAGTCGTAGGTTTCGGCGGTGATCCGCTGGTAGGTCGTGGAACCCGGGGTCTTCACGGAGACCTGGTTGCCGCGGTTCCCGTCGCCGGAGGTCCCGCTGCTGGCGACCGGGTTGAACTGCCAGTACAGCCGCGCGTTGAGCACCCTCGCGCCTGCCGGGACGTTCAAGGTCGCCGCGGAGGCGGTGTTGCCGGGCGCGGCCGGGTCGGTCTTGATCCACGACACCGGGCTCGCGTTGCTCGTGGACTCGTTGCAGACCACACCGGTACCGCACTGCACGACGGAGTTGGCGGCCATCGTGATACCGCCGTGCGCCAGTCCGGAGTACACCGGCTCCGGCCCGATCGGCCGTTCGGTGCCCGCTCCGCGCGGCTGGACCTGCGCGGTCGCGGGCAAAGGAGCACCCATCAGCAGCGCCACGACGGCCACCGTGAGCACCGCCATGCCCCGGCGCCACCGATTCCGCCCACGACGTTCCGCCATGCCGCCTCCGCCTCACCCCTCGCTCCCGTCGGCCCAGGTCAGGACAGCGGGGACAGCGAGCTCAACTCGTGGTCATCCTGGAGGGGCAAGATCGCCGGGGGCAACCGGGACCGGCGGTCTTACCTGGATAAAACCCGTTGAGTGGCCCCGAAACCCCCGGACGGGTGATGAATTCACTGTCCACAACGGACGCAACGAGAGTGGCGTTTTCGCCCGAAATCCGACATTGTCGAACACGTGATCGATCTTCCTTATCGCGGCTCCGGCCCTTATTGCTACGCCCATTCCCTCGCGATGATGCTCGGCTCCGAGGCTCCGGGCGCCGACGTGCTCGAAACCGTGACGGGCAGCCCCTTCGGCATGCAGCTGATCGGCGGTTCGCTGCCATTCTTCGACGCCTTCGGCTGGGATCCCGATCTCGGTATCGGCGAAGCCCTCGACGTCCTCGGCTGGCACGCGGAAACGGCGAGCGAGCCGGATCCGGACATCGCCTTCGCCCGGCTCGTCGAAAGCCTCGCCGACGGCCCGGTCCTGCTCGGTCCGGTAGAAATGGGGCACCTGCGCCACCAGCCGGGAATGACCGGCCCGGTCGGCGCCGACCATTTCCTGGTCGTGCTCGCCGCGGACGACGAGTCCGTCACCGCCCACGACCCGCAGGGCTACCCGTACGCGCGGATCCCCCGGGCGGATTTCGCCGCCGCCTGGCGCGCCGAAACGGTCGCGTACGGCGAACCGCACACGATGCGGACGAAGTTCGTGCGCCACACCGCCGTCGAGGACGAGGCCGCGATCGTGGCGTCGCTCCCCAGGGCGATCGGGCGGCTCGGCGGGCAGAACGACGCCGGCCTCCCGCCCGGCACGCTCGGCAACGGTGACGCGGCACTCGCGCTCGCCGCGCGGATCGGCGACGGCTGCGACCCGGAACTACGCGGGCTGCTCATCCATTTCGTGGTCCGCCTCGGCGCCCGGCGGACGGCGGACGCGGCGGCGTGCCTGCGCCGGATCGGCCGCGACGAGGCCGCCGCCGTCCTCACCAGGCAGGCCCGGCTGATCGGCTCGTTGCAGTACGACCTCGTCGTCGAGGACGACGCACGCGCCGCCGCGACCCTCCGGACGCTCGCCCCGACCTACGAAGAGCTCAGGCGGGCGCTCGCGTCATCCTGACGATTTCGCGGACGATCACGCCGGGTTCGGTCACCGGGACGTAGTGGCCGGATCGCTCCGCGATGACGTGCCTGCCGCCGGGCGAGAGGGTCACCCGATGGGCGTGCGAGGCGTTCGCCTTGGCCCTCATCCCGGCGGAAAACCCGCTCCCGCCGAGGCCGCCGGAAACCACGGTGACCGGGATGTCGCCGAGTACCGGCGGATCCTGCCGCCAGAGGGCCAGTTCGTCGAGGAAGGTGCGGGCCTGTTCCCGCTGGGTCCGCACCGTCCCGACGGTGAACGCCTCCCGTTCGAGGTCGCGGCGGACGTCGTCCGGGATCCCCTTCAGCAGGCCGCGGAAAAGGAACTTGAGCAGGCCCAGCCGCGCGAGCACGGCGCCGAGCCGGAGCACGACGCGTTCACCGGTGCGGAAGACGCGGCCAAAGAGGACGTCCGCGGCTTCGTCGGTCGGATCGACCAGCACCAGCCCGGCGACTCGCTCCGGGCGGCGGGCCGCGGCCTGCCGCACGATCGGTCCGCCCGCGCTGTGCCCGGCGAGGACGTACTGCCCCGGACCGAAATGGTCGAGGACGTCGTTGAGGTCGTCGGCCATCCGGCGCAGTGTGCGTCCGCCGGGGTCGGGGGCGCTGCGGCCGAGCCCGGACCGGTCGTACACGATCGCGCGGGCGTGCCGGGCGACCTCCGGCTGGACCGCCGCCCAGGACGACCGGGTGGCGGCGGCTCCCGCTTCGAACACGACCGTCGGCCCGGTGAAGCCTTCCGGCCCCGGGTGCACCATCGCGTGGAGCCGCCTGCCGTCGCGGGTGACGACCCACTCCACGACACCTTGGGTGTGGGTCATCTCGCGGTGATCCTCCAGCCGGTGGCGTCGATCTGCCGCCGCCAGAACTCGGCGAAACGTCCTTGCGCCGCCAGGAGTTCTTCGACGGTGCCGTCCTCCGTGATCCGCCCGCCCTCCAGGAAGAGCACCCGGTCGGCATGCCGGATCCCGGCGATCCGGTGGGTGACGATCACCCGCGTCCTCGGCACGGGGTCGGCGCTGAGCGAGCGGACCACGGCGTCCTCGTTCTCGGTGTCCAGCGCGCTGGTGGCCTCGTCGACCAGCAGCACGGGCGCCGGTTTGAGCAACGCGCGGGCGATGGACACCCGCTGCCGCTCGCCGCCGGAGAGCGCGCCACCCGCCTCGCCGACGGCCGTGTGCTCCAGCAGTGCGCCCACCCTGGCGAGCCCGGCGACCTCGGCGACCCTCTCGTCGCTCGCGCCGGGATCACCGGCGAGCACGTTGTCGCGCACCGAACCGTCGAAGAGGTACGGCTGCTGGAAGACGACGGTGACGAGATCCCGGCGGCCGTCCGCGGACAAGTCGGCGAGGTCGGTTCCGCCGGCGAGCACCCGTCCGCTGGTGGGCTGGTGCAGACCGGCGAGCAGTGCGAGGACGGTGCTCTTGCCCGAGCCGGACGGCCCGACGATCGCCGTCGTCGTCCCAGGTTCGAGGGTGAGGTCGAAGTCCTCCAGCACGTTCTCGCTGCCGGACTCGTATCGGAAACCGACCTTCTCGAACCGGATCAGCGGTGCCTCGGCCGGTGCCGCGGCCTCTCCCGACGGCGCGACCGGCGCGGTGAGCACGGTGCGGATGCGGCCGAGCGTGGTGGTGGCGGTCTCGATACCGGGCGCGAGATCGCCGAGCGCGGTGAACGGTTCGAGGTACCGGGCGATCACGACGATCAGCGCGACGGCCTCGGGCACGCTCAACCCGCCTCGGGTGGCAAGGAGAACGGTCGTCCCGGCGAGCAGGACCAGCGCCAGCTGTCCGGCGACGCCGAACAGCACCTGCCCCGGGATCTGAAGGCGCAGCAGCCGGAGGGTCGCGCCGTGGTGCGCGGCGAGCGCGGCACCGGCATGACTGCGCGCGGGTTCCACGCGGCGGGCGGCGCGCAACGTCTGCTGGGTGCGGGCGAACTCGACGATCCGTTCGGTCAGCGTGGTGTTCGTCTCCGCCGCGGCCCGGTCGGCGCGCCGCGTGATCCGCCCGGTCGCCCACAGCGCGCCCAGCAGGACCGGGACCCCGGCCAGCGCGGCGACACCGAGCGGCCAGGCGATCGGCAAGAGCGCCAGCGCGATCGCGATCGGCAGGAGGACCGCGCCGATCAGCGGGGTGAGCAGGTAGCCGACCAGGCCGACGAGGTCGGGGCCGGTGGCGACGATCGCCTGCCGGGCGGTCTGGGTGTGCTCACTGTCCAACCAGGACAGCCGGACGTTCGTCAGATGCTCGGCGACATCGTGCTGGGCGTGGTCCAGCACGCCGAACCCGAGCTCGAACCCGAGCCGTCCGACGACGGCGTCGACGGCCCAGCCCGCCGCGGTGGCCGCCGCGAGCGCGCCCAGCCAGGGCAGCGCGTCCGAAGGTTCCGCGCCGAACAAGGCACCCACCAACGGCACCAGCAGCACGACACCGGCGGCGCGCAGGAGCACCGACAGCACGGCGAGCACGACATAACGCCGGAACGCCGCGCGTTTCGTGTCCGGGATCAATCCCAGCAGGGTGCGGATCACGCGGTCACCCCCGCACCGGCACCGGCCTGCCACAAGCGGGCATACCGACCTTCCGAGGCCAGGAGTTCTTCGTGGGGCCCGGTTTCGATGATCTTGCCGCCGTCGAGGACCACGATCCGGTCGGCGCCGCCGACGGTGTGCAGCCGATGGGCGATGACCAGGACGGTCCGGCCCGCGGTGAGCCGGTCGAGTGCTTGTTGCACGAGGTACTCCGACTCGGGATCGGCGAAGGCGGTCGCCTCGTCGAGGACGAGGACGGGGGCGTCGGTGAGGATCGCGCGGGCGATGGCGACGCGCTGGCGTTCACCGCCCGACAGCTGGGAACCGGCACCGAGGACGGTGTCGTAACCCTGGGGCAGCCGCAGGATCCGCTCGTGGATCTGCGCGGCGCGGGCCGCGGCGACGACCTGGTCTTCGGTCGCGCCGGGGACGGCGAGGGCGATGTTCTCCCGTACGGTCCCCTGGACGAGTTGCGGATCCTGGAGCACGAAGCCCACCCGGCTATAGAGTTCGTCGGCGGCGAAGGCGCGGACGTCCCGGCCGCCGACCCGGATCGCGCCCTCGGTGACGTCGTGGAACCGCGCGACCAGCGCGGCGAGGGTCGACTTCCCCGCTCCCGACGGGCCGACCAGCGCGGTCACCGTGCCAGGGCGAAGCGTCAGGGAGACGTTCTCCAGCACGGGAACGCCGGTGCGGTAAGCGAAACCCACGCGGTCCAGTTCCACCGTGCCCGGCTCGACGCCGTCTCGGTCCTTCGGTTCCACTGTGGACAGTTCTGGTTCGTCGAGCACGACCTGGACGCGGCGGGCGGCCAGCATCCCTTCACGGACACCGCCGAGGCCGTACCCGATGCCCAGCAGCCGCGCACCGAACGTGGTGCCCAGCAGGAGGAACGGGATCAGGGTCACCGGCTCCATTCCGCCGCCCGCCACCATCAGCGTGCCCACACCGGTGATCAGGAGCAGGAAGGTGGCGGGCCTGGTGGCGAAGTCCAGCATGGTCTTCTTGCCGGTGAAGGGACGCTGCCAGTCACCGAGGAAACCGATGTACTCGTCGAGCCGCCGCCGGAACGACGACGCCGCGGCACCGCCGAACACGCGGATCACCGGCTGCCCCTCCAGGTACGCGCCCGCCTCGCCAGCCATTCGCTCCGCCCAGCGCATCGCCTGGCCGGTCTTGGGGCCCGATTGGACGACCATGACCGACGTCGTGACGAGGTAGACGAGGATCGGGACGAGCAGGACCAGCGCGAGCCGCCAGTCCACGGCGAAGAGGTAGGCCAGCACCGCGACCGGCGCGACGACGGCCGCGACCGCGTCGGGAACGGCGTGCGTGACCAGGTAATGCAGGGAAAGCGTGTCGCCCTGCACGAGTTTCGCGACCGCGCCCGAACCGCGCGCGGTGAACCAGCCCAGCGGCAGCCGCGCGAGCTTGCCCAGCAACCGCTGACGCAGCTCGCGGGCGAAGCGCGCGTCGGCCGCGTGCAGCCAGAGCACGACCGCGGATTCGAGCAGCGTTCCCACGCCCAGCAGCACCACCGCCGCGATGCCGAGCGCCCACAGCGATTCGCCGCCCGCGAGCAGCCGCCGGACCAGTTCCACGAGCAGCACGAAGGGCGCGAGACCGATCAGCGTCACTACGGCTTGCAGGATCCCGGCGAGGATCAGCGTCCGCCGCACCGGCGCCAGCAGACGGCCGGCCGCCTGTGCCCGCCAAGCTCCCTTGGGCGCCTCCTTGACGGGCTCCGGGGCCTCAGCGGCCGGTTCCTCCTTCTCCCCGCGGAAGGCGCCCATGGCCCGGCCGTAGTACCAGTACGCCCGGCCGTGGACCTCGGATTTGGGGAAGCCGAACGTCTCGCGCAAACGCGTCTTCAGATGTTTGAACGAACCGGCTTCCGTCGCGATCCAGGCCTGCCAGTCCGACCAGTCGCGCGTCTCGATCGCCGCCGCCAGCGAGGTCGCGTCGAGGCGCGGCACCCAGTGCACGGTCAGCCTCGCGTGCTTCCCCAGCGGGATCAGGCGGTCGGTCTCCTCGTGCTCTTCGAGGTACAGCTCGATCGGGATTTCGGCCGGGACCACCTCGAGGATCGCGTTGATCGCGGGGATCGAGGCGGAGTCGCCGATCAGCAGGTAGCCCGCCGGAGGTTCGGCGGGGACCGAGAAGGACGACGAACCCAGCGACATCACCGGGACCTTCGCTCCGGGCCGCGCTTCACGCAGCCACCGCGATGCGGGTCCGGCGGGCTCGTGCAGGACGACGTCGACGGCGAACGTGCCGGCTTCCGGATCGGCTTCGGTGAGCGTGTACGCACGTTGGAACTCCGTCGTGCCGCCTTCCGGATCCGGGAACCAGAACCGGAGCCAGGCCGTCGGCTCCACGACGACGTCGTCGAACAACGTCGGTGAGACGAATCGGACCCGCACGAAACACGGCGTGATCTCTTCTGTTTCGACGACGGTCGCTTCGTGGTCCCTGGCCCCGAAACCCCGCATCACCGCGCCCTGGAAGCCGCGCGCCATCACAGATCCTCTCCCGTGGCCGCCAGATCGGCCACCATCTCGGCGACCGGCCTGCCCGGCGGGCAGGACTCGATCAACCCGCGAATCGACGCGGTCAGCAGCAGCCGCACGTACTCGGGCCGCGGCACCTCCGGCAACGCGGCGGACGGCCCGGCGAGCCGGTCGTCACGGGACAACCGGTCGCGGACGGCCTGGCGCTCCCGGTCCAGTCCGTCGCCGTCGGCCTCCTCCGCGGCCGTGCTGTTCTCCTCGGACGCGGTCATCGCGATGGTCAGCGACGCGACGGCGCCGCTGAGCACGATCGCCGCGGCGGGCTCGTAACCCCGGCGGACGAGGGCCTCGACCTCGGTGTTGAGCAGGCGCTGACCACCGTCGCCGCGCGGGAACAGCAGCTGCAGGTAGGTGACGAGGCCGGGATGCTCCAGCACGAAGGCCCGCAGCTGGAGGGCGAAGGACAGCAGATGCCGTTCGAGGTCGTGCCGCGGATCGTCCCGGAGCCGCAGCTCGGCCAGGATGCTCTCGCCGACCAGCCGCTCGAGCCCCCACCGCCCGTCGACGTGCCGGTACAGGGCGGTCGCGGTCACCCCCAGCCGGACCGCGACCGCCTTGACACTGAGCCGGCGCATCCCCAGCTCACGACCGGCACGCAGGATGTCGTCCCGCGCGATCGTCGCCGGACGGCCACCGATCTTCGGCATTGCGCCCCCTTGGAAAGTTATAGGGGGAAACTAAGGGTAGGCTTAGTTGATGTCAAGGCACGGTTCGGCCGGTGGCCGGAAGCTGCCAAGGGGTTGCCGGGTCGGTGGCCGAGGCGTGTTGCGAAAGCCACTTTCGCAACGTTGAAGGTTGCGAAAGTGGCTTTCGCAACGTGACCGGGGGGCGTGGGGGAATGCGGCGAGGCGG
>NZ_JBVHDI010000027.1:0-11623 GCF_055563465.1 Amycolatopsis sp. NPDC000009
CCCCGAAAGTCCCTGTCGCGACTGATGATCGGCGGCCTCCGGCGCGCCCCCCTTCGAAGGATGTGTCGGGGTACCACGTACTTTGCGAAAGCCACTTTCGCAACACTGAAGGTTGCGAAAGTGGCTTTCGCAACACCCGCCGCCGTCCCTATCCCAGCCATGAGGTCTTCGCGTGAGCCTCAAAGCGCGGCGTGCACATCCCGCACCGAAGACTCGGGCAACTCCCCCGTGAGCGCGAAGTCCACCCGCCGCGCCACGGAAACCACCTGGTCCGCGAACCGCTCGTAGAACCGCGCCAGCAGCGCCACCGAGATCGCGGGCGCGACCCCGTGGGGCCAGCCCGGCTCGGTGACCAGCGTCATCAGTTCTTCGTACAGCGCGTCGACCCGCTCATCGGATCGGGCGAGCGAGTGGAACACCTCCGCGGTCGGTCCCTCGATCGCCGCGCCGAGGTCGTCCGCCATCGAGCACACGAGCCCGGCCATCTCGCCGAACCGGCCGGCGAGCGCGTCGGGGACGGCGAATTCCGGCGCTCGCACGGCCTGGTCGGCGATGTGCTGGGCGAGGTCGCCCATCCGCTCCAGCCGGTCGGCGCAGTACACCGCCGCGAGCACGGTCCGCAGGTCGCGCGCGACCGGCGCCTGCAGGGCGAGCAGTTTCTGCGCGGTCTCCTCGCACGTGGTCCGTGCCGCGTTCAGTTTCGCCTCGACCGCCGCCAGTTCGGCGGCGGCTTCGGCGTCCCGGTCGAGGAAGACCCGGTTCGCGAGGCGTAGTTCCTCGCAAGCCATGCCGCACATACTCGACAGGAGCTCGCCGAGAACGCTCAGTTGACCATGGAATCGATCCCTCATGTCAGCACTTTCGCAGGTTCGAGCACGTACGTCGCGTACGCCGCGCGGATCACCGGCTGGGCGACGTTGCGCACGGGGACCCCGCCCGGGCTGACACCCTGCTCGCTGCCGTAGTGCGCGTGCCCGTGCACGGCGAGCGCCACCTGTGCGTCGTCGATCGGCTCGCACAGCAGGTACGACCCCAGGAAGGGGTAGATTTCCGGCGGTTCGCCGTGCAGGGTACCGGGGATCGGCGAGTAGTGCGTCAACGCGACGGTCACGTCGGGCTGCTCGTGTTCGAGCCCCTCCAGCGCGGTGCGCAGCCGCTTGGCGGCCGCCATGGTGTGTTCGACGAAATCCTTCATCTCGCGTTCGCCGAACCGGCTCGCGCATTTGCCCGCGAATCCGCCACCGAAGCCTTTCACCCCGGCGACGCCGAGCTTCCCGCCGTCCAGGTCCACTGTGGTGGCCGAACCCTCCAGAACGGTGATCCCGCTTTCCTCCAGCAGCCCGCTGACCGCTTCCGCCTCGTCCGAGTGGTAGTCGTGGTTGCCGAGCACCGCCACCACGGGCACGTCGAGCCCGGCGAACTCGTCGGCCACCACCCTGGCCTCCTCGACGCTGCCGTGCCGGGTGAGGTCGCCCGCGAGCAACAGCACCTCGGCGTGTTCGGCGATGTTGTCCAGTGCCGGCCGCAGCAGGCCTCGGTTGTCCTCCCCGAGGTGGACGTCCCCGACCGCGGCGACCCGGATCACCGGATCTCCTCGGCGTGCGACGGCTCGCGGACGTCCGCGGTCCGGACGTCGTCGTGCACCAGCTCGGCCGCGATGTGTTCGCAGACGACCGCCTCGATGTCGGCCTTGCGGTTGGCGCACGGGACCTCACCGCTGAGCCGGACCTGGTCGCCGCGCACGGTGACGTGCACGCCGAGTTCGGCGGTCCTCGGATCCTCCGCCAGCGCCTTGGTCAGCCTGGCGACCAGGTACTGGGGCGCTTCCTGGGGCATCGGAAGCTCCTTTCCGTCGATGATGGACAGTGCCGCGAGCAGGGTCAGGAACGACCACGCGTACGGCGATTCGGCGGTCTCCTCCGCCACGCGGTGCCAGTCGACCTGCTCGCGGAGGTCACGGGCGATCCGCAGCAGCGGCCCGAAATCGCATCGGTGCGGGCCGAGCACGAGCGTCTTGTCGACGAGCAGGTCGGTCCCGTTGAGCACGGGGGCGGCGGTCGCCCCGACCCGCATCAGCGAAGCGCGGTCGAGCATCTCGTCGGTGACCGGCCGATGGTTGGGCCGGAAGATGAGGTCGACGAGGCAGTCGCCGTCGTAGACCTTGGTGAGCCAGTCCTCCGGCGGATGCACCCGTCTCAGTCCCGCGGCCTCCAGCGCGCCCGCCGCTTCCTCGATGTCCTCGTGTTTGAGGAAGAGGTCGACGTCGTGGTCGGACGGCGGGCCGCCCCGCGCGTACACGGCGAGGCCGCCCGCGACGGCGAACCGCACCGAAGTACCGTCCAAAGCGGACACCACCTTGGTCAGCGTGTGCAGCAGTTCCTTCTCGTTCACGGTCGCTCCCCCACCCCGGTGGCCAGTTCGTGCCACCGGCCGACGTCCGGTTTCAGCGGTTCGGTCGGGAATCCCTCGCCTTCCCGCAGTCCCTTGAGGAACGCTTCGATCGCGTCCTCCGACGAGTACCGCGGCGTCCAGCCCAGCTCTTCCCTGGCACGCGTGCAGTCCATCACCGGGAGATGGAGCACGGCTTCGAAGAGTCCCGGCGTGGCCGGGATCAGGTGCAGCGACCAGGCCGCGGCGAGCGCGTGCCGGACGAAGGAGGCAGGCACCTTCACCGGTTTGGCACCGAAGATCCGGGCCAGCGCACGGGTGTCCAGCACCGGGTCGGCGGCGATGTTGAAGGCGCCCTTGACGTCCTGGAGCGCGCAACGACGGTACGCGTCGGCCACGTCTTCGGTGTGCGCGGTCTGGATCCTCAGCTGCGGGATGTCCGGAAGGATCGGGACGAGCGACGGCCGCACGAGCTTGCCGGGCACGAACGGGCCGCCGAAAAGGCGGCGCTGTTCGGGTGCCGCGGCCTTCTGGAAGAGGAATCCCGGACGCACCCGCACCACCCGCATCCGGGGATGACCGCGGTCGAACGCCTCGAGAACCCTTTCCACATAAGCCTTTTCCCGGGTGTACGCCGCCTTGGGTGAGCCGTGCGTCGGCCAGTCCTCGGTCACCGGGTGGTCGTCGTCCCGCGGCGAGTACGCGCCGATCGACGACGCGTAAACCAGCGACGGCACCCGCATCGCCTGCGCTGCTTCGAACACCCGGATCGAACCCAGCACGTTGGCCCGCCAGGTGACCTCGGGCCGGTGCGTGGGCTGGAAGAGCCAGGCCAGGTGGATCACCACGTCGGCGCCGTCGAACACGGCCCGGAGGTCGTCGCGGGCGACGTCGGCGGTGACGAACTCGGTCTTCGGGCTCTCCCAGCGACTGGGTCGCCTCGCCAGTCCGACGATCGAGCCGACCTCGGGATCGGAACCCAGCGCGCGCACCACCGCCGTCCCGACGTTGCCGGTGGCGCCGGTGACCACGATCCGCTTGCCACTGCTGCTCATGGGTACGGTTACCCGCCGTCGCCCCGGCTTAATCGGCGCGAAGCCGCTGGACGAGACGGCGGGCGGGCAGCGCCATCGCCCCCAGTCCGATCGACGTGGTGACCTCGTCGGTGGGGGTGAGGAGCAGGTGGTCGATCTCGTCGAGCAGCCCGCGGCATCGATCGAGTTCGTCCGGGTCACCCGACCGGGCCACCTCGGCGAGTGCTCCGAGCAGGTCGGCGACCACCCCGCGCGCGTGCTCGCCGGGATGCCGGAACGGCTGATCGCTCCGGGCGGCCTCGCTCACGGCGTCGATCAGCTGGGCGAGCGGCTGCCACAGCGAAATGAGGTTCGACAAGGGCTCGTCGCCGGTTTCCCGCCGTCCGCGCAGGTTCAGGTACCGGCCCTCACGGGACCAGCCGATCGCGTCCTCCGCCTCAGCGGCCAGGCTGCGGACGTCCTGCAGGCGACCGTCGAGGGCGTCGGCCGAATCCCCGCCGCGCACCAGTTCCGCGGTCTCGTCGAGGACGTCGGCGATCGCCGCGGCCAGCCGCGAGGTCGCCTCCCGCAGGCGCCGGCCGTGCAGCGGCGGCAGGATCACCGCGTTGAGGATCGCGCCGATCGCCGCGCCCAGCGCCGTTTCCAGCAACCTGTCGGCGAGCAGGACGGGCTCGGTCGCGTTGCCGTACGTGATCAGCAGCATGCCGGTGATCCCGACCCACACCCCCGAATCGCCGAAACCGCGCCAAGAGCCGATCAGCAGTCCGACGAAGATGACCAGCCCGAGCGCCACCGTCACCGACGGAACGAGCTGACCGGCACCCGCCGCGAGCAGCACCCCAACACTGACGGCGCCGACCTGCTGCGCCCAGCCGCGCAGGGAGCGGTAAACGGTGGCCTGTACCAGGAACACCGCCGCGTACGGCGCGAGGAAGGGTTGCGGCAGCCGCAGCACCGCCGTCGCGACGATCCAGGCGATCACGGCCGCGGCCGCGGCTTTCGTGGTCTGGACGAGACTCCGGCGCTCCTCCCCCGGAACCCGGAACGCCCGGGCGGTCCAGGCGAACGGCTCCGTCCATCTGTGCCGGGCGCCCATCACGGCCCCGGGGGCGCCATGTGGACGACCTTCGTCTGCGTCATCTCGTCGAGCAGTTCGGGGCCGTAGCCGTAACCGCTGCCGCTGGCACCCCGCGGATGGGCGGCACCGCCGGGCGCGCCGCCGAAGACATTGTTGATCTTCACGGTCCCGACCGGGAGTTCGCGCCAGGCCCGCTGCGCGTGCGCCATCGAGGGGGTCAGCACCGTGGCGGCGAGGCCGTATTCGCCGTCGGCCGCCTGGCCGAGCGCCTGCTCGAAGTCCGCGACCACGGTCACCGGCGCAACCGGGCCGAACGTCTCCTCGCGGAGAATCCGCATCCCGGAGGTACATCCGGTGAGGACGGTCGCCGGGTAGAAGGCACCCGGGCCGTCCGGCACGGTACCGCCGACGAGCGGATCGGCACCTTGCGCGATCGCCTCCGCGACCTGGGCGTGTACCCCCTCGCGGTGACGCCGATCGACGAGCGGGGCCAGTTCGCGATGGCCCGCCTCCGCGACCAGCGCGGTGAGGAAACCTTCCGCGACGTCCTGGTGCACCAGGATCCGTTCGACCGAGACACAGATCTGCCCCGAGTTCGCGAAAGCCCCGGTCGCCGCCTGACCGGCCGCCCAGACCGGATCCACGCCGGCGTCGACGACGAGCGGAGCGTTGCCGCCGTTCTCCAGCAACGCCTTGGCGCCGGTCTTCGCCGCGCTCGCCGCGATCGAACGTCCCGCGACGGTACTGCCGACATGCGCGACGACGTCGGCGTCCGCGTGGGCCGCGAGTTCGGCGCCGACGCTCCCGTCACCCTGAACGGTTTGCAGCACTCCCTCGGGGAGCGCCTCGGCCAGCATGTTGCCCAGCCAGGCGCCGGTGTGCGGGCAGCGTTCGCTGGGCTTGTGCACCACCGTGTTCCCCGTGACCACCGCGGCGCCCAGCAGCCCGCAGGCCACGGCGACGGGGTCGTTCCACGGGGTCAGCGCGACGACCACGCCCCGGGGCTCCGGCACCATCAGATCGGTGGCCGACGGATCCCCCAGCAAGGACCGCCCGCGGTGCACCGGGCCCAATTCGGCGTACTGCTCCAAGGTCGCGGCCCCGGCGAGGACGCCTTCTTCGGCCTCGTCGCGGGGTTTTCCGGTCTCGCTCTCGATGAGGACGGCGAGTTCACCCGCCCGCTCGCGGAGCGACCTGGCCGCGTCCTTCAGCGCGATCCCGCGTTCGGCCGCCGGTGTGGCGGCCCAGCCCGGTGCCCGCCGCCTCGCCATGGCGATCGCCGCGGCGACGCCATCGGGGGTCGCCGCCTTGACGCTGCCGACGAGCCTGTCGTCGGCAGGGTCGCGGATCTCCAGCACGGCCGGCCGGTCCACCGTCGTCATTCGCACCTCCTCGAAGTTTCCTGCGCGCCGGTTACCCGGTGTCGTTTTGCCGAAACAGTGCCGGGGTAGCCGCGAGGGACGACCACCACCACGAAGGGGCGACACCTGTGGCACAGCATCGAGAAGACGCGAAGGACGAACAACTGGGCGGAAGCCGTGTGGACCCCGGGCAATCGGCGCTGACCACCCAACAGGGTGTTCGCGTCGACCACACGAATGACTCCCTGACCGCGGGAGCCCGGGGCCCGACACTGCTGGAGGACTTCCACGCCCGCGAGAAGATCACGCATTTCGACCACGAGCGGATCCCCGAACGGGTCGTGCACGCGCGCGGTGCGGGCGCCTACGGCTTCTTCGAGGCCTACGACGACGCGCTGGCCGACTACACGGTCGCGGAATTCCTCACCAGCGGTGAGAAGATCCCCGTGTTCGTGCGGTTCTCCACCGTCGCCGGATCGCGCGGCTCGGCCGACACCGTCCGCGACGTCCGCGGCTTCGCGACGAAGTTCTACACCCGGCAGGGCAATTACGACCTCGTCGGCAACAACATGCCGGTGTTCTTCATCCAGGACGGCATCAAGTTCCCCGACTTCGTGCACGCGGTCAAACCCGAACCGCACAACGAGATCCCGCAGGCCCAGTCGGCGCACGACACCTTCTGGGACTTCGTTTCGCTGCAACCGGAAAGCCTGCACATGGTGCTCTGGCTGATGTCCGATCGCGCGCTGCCGCGCAGCTACCGGATGATGCAGGGCTTCGGCGTCCACACGTTCCGGCTCGTCAACGCCGAGGGCAAGGGCACCTTCGTGAAGTTCCACTGGAAGCCCATGCTCGGCACGCATTCCCTGATCTGGGACGAATGCCAGAAGATCGCGGGCAAGGATCCCGATTTCAACCGGCGCGACCTGTGGGACGCCATCGAGTCCGGGCAGTACCCCGAATGGGAGCTGGGCGTCCAGCTGGTGGACGAGGACTCCGAGCACGACTTCGATTTCGACCTGCTGGACGCCACGAAGATCATCCCCGAGGAGCAGGTGCCGGTGCGACCGGTCGGGCGGATGGTGCTGGACCGCAACCCCGACGACTTCTTCGCCGAGACCGAGCAGATCGCCTTCCACACCGCGAACATCGTCCCGGGTATCGACTTCACCAACGATCCGCTGTTGCAGGCACGGAACTTCTCCTACCTCGACACGCAGCTGATCCGGCTCGGCGGCCCCAACTTCTCCCAGCTCCCGGTGAACCGGCCGATCGCGCCGGTGCACACGAACCAGCGCGACGGGCACGGCCAGCAGAACATCCACCAAGGACGGACGAGCTACTTCCCGAACTCGCTCGGCGGCGGCTGCCCGGCGATCGCCGATTCCGGCGTCTTCCGGCATTACACCGAAGCCGTGGCGGGCCACAAGATCCGGGAACGCAGCGAGAGCTTCAAGGACTTCTACAGTCAGGCGACGCTGTTCTGGAACAGCATGTCCCAGGTCGAACGCGAGCATATCGTCGCCGCGTTCCGGTTCGAACTGGGCAAGGTCGAGGACCGGGAGGTCCGGGCGCGGACCGTCGCCGAGCTCAACAACGTCGACCACGACCTCGCGGCCCGGGTGTCCGAGGGGATCGGGGTGACCGTGCCCGCCGCTCCCGCCACACCCCATCACGACCGCACCTCCCCCGCGCTTTCCCAACTCGACCAGCCCTCGGTCGCCCCGACCGGCCGGAAGGTCGCGGTGCTCGCCGCCGACGGGGTGGACACGATCGGCGTCCGCCGCCTGGTCGAGGCGCTGACCGAGCAGGGCGCGATCGCCGAGGTCCTCGCGCCGACCGAAGCCGAGCTCCGGCCGGGTGGTGAAGGGGATCCGCTACGGCCGGACAGGCAGCTCAACACCATGGCTTCGGTGCTCTACGACGCCGTCGCCGTGCCGTGTGGCCCGAGCGCGATCAGTGTCCTCGAACGCGACGGGTACGCGGTGCACTTCGTCGCCGAGGCGTACAAGCACGGCAAGCCGGTGGCCGCCTTCGGTTCGGGCTTGGACCTGCTGCGCCGGGCCGGGGTGACCTCGAAGCTGGCCGACGACACCGAAACGCTGATCGACCAGGGCGTGGTGACCACCACGGCGGCCGAGGCGACCCTGCCCGACGGCTTCTCCGCCTCGTTCCTCGCGCAGCTGGGCGAACATCGCTCATGGGTGCGGAAGACCGACTCGATCCCGGCCTGACCGGAGTTTGCGACCGCGGCACCCGGGTACCGGAAGAGGGTGAGCGACCTCGACTACACGATCGTGATCCCGACGACCGGCCGGGAGAATCTCCACACGCTCCTGGCCGGGATCGAAGCCGCCGGAGAGCCCCGGCCCGCCCGGATCGTCGTCGCCGACGACCGGCCCGGCGGCGACGATCTGCGGCTTCCCTTGTCCAGTACGGAAATCGAAGTGGTCCGCTCCGGCGGACGAGGTCCCGCCGCGGCCCGCAACGCCGGCTGGCGGCGCGCGGAGACCGAGTGGATCGCCTTCCTCGACGACGACGTGGTCATCGGCTCGGACTGGCCACGGAAACTCGACGGCGATCTCCGCCCGCTCGGGCCGGACACGGCGGCGTCGCAGGCGCGGCTCGTCGTACCGCTGCCGCCGGACCGCCGTCCGACCGACGACGAACGCGGAACGGCCGGGCTGGAGACGGCCAGGTGGATCACCGCCGACATGGCCTACCGCCGGTCCGTGCTCACCGAGGTCGGCGGTTTCGACGAACGTTTCCCCCGTGCCTACCGGGAGGACTCGGATCTGGCCTTGCGGGTGGCCAAGGCGGGCTACCTCATCGCCCGGGGTGAACGCGTCACCGTCCATCCGCCCAAGCGGTCGGGTCCGCTGGCGAGCCTGCGCGCCCAGCGGGGCAACGCCGACGACGCGCTCATGCGGCACGAACACGGTGTCCTCTGGCGGCAGCAGACCGGAGCCGGACACGGACGGCTCGACCGGCACGCGCTGGCCACCGCCGGCGCCGCCGGGGCCGTCGCACTGTTCGCGCTGGGCCGCCGTAAGGCCGCGGCCGCGGCGGCCGGGGTGTGGGCGGGACTGACCGCCGAGTTCGCCGCGCGCCGGATCGTGCCGGGGCCGCTCACCCCTGGCGAGATCTCGCGGATGCTCCTGACCAGCGTCCTCATCCCGCCCGCGGCCTGCTGGCACCGGCTGCGCGGGGAGCTACGGCGCCGGCTGGCCCGGCGGCCGCACGCTCTGCTGTTCGACCGGGACGACACCCTCATCGTCGACGTCCCCTACCTCGATGATCCCGACGGTGTCCGTCCCGTGCCCGGCGCCAAGGAACTCCTGCACGGCGTGCGGGCGGCCGGAATCAGGGTCGGCGTGGTCAGCAACCAGTCCGGGGTGGCGAAAGGCCTGATCACCCCGGATCGGCTGGCCGCCGTGAACGCCCGTGTCGAACAGGTCCTCGGCCCGTTCGGCACCTGGCAGGTCTGCGTGCACGACGACGGTGACGGCTGCTCCTGCCGCAAACCCGCGCCGGGGCTGGTACGCCGGGCCGCGGAGGCACTCGGCGTGGACGTCCGCCACTGCGTGGTCATCGGCGACACCGGTGCCGACGTGGACGCCGCCCTCGCGGCCGGAGCCCGCGGGATCCTCATCCCGACCGCGCGGACCCGGCCGGAGGAGATCGCCCGCGCCCGTCGCCGGGCGACCGTCGCGCGGGACCTCGCCGAGGCCGTTCACCTCGCCGTCGCGGGGACTCGATGAACGTCCTGGTCGCGAGGATGGACAACCTCGGCGACGTCCTGCTCGCCGGTCCCTGTGTCCGCGCGGTCGCGGCCGGAGCGGAGCGGGTGGTCCTGCTGACCGGGCCGCGAGGCCGCGCCGCGGGCGAACTGCTGCCCGGCGCCGACGAGGTCATCAGCTGGTGCGCGCCGTGGATCGACCCCGAGCCCCCGCCCGTCACCCCGGAGGACACCGACGCGCTCGTCCGGCGCTTGCGCGAGTTCTCCTTCGACGCGGCCCTGATCCTGACGTCGTTCCATCAGTCCCCGCTCCCGCTGGCGCTGCTGCTGAGGCTGGCCGGCGTGCCGTGGATCGGCGCGATCTGCGAGGACTACCCCGGATCGCTGCTGGATCTGCGGCACCGGGTGCCCGGTGACCCGCCGGAACCGGTGCGGATGCTTTCCCTGGCCGAGGAGGCGGGCTTCTCGTTGCCGCCCGGCGACGACGGCGGTCTCGCGGTCCGCTGGCCCCTGCCGCCGGTGGAGGAGCTGGTCGGCGACGAGGACTACGTGGTCGTCCATCCGGCGGCGTCGGTCCCGGCCAGGCAACCTTCCGCCGAACGCTCGGCCGCCATCGTGCGGGCGCTGCTGACCGCCGGACGCCGCGTCGTCGTCACCGGGTCACCGTCGGAAAGCGCCCTGACCAGGCAGGTCGCCGGGGACGCACTCGACCTCGGCGGCCGCACGGGATTGCCGGAACTGGCGGCCGTACTCGCCGGCGCGGACGTCGTCGTGGCACCGAACACCGGCCCCGCCCACCTCGCGGCAGCCGTCGGGACCCCGGTGGTCTCGCTGTTCGCGCCCGTCGTGCCGGCGTCGCGCTGGGCTCCGTATGGCGTGCCGTCCGAAGTGCTCGGCGACCAGCGGGCGGCGTGCCGGGACAGCCGGGCCCGGGTCTGCCCCGTGCCCGGCCATCCGTGCCTGGACCGCCTCGCGCCCGAGGCCGTCGTCGACGCCGTCGGGCGCCTCAGCCGGGTGTGGTCTCGCCGCCCAGCGCGGCGATGACCTCGCCGCTGTAGTACGACGAAAGCCGGTTGGACGCGAGGAAGACGTACGACGGCGCGAGGTCGTCGGGATGCGCCGCCCGCTCGAACGGGACCTGGAGACCGAACTTCTCCACCTTCTCGGGCGGAAAGGTCGACGGGATCAGCGGTGTCCACACCGGACCGGGCGCGACGCAGTTGATCCGGACGCCGCGATCGGCCAGCGCCTGCGCCATCGCGTACGTCCAGGCGTGCACGGCACCCTTGGTCGCGGAGTAGTCGATCAGCGACTTGTTGCCACGCAAGCCGTTCACCGAGCCGGTGTTGATGATGACCGACCCCTCACCCAGATGGGGCAACGCTGCGTTGGTCACCCGGAAGAAGCTGTGGATGTTCACGTCGAACGTGTGGGTCCACTGCTCGTCGGTCAGCTCTTCGGGGCTGTCGACCGGCCACTGCGTGGCGACGTTGTTGACCAGGATGTCCAGGCCGCCCAGCTCCTTCACCGTCCGGTCCACGATCTCCCGGCACTGCGCCGCCTCGGCGAGGTCACCCGGCAGGAGGAGACACTCGCGCCCTTCAGCGCGTACGCGTTCCTCGGTGTACTTCGCGTCTTCGTGCTCGTTGAGGTAGGCGATCGCCACGTCGGCGCCTTCCTTCGCGAAGGCGATGGCGACCGCGCGGCCGATCCCGGAGTCACCGCCGGTGATCAACGCGCGCTTGCCCGCCAGCAGCTCGCGGCCCTCGTAGTCCTCCATGGAGTCACGAGGCGGCGGGTCCATTTTCGACGTCACGCCCGGCGGTTCCTGCTGCTGCGGCGGGCGTAGCTTGTCTGGCATCGGGTTCCCTCCCGTCGGGTGCTTTCGCCGAGGGTTACCCGGATGGCCGCCTTCTCGAACATGCCCGGTCTGGTGTCGCCGGCCGATCACCCGGACCGAACGTTGGGGAATGCCCGTTTGGCAACTTGTATGTTTGGGAACATGGGTTAGGAACCCCCCCCC
>NZ_JBVHDI010000027.1:11633-95256 GCF_055563465.1 Amycolatopsis sp. NPDC000009
ACCCACGGTGCCTAACCCCATTTCCCAATGTTTCTGGGTGCCTAATGGGCTTTCCCCAACCCCCGCGCCAGGTGCGGCTTCACGTGACTGGATGGACGACTCTCGTGATTGGACGGCCACCCTCGCGTGACTGGATGGACGACTCTCGTGATTGGACGGACGACACGCGTGTCCAGACGGACGACACACGTCGGACCCGGGCCGCACGTGAGTCGTCCGTCCAATCACGCGTGTCGTCCGCCGGATCACGCGTGTCGTCCATCCAGTCACGCGTGTCGTCCATCCAGTCACGTGTGTCGTCCATCCAGGCACGGCGCGACAGCGGGCGGGAGGCCTCAGTGCACCCGCCGGTCCTCCGCCGTCCCCCGGTACCGGATCGTCCACAGGCTGCGCCGGATGTACGTGCGCTGCAACCACCGGTCCCGCCCGTTGTGCCGCGCGAAGAACTGCGACCGCGCGTGCAGGCCCTTCCGGTTGTTGATCAGCAACGCCGTCCCCGGCTCCAGTTTGACCTGGTGCGCGACCTCGCGGCAGACCCGCTGCAACTCCTCCAGCGCCTGTTCCGCCTCGACGGTCTCCCCCACCACGCCGTTGGCCGAGATCGCCACCTCCGGAGAGTCCGCCGGCCCCGAGATGACCGCCACGAGGTCGGAAAGCACGTCGGCCCCCTTGGCCACGTCACGCACGTAACTGCCGGGCGCGTTGAGCCGGAACAGCGGGCGGCGCAGGACGTCGAGCACCTCCGGCGCCAACGCGGCCGAGATGTCCCTGCCGTCGGCGTAGTAGGTGACGGCTTCCTTGTTCCCGTCCTGGCGGACGCAGTTCAGCACCAGGAAGTCCGGATTGGACACGTCGTACCGGCCCACCTCGTCGTGCACGATGTCGTTGTGGAAGTTCAGGAACACGTGCGAGCTCTGGTTGGTCTGGCTCCGCGCCCCCGCCGACACCGGGACGACGTCGTGCACGAGCCGCCCGCTCTTCTCGGTGGTGAACCCGACGGGCTCGCCGAGCAGCTGGCTCAGTCCCAAAAGGACGGTCTCGGCGACGAACGTCTTCTTGTCCTTGCTGGGCTCGCCGTCGATCGGCGTCTCCGGCAGCTCCGGGTCCACCGGCAGGTTGCGCACGAGCGCGACACCGGGGGTGTCGACATGCCTGCCGAAGTCCAGGATCGTCTGCAGCTGGTCGATCGGCAGCTTCGAGAACGCGACGCGGAGCATCGCCAGCGAACGGTCGATGTCGTCGACGGGGTTCGGGAAGGACCGCAGGTCGCTCCCGATGATGTCCCGGACTTCGTCGTCGAGGACGACCTCGACGAAGGTGCTGACTAGGGTTTCTTTGCTGGTCATGGCGTCCTATCCACTTTCCGCCGCCGCTGGACCGGCGGTCTCGTCTTGAACCTGGCGATGAGACTGAGCGCGGGGGCGGTCGCGATCGTCGACACGAGCGTCATGATCACGAGCATCGCGAACACCGCCGGGCTGATCACCTTCAGCTGGAGGCCGACGTTGAGCACCACCAGTTCCGTCAGCCCCCGGCAGTTCATGAGCGCCCCGAGCGACAGCGATTCGCGCCAGCCGACCCCGGTCAGCCGGGCCGCCGTAGTGCTGCCCACCCATTTCCCGAACACCGCCACCGCCGTGATCACCACGGTCCACAGCCACAGCGAGCCGGAGCCGAGCAGGCTGAACTCGGTGTGCAGCCCGGTGTAGGCGAAGAACAGCGGCAGCAGCAACGTCAGGGTCACGCTGCCGAGCTTCCCGGCCGCGCGGGTGACGACCGGATCGTTCCTCGGCGCGATCACCCCGAAGAGGAAGGCGCCGAAGATCGCGTGGATGCCGATCTCGTTGGTGGCCAGCGCCGACAGCATGATCCCGCCGAGCAGGATCGCCAGCACCGCCGACTCCGGCACGCGGGCGAGCGCCTTCGCCAGCAGCGGCCGGACGACGTAGAGCATGACCACGACGAACACCAGCGTCAGCCCGGAGGTCAGGAGGACCTCCGACGGTGTCCCGCCCTGGCTGACGGCGACCACGACGGCCAGCAGGCACCACGCGGCGACGTCGTCGACGGCGGCGCAGGTGAGCGCCAGCGCCCCCAGCGGCGTCTTCGACAGGCCGCGGTCGGTCAGGATCCGCGCCAGCACCGGGAACGCCGTCACGCTCATGGAGACCGCGATGAACAGCCCGAAGGCGAGGAAGCCGACGTCACCGCCGAAGGCCGGGTACATGCCGAGCGCGAGCACGATGCCGCAGACCATCGGCAGCGCGATGCTGACCTGGCTGACCGTCACCGCGGTGAACCCGCGCCTCCGCACCGCGCCGAGATCGATCTCCGAACCGACCAGGTACATGAAGAAGATCAGGCCCAGCTGCGAAAGGATGTTGATCGCCGAGACCACCCCGCTGGGGAACAGCCAGCCGAACGCGGCGGGCCAGAGCAGCCCGAACAGTGACGGCCCCAGCAGGATGCCGGCGACGATCTCGCCGATCACCGCGGGCTGGCCGAGCCGCCGGGCCAGGACGCCCGCCAGGTGACACGCGCCCAGGATCACCGGAAGGGCGACCAGGAGACGTGCGTAGGTGTCGGGCCCGCCGCCGGCGGCCTTGGCGCCCGTGCTCGCGACAGGCGCGTAGGCCGACCCCAGGCCGAGCACCGCGACGACGACCACCGCCGGAACCGCGATCAACGCCGTCCCAACGACGACCCGGCGCAGCGTGACAGCCGAATCCATCGATTCTCCCTAACCGGCACGCAGTTCCAGCGTGCAGCACTTGACGCTGCCGCCCGCCTTGAGCAATTCGGACAGGTCGGCCCCGATCGGTTCGAAGCCGTGCTCCCGCAGCTGAGCGGTCAGCTCGGTGGCCGCCTGCGGGAGCACGACGTGCTTGCCGTCGGAGACGGCGTTGAGCCCGAAGACCGCGGCGTCGCTCTCGGAGGCCAGGATCGCGTCGGGATACAGCTCCTTCAGCAGCAGAAGGCTTTCCTCGGAGAACGCGCCCGGGTAGTACATGACCGTGTCCTCGTCGAGGACGGCGAGCGCCGTGTCGAGGTGGTAGTACCGCGGGTCGATCAGCGTCAGCCGGGTCACCGGACGGCCGAAGAACTCACGCGATTCGTTGTGCGCCTCCGGGTTGGTGCGGAACCCGGTCCCGGCGAGGATCGTCTTCCCGGCGACGAGGTAGTCGCCCTCCCCCTCGTTGACCCACTGCGCCTGCCGCACGTAGCGGTATCCGTTGTCCCGGAACCATTTCAGGTACGCGGCGGACTCGCCGGCGCGTTGCACGTGGTGGAAGCGCGCGACGAGCGCCTGCCCGTCGACCACGGTGGCGCCGTTGGCCGCGAACACCATGTCGGGCAGACCGGGCAGCGGCTCGAGCAGCTCGACACGATGGCCCAGGTCGGCGTACAGGTCGTGCAGCCATTCCCACTGCGCGATGGCAAGCTCGGTGTCCGTCGGTTTCTTCGGATCCATCCAGGGATTGATCGAGTACTCGACGTCGAAGTACGTCGGTCTGACCATCAGGTAGTGCCGTTGGGTGACAGTCCGTGACACGCTTCCTCCACGCGGAATTCAGTGCTGTTTCTGGGTTTCGGAGAGTTTGACCTCGATCTTCCCGGCCAGGTCGTTCGCGTTGCGCATGGCTTCGTCGAAGGACGCGCCGAGCGCGCCGATGCCGCCGAAGATGTTGTTGCCGAGCGGCGGGCGTTTGATCAGGTCACCCGGTTTGGCGAAGATCTTGAGGTAGTACAGGGAGTCCGATTCGTTCACCGCGGGCGGGACGTCGATCGAGGCGATCACGCCGCCGGGACAGATCAGGCACATCGCGGCGGTGTGCAGCCCGGTCGGGCTGAAGTGCCGGACGTCCGGCCGCACGCCGCGGGAGACGTCCATGAGTCCCCTGATCGGGTCGTACCCGGCCGAAAGCCGCGCCATGTGGTCGAGTCCCCCGCCGCCGGGGCGGACGGCGATCTCCAGCAGGAACGGTTTGCCCTGGTGGAACCGGACCTCGGCGTGCAAGGCGCCACGGGTGAGCCCTTGTGCCCGCACGCCGGCGGCCACCACCGCGTGCACTTCGGCCACCTGCTCCGTGGTGAGCGACGTGGGCGCGTGGTGCACGTCGTCGTCGAAGGTCTCGCCCTCCGACGTCACCCTGTCCACAATGGACCCGAGGTACACCTCGCCGTCCCAGGCCACCGCTTCGATGAGATGCTCGTGACCGTCCAGAAAGGACTCGACGAGCAGGCCGTGCGGACCGAGATCCAGCCCTTCGGCCTCCATGTTGTACCAGGACATCCCGTCGATGCCCGCACGCGCCTGCGCGTACCGCTCCCGCATCTTCTCTTCGTCGTCGACCCGGAAGACGAAGTTGCTGGCCGCGCCGAGAGTCGGTTTGAGGATCACCGGATAGCCGAAGTCCTCGGCGGCTTGCAGGGCCGAATCGAGGTCTTCGACGAACCGGAAGTCCGGATGAGCGGCGCCGCCCTTCTCGTGCGCCTGCCGCATGATCAGCTTGTTCCGGCTGGTCCGCGCCGCGTCGACGCCGATACCGGGCAGGCCGAGCGCTTCCGCGACCGCGGCGACCAGGACCACGCCGGACTCGGAGAAGGTGAGCACACCGTCGAACGACTCTTCGGCGTGCCAGGCCTTCGCGTGCCGGATCAGGTCGTCGATGTGGTCGCTGCCGGCGATCCGGTAGCGCTCGGACGGCCAGAGATCCTCGGTCCCGATCCCGTTGAGCACGTACAGCACCCCGCCGAAGTCCTCGATCTGCTGATACCGGGGCAGGTAGTAGTAGGAGTTCTGGCTGGCTTCCAGCGCGAGCAGTTTCACGACACACCTCGCAGGGCAGGACGGATCGGGTGGACACCGCCCGCTCGCACGAGCGGCCGGTCGAGCGGTTCGAGTCCGGTCGGGACCGGACCGGCGCCGGTCAGGCGCGCCGCGAGGGACCGGGCGATCACCGGGGCGAACTTGAACGACGAGCCGCCGCACGCCGCGTAGGTCAGCACCCGGTCACCGAGCACGGCGAGCATCGGGCCGAGGGTGGAGCGCCGGGCCAGGTAGTGGCAGTCCCGGGTGTCGACCAGCCAGTCCCGGCGAAACCCCGGGATCAGCGTGGCGAACGTGTCGATCAGGTGCTCACGCCACCACGAGGGCACCGAGGCGCCGCCGATCTCGTCGACGACGCGGCACGCGCTCGCGGCGCTGAGCTTCAACGGCGTCCCGGCGACGGGCGGCACCAGCCACGCGCCCCCTCCCGCGCCGAGCGACGTGATCGCCGGGGTCGCGGCCCACGCGGCGGCGTCGGCGGGCGGGACGTCGCAGTAGAGCATCGTCTGCCGGTGCAGCACGAGTTCCCTGGCCAGCGCGGGGGCCAGCAGATCCCGCGACCACGGGCCCGCCGCCACCAGGACGGCGTCACCGCGGAGGGTGTCCCCGTCGGCCAGCCGGACCTCGGCCCGGTCGGCGTCGATGCCGGCGACCTTGCGGTGCGGATGGAGTTCCGCGTTCGCGTGCCATCGCAACCGGGTGGCACACGCGGTCAGTACGCGATCGGCGAGCAGGACACCGGCGTGCGACTCGAAGACCGCGCCCGTCGCGGGCACGAACCCGGCGTGCGGGAATTCCGCCGCGAGTGCGTCCGCGCCGAGCACTTCAGCCTTCGATCCGGCCGCGGAAAGCAACTCCCGCGCCGCCGCCGCCTCGGACGCCGGAAGCGCGGTCAGCGCGCCGACCTGTTCGTAGAACGACGTGGACAGCTGGTGTTCGAGCTCGATCCACGCGTGATGCGCGCCGACGGCGGCCACCGTGGTGGCCGCGTCGCCGGCGTGCAACGCGCGCAGCACGCGGTGCCGGTCGAACGAGGTAGCGCCGGAGAACGGGATGTCCGCCTGGTCGGCGACTACCACTTCGTGCCCGGCCGACACACACTCCAGCGCGGTCAGCAGCGCGATGACACCACCGCCCGCGAACACGACTCGCATGGTCTTCCCCCTCCGGGCGAGACTTCGTTCGGGCACCACGAGGTACCCGGATGCCACTGCTGGGTGGTGGCATCCGGGCCTTACCCCCGTCGGGCAAGGATTCAGGCGGTACGCGGGGTCACGAACGTGTCGTTGATGACGTAGCCGTCGAGGCCGTACGTCTCCCCGTACTCGATGAGATCGCTGGTGCGGTTGAGGAAACCACGGCCGTTGTTGTTCAGCGAGGTGTTGCACAGCACGCTGAACCCGGTCTGCTCGCGGAACGCCTCGAGCAGGTCGGTGATGCCGGCGTTGCGCTCCCGCGTCACCGTCTGGGTGCGCGCGGTGCCGTCGACATGCGTGATGGCCTTCAACTCGTCGGACGTGACGTGGTTGAAGTACAGCATGTACGGGTCTTCCACTGAACCGACGAACCACTGGGGGGCATCGGATTCCAGCGCGATCGGGGCGATCGGGCGATAGTCCTCGCGGCGCTTGATCTTGTTGAGCCGCACGGTGGTGTCCACGGTGAACGGCGCGGCCAGGATCGACCGGTTGCCCAGCGCCCGCGGGCCCATCTCGTACCGGCCGCGCGCCCAGCCGATGATGTTGCCGTCCTTGATGTACTTCGCGACTTCGCTCGCGACGAGCGGCCGTGTCTCGTACTTGGCGGGATCCGGGACGACGTCCTCCACGAAGTTCTCCCCCGCGTAGACGTCCCATTCGATGGTCGCCTGCCCGGTGTAGAACCATTGCGCGTCGATCGCGGTGCCCAGTGCGGAGCCACTGTCGTTGGGGCACGGCGGCACGAACACCGAGGAGAACAGGCCGCTCTCCCGCCACAGACGGTTCCAGTCGCAATTCAGGCCGCAGCCGCCGGAGATCAGCAGCGGCAGGCCTTCGGTCAGGTTCTTCTCGGCGTAGTCGTGGAACCGGTTGAAGATCGCCTGAGAGTGCTTCGCCGCCGCGTTGCGGTATTCCTGTGACCAGACACCGGCGTTGTACAGATGGGACCAGGACATCTCCTCTTTGGACAGACCGAGGATGATGCCGTCGCGGTCGAGGATGAAGTCGATCGTCTTCTGCTCGTCCGGCGTGAGCGGGCCCGGCTCGGCGAACCCGGTCAGCGCCATCTGCTTGCCGGCGTCGTTGAACCGGAATTTCCCCTTGCCCAGCGGGAAGCCCGGGTCGGCCAGCGCGAAGAGATACGCGTACTTCGCGCCCGGGTCGGTCAGGACGTGCTGAAGATGGGTGGCCTCGCCGCGCTCGTCGATCCGGTAGAAGTCACCGATGTTCCCTTCCCACACCAGGGAGTAGTACGCCTGGCCGGGTGCCGCGGGGGCCATCCCGAGGGAAGTGTAGATATGCGAGCGCTCGTGGGTCGAGGAGAAGTACCGCACGTCCTTGCCGAAGAACTTGCCAGCCTCGTCGGAGATCGCGCCTTCGCCGACACCGAAGTATCCGGTGCGGGACGGCGGTTCCACCGAGAACTCCCCCTTGACCCAGCCACCGAGCGCGACCACGTCGGGACGGGAGTCCAGCATGCCCGCAGCGCGCGCCATCAGCTCGCCGGTGATCCGGTCGTAGCGCGGGTAGTTGTCCTTTTCCGACTCCAGCGCGAACAGCAGCTTGCCGTCCTCGATCGCCACGATCCCGCCATCGTGACCCTCTTTCATCGACAGAATCAGCATTGTGTCACCGAATTTCGCTCGCCTTCATTCGTCGACTCATTCAAGCCGCGCGGTCCGTTGACCGGAAGCGCCGCGCGGGGAGAACAATCAACCTTCGGACGAGCCGCCCGGCAGAGTGCGCACCGCCTCGTGCCGCAGCGATTCGAACGCGTTCTTCCGCGTCCTGCGGCCCGCCATCGGGACGGCGGCGGCCAGCGGGCCCGGCTCCCGTTGCCGTTCGGCGGCGAAGGCGCTGACCAACCGGGAGACCGCGTAGCGCCCGGCGACGTTGGCACGCTGGAGAAGTCCGGCGTCCACCACGGATTCGAGGAGTTCGTCGGCGGTCTCGATCATGATGCCCATCGCGGCGGCGACGCCGATCGACGTCGTCCAGCCCGCGCCGCTCTGCCCGAAGTGCTGGACGGCTTCCCGTTCGGCGGGCGACAGCTGCTCGTACGCCGCGGAGAACCGGTCCCGCACGTTGACGTCGCCGACGCAGAGACTGTCCATGAGCCGTTCGCGATCGGCGAGCTGGCCCGCGGTGTACGCGATCGCCCATTCCGGGCGCGCGGCGATCTTGCGGCCGACGATGTTGACCGCCAGCGGAAGATCCCCGCACAGTTCGGCGATCGTGTCGGTGGCGTCGTGCTCGGCCCGCACCCGGCCCGGTCCGGCGATCCGGCCGATCAAGGCCAGCGATTCCTTGCGGGAGAACGTGTCGAGGTCGATGCGGTTCGTGTCCTCCAAACCGAGCAGCCGGGCGCGGCTGGTGACCACGACCTGGCTGTGCGGGGCCTGGCCGAGCAGCGGCCGCACCTGACCCTCGTCCCGGACGCCGGTCAGGAGCACGAACAACCTGCGTTCCGCCAGCAGGGATCGGTAAAGCCCGATCCGCTGCATCGGATCGTCCGGCACGAGATGCGCCGGCACGCCGAGCGCGCGCAGGAATCCGCGCACGATCCCGTTGGCCGACCGGCCGCCGGAGCCGCTGTCGCCCAGTTCGGCGTAGAGCTGCCCGTCCGGGAAGTCCGCCGCCACCTCTTCCGCCAGCCGCAAGGCGAAAGCCGTCTTCCCCACCCCGATCGGGCCGCTGACGAGCAATGGCACCTTGACCGGCCCGCTCGCGCCGATCATCTCGGCGGCGTCGGCCAGATCCCTTTCCCTGCCGACGAAAGTCCGCGATCCCATCGGCAGCTGGGCCGGACGGGCGAGGCGGATGACGCCGGACGCCGTCGCGTGCGTGCCGTCCGGCGGAGTGTCGGCCGCACGATCTTCCCGTGTCTCGGCGCCGGTCCCCGGTTGTCCGGCGACACTGCGCCAACGCCGTTCCCACACCGCACGGTCCCCACCGCACGCGGAGACGAACGCCAACGTCACGGCGAGCGTCGGCAAGCGGTGGCCGCTCGCCGCGCTGGACAGCACGGAAGGTGCGAACAGTGCGGTCCTGGCGAGTTCCCGGTAACTCGGGTTTCCCGCCCGGTTCCTCAAAACGCGCAGATCGTGAGCGAATGCGGCGATCGGACCAGTGGAGCCGTCCAACGGTCGCTCGGGTCTGCCCATGCCCTCTCCCTCCCCTGGATGGGGTAACGCAATCGCGCTGCGTGACCGCCATCCTTGTGACCTTCCTGGCCACAACCCTAAAGGACCAATGAAGGATGCAGCAGATACAAATAGGTGACTCAATGTACAAAGTCCAATAGTTGGACGTGGAAATTCACCCCCTTGGTGGCACCGGATAGGGTTCGCTCATGTCTGACCCCCTGCCCCCGCTCGCCGAACTACGGCGAGCCGCCGAAGTGTTCAACGGCTTCGCGAATGTGGACGCCTCTTGGTTCCGGCTGCGCCAGGAAACGCAGTCCGCGATCGACCTGTCACAGCCCGCACATCGCACAATTCTTCTTCGCTGGCTGAACTCGTGGGGATGCCGTATCCGGTACCCGCGGGACGGCGAGCCGGCGCCTTTCGACGACGGCGTCCGGTCCTGGTGGGAGACCTGGGGGACCACGCTCCCGTCGGCCGACCTGGCCGGCTTGACCGACGCGGAGATCGACACCGCCGCGAAGTCCTACGCGGACCTCTCGGGTGTCGTCGTCTCGGCGGGACGGACCAGGCGTACGCTGGGCCCGACCGCCGCGGCCAAGGCGCTGTATGCGTTGCGGCCCAACACGATCATGCCGTGGGACGCCGCCATCGCGGCCGCGCTCCACGGCGCCCGTGACGGCGCCGCGTTCGGTGCGCACCTGCGACTCGGCCGCGCGTGGGCCGCCGCGGTGATCGCCGAGGCGGGGGACGGCGGGGCGGGAATCCCCGCACTGGTGGGCAGGCCTGTGTCACTGGCGAAGATCCTCGACGAATACCTCTACGTCGCCTTCACCATGGGCGCCACGGGTGACTGGGGAACAAACAGCGGAGAATGGTGGAAAGATGGTAACCGGGGATGACGTCAGACGGATCGTTTCGGACCTGCCTCGTGCCTATGAGGCACTGGTCCGTGACCGGGCGAAGTTCCGCGTGGGGCGAATCGTCTTTCTTTCGCTCTCACCGGACGAAACCGTGATGGGATTCGGCTATCCCAAAGAGGAGCGGGAAGCGCTCGTGGCCGGCGAGCCGGAGAAGTTCATGATGCCGATTCCGTCCGATATGCGCTATCAGTGGGTCCGCGTCCGGCTGTCCGCGATCGATTACGAAGAGTTACGAGAGTTGATCGTCGACTCGTGGCGAATGTGCGTGCCGAAGAAGATCTGGACGGAATACCTCGAAAAGAACCCGAGCTGAACTACTCCTTTCGGCGTGCGCCGTTCAGCCCCCTCGCTTGCCCTTTTCGGTCGCGTGAATTCGCTTGTCGGGCGGCGAACGCCGGTAGAAATCCGGTGCCGCCCCGGCCCGATCCGTGAAGGCCTCCTTCCCTACCCTGAGGGTAGGCAAGGAGGCCTTCACGGACCCGCACCCCGGAAGTACATGAAGGCCCCCTTCCTTGCGCCTGGCGCAAGGAAGGGGGCCTTCATGTACTTCAGCCGCTACTCCGCCACCTCTTCGATGGCCGAAGTGCCGCGGGAGCCGGGGTTCCCGTATCGCTCCCACACCTCGTTCAGCCGGATCCGTCCGTCCGGCAGGAACTCCGGCGTGTTCGTGCTGTGCCCCGCGATCACCTGACCACTGGCCAGCACCATCGTGTAGGCCATGTGGATCGTCCCGTCCTCACCGCACTTCCCGGTCAGCGAGCCGAGCCGCACCCCGCCGCCGGTCAGCTCGGCCCACACCAGATCGTCCTTCTGCCGGTACAGGGTGACCGGCGCGTGGGGATCGGTACTGACCTTGCGGAACCGTTTCCCGTCGTAGTTGATCATCCGTCCAGCTCCGTCCGAGTCGGGAACCAAAGGTCGTCCGAGGTCAGCTCCGCGAGGTCGTACTTCCCGAGCGCGCTGGCGAGCAGCCGCAGTTCGAGTTCGAGGCACCGCACCAGCCGCACGAGCCCTTCGTCCGCGTCCTCGTCGACCGCGAGCAGCGCCGCCCGGCCGAGGCCGACCGCGGAAGCCCCCATCGCCAGGCACTTCAGCGCACGGGCCCCCTCCCAGATCCGCCCGGACACCAGCAGCGACGCGTCGTGCTTGCCGACCCGGCGCAGGCATTCCACCAGCGGCAACCCCACCTGGTCGAGGAACACCGACGGTGCCCAGCCGGTGCCGCCCTCGGCACCGTCCACGGTGACGGCGTCCGCTCCCGCCGCCCACGCGACCCGCGCCGCCTCGCCGACGTCACGGCCTGGGTGCAGCTTCACCCAGGCGCGGGCCCGCGGGTAGTTGTTGCGCATCAGGTGGATCTGCTGGCGCAGGATCTCCCCGGTGAAGGTGCCGGGACTGCTGGACCGCAGCACCATGGCCTGGTCCCTGCCGAAGGCTTCGTCCACTGTGTACTGTTCCGCGACCTCGCCGGCGGCCGCGCGCGAGAGCACCGTCATCCCGCCGAGGCCCGGCTTGGCGCCCTGGCCGACCTTGAGCTCGAACGCCAGCCGCCCGGTCTCCAGCAGTTTCGTCGCGGACGGGTCGCTGTAGACGAGGTTCCACACCTCCGCGTCGGCGTCTTCGGTGCTCTGCTGCACGACGACGCCGCCGAGCCCGTCCGGTACGGCGCCGGCGTACGCGCGGATCCGGCCGAGCAGACCGTCTTCGGCGCTTTCGCCCATCCGGCCGTATCCGTGCATGGGCACGACGTTCTCGCCGATCACCATCGGCATCCCGAGCCTGCCCGCCTGCTCGCTCGCCGCGATCCCGAGCCCGCTGCCCGCGACCTGCGTGGAACCGAACGCGCACAGGAACACCGGCGACGGAGCGGTGAACCCGCCGAGCACGGTCGACAGCCCGACGTCGCCGTACACCGGTTCACGCGCGAGGTCGAACATCTTCTCCAGGCGCCGCGGAACGAACACCGGCGGCACGATCCGCGCGCGGTCGAGTTCGTCCGGCGGGGTGTCGGCGTCCGCGCCGAACAGCGACCGCCCGTATCCCGCGACGTCGGGGAAGATCGCCGCGCTGCCTTCCCTCGCCCTGGCCCGGATCGCGTCCTCGGGGAGCTGCCGCGCGGTGATCACGGCGTCGCGATCCCGGGCAGCTTCGGATACGCGTTCGCCTGCCAGATCGCGTCCAGCCCGGCGATGTAGCGCGTCACCCGCTCCAACCCCATCCCGAAGCCCGCGCTCGGCGGCAGCCCTTCACGCGCGAGGTCGAGGTACCAGGCGTACTTCGCCGGGTTCTCCCCCGTCTCCCGCATCCGCTCGATCAACCGCCGGTACTCGTGCGTGCGCTCACCGCCACTGCACAGTTCCCCGAACCCGTCCGAGGCGATGAGGTCGAAGTTCCGCAGCACTCCCGGTTCCGTACTGGACTCGCCGTCGGTGAACCCGCGCGATCCCTTGGGGTAGTCGACGATGAAGAACGGCCGGTTCGTCTGCTCGGAGATGATCCGCTCGCCCTGCCAGTCGATCTCCGCGTCGGCGCTCTGCCCGTGCCGGAGCCCTTGGAGCCGCGACACCGCCTCGCGGTGCGTCATCCGCTCGAAGTCCTCTTCCAGCAGCGCCGTGAACGCCGCCTGGTCCCGGCCCAGCGTGGCGAGGTCCACTTTGGACTCCCGCAGGGTGTGGGAGACCACGTGCCGCAGCAGGCCCTGCGCGATGTCGAGGACCTCCTCGCGGCTCGCCCGCGCTACCTCGACGTCGATCTGGGTGAACTCGACCAGATGCCGCCCGGTGGCCGAGGTCTCCAGCGGCTCCAGCCGCACGTTCGGCGCGACGTAGAAGATCTTGTCGAACGCGAGCAGCGACGCCTGCTTGTACAGGATGACGCTGGTCATCATCTTGTACTTGTGCCCGTAGTAGTCGACGTCGACCTGCTTGGCCCCACGGCATCCCGGGTCGGTGACCGGTCCGATCAGCGGGGGTTGCAGTTCCACGAACCCGTTCATGCCGAGGTACTCGCGGGTGCCCGCGGTGATGCTGTTCTGGATGCGCAACGCCGCCTGCGTCACCGGTGACGTCAGATGCTCGCGGGTGCCCGGCGGCAGCGCCGCGTCCGATGGTCCGGTCATGTCCTACTCCCCTGTGTCGGCCGGTTCACGGTCTCGATTCCCGGCAGCCCGTATTTCTCGTCGAACGACCGCTCGACGTACCGGAGCGCGTCCAGCAGATCGCCCGAGGTCATCCGCCGTTCCGCGGGCAGGTCGACGAGGTCGCCCAGCGGCATCGCGCCGATCCGCTGCCACTCCAGGCGGCCACCGGCGTCCAGCCGCCCGCGCGCGCGGCCCGCGTTGTCCGGGTGCAGGCAGAACGGGACGTCCAGCTGCCCCCGCGCGAACGCGGTGACCAGCGCCCGGCCGAGATCGGTGTCGAGCGAAAGAACGTTGTCCACCAATGCTTTCGCCTGCGCGTGGATCCCGGTGTCGCCGAGCCTGCCGATCCGGGACACCCCCCGCGCGGACTCGGCGGCGTGTTCCAGCGCGGTCACGTTCTCCGCGACGGTCGGTAGCCGGTGCGCTTCGGCGGTGGTCTTGACGATCAGCCTGCTCGCCCCGGTTCGGGCGGCCAGCCGCGCGGACTCCGCGATCAGCTCCAGCGCGCCGCCCGGTGTCCTCGGGTGGACACCCATGTAGCCGTAGATCACCACATGCGTCCGCGCGTGCGGCACGTACTCCCCGATCAGCGCGTGCAGCGCGGCGACGGCCTCCTCGTCCTGACCGGCGTGGGTCTGCTGCGCGTAGCTGAAGGACAGGCAGCGGATCCCGTGCCGCCAGAAGAACATCCCTTCCAGCACGCTCAGCGCGACCAGCAGCGCCGGCGGGCACAGCTGGCCCATCATGCAGCCGCCGAAGGTCTCCAGATGCGGCTCCAGTTCGGGACCACGGGCCTCGGCCAGCGTCTCGCAGGAGCGCCGCCAGTTGTCGACGGCCGCCGAAAGCGACATCCGGCTGTACGGCAGGCAATACGACACAGGGCCGCCCTCGGTCGCGTGCAGCCCGAAGTCCAGCAGCGCCCGGACGATCCGCCGGGGATCCGCCGAACCGTGCCGGACCTGCACCGGGAAGTCCCCGGTCAGCACGCCACCGAGCAACGCCGTCGTCGTCGCGGGATCGTGGTCGACGAGCGGGTACCCGTTGAGGTCGGCGCCGGCCGCCAGGGCCGCGCGAGCCGCCTCGTGGTCACCGACCCTGGTGTAGCTGTCGATCGTGATCGTGCCGACCGTCGCGGCCCGCGCCGCCCTGGTCGCCAGCAGTCCCCGGGTCATCCGGCCCGGATCGGCGAACCCCATCCGGGGCTGCACGACCAGCTCTCCCCTGGCGTGGTGGCGCGCGACCACCTCGCCGAACGAATGTCCCCGCCGAGGGGTGAGCACGCTCATCCGGCGCCCAGCGGGACACCGGGGGCGCGCACGGACAGGGTGCGGAGGAACGTCCGGAACGGCGTCAGTCCGCCGGAGTCCTCGAACACCGCGTCGAAGCCGGCCTCCAGCAGCCGCGCCGCGTTACTGCCGCCCGTCACGTCGAGCTTCCCGCCGATGACGACCGGCATCGTGACCAGTTCGGCCCGCGCACGGAAGGACTCCATCAGCCGGACGCCGTCCTGGCGGCCGTGCCCGTTGAGGCTGCTGATCACCAGCAGATCCGGCCGCCGGGTGACGCATTCGCGCACGATCGTCGCGTCCGGGACGCAGGCGCCGAGGTTGGTGACCCGGCAACCCAGTTCCTCCAGCAGCAGCTCCAGGTACACCAGGTTCCAGGTGTGCGCGTCGGACGAGAGCCCGGTGACGAGCACGTCGAGACCGGCGTCCGGGAGCGTGGGCTGGACGGCTTCGATGGTCATGGTGCGGCGTTCTCCCTCTCTCCTCGGTCCGGCCGCACGTCGATCTCGATCAGCGCGACCGCCTCTTCGGCCAGGCGCGACGCCTCCGCCGGGCTGTCCGCGGTCACCATCAGGTCGCCGACGCGGTCCCACGAACTGCGCAGCCCGTCGAACCGGTCACCCGCCGAGACGCTGACGTCGCACAGGAACACGCCCTCGGCCTGCGACGCCTTCTCCACGCCGCGCACGTCCTCGATCAGGCCGGGCTCGATCGAGAGGAACCGGACCGCGGCACCGCCTTCGGCCTTGCGCGGCAACAGGTCCACGACCGGCTCGTCCTTCATCACCGAGAAGTAGGCGCGGTTCAGCTCCACCGGATAGGCGCGCTGGATCAGCTCGATGATGCCGTCGCCCGCGAACCGGCCGGCGCATTCGACCAGATACGGGACGCCGTCCGAGACGATCCATTCGCAGTGGACGATCCCGGTGCGGAACCCGGCCGCCGAGGTGAGGCGCCGGGTCTCTTCGGTCAGCGTCGCGGTCAGCTCGTCCGGGATGTCGGCGGGCACGATATGCGCGAGCTCGATCGGGCGCGGACCGGGGAACAGCCGTTTGCCGGTGACGTTGGCGAACAGCGGCTCGCCGTCCCGCAGCAGCATCTCGACGCTGAACTCGTCTCCCTCGACGAAGCTCTCGGCCAGCATCTTCAGTTCCATCGCGCGGTCCGGGACGAAGATCCCCTCGTCCTGCACGACGCAGTTCGTCCACGCCTGCTCGGCCTCGGCCGGGTCGGTGAGCACCTGCGTCCCCACCGACGCCTGCCGGTTCGCGGGCTTCAGCACGATCTTCCCCGGATGCCGCGCCATGAACTCGCGGACCTGCGCCGGGCTTTCGACGCGCGCCGACGCCGGATTCGCTATCCCCGCCGCCCGGCTGACCAGGCGCAGCACCGCCTTGTCCCGCAGGATCTGCGCCGCGCCGAACCCCGCGCCCGGCAGCCCGTAGCGTTCCGCGAGCCGGGCCGCGAACGGGGTCGCGTACTCGGTCAGCGGCACGACGGCGGCCGGGTCGAGGTCGTGGTGGACGTGATAGAACTCGTCCGCCTTGCCGGGCAGATGGAACTCCCACTCGATGAGCTCGCGCACCAGCGCCGAACCGGCCACCGTCTTCCGCGCGTCGCGTTTGCGGACGACGTCGGGCTCTTCGACGAAGATGACCGAACCGTCCGGCTGGAAGTCCTTGATGGACGAACCCAGCGCGGCGGCCACGAACCCGACCAGCACCACCGGGCGCGTCATGACTGCTCCTCTACGTAATACCAGTTCTCCGGGTTGATCAAGCCGTACGGGTTGATCGGCGAGAAGCCGCGCAGGTTCCCCGCGACCTCGAACAGCCGTCGCGGGAACGTCGGCATGAAGATCACCGGCGCCTGCTCGGCGATGTACTCCTGGTACTCGTACAGCGCTTCGAGCGAGTCGGTGGTGACGGTCTTCGCGATGAGCTCGTCGGCCTTGGCGTCACGCCAGTTGCTGAAGTTGCAGGCGGCGCCGCTCTGGAAGAGGTTCTCCCCGGTCGGATAGTTGTAGACCCAGCCGCCGCCCCAGCAGGACAGCTGCCACATCCGCTTCTCGCCGGGACCGTCCTCCGCCACCAGGACCGACCCCATCACCTCTTCGAGGCGGATCTCGATGCCGGCCTTGGCCGCGTCGTCCCGGAACTGCGCCATGAGCCGCGCCAGCGACGGCCGCCCCTCCCAGTAGCGCAGGGAGAAGCTCAGCTCCGTGCCCGCCGGGATGCCTTCGCCTGCTTCACCGGGGCCGGTGCCGGGCCGCACGCACACCGCGGGCGAAGCGGTGACGTCCCAGCCGTTGTCGGCGAGCAGCTGCCGCGCCTTCTCCAGGTCGAACGGCCAGAACCCGCCGCGCTCGGCGATCTTCGGCGACACCAGGTCGCTCTTGGGCAGCACCGGGATCGACCCGGTCTGGCTCCACCCATAACCCTGGTAGACCTCGCGCGCACCGTACTCCTGGTCGAAGCAGCTCTGGAGCGCCTGGCGGACATAGGGCTGCCTGATCAGCTTCCCGGCGATGGTCGGGTTGCTGAAGTTGACCGCCATGAAGTTGATGTTGAACAGGATCTGCGGTTCCAGCTGGAAACCGTCGCCCAGCGGGTTCGGCCCGCCCTGGGTCGGATCGCCGTCCGGCTGGACCCCCATCCCCGGCGGCAGGAAGCCGACCTGGACGTCACCGGACTGCAGCAGTTCGTACTGCTGCTCGTCCGAGGTCGTCGAAACCTGGCGCAGCTCGTCGAGATGCGCCGGGTTGGGGCCGCTGTAGTGCTCGTTCGGGACGAAGGTGACGACACCTTCCTCGGTGTAGCTCTTGAGCCGCCACGGCCCGTTCACCACACTCCACACGGGACTGTCGGCCCAGCGCGTGCGGTGCGAGTTGTCCTCCTCGACGACGTCGCCGTTCTCCGCCATCAAGAACTCGTAGACCGCTTCGGCCTGCTCGATGTCGTGCGTCGCGTCGGCCGGGCCGTCCGCGGTGCGGTCCCACGCCTTCGGCATCGGCGTGATCATGGTGAGCTGGTTCAGCAGCACCCAGTTCTTCGAGTACGCCTTGTCGAAGGTGAAGCTCACCTTGTCCTCGGCGACCTTCCCGAACGACACCAGGTTGTCCGGGAAGTAGCCCTCGGAGTAGGCACCGAACCTCGGCCCCTTCACCTTCAGCATGTTCATCCAGAAGACGACGTTGTCCGCGCACACCGTCTCGCCGTTGGACCACTTCCACGGTTTGATCCGGACCGTGCAGGTGCGGCCGGTCTCATCCCACACCGGTTCCTCGCCGACGCTGAGGTCCCAGTCGATCTCGGGCGCGCCGTCCCGGCCCAGCCAGTAGAGCGGCCGGTACATCAGCATCTGGAACTCGTAGAGGCTCCGCACGCCGAAGCGTTCGCCCGGGGTGAAGGGGAAGATCACCGCGGGCGGGAACCCGGGAAGGCAGGCCCAGGTGGCGACGCCACCCTTGATCGGCTTGTCCGTCATGACTTTCGCTTCCTCCGCATGTCGGCCGCGCTTAGTGGTTGCCATCGGATGTCCTTCGGGGGTATTCGGCGGATCCAGGTTTCGCTGGGCGTGCGGTCGTGAGGTCCTCGTACCGGGGTTGTCCTCGGGCCTCGCGGCCGTGCGTCCAGCGGGAAGCTGGGCCGTCGAGACCTCCGGAGGACTTCCGATGGTGACCACTTACGCGGCGGTCGCCTCGAGAACCTCGGCCGGCCGCTTCTCCTGCGCCGACAGCGGTTTCGCCAAGCTGAAGTAGGTGCCGATCACGATCGCGCCCTGCAGGATCGCCAGTCCCCAGAAGGCATAGGGCACCGCCGTCGCGTCCGCCAGCGAAGACAACGCGACCGTCGCGCCGACGCCGAGCCCGAGACCGAGGGCCTGGGTGCCACCGAAGATCCGGCCGACGCGTTCCTCCGGGCTGGCCCGCATCAGCAGCGTGCGGGCCGCGATCCGGCCCTGCGCGAAGCAGAACCCGGCGAACGGGATCGCCGCCATCAGCGCGATGTAGTGCAGGGGCTGAATCGCGAGGCAGATCAGGTTCCCGAGCGTGCCGAGCACCGCGAGGTGGATCCCCTTGAACCGTTTGCTGACCTTGCCGTACGCCGCGGCGCCGACGATGAACCCGACCCCGGCCAGCGCGTCGACCACGCCGATCATCCACGCGCCCTGGTTGAACGTCTGCAGGATCAGCGTCGTCAGGATGACGTTGGCGACCATCAGGCCGATGTTGCCGTTGGCGTACAGCAGCGCGAGCCGCTTGACGGGCTGGCGCACGGGGACTTCGACCGGCGCCGACGGGTCGGTGGCCGTGGTCTTCTCGGTCACCGGCGCCTTGGCGGGCTTGCGGCCGATCGCGTAGACCAGCACGGCCGAGAGGACGAAGCTCAGCGAGTTGAACACGAACAACGGCGTGGCGCCGAACCAGATCACCAGGAAGCCGGCCAGCGAAGACGCCAGCAGCATGCCGGAGTTGCTCGCCATCTCGAAGTGGGAGTTGAACTTCCCTAGCCGCTCGTCGCGGATCCGTTCCTTGATCAGGCCGTTGCTCGCGGGCATGAACAACGCCGCGGTGCAGGCGAGCATGAAGTTCGCTATGTAGGAGCCGAGGTTCGCCGGACCGCCGATCCACAGCCACACCGGCAGCGCGAACGCGGTCATCGCGCTCACCAGGTCCGCCGCCACGCACAGCATCCGGCGATCGACCTTGTCGACCAGTTTCCCGAACAGGACCGCGAGCGCGACCTGCGGGATCGACACCGCGATGAACAGCCAGCCGACCGCGAGGGTGGTCTGTTCGGCGTGGAAGACCAGGATCGCGGCGGCGGTGATCTGGAACGCGTTGCCCGCCGTGGTGACGAATCCCGCCGGGACCAGCAGGCGTTCGGCGAGCCGGGAACTCCGGGCCGCGTCGGTGGAGAGGGTGCTGTCGAGTGACATGGGGTCTCAGACCTCGCTCGTCGGGGGGAATTCCAGTGATGGCACGGGGAAAGCCGTGGTGTGCGTGACGTCGAAGGCGGCCGCGGTGATCCGGAGTTCGAATCCGCCCGCTTCGGCGGCACGCTCGGCGAGGTCGATCAGGATCGGCGAGGCACAGCCGATCAGCGCCCGCAGTTCGAGGAAGAGATCGCCGAGCCGCGCACGGAGCATCTCCTGGTCGAGGTTGCCCTTCAGCGTGCGTTCCGTCGCCGCGCGCAGGCGTTCGACGTGCTGCACCACCAGATCGGCGGCCCGGCTGAGGCTGAAGTCCTCGAGTTCGTAGTTCAGGGCGAACCGGGAGACCATCGCCGCCGCGCGTTCCGTGGCCTCGGTCGACACCGGGAGCGAACCGTTCTCGCCGCCGACCTCGGCGGTGAGTTTGGCCAGCGTCTCGGCGACTTCGTTCCAGGGCGTGACGAGCCGCTCCCCCGCGACCTTTTCCAGTGCCGCGCGGGAGAAGTTGGTCCGCGCGAACTCCGGAGCGGTGAGGTTGAGGTGGAACCGCGCGATGTCGCGGGGCACCTCGGCCGCCAGCTCACGGGCCCAGACCACGTGTCCCTTGCTGGTGGAGAACTTCTCGTTCTCCAGTTCGTAGAACTCGTTGACCAGCAAGGTGTCCGGGAGGACGTAACGACCTTCGAGGGCCATCAGCTCGGCGACGTGGACCACGCCCCAGGTGAACAGCGGGTCGAACCCCATGAACACCACGACCCGCGCGTCGTTCTCCGCGAGCCAGGCGTCGTCGTCGGCGACCTTCGGCTTCCCGTTGCGCCGCAACGCGTACTCGGTGCAGTACATCGAGGCGGGCATCCCCTCGACCCAGGCGTTGAGCCGTTGCCCCGGCGTCTGGAGGAACGGCGCCGGCAGGCCCCATTTCACCGGATACGTGATCGCGAAGTCGGGCAACGGCCCGGCCAGCAGTTCCCGCATCAGCCCGAGCACGTGCGGCCGCCACGCGGGACCGCGCCCTTCGTAGTAGGCCAGGAGCTGTTCGCGGTACTCCGAAACCGGGAAGACCATGATCTCGGTCTCGCGGTAGGTCACCTCGTCGGCCGGGTCGAGCACCGAGTACGGCTCGATGAGCGCGTCGAAGTCGATCGGATGCCCGCAGCCCTCGCAGAAACCACCGCGGCTGTCGGCGAGACAGGTCGGGCAGCCACCGCCGACGAACCCTTCGACCAGGAACTCGCCCTTGCTCTCGCTGTAGGGCAGACGCACCTTCCGCAGGCGCAGCTTTCCCTTGTCGTACAAGCGTTTGACGTAGTCGTAGACCAGCGCCTTGTAGCCTTCGTCGGTCGGCGAGAAGCCGTCGACCTCGACCCCCATCGCCTTGAACGTGCGTTGGATGTTCTCCGTCGACTGCTTCACCAGTTCGGGCGGCGTCAGCCCGACCCTGGCCGCGCTGGTGACGAGGTAGGTCTGGCTGTCGTCGGTACAGGAGGCGAACACGGCCTCGCGGCCGGCCGCGCGCAGATACCGCCGGTGCACGTCGGCACCGAGGTACGGGCCGGCGATATGCCCGATGTGCAGATCCCCGTTCGACGTCGGCGGGCCGCCGATGATCACCACCGGTCGCGTGTCGGCCATGCTCACGCCTCCGCCTCATGCCGGGCGGCGAACTTCACCGTCATGTCGGAGTCCCACCAGATCGCGTACATCTCGAAGTCCTCCGCACCGTCGTTGAGGATGCGGTGCTCGGTACCGGGCTTGTGGAACTCGATGTCGCCGGGCCGGAAGGCACGGCGTTCTCCCCCGGACTCGACGACGGCCTCGCCGTTGACGGCGATGAAGATCTCGTACTCGTGGTGGGAATGCGCACCCGTCGCGCCGTGCGCCGGCACCGTCACCCAGGCGCCTTCGAACGGCGCGTTCAGTGCCGCCCACGGCAGCAGCCGCTGGCCGTAGGCACCGTTCTCGAAGACCATCTTTTCCCGCTCGAGCGGACGGATCTCCATGACTTCCTCTTCCTTCTCGTGGGTCAGCGGGTGGCGACGATGGGGGTGGTTTCCGAAGTCGGTTGCGGCGGCACCGAAGGGTTTTCGCCACGGTGGGCGAGGAGGTCCTGCAGGATGTCGTTGGCCCGCGGGGCGAGGACGCTCAGCAGCGAGTCCGCGATGCCGTGCGTGGCCTCGTTGACGCCCTGGAGGTAGACGGCCGCGGTGGCGGGCTGGTCGATCTCCAGCCGGTAGTCGCGGGTCACCTTGATCTCCGACAGGCCGATCGACTTCGCGATCTCCTGGACCATCCTCGGCATCTCCGGGGAGAAACCGGTGCCGAGCAGCACGAGGTCGGTCCGCAGTTCCTGGCTCTCGCCGGTGCGCCGGTCGGTCAGCTCCAGCACGATCTCCTCGCCATCGTCACGGGCGTCGGTGAGGTCGTTCATCGTGATCATCTTCAGCCGGGAACGGCCGGAAAGACGGTCCAGATAGATCGAGCGGTAGAGCGCGTCCATCGTGCCCGGCGCCAGCCCGGAGTAGTTCGTGTGGTGCATCTCCTTGAGCATCTGCTCGCGTGCTTCCGGCCGGGAATCGAAGAAGGTGTCCACATGGGACGGGAAGAACAGCTCGTTGTTGAACTTGCTGCTCTCGTAGTAGTTCAGGCCGATCGAACGCATCACCATGGTCGGTTTGCATTCGGGCAGATCGTTCTGCACCGAGCTGAACAGTTCCGCCGCGCTCTGCCCGGCGCCGATCACCGCGACGCGGTACGGAAGGTCCTTGCGCAGCTTCGCGATCCTCGGCAGATACTGGGTGCTGTGGATGACGCGCTCCTGGTTCACCGTGCGGAGCAGGTCGGGGATCCGTGCGTCGCGCCCGGCACCGACCACCAGGTAGCGGCTGCGGATGACCTCGCCGTCGGCGACGTGCGTATCCCATCCGGTGAGTGTGCCGTCCGTCCACACGGGAGTGATCTCACGGCATTCCCGGCCACGCTGCAGGTCCACCAGGGAAAGCGAGTCGGCCGTCCACTTGAGATAGTCGGCGAGTTCCACCCGGTACGGGACGAAACTGCCCATGTTCACGAATTCGTTGAGCCGGTTCGTGGCGTGCAGGTAGTTCAGGAACGAGAAGCGGCTGCGCGGGTTGCGCAGGGTCACCAGGTCCTTGAGGAACGAGACCTGCGACAGCGCCTCCGGCAGGAGCATGCCCCGCTGCCAGGAGACCTCTTCGTCCCGTTCGAGCAGGACCGATTCGCGGGCCAGGCCGGGCGCGAGCTCTTCCAGCGCCACTGCCAGTGCCAGATTGGACGGTCCTGCTCCGACTGCGAGCAGCTCGACATCACGGTTCGCCATTTGTTCGCTCCGCCATCGTTTGAGAGTGCTGGGAAGGTGTGCTGCGGTGCCGGTGCGCGGTCAGGCGCCGGCGGCCACCGAGGGCAACAGGGGATGCGCGGTCAGCTGGACCTGGGCCATGGCCTTGTCCAGCACCGCTTCGCAGTCTTCGGGGTCGGTGCCCGCGCAGATCACGTACGCGTGCCGCGAGATGAACTCCGCCGGCGGCAGCCGCAGGCGCGCACCCGGCTCGACGAGCCTGCCCGCGGCGAGGATTCCGTTGTCCCGCAAGGTATCCGGTACGGACACGGACTCGACGACACAGTCCTGTTTCGGGTAGCCGAACCGTACGCCGACCCACCGGGGTTCGGCCTCGTGCGGGATATGGGGGCGCATGCCGAGCGCGACGTCGACCGCGGCCGCGCCCGGGTCGACCCCGGTCGCGAACTTGGCGAGCAACGGGATCAGGTCGCCGCCGAGCCTGCCGTTGATCTCCACGATCACCGGTCCTCGTTCGGTGAGCTTGAGCTCGGTATGCGTGATGCCGTACCGGAAGTCGATCGCGCCGTGCGCACGGATCAGCGTCGACCGCAGGACCGGGTCGGCGAGCAGTTCATCCGCGGAGCTGACCAGGTGGCCGAGTTCTTCGAAGTACGGATGCATGCCGACCGTCTTGCGGGCCACGAACATCGGCGTGTACTCGCCGTCCACGATCGCGCCGTCCACGCTGATCTCCGGGCCGCTCAGATACTCCTCGACCAGCGCCCCGCCCTTGTAGGCGGGAGAGCCGCCGAAGCTGGCGTCCTCCGCTGTCCGGAACGCCTTCCGCACCGCCTCGGCGTCTTCCGCGAGACTGACGCCGATGCTGGCGCCGCCCCCGCGAGGCTTGACCACCACCGGGTACCCGATCCGCTCGGCCACGCGGACGGCTTGGTCGTCGTCGTGCACGAACCCGAAATCGGGCTGCGCGACGCCGGCCGCGGTGAGCGTCCGGCGGCTGAACCACTTGTCACGGCAGCCTTCGATCGCGGAGATCCCGGCGCCCGGCACCCCGAGTTCGTCCGCGACATGTGCCGCCGCCACGATCAGCGCCTCGTCCCAGGACACCACGCCGAGTACCGGTGTCGTGGCGGCGAGCGCACGGGCCGCGGCCAGCACGGCGTCCTGGTCCTGTGTGTCCAACACCGTCGCGCCGGTGATGTAGCGCTCCTGCCAGGTCGGCTCGGTCCCGGTGAACAACCACAAGGGATGCCGATGCCCGGCCGACGCCAACAGGTACTCCCGGTACGGCCGCGACCCGCAGCCGATCACCAGGACAACACCCTCCGCTGAGCTCATTCCCTCTCCCTACCAGCCCGTCGCTCCGTCGCGGGCTACTACATCCCGGGGGCGGGTTGACCGGAACCCTTGATTCGGGAAGAACAATCAACGAGGGCGTGGCTTCAGAGGGCCGCTTCGTACGCGGCGGCGAGGCGCTCCAGCACGCCGGGGCCGTCCTTCTCCGGTGCCGGCTCACCGAGGTGGACGACCCGGAGCTCGGCCATGAACTCCGACCACAGTTCCGGCCCGCCCGCGGCGAGCAGTTCGGCCCGGACCCGCAGGCGCTCGGTCGTCGGACGATGCTCGAGGCCCCAGGCCCCGAGGTGCGCGAACACGGGCACCAGCTGGATCGACGCCTCGGTCAGGCTGTAGGCGGCCCGTTTGCCGGGCCCGGCGTCCTCGCGGGTCAGCAGACCGGCCTTGACCAGCCGCTTCAGCCGGTCGGCGAGGATGTTGGACGCGATCCCCTCTTCGGATCCGGCGAGCAGTTCCCGGAAATAGCGCCGGGTGCCGAACATGATGTCCCGCAGCACGAGCAGGCTCCAGCTGTCGCCGAACGCCTCGACCGCGGCGTTGATCGGGCAGCCGGAACGGGCGGGTTCCGCCATTCCCTCACCTCCACCAGAAGTGGTTGCAATCTACCATCGCCCACTTTATCTTGAGCTGACCGATTGCATAGCGCAACCACCAGGAGGCCGGGATGCTCGAACCACAGACCGCCGACGGGAAAGTGCTGTGGCATTTCACGATGTCGCTCGACGGTTTCGTCGCGGGCCCTGGCCACGGCATGGACTGGATGACCGGGATCACCTCCCGGCCGGACCTGATCGACGAATACGCCACGACCACCGGCGCCGTCCTCGGCGGCCGCGACGGCTGGGACGCCTACCCCGACCCGAGCGGGATCTACGGCGGCGCCTGGAAAGGCCCGCTGTTCGTGCTGACCCACCACCCCGAAGACGCCACGCCCACCGACGGGGTGACGTTCCTGAACTGCGGCGCGGACGAAGCCGTCCGGATCGGGCTGGAGGCGGCGAACGGGAAGAACCTCGAGGTGTTCTCGCCGGACATCGGCCGCCAGCTGCTCGCGCTGGGGTTGATCGACGAGATCGACCTGCACATCGCGCCGGTCCTGCTCGGCGACGGCATCCGGCTGTACGACAACCCCGGCGGCGCGCCGATCCATCTGCGGGGACTCGGCCGGGAAGATCCGCGAGGCGTGCTCGACGTCCGGTTCCGGCCCGTCTGACCGCGCGCCCGGTCGTGAGTGGTAAGGACGGTTCTAACCGTCCTTACCACTCACGAGACGGCTCGGCACCGGGGTTTTTGCTGGCGCCTGAGTACTCAGAGTCCGTGAGGCCGGCGACTTCACGTGACCGCGCGGACGACACGCGTGATCAGACGGACGACACGCGTGATGGAATGGACGACACGGCCGCGGCCAGGGCTCCGGCGTGTGTCGTCCGTCCAATCACACGTGTCGTCCATCCAATCACGCGAGTCGTCCGTCCAAGCACGCGAAACGACACTCGCGCATAGGCCGGAAGCCCTAGGACAGAACGACGTTCACCATCCACGAGATGCCGAACTTGTCGATGCAGGCACCGAATTCGTCGCCCCACATCTGCTTTTCGAAGGGAACCGAAACGGTGCCGTCGGCGGAGAGTTTCTCCCAGTAGCCGCGCAATTCCTCGCCGTCTTCGCCACTTAGGCTGATCGACACGTTGGTGCCCGGATTGTGCTCCATTCCCGGCGGCGTGTCCGAGGCCATGATCGTGTAGCCGCTCGGGGAATCGAGCTGACTGTGCATGATCTGGTCCTCCGCCGGGGTTCCGGCCATCCCGGACTCTCCGAACGTATTCAGCGTCAGTTCTCCGCCGAACACCGACTTGTAGAACTCCATGGCCTGCCGGGCGTCGCCGGCGAAGCTGAGGTAGGGATTGAGACGGGAAGCCACTGGAACACTCCTTCTGGTCGGGTCACGAGCATCCTGGCAGACGCCTCCCGGCGCGACAACGGCATGACTACCGCCGGGTGAATTCCTTCGCGCACCAAAAATTCAACCCCGTTCACCGAACGCGGTGGGGCAATTTCGCGAACGCCGCTTTAGGGTCCCCGTATGCCCTCCACCCCGCGACGGCCGACCGGTTCGGCGACGTCGCGACGATCCTCGATCCGAAGGGGAACGACCGCGCCTGCTGATGTCTCGCCTATCGCGCGAAACCCGCGGACTACAGCCGGTTGCGCGGCGACGAACGCGCGGAGCACGTCCGCGGCCTCTGCGCGGCGGACCCCGCGCCCGGCGTGCTCGCCTACGACGGCACCAGGCCGGTCGGCTGGTGCGGTGTCGACCCGCGCGCCCAGCTGCATCGCCTGACGCGTTCCCGCACGATGCCGGCGATCGACGACATTCCGGTGTGGACGGTCATCTGTTTCGTCGTCCGGTCCGGACATCGCCGCAAGGGCGTGGCGCACGCGCTGCTGGACGGCGCGGTCTCCTACGCCCGGTCGCACGGCGCCCCCGTCATCGAGGGCTACCCCGTCGATCCCGGCCGGGGACGGATCAACTCCTCCGCGGCGCACGTCGGGACCATCGGGCTGTTCGCCGCCGCGGGGTTCGAACTCGTCGAAGAGACCAAGGCACGCTCGGACCGGAAGCCGCGCTGGCTGATGCGGCTCGATCTGCGCACCGGCTCGTGAGCCCCCGGACATGTCGCGAAAGCCACTTTCGCAACGTTGAGCGTTGCGAAAGTGGCTTTCGCAACGCCCTCCGACGTGCCGGGACGCACCCGGCCGCGCCGGGACGCACCCGACCTCCGTGCGGGGTGAGCTGAGGTTGCGAAAGCCACTTTCGCAACGTTGAGGGTTGCGAAAGTGGCTTTCGCAACGCCCCACAGGCCACACGCCGACCATCGCGCCCCGAAGGGCCCCTCCCCGCGCCAGATGCGGCGAAGGACGCTTCCAGTCCACCGAAACCCGATAACTACCGATTGACTTTCGATAGATAACACGCGAAACTCGATGCATGATCACAGGTCAACGGGCGGTCGCGCCTCTCCGAGTGTTCCTCGTGCTGCTGTTCGGGGTCCTCGTCCTCTTCCAGACCATGTCCCTGCCGGGGCAGTTCGCGCACATGGCTCGGCAGGACCCCGAAATGGCGTACCTGCGCTGGCCCGCGACGGCGATCTCCATCTTCTGGGTGCTCTGCGGCCAGGTCGTGATCGTCGCCACCTGGCAACTGCTGACCCTGGTCAAGAAGGACCGGATCTTCACCGAGGCGTCCCTGAGATGGGTGGACGCCATCGTGTGGGCGATCCTCGCCGGCTGGGTGGTGCTGGTGGGCGTGTTCCTCTACGTCGGCTTCAACGCCGAAGACCCGGGCCTGCCCCTGCTGTTGTTCCTGGGGTTGGTCGGCGTCACCGTGCTGGGCCTGCTCATGGTCGTACTGCGCACGTTGCTCCGGCAGGCCACCACCCTGCGATCCGACCTGGAACAGGTGATCTGATGCCGATCGTCGTCCGCATCGACGTCGAGCTGGCCAAACGCAAGATGAGTGTCGGCGAATTCGCCGAACTCGTCGGGCTCACCCCGGCGAACGTGGCGGTGCTGAAGAACGGCCGTGCCAAGGCCGTCCGGTTCAGCACCCTCGAAGCGATGTGCCGGGTGCTCGAATGCCAGCCCGGCGACCTGCTCGAATGGGTCGAAGACTAGTCCGGGACCACCGAGAACTTCAGGTGGAAGTTGTCGAGCGTCGCGGGCAGCGGCCGCTCCGGCCCGAGGACGGCCCCGGAGACCAGCTCGAAACGCCGGTCCTTGATCGCATGCGCCAGGATCGTGCTCACGCAGAACAGCACGAGGTCCCGGCCCGGGCAGATGGCCGGTCCGGCACTGAACGGGACCAGCGCCGGATTGGCCGCCGCGCTGCCGTCCAGCCAGATCCCGGGTTCGAACCGGTCGGCGTAGGGCAGGGATTCGGGGTCGCGGTGGAAGAACGGGGTGAAGATCAGCACCGTGGTCCCCGCGGGTCCCCAGGCGGTTTCGGCCGTGCTCTCGCGCAGTAGCGCGGGCGTCGTCGGCCACAGCCGGACCGATTCGAGGGCACAGGCGCGCAGATACGTGAATTGGCCGGGCGCGGTCAGGTCGGCGGCCGCGACCTCCTCGTCGGCCCGTTCCCGCGCAGCGGGGTGGGTGGCCAGCAACGCGAGCGCGCGGAAGGTGACGATCCCGGCGGCGTCGAACGCGAAGAGCCAGTGGGCGACCTGGTCGGCGACGACGTCCATCGACCGCTCCCCCGACGGGCCTGCCGACGCGATGGCTTCGGCGAGGCTCCCCGGCTCCGCCCGTTCCAGGTGACCGATGAGCCGGGTGCGGAACTGATCGTGGAGCCGGTCGCGCCGCGGGTGCGCGTACGCCCAGTTCGCGTCCTTCCGCAGCCGGGCGAGCGCGTCGGTGAGGCCGTCGTCGCCCGCCGCGGACTCGCCGAGCGTGACCCTCCGGACCATCCGCCACCAGGCCACGGTGAAGGTGTCCCAGTCCAGCGTGCCGCCGTCCCAGAGCGACGCCGCCTCTTCTGCGATCGCCGCGGCGAAGGGTGCGGCGAGGTCGTGCAGCGGCTGCCCCGGTTCGAGGATGTCCTCGTTGAACCGGCGGCGCGGCGCGCGCTCCACGGCATCCGAGATCAGCACACCGTGCGGCTGGAAATGGCCCAGCGCCGCCCGCTTCTCCTTGGTCGACGGGCTGAACGGCACCGGCGCGGCGGCGAGCACCTCGCCGACGTCTTCCCCGGACAGCGCCAGGTCGATCGTGCGGCCGGGCATCCGCAGGCGCAGCGGGCCGGGACCGTACCGGGAGCGGAGCCGTCCCAGCAGTCGCACGGCGGAACGGTCGAACTGGAGTTTCTGGGCCGCGGCCATCCCCAGCGGCCGCCGTTTGATCACCCCGCCGGCGAGAGTGGGTAGGACGACCCGCAGCGCGACACGCACGGTGTCCTGGACGGAAGCGGTGGCCGGTTCGGTCGAAATCGCCATACCCGCTGGCTACCCGGCGCGGCGCGCACGTAACCGGTTTGTCCCACCACCGGGCGGGGAATCCGGCCGCCATGGCGACCAAGGCACCCGGGGCGGATCCGCCCGCGACCGTGGACCTGGAGAGGCTTCGTTCGGCGGCATCCGGCTGCCACGGCTGCGTTCTCTACCGCGACGCCACCCAGACCGTTTTCGGCGAAGGCTCCCGCGAGGCGGAGATCATGGTGGTCGGCGAACAACCCGGCGATCAGGAGGATCGGCAGGGCGCCCCGTTCGTGGGGCCCGCCGGACGGCTGCTCGACCGGGCCCTCGACGAAGCGGGCTTCGACCGCCGGAAGATCTACGTCACCAACGCGGTCAAGCACTTCAAGTTCAAACGGGACGAACGCGGCAAACGGCGGATCCACAAGACACCGTCCAAGACCGAGATCGTCGCCTGCCGTCCATGGCTGCACGCCGAACTGGAGGCGGTTCACCCGGAGCTGCTCGTCTTCCTCGGTGCGACGGCGGCGAAGGCGCTGCTGGGCGACGACTTCCGCATCACCCGCAGCCGTGGCGAGCGGATCGACCTCGCCGAGTTCGCCACCACCGCCGTCGCCACCGTGCACCCGTCGGCGGTGCTACGCGCGCCGGACCGCGACGAGGCCTACCGGGCCTTCGTCGCGGATCTCGTGGCGGCGCGCGGCGACCGCTGAATCACGCTACTTCGGAGCTGCGGCCGCCGTCGTGCAGGCCCAGCATCTCCAGCAGGGTCGCGCAGTCTTCGGGGCTCCTGGCCCGCGAAGCGACGGCGATGGCCGCCTTCCGCCGGATCGCTTCCTGCTCCGGCGTGTCGTGGCCTTCCAGCAGGTCCGGTACGGGATGAAGGCCGAGTTCGTTGCTCATCTGGTCCCCCTTGGCTGAAGGATGTGCCGCTCAGGTACCCGCGTTGGCGGATTTGAACACAGGTGCCCCCGTTCGGGTGGGCGGAGACACAAAAGTCCTTACTCCGTCCGTGTGAATCAGCTCCGCAGCGCCGGGAGCAGCGTTTCCCGCGCGAAGCGGAGGAAGCCTTCCTGCTGGTCGCCGCCGATCTGGATCAGCGCCAGATCCGTGAATCCGGCCGCCTCGAATTCGCCCACCTGCTTCACGATCCGGTCGACGTCCGGCCCGCACGGGATCGCCTCGGCGACGTCCTCCGGTTTGACGAACTGCGTCGCCCCGGCGAACCCCGCGGGGCCCGGCAGTTCGGCGTTGACCTTCCAGCCGCCGGCGAACCAGCGGAACTGCTCGTGCGCGCGCCGGACCGCGGCGTCGCGATCCTCACCCCACGACACCGGCAGCTGGGCGATCTTCCTGCTGGGCGGGCCGAGTTTGGTGGCGTCCCACTCCCGGCTCAGCGCCTCGTCCGGTTCCACCGCGATCATCGCGTCGGCGATCGGCGCGAACCGGGTCACCGACTGCGACCCGGACACCGCGACCGCGATCGGCACCCGCTGCTCCGGCAGATCCCAGAGTTTCGCCGAGTCCACCCGGAAGTGGTCACCCTTGTAGTTGAAATAGCCGCCGTCGAACAACCCGCCGATGATCTGGACCGCTTCGGCGAGCATCTCGTGCCGGACGTTCGCCGGTGGCCAGCCGCGGCCGACGACGTGCTCGTTGAGGTTCTCCCCCGCGCCGAGACCCAGGGTGAACCGGCCGTCCGACAACGCCTGGACGGTCGCCGCCTTCTGCGCCACCACCGCGGGGTGATAACGCATGGTCGGGCACGTCACGAAGGTCATCAGTTCGACCCGTTCGGTGCTCTGGGTGACCGCTCCCAGCACGCTCCACGCGTACGGCGAATGCCCCTGCTCGTCCAGCCAGGGCGAAAAGTGGTCGCTCATGACCTCGAAGTCGAAACCCGCCTTCTCCGCCCCGGCGGCGTATCCCACCAGGTCTTTCGGCCCGGCTTGTTCGGTCATGAGGGTGTAGCCGATGCGCATCGATGCCTCCTTCGCGTCGACCCCCGCGTACCCGCCCGGGCCCGGGATCAACCGGACGTTTATCCGGCGAATCGAACGGGGTACCTGACCGGGGAAAGGAAGGAGCCGCGATGCCGCAGCAGGCTTGGAGCGACAAACGAGAACGTCAGTACGAACACATCAAGGATTCGACGGAGGAGCGGGGCGCGAGCACCGGCCGGGCCGAGGAGATCGCCGCCCGCACGGTCAACAAGAACCGCGCGCAGGCCGGCGAATCACGCGAAGCGAGCCGCACGTCCCTCGAGGACATGTCACCTCAGCGGCGGGGTGGCAAGCGGTCGGGGAACCGATTGGGCCCGAACGGCCCGACCAAGGACCAGCTCTACAACGAAGCGAAGCAGCGCAACGTCGAGGGCAGGTCGAAGATGTCCAAAAAGGAGCTTCAGCGAGCCCTGGGCCGTTGATCACGCGTCACGCGGCGGAGCACCGCCGCGGTCACCCCACGGCCACGGACGGATGGGTTTCGTAATGGATGCACACGGACGGGGCGGCCTCACCCCCCAGACCCGGCCTCAGTCGGACGGTCTGTCCGACCGGGTCGAACTCTGCCTTCCCGCCGAGGCGGAGCAGATCCCTCTCGTCCGCACGCTCACCCATGGTGTGGTGGCCCGTGCGGACTTCGGCTTGGACGCCATTTCAGACGCGAAGATGGCCGTCGACGAAGCCTGTTCCCAACTTGTCCAGCCCGCTGAACTGGGAGCCGTTCTTTGTTGTGTCTTTCACGAGATACCGGAAGGAATCGCCGTCTCGATCTCGACGCGGACGAACAGGCCCTACCTGCCGAGCGAGACGACGTTCGGCTGGCACGTCCTGACGACGCTGACCCATTCGGTCCGGGCGCGGTGCGAACCGATCCCCGGGGAGGCAGGGGGCACGACGACGATCGATCTCGTGTTGGCCCCGGGAACGAGCGACGGGTGAGTGGGGAGCGCAAGACTCTCACCCGGCAGGCGGACGACTACGCCCATTGCGAACCGCTCTTCGAGGAGATGTCCTCCCTGCCGGAGGATTCGCCGGGCCGCCGGGAGCTGCGCGCCCGCCTCGTCACCGAACTCCTGCCGCTCGCCGAGCACATCGCCACCAGGTTCTCCGGACGGGGTGAGCCTCGCGAAGACCTCGTCCAGGTGGCGCGGATCGGCCTGATCAACGCGGTCGACCGGTTCGATCCCGGCCGTGGGCACGACTTCCTCTCGTTCGCCGTGCCCACGATCATGGGCGAGGTCCGGCGGCATTTCCGGGACACCGGCTGGTCGGTCCGGGTGCCGCGGCGGCTCAAGGAGCTGCACGTCTCGCTCAGTCAGGGCACGGCCGCGTTGTCCCAGCGACTCGGCCGTGCGCCGACTCCGACCGAACTCGCCGAATACCTCGGGCTCGAGGTCAACGACGTGCGGGAAGGACTGCTCGCCGGCCAGGCGTACCAGACGTTGTCGGTCGACAAACCGGTCCACGACAACGCCACCGAGGCCCTCTCGCTCGCCGACACGATCGGCGAGGAAGACCACGAGATGGCGTTGGTGGAAAACCACGAGGCGCTGCAACCGCTGCTGCGGGAGCTCCCCAAGCGGGAACGCGCGATCCTCGTGATGCGCTTCTTCGGGGGCTACACCCAGACCCAGATCGCGGAACGGATCGGCATCTCGCAGATGCACGTTTCGCGGCTCCTGTCGCAGACGCTGGACCAGCTGCGCGGGAAGCTCTCGGAGTAACGGTCGTCCAGCCCGCGCGTGTTACGGCTTCGCACCCGGCCCTGAAGTTACGCGAAGGGACAAAGTCGCATATCTGCTGGTCGCGATGCTGCGCCCAATGTGGCATTGGGGACACTGAGCGTCCCCAATGCCACATTGGGGGCACCGGACGCCCACACACACGTCAATGTCCCCTGTGGACAGTCGAGAACGAGCCAGGCCCCCTTCACTGCGTCCAGCGCAGTGAAGGGGGCCTTCACGTACTTCGGGCTCACACGGGTTTCAGCGGGTCGTGTCCCATCGACATCAGCTTGTGCCGCCAGTGCGCCTCGCCCGCGACCGGTTCGAGGTCGTCACGACGCTGGTCCTCGACCCGCCGGACGACCGAGCGCATCACCCGCTCGTCCTCGGCCGTGAGGTCGGTCCTGCGCTTGCCGAGGATGCCCAGCACATGCCGTCCGGTCGGGGTGCCCGCCTGGTCCGGCAATGCCTCGTCCTCGTCGTCGGCCGACCTCGTCCGCAGCCAGTCGGCCAGTTCCCGCGAGGTCATGTTGACCACGCGATGGAATTCGTCCCATAGTTCGTCATCGATCTCGTGCACGGCGAAACCTCCTGCCAGCACTCGACTTCTTACGGTGTCGTGTACGGAGCCTGCTGTTCGATGGACGGGCTCGTGGTCGGGTAGCGGCCCTCCTGCCCGGGCACCGGCGTCACCGTCGTACCCTGCTGCTCGGGCTCGACGCGCCTCGGCCGGTTGATGACCGCTTCGGCCTCCTGCTCACCACGGATCCGCGAAAGCACGCTGAGCGTGATCGCGTGGGCGACGGCCAGTACCAGCAGCAGGACACCCAGCCTGCCCACCACCCCAGGAAGGTCGCTGCCCCCGATGTCGACGGTCGACAGCAGCGCCAAAACGCCCAGCGTCGCGAGATGGAACAGCACCGTGACGAGCCACGTCATGGAAGCGCCCGCGGCCGGATCGCCGTGGGAACCCCGCAGGTAGCGCTTACCGCTCTGGTAGATGATCAGACCGTCGAGCATGACCAGCGCCACCCCGATGACGAGGAAGGCCACGTATGCGTTGGTAGTCATGCCGGAACGCTCCCTTCGTAATGGACCTCACCCCGAGAGATACCCGGGACCTCCCCCGGGAAAACGCGTCTTCCAGGGGAGGTCCCGGGTCATCGGTCAGCTGCCGGGGCGGTCCACGTCACCGCGCCAGGCGCCGGACTCGTGGCCGCGGCTCTCGATGAACTCCTTGAACCGCTTCATGTCGCCCTTGATCCGGCGGTCGAGTACGCCGAGTTTGTCGGCGACGTTCTCGGCGAAACCCTCCGGATCGATCTCCATCTGCGCGGTGACCCGGGTCTTGTTGTCGTCCAGGCGATGGAACGTGATGACGCCCGCGTGGTCGGGACCGGAGTCCGACGTCCACGCGACGCGCTCGTCGGGATGTTGTTCGGTGATCGTCGCGTCGAATTCCCGGCTCACCCCACCGAATTTGGTCACCCAGTGGGTGTGGGTCGCGTCGATCTGACGGATCTCCTCGACACCTTCCATGAACTGCGGGAAGCTCTCGAACTGAGTCCACTGGTTGTACACGGTCTTCACCGGGACTTCGACGTCCACCATTTCGGTGATCGTGCTCATGCATCCTCCTGTCGGTTGGGTGCTTTTCGAGCCGGCACCCCCCGGCTACCCGGCGCTCAGCGGGGCGAAACACGCTGTGATTGACCGGCCGGGCCGCCGGGTACCCGGCGGGCAGAACGCTCCGAGGAGGTGCCCCATGATCGAAGAGACCCACCGGAAGCCGTCCGGAGAAAAGTCGGTCGGCGAACTGGTTTCCGATCTCAGCGACGAGGTCAAACACCTCGTCCGCGACGAGATGCGGCTGGCCGTGTTCGAATTGCAGCGCAAAGGGAAGAAGATGGGCTTCGGTGCCGGATTGTTCGGCGCCGCGGGTGTTTTCGCGCTTTTCGGGCTGGCGACCCTGATCGCCGCGGTGGTGCTGGCACTCGCGCTGGTGATGCCCGCGTGGCTGGCGGCCGTGGTGACGGGCGCGGCGCTGCTGCTGATCGCCGGGCTTTCGGCCGTCGTCGGCAAGAAGGAGGTCTCCAGCGCGACCCCGCCGGTGCCGGAAGAGGCCATCGAGGGTGTCCGCGAGGACGTCGACACCGTCAAGCAAGGAGTGCGGTCATGACCGATTTCCCCAAGAACGCCGAAGAAGCCCGCGCCGATCGCGACGTGACGCGGGATGAACTCACCGAAACCCTCGACGCGCTGGGCAAGAAGATGGACGTCAAGGCGAGGGTCAACGACAACCTCGACGCCAAGGTCGACGAGGCGAGCGCCAAGATCTCCGAGAAGGTCTCCGAGCCCGCGGCGCAGAAGTTCCGGCAGGGCACCGAAGTCGTCCGCGCGAACCCCGTGCCGATCTTCGCCGGTCTCCTGGCGTTGCTCGTCACCATCCGGCTCATCATGCGAAAGAGGTCTTCCTCGTGAACAAGGTTCTTTACAAGCCGCTCAGCATGGTCGTGAGCGCCGCGGGCGGCGTGCTCGCCGGGATCGCGTTCAAGCAGATCTGGAAACGCGTGAGCGGGGACGAAGAGGCGCCGGACGCCACCGACCGGGACTTCACCTGGACCCAGGTGATCGTCGCGGCCGCCGCGCAGGGGGCGATCTTCGGCGCGGTGAAGGCCGCCACCGAACGGGCGGGCGCGGTCGGCTACCGCAAGGCGACCGGCGACTGGCCCACGGAGGACTGACCATGCGCGTGGTGATCATCGGAGGTGGGTTCGCCGGTTACAACGCGGCCAAAACCCTCCTCAAGTCGGCAGGCGACGACACGGAAGTAGTCGTGCTGAACCCGACCGACTACTTCCTCTATCTCCCCCTGCTCCCCGAAGTCGCCGCCGGGATCCTCGAACCGCGGCGGATTTCGGTGTCCATCCCCGGCACGTTGCGCGGCGTGCGCCTGGTGCTCGGCACGGCCAAATCGGTTGACTTCGAAGATCGCAGCGTGGGTTACACCGACCCCGAGGGCCGCGAGCGCTCCCTCGGCTACGACCGGCTCGTGCTCGCCGCGGGCAGTGTGAACAAACTGCTGCCGATCCCCGGCGTGCCCGAGTACGCCCACGGCTTCCGCGGCCTGCCCGAGGCCCTCTACCTGCGGGATCACGTCACCCGGCAGATAGAACTCGCCGCCTCGGCGCAGGACCCGGCCGAACGCGACGCGCGCTGCACGTTCGTCGTGGTCGGCGCCGGTTACACCGGCACGGAGGTCGCCGCGCAGGGGCCGGCGTTCACGGCCGCGCTCGCCGCCCGGCACCCCGAGCTGAAGGACCAGAAGATCCGGTGGCTGCTGCTGGACGTCGCCGAGCGGGTCCTGCCGGAACTCGACCGGCGGCTCGGCGCCACGGCGGACACGGTGCTGCGCGAACGCGGCGTCGAGGTACTGATGAAGACGTCGATCGACGACGCCGGCGAAAAGGGGGTCACGCTCACCTCGGGTGAATCCGTGCCGACCCACACCCTGGTGTGGTGCGTCGGGGTCCGGCCGGACCCGCTCATCGAGGACCTGGGGCTGAAGACGGTCAAGGGCAGGCTGGTCGTGACAGCGCAATTGAACGTCCCCGGACGGCGCGACGTCTACGCGTGCGGAGACGCGGCCGCCGTCCCCGATCTGACCAGGCCCGGCGAATACACGCCGATGACGGCCCAGCACGCCGAACGACAGGGCAAACTCGCCGGGCGGAACGTGGCCGCGTCGCTCGGGTACGGGTCGCACGGCACCTACCGGCACCACGACCTCGGCTTCGTCGTCGACCTCGGCGCCCGCCAGGCCGCGGCGAATCCCTTGCACATCCCGCTTTCCGGGTTCGCCGCCAAGGCGGTGACCCGCGGTTACCACCTGCTGGCCATGCCGGGCAACCGGCTGCGCACCGCCACCGACTGGGCGCTCGAAGCGGTGACGAAGCGACAGACAGTCCAATTAGGACTCGTTCGATCGGGTTCGGTGCCGCTGGACACGGATTCCCCCGAGCTCCCCCGCACCAACTGCTAGAGGAGAGACGCCCATGACCACCGGATCCGATCCTGTCCGCGCCGAAGGCCCCTCGGTCGTCATCGACGGCGGCGACGAAGGGGCGAAGCTGCTGGTCCTCGACCCGGCGGGCGAGGGCAAACACGGTGAACTCCCGGCGACGTGGCGCCCGCTCGCTTCCCAGCGCCAGGTCATCTGGTGCAGGCTGCCGGTGGACGGCGCGCTCAGCCAGGCCGAAGACGTGCTCGGCGAGGCGGAACCCGGTGGCCCGCCGATCGACGTCGTGGCCGCCGGAGACTCGGCCGCGGACGCGCTGCGGCTGGCCGAACGCCATCCCGGAGCCGCGTCCCATGTCCTGCTGGTCGACCCGGTGCCGGACGGGTCGTCCAACCTCGCCGAACGGGTGCGCTCGGCCGGGACCGCCGTGGCCGTGCTCCCCCACAGCACCGGTGAACCGTACAACCGGGTGCCACCGCCGCTGCCGCTCGGGCATCCGGACGTCGTCGCGGGGATCACCAAGATCCTCGAGGACGTTTAGCCGCCGGAGGGCCGCGGTATCCGGCGACCATGAGCGAAACCGTTGCGGACCATGTTCTGACCAGGCTGCGCGAATGGGACGTGGAGCAGGTCTTCGCCTATCCCGGGGACGGGATCAACGGGCTGGTGGGCGCGTTCGGCGCGGCGGAGAACAAACCCCGTTTCGTGCAGACGCGGCACGAGGAGATGGCGGCGTTCGCGGCCGTGGGCTACGCGAAGCTGAGCGGACGGCCCGGGGTCTGCATGGCGACGTCCGGCCCGGGGGCGATCCACCTGCTCAACGGCCTCTACGACGCCAAACTCGACCACGTGCCGGTGGTGGCGATCGTGGGCCAGACGGCACGCAGCGCGATGGGCGGCAGCTATCAGCAGGAGGTGGATCTGCAGGCGTTGTTCAAGGACGTCGCGAGTGAGTACCTCGTCGAGGTGAACGTCCCCGAACAGCTGCCGAACGCGCTCGACCGCGCCCTCCGCACGGCCATCGCGCAGCGTGCGCCCACGGCGCTGATCATCCCGGCGGATCTGCAGGAGGAGACCTATCAGCCGCCGCAGCACGAGTTCAAGCACGTGCCGTCCTCGCCGCCCGATCATCCGCGGGCCAGCGTCATCCCGCCCGCGGAAGAGGTCGCCCGCGCCGCCGAGGTGCTGAACGCGGGCGAAAAGGTCGCGATCCTGGTCGGGCAGGGCGCGCGCAACGCCGTCACCGAGTTGCGCGAGATCGCCGAGCTCACCGGCGCCGGAGTGGCGAAAGCGTTGCTGGGCAAGGATGTCCTGCCCGACGACCTGCCGTACGTCACCGGCTCCATCGGGCTGCTCGGCACGCGGCCGACGTACGAGATGATGCGGGATTGCGACACCCTCCTGATCGTCGGCTCGAACATGCCGTACGCGCAGTTCCTGCCGGAATTCGGTCAGGCGCGGGCGGTCCAGATCGACATCGACCCCCGGTTCCTCGGACTGCGCTATCCGACCGAGGTCAACCTGCTCGGCGACGCGAAGGGCACGCTGCAGCAGTTGATCCCTTCGCTGGAGCGCAAAACCGGCCGCGGCTGGCGCGAAAAGATCGAGAAGAACGTCGGCGAATGGCAGGAGACCCTGACCCGCCAGGCGATGCTGGACGCGAAACCGGTCAACCCGATGCGGATCGTGCACGAGCTGTCCGAGCGGATCCCCGAGGACGCCATCGTCACCGCGGACTCCGGTTCGGCCACCAATTGGTACGCCAGGAACCTCCGGATGCGCGGCCGCATGCGGGGCACCCTCTCCGGCACCCTCGCGACGATGGGCTCCGGCGTCCCGTACGCGATCGGCGCGAAGTTCGCCCATCCCGACCGGCCGGTGATCGCCCTGGTCGGCGACGGCGCGATGCAGATGAACGGGATGGCGGAACTGCTGACCATCGCCCGGTACCGCGAACTGTGGGCCGACCAGCGCTGCGTCGTCTGCGTGTTTCACAACGGCGACCTGAACCAGGTCACCTGGGAACTGCGCGCCATGGGCGGTTCGCCGAAGTTCGAACCGTCGCAGTCCTTGCCGGAAGTGTCCTATTCGGACTTCGCACTGGAGATCGGCCTCGGCGGGATCGCCGTCGACGATCCCGCCCTGCTCGGCGAGGCGTGGGACGTCGCGCTGTCGACCGACGTGCCGACCGTGCTCGACGTCCGCTGCGATCCCGAGGTGCCACCGATTCCGCCGCACGCCACCTTCGAGCAGGTGAGGGCCATGACCGAGGCCGTCCTGAAGGGTGAGCCCGACGCCTGGCACCTGGTGACGCAGGGGATCAAGACGAAGATGCAGGAGCTGCTGCCCTCGCGCCGCTGAGGCTCAGGCGCTGGCTCCGCCGTCGAGGACGATGTCGTGCCCCACGACGTACGAGGACTCGTCCGAAGCCAGCCAGAGCACGGCCGCGGCGATCTCCTCGACCGCGCCGATCCGGCCGAGCGGGATGACCGAACCGAGCCGTTCGGCGCGGTCGGCCTCGGATTCGCCGGGCCGGAACGACATCCCGGTGTCGGTGGCGCCGGGGCTGACCGCGTTGATCCGGATGCCCTCGGCGATGTGGTCACGGGCCGCGGTGCGGGTCAGCACGTCCACGGCGGCCTTCGAAGCGGCGTAGGCGGCCATTCCCGGCAGGCGGTGGTGCGAGCCGATGTTGGAGGACATGTTGACGATGACTCCCCCGCCGCTCGCCCGCATCTGGGCGATCTCGTGCTTCATCGACAGCCAGGTGCCCGCGAGGTTCGTCCGCACGACGGCGTCGAAGCCCTCTTCGTCCAGATCCGCCGTCGGGGCGGGACTGCCGAGCACACCGGCGTTGTTGAACGCGATGTCGAGTTTGCCGTGCCGCCGCACGGTCTCGGCCACGAGACGCTCGACTTCCGCGCCGGCACTCACGTCGGCGGTCACCGCGACGGCGGTTCCGCCGTCGGCCTCGATCTCCTTCACCGTCTGGCGGAGCTTCTCGCCGTCACGCCCGGAGACGACGACCTGAGCGCCTTCGCGCGCGAAGGCCGCCGCCGTGGCGCGGCCGATCCCGGAACCTCCTCCGGTGACCAGGACGACCTTGCCGCTGAATCGCTTCCCCACAATAGCTACCACTTTCTGGTCCGATCGTTCCATTATCAGCGTTTGCGAGCGGCTTCGAGGACCGCGATGGCCTGCTTCGCCGTCGCCTTGGCGCGCGCCGCGGGATCCGGCCCCTTGCTCAGCACCCGCATCCCCTGCAGGACGGTGAGCAGGAAGCCCGCCAGCTCTTCCGGATCCGCGGCGGCGTCGAGTTCGCCCTGCGCCTTCGCGCGGCTCAACGCCATCCGCACGGCCAGCTCGAGCGCGTCCCAGCTGCGCTCGACCACCCGCGCGACCTCGGGATCCCTCGGCATCATCTCCATGGCGGCGTTGACCACGAAGCAGCCTTTGCGTCCCGATTCGCCCAGTATTTCGGCGAGGAACCGGTCGATGAGCCGCCGCACACCCGCGAGCGCCGGCCCCGGGCCGGCGAAGTCCTCGACGAACCGCTCGTTGCCCCGGGCGATGTAGCGGTTCAAGGCCGTCAGGTACAGCTCGTGCTTGGTGCCGAACGTGGCGTAGAGACTCGCCTTGCCGATGCCGAGCTCGGCGACCAGGTCACTGACCGAGGTGGCCTCGTACCCCTGCCGCCAGAACAGTTCCAGTGCGGCTTCGCAGGCCGCGTCGACGTCGAATTCCTTCACCCGGGACACGAGAGAAGCCTAGCCGCATCTGGACCGATCGGTCAAGAAAGCGACCTTCTGTTGGCCTTGGTTCCAGCCCGGTCGATGAAGCGCGGGTGGTGCCGCCAGGGCGGTGCCTGGCCCGGCCACGGCCGACGTTGCGAAAGCCACTTTCGCAACGTTGAAGGTTGCGAAAGTGGCTTTCGCAACCTTCACGCCGGGCGAAGTGAAGGGCTCAGGGAGCCTGCAAGGAAGCCAGCGGCCAGGCTCAGGAAGCGGAGTCGTAGGCCGACCGGGCCTCTTCCACCTTCGGCAGGTTCTCCGTCGACCAGTCCGCGAGGGTCGCGAAAAGCGGCGCCAGGCTCCGGCCGAGGTCGCTGATCTCGTACTCGACCCGGGGCGGGACCTCGGCGTGATAGGTCCGGGTGAGCAGACCGTCGCGTTCCAGCTGCCGCAGCCGTTGCGTCAGCACCTTCGGCGTGATCGAACCGATGCGCCGTTCGAGTTCGACGAACCGCTGCCTGCCGAATTCGTTGAGCGCCCACAGGATCGGCGTGGTCCAGCGGCTGAAGACGAGGTCGACCACCGGGGCGATCGGGCAAGCCTGTTCGGGGGTCGTCGAGGCGTCGGCGCGCATAGGGCCAAGGTACGCCGGGTTGCCGAGTTGTCATGATCCGGACACCCCACGGCCGCGCCGGGGCGCGTAACGTTCTGTTATGGACTTGACCACCGAAAGGCTCGTCGTCCGTGAGTGGTCCGAGGACGACGCCGAAGCCGCGCTGGCGATCTACGGCACCACCGACGTGACCCGCTGGCTCACCCCGGCGATGGACCGCGTGACCGACGCCGCGGCCATGCGTTCGGTTCTGCAGGCCTGGCAACAGGCGCAGCCGAATCTCGTACCGCCGCGCGGGAGATGGGCGGTGCAGCGCAAGGAGGACGGCGTTGTCGTCGGCGGGCTGGGCATCCACCTGCTGCCACCGTACGAAGAGGACCTGGAGATCAGCTGGCAGCTCCATCCGGACGCCTGGGGCGAGGGGTATGCCTCCGAGGCCGCCCGCGCGCTGATCGGCTGGGCCTTCACCCAGGACACGGACGAGCTTTTCGCCGTCGCGCGGCCGAACAACACCCGCGCCATCGCGACCGCGAAACGGCTCGGGATGGTCTGGGTCGGGGAAACCGACAAGTACTACGGGCTTCGCCTGCAGGTGTACCGGATCCGGCACACCGACATCGTCTAGGCCGTGTCCACACGGGACACTTCGCCCGAGACGGCGTGTCCCGCGCCGCGCCCGTCCGCCGTGGCGACGATGCGGCCCCGTTCGGCCCGGATCGCGGCCTCGGTCTCGTCGCTGACCGCGAGCACCCCCGCGGCCGCCGCCAGTGTCCCGGTCGCGTCGCACACCACGCGCAGGCGCGGCCAAGACGGCTCCGGGAAGGCCTGCCGCAGGCCGCCGCAGACTTCCGCGACGATCAGCCGGGTCAAGGGCACCAGCTCGGCGGGCTCACTGGTCACGACGACGACGGTGACATCGCCGTCGTGAGCCCGGACGGCCTCTTCCGCGGCGGCCAGCCGATGCGTGCCCAGGACGACGACCACGCCGTCGGCGGGTACGAAGGATTCGGCGCGCACGAGGTCGACAGCTCCCGGCGGTGACCAGGGCCGGTCGGCCGCCTGCGCCACGGGAGCGATCACCGGCGGCGCCCACCAGTCGTTGAAGGCCAGCCCAGCCAGCCGTTCGCACGCGCTCACGACATCGAAGGGCTCGATGAGCCCCGGCGCGGTGGCCGCCAGCTGGCCGGCGCCGTGCAGCGTGGTCAGCACGGTCTCCGCGAGCCGGACCCGGCGCGGGATCGGCGACCCCGGCGGCCGCTCCGGCGGGTCGAGCCGTTCCAGTGCGAGCCCCAGCAGAAGGCCGTTGAGCTTCACCAGCTGAGCGAACGGCCGCCGGACGCGCTCGTCCGCCAGCACCTCCGGCATCAGGTCGCGCGAGAGGCCCGCCTGGTCGTCGTCCAGGGGAAACGCGGCCACTCTCGACCTGGCCACTGCGCCCAGCGCGCTCTGGAGCGTCTCGCCGGGCGCCGCGTGGGGCGCGCCCGCGGACCGCTCGGCCAATTCGGCAAGGACGGCGAAGTACAGCGCGCGTTTTCCCGGGAAGTTCGAGTAGACCGCGCCGCGGGTGAGCTCCGCCCGCTCGGCGATGACGTCGATCTTGGCGTCCCGGAAGCCCTGCTCCGCGAACTCGTCACGCGCGGCGGCCAGCACCTTCGCGCGATTGCGCTCCTGTGTCTCCGCCCTGCTCAGCCGGACCATCGGCCTCCCGTCTGCCGGCACGTTGCCCTCGGACCCGGATCAAGATACCTTGACCATTCAGATGATGAGAACATCTGATTTGAACATCCGAACTGGGAGAGCCACCTTGTCCGACGTTCCCGAGATCCTCCTGACCGACCCCGAGGTCCTGCGCGATCCGTTCACCGCCTACGCACCGGCCCGCGAACGCTCCCCGATCGCCAAGCTCAGCGCACCCGGGTTCGCCATGTGGGCGGTGCTGCGCCACGAAGAGGCGCGGAAGATGCTGAGCGACCAGCGATTCGCCCTGAGCGCGAACAGCTACCAGCACATGGACATCCCCGACCACTGCCGCCCGTACATGCGGACGATGCAGGAGGTCGAGGGCCCGGAACACCTCCGGCTCCGGCGGCTCGTCGCCCCCGCGTTCACCCCGCGCAAGGCCGCCGCGCTACGCCCTGGGATCGAGCGGCTCGTGGACGAGCTTCTCGACGAACTCTCCGGCGAGGACCGGATCGACCTGGTCACCGCCTTCGCGCGACCACTGCCGGTCGACGTGATCTGCGCGCTGGTCGGCATCCCCGCGGCCGACCGTCCGCGGTGGCGCGAGTACGGCGCCCTGGTCTCGGCGGGTGACGGCGCGGGTCTCGCGAAGGCGGTCCCCGGGATCGTCGAGGGCGCGCTCGCCGCCATCGCGGACCGGAAACTCGAAGCGGGCGAGGACGTCGTCTCGCAACTGCTCCGGATCCAGGCCGAAGACGGCGACAGGCTCAGCGAAACCGAACTGGTCGCCCTGGTCTGGCAACTCGTGCTGGGCGGCCAGGTGCCCGGCAACCTCATCGCCAACGCCGTCGAAATCCTGCTCTCCCACCCCGCACAGCTGGCCGAGCTCCGCGAAGACCCGGCGCTCATGCCCGGCGCGGTCGAGGAGGTGATGCGCTGGCAGAGCCCGCAGCTGCTGACGATCCCCCGGTTCGCCACCACGGACGTCCGGATCGGCGACGTCCTCATTCCCGAAGGAGAACCTGTTACCGTCGCGATCGCGGCGGCGAACCGGGACCCCCGAGCGTTCCAAGACCCGGACGTCTTCGACATCCGGCGCGCGGCGGGACCGGCATGGCATCTCGCCTTCGCTCACGGGCCGCACTTCTGTCTCGGCGCTTCCCTGGCCAGGATTCAGGTCGAGGTCGCGCTCACCGTACTACTGCGCAGACTCCCCGATCTCGCCCTCGCCGACGGCCTGCTGCGGATCCCGGACCCGGGCACCTGGCGACTGAACGCCCTGCCGGTCACCCTGCACGCCACGGTTGCGAACTGAAACACGTTCTAATAGCGTGAGCGGCTGTGAGACACGGGATAGTGCTGTTCACCAGTGACCGGGGGATCAGTCCGGCGGCGGCCGCTCGAGCGGCCGAAGCGGCGGGCTTCGATACCTTCCACGTGCCGGAACACACGCATATCCCGGTCAAACGGGAGGCTCCGCATCCGCGCACCGGCGATTCGTCGCTGCCCGACGACCGCTACCTGCGGACGCTGGACCCGTGGGTCGCGCTGGCGACCGCGGCCTCGGTGACCTCCCGGATCCGGCTCGCGACGGCGGTGGCCCTCCCGGTCGAGAGCGATCCGATCACGCTGGCGAAGACGATCGCCAGCCTCGATCACCTCTCGGCCGGGCGGGTCACCCTCGGCGTCGGTTTCGGCTGGAACGTCGACGAACTGGCCGATCACGGCGTCCCCGGCGGCAAGCGGCGAACGGTCCTGCGCGAGTACCTGGAGGCGATGCGCGCGCTCTGGACCCAGGACGAAGCCTCGTACGCGGGCGAGTTCGTCTCGTTCGGCGCCAGCTGGGCGTGGCCGAAACCCGCTCAAGCGCATATCCCCGTGATCGTCGGCGCGGGCGCGACGGAGAAGACGTTCCGCTGGATCGCGAAGTCGGCCGACGGCTGGCTCACCACGCCCGGCGACACCGGCATCGAGGACAAAGCCCGGCGGCTACGCGAGATCTGGCGCGAAGCGGGCCGCGCCGGCGAGCCGGAGATCTCGGCGCTCGGCGTCCGCCCCGATCCGGAGAACCTGGCCAAGCTGGAGGCGGCCGGAGTCACCGAGACGATCTTCGGCCTCCCGGACCGCTCCCCCGAAGAGGTCGAGGCCTGGCTTCAGCGCCTCGCCGGGAAACTCAGCCTGCCCGCTGGGAGTCGATGAGGTACCGGCCGTCCTGCTGGACCAGGACGAAGGTCTCCCTGCCGGTCGTGGTCCCGCCGGAGGCCCGCACGTAGGTGAGCGTCGCCGTCACCGTGTTGCCGGATTCGGTCACGTTCGACACGGTCACCGCGCTGAACTGCTTCCAGTAGTTCGAATACCGCTCGAAGCTCTGGTTCCTGGTCTGCTTGAAGTTGCCGCTCAGTGTCGCGAACCCGGCCTCGAGATTCCCCGGGATGAGCGCGTAGTACGCCGCGAGCGCCTGCCCCGGCGTCTGCGCGGGAGGCGGCGCGGCCGACGACGACGGTGTCGAGGGCGGCGAGGAAGACGGCGGAGGCGGTGGCGCGGCCGGCTCCGACGTGGTCGGGGCGGCGGACTGCGACAGGGAGGCCGGCGGCGGCGCCTGGCCGGACGGGGTGTCCTCGTCGCGGTTGAGCACCACGACCACGGCCGCGGCGGCGGCCGCCGCGAGCACGAGGAACACGGCGATCACACCGACCAGCATTCCCTTGCGCGCCTTCGGCGGCGGTTCCTCGGCGACGAGCGTCGTCGGCTCCCCCGCCGCGAGCGCCCGCAACTCACGCTCGGTCTCGGCCATCGTCGGCCTGCTGTCGGGCCGGACGTCGAGGAGCCGGTTCAGCAGCGGCGTCAGGATCCCCGACTTGGCCGGCGGGGTGATCTCGCCGCTCGACGCCCGGTACAGCAACGCGATCGGGTTCTCGGCCGTGCCGTACGGCGTGCCGCCTTCGAGAGCGGTGTACAGCGTCGCGCCGAGCGAGAACACGTCGGAGGCGGACGTGGCGTCCTCGCCGCGGGCCACCTCCGGCGCCAGGAACGCCGGCGTCCCGGAGATCTCGCCGGTCGCGGTGAGCTGGACGTCGCCCATCGCCCGCGAAATCCCGAAGTCGGTGATCTTGACGGTGTCGTCCTCGCCGAGCAGGACGTTGCCGGGCTTGATGTCGCGGTGGACGATGCCCGCCCGGTGCGCGGCCGCCAGCGCCGAACACAGCTGGATGCCGAGGCGGATGACGTCGTCGACCTCCATCGGCCCTTCGCGCAGTTTGTCCGCGAGACTGGTCGAGGGCAAGTACTCCATGATGATCCACGGGCGGTCCTGCTCGTCGATCACGCCGAAGACGGTGATGGCGTGCGGATGCACCAGCCGCGCGGCGATCCGCGCCTCGCGCAGCGCGCGGTTCTTGGCCTCGTCGGCCTTCTGCTCACCGGCCCCGTGCGGCAGAAGGAGTTCCTTGACCGCGACCGTGCGCTCCAGGTTCTCGTCGCGTGCCCGCCACACGGTGCCCATGGAGCCACCGCCGACGGGCTCGATGAGATCGAACCGGTCGGCGAGGCGGCGGATCTCCTCCATTATCGACGTCCCCCTGGAGCTGTGGTGTTCGCGCGAACCTTGCCAGCATGCCAGGAACGCGCCGGGGGGCAGGACCCGGCAGGGTGGTTTCCGGGGCGGTGTCGGTCACGTCGCCCGCTGGACCGTTCAGCGGAACCCCGCCCCATCGGCTGCCCGGAAGTTCGTATCCCGTCCCGCCGTGGGCGCACTTTACTTCTCCGGTGTGACCTGTTTCCGGGAAAGGGCGGCGATGCGGGAAACCATCGGCGGACGCGGCGTGCTCGAAGGCGCGTTCGCGTTGCTCGAAGCACTCGACGAACACGGCGGGCAGGCCGGGCTGACCCAGCTCGTGCGGGCGACCGGGCTGCCGAAGACCACCGTGCACCGGCTGCTGGACCAGCTGGCCGGCCTGGGCGCGGTCGAGCGGGCGGGCCGCGGCTACCGGATCGGTTCGCGGGTGTTCCGTCTCGGACGGTTCTGGCAGCCCGAACTCCGGGACCTGGCCAAGGAACGGCTGCCGGCGCTGTCGGCGCGGATGCGCGCGAGCCTGGTGCTCGTGGTCCCGAGGGAAGGTCGCGCGCTGGTCGCCGCGGGCGCCGTCCTGCCCGCCGACGACGTCCCCGTGTGGCCGGGCCGCCCGCTTCCGCCGGGGACCGCCGCCGGACGGCTCCTCGCCGCCCATCACCCGGCGCTCGCCGAACCGGCCACGGACGCGCTGGAGATCCGCGAGGCCGGATACGCGGCCGAATCGGAGACGATCACCGCCGGGCTCGGCTGCGCCGCCGTCGGCATCAGAACCCCGGACGGCCGGGTCGGTGCGGCACTCGCCGCCGTCCTGCCCGCCCGCCGCGACCCGGTTTCCGCGGTGGCCGGGCTGGCGAGCACCGCACGCTCCTTCGGCGCCGCGCTCGCCGAATGCGCGCGGGCCGGATGATCGGCGAACCGCGAACAAAAGCCGATCAACGCGAAAACGGGGGGCGAACCGAAATCGGGCGGAATATTTCCGACGGGATCACGAATATCGTCTCACCGTGCGTCCGCGACCGGCGCCGTACAGTGCCGAAACCAAGATCCACAGGCTGTTTCCGTAAGCGATCGCCTACGGGACCGGCGTCCCCGCGTCGATCAAATCACCGTTTCCCCGTTTTCCACGGTGGTTCCGAACCGGAGCGGCGCACGTACTGTTCAGGAATTCTTTCGGACAAGGAGGGAATTCCTTGAGAAGACATTCCTGGAAAAGGCGGGGCGTGGCCGTCGCCGCGTTTCTCGTCATGGCGTCGGCGGCATCCGCCACCACGGCCGTCCCGGCGTCGGCCGGGGGCGCTTCCGGCCGCCCCGTGGTGGCCGGGATCGACCTGGAGCGGGCGACGATCCCCGATCTGCAGCGGGCGATGCGCTCCGGACGGCTGTCCTCGGTCCAGCTGACCGCCTTCTACCTGCAGCGGATCCGCAAGCTGAACCCGACGCTCCACGCGGTGCTCACCACGAACCCGGACGCGCTGCGGCTCGCCGCGGAGAGCGACGTGCGGCGGTACCGGCACCGGTCGAAGGGCCCCATGGACGGGATTCCGGTGCTGCTCAAGGACAACATCGACACCGCGGACCGGCAGCCGACCACGGCGGGCTCGACGGCGCTGCTGGAATCCCGCCCCTACCGCGACGCCGGAGTGGTCGAAAACCTGCGTGAGGCCGGGGCGGTCATCCTCGGCAAGGCCAACCTTTCGGAATGGTCGAGTTACCGCTCCACCAGCTCGTCGAACGGCTGGAGCCCGCTCGCCGGGCAGACCGCCAACCCCTACGTCCTCGACCGCAACCCATGCGGCTCGTCGTCCGGCCCGGGCGTGGCCGTCGCGGCGCATCTGGCGACCGTCGCCGTGGGGACCGAGACGGACGGTTCGATCAGCTGCCCGTCCGGCGCCAACGGCATCGTCGGGGTCAAGCCGAGCCTCGGGCTCGTCAGCCGCAGCGGGATCGTGCCGGTGTCGAAACAACAGGACACGGCGGGCCCGATGGCGCGCAACGTGGTCGACGCCGCGATCCTGCTCGCGGCCCTCAACGGGGCCGACCGTCGTGACCCGATCACCGTCGACGCCGCCCGCCAGTCACTCGACGACTACACGCGATTCCTGCGCCCCAACGCTTTGCGCGGGAAGCGGATCGGCGTCTGGCGCGAGGTCTACACCCCGGACGACACGACGAAGGCGGCGTTCGAGCAGGCACTGAGCAGGCTCCGGAAGCTCGGCGCGACCACGGTCGAGATCACCATCCCTTATCTGGACGTGATCGCGGCCAACGAGTTCCCCGCGATCAGGACCGAGTTCAAACACGACATCAACGCCTACCTCGCTTCCACCGGCGGCAAGCATCCCGCCGACCTGGCGGGACTGATCCAGTACAACCTGGACAACGCGGCGATCGAAATGCCGTACTGGACGCACAACCTCTGGGACCGGTCGCAGGCGACCACCGGCGATCTCAACGATCCGGCGTACCGCGCGATGCGGGAAGCCGCGACGAGCGCCGCCCGGCGAGGCCTCGACGAAACGCTGCGCGGCGAGAAGCTCGACGCGATCGTGGCGCCGACGAACAACGCCGCGTGGAAGACGCAGCTCGGTGTCGGCGACGGCGCGTTGCTGATCGACTCGTCCGGCCCGGCGGCCGTGTCGGGCTACGCCAACATGACCGTGCCGATGGCGTACGCCGGACCGTTGCCGCTGGGGCTGTCGATCATGGGCGGGCGGTTCAGCGAACCGTCGCTGCTGGCGATCGCTTACGCCTTCGAGCAGGACACGAAGGTACGGCGGCTGCCGACCTTCATCCCGTCCATCGGCTGAACCGGGGGTCGTGGGTGACCCGGGCTCCGGATCACCCACGACCGATCGCTGAGGGCCCACCCCTTCACCCCATATGATTACTCGACGTGACCGGTGGGCGCACAGGTGTTACCGCGGGTGAGGGGTGTGTGGAAATAGGGACGTTCAACGTCCCTATTTCCACACACCTCCACGTCTCACTGGGGCACTCCAACGCCCCAAAATCCACACAGTGCCCCCTTAGGCGGAAGCACCCACCTGTCCTTACCCCACCAGCAGCCCGAGGCTGCGCTCCACTTCCGCGACCGCGGCTTCACGCTCGACGTGACCGTCGATCACGAGCGTCGCCAGCCCGTGGAGCAGGCACCAGAGCGTGACGGCGAAGCCATCCGGATCGTTCCGCTCCCCCACCCGGTCGGCCAGCAGCGCACAGGTCACCCGGTGGGCCTCGGCCAGTTCCGGATACGCGGCGCGGTCACCGATGCCGGCGCCCGCCATCAAGCGGTACAGCGCGGGATGCTCCAGCGCGAAGCCGAGGTAGGACCGCCCGAGCGCGGTGACGGTCCCGGTGCCGCAGTCACGCAGCCGGTCTTGCACCTCGGCGTGCCCCTCCAGCGCGACCGCCACCAGCAGCGCGTCCTTGTCGCGGAAATGCCGGTACGGCGCCGCGGTGGACGCACCCACCTTCGCGACCGCCGCGCGCAGACTCACTCCCTCCGGACCTCGTTCGACGAGGAGCTCCCGTGCGGCGAGGACGAGCGCACGACGAAGATCCCCGTGGTGATAGGCACGTTTGATGATCATGGCGGACCCCCCAGCCCTTGATGCCACGCGAACGCCCCACCTTAACGGGTGCGGAACCGGCCGTGAGCGCTTCGGGGCGTTCCGTGTCCGTCAGTCCCGCCGAGCGGCACCACAGAGCCGCAGCACACTCTCGGCGAGCGAGTCGACGCCGTCTTCGAGCGTCAGCTGTTTCGCGTCCACGGCCTGTCCGGCGGCGTGACCGAGCGCCACGATCGCGCTGACGAGCCAGGGGTTCTCGAATCGCCGGTCGAACTCGCCCGACGCCTTGCCCCGGGTGAGCAGCCGGTCCAGATGATCGGCCACCGCCGAATGGCGCTCCCGGTCGGCCTCGGGGTCGTTCTCCTCGGCGGCGCCGGCGGGCAGCAGCGGGTAGCGCCGGAACATCCGCCAGCCGACGTCGAGCAGGCGCAGCATGGCGTCGGCGGCGGGACCTTCGCCGAGCCGCGCGGCGTCCATCTCACTCGCGGCCTCCTCGGACACCGCGTCGATCACCGCGCTCAGGAGCGCCTCGCGGGTCTTGAAGTGCGCGTAGACGGTCTGCCTGCTCACCCCGGCCGCTTTCGCGATGTCCTCGACGCTCGCCTGGGCTTGTGCGCCAAGGACTTCCTTGGCCGCGGCGAGGATCGAAGCGACACTGCGATCGGCGTCGGTCCGCCGTCGCCTCTGCCGTCCCTCGGCTACCTCAGACATGTTGTCAACCTTAACCCAGCCCACTATGTTTGACAGCATGTCAAAGATAAGCCTCGTAACCGGTGTCGCTCTCCTGTCGACAGGTCTACTCGCGGGGGCGTTCGGGTACGGCATGGTCAACGTCGCCGCCACGTTCGACGTCGTCCCGCTCGACGTGCGGCTGACCTTCCACTCCGCGCTCATGCAGCGCAACGGCGTCGTCATGCAGACCGCGATGACCCTCGCGGCGATCAGCTCCCTCGCACTCGCCGTCTTGAGCCGAGGGCGGGCACGACGACTGGCCGGTGTCGCCGCGGCCCTGGCGGTGACGTCGTTCCTGGTCACCCGCTTCGGGAACGTGCCCATCAACGGCCAGATCAAGATCTGGGCGGCCACCTCCGCACCGGCCGACCACGTGGCGATCCTCGATCGCTGGGAGACCTACAACGTCGTCCGGACCGTCGCCGCGCTCGCCGCTTTCGTGCTCGTCATCGCCGTTTCACGGCTCAAGCTCGCCGACCGCGTCCTCGCGGCTCAGCCGGGCTGATCCGCGAGATCGTTCGCCGCGACATACCCGAAGGTCATCGCCGGCCCGATCGTCGACCCGGCCCCCGCGTAGCTGTTGCCCATCACCGCCGCGCTGGCGTTCCCGGCGGCGTACAGGCCCGGGATCACCGAGCCGTCCGCCCGCAGGACCCGCGCCCGTGCGTCGGTGCGCATCCCGCCCTTGGTGCCGAGATCGCCCGGGACGATCTTGAAGGCATGGAAGGGCGGCTCCCAGAGCGGTGCGAGGCACGAGTTCGGCAGGACGTACGGGTCGGTGTAGTAGTGGTCGTAAGCGCTGGCGCCCCTGCGGAAATCACTGTCCACACCGGACAGTGCCTGGCCGTTGAACCGGGTGACCGTGGCGCGCAACGCCTGTGGCGGGACACCGATCGCGCTGCCGAGCGACTCCACGGTCCACGCCTTCTTGACCGCTCCCGACGAATACCACTCGTCGGGAAACGGCAACAGCGGCGCGACGTCGCGGAAGAGATACCGGTTGCGGTAGTGCTGATCGACGACGAGCCACGCGGGAATGGCGGGCGACGTCGGGTTCCGGTCGTACATCGTGTGCACGACGTCGCTGTAGGGCGCCGCTTCGTTGACGAAGCGCTTGCCCGCCGCGTCCACCATCAGCCCGCCGGGCAGGGTCCGCTCGGCGAGGCAGAAGTACGGCTCGCCAGGAAGCGGGATCGCCGGCCCCCACCAGGCGTCGTCCATCAGGTCCAGCGCCGCTCCGGCACGCTTTCCCGCCAGGATCCCGTCCCCGGTGTTCGACCGGGCGCCGACCGTCCATTGTGTACCGATGGGCTGGCGCTGGTACTCCGCCCGCATGGCGGCGTTGTGCTCGAACCCGCCGGAGCCGACGATGACGCCGCGCCGGGCCTTAACCACGCCTGCCGCGACGGTCACGCCGGTGACCTTCCCGTTCTCGACGACGAGATCGGTCAACGGCGTGTTCAGCCAGACCGGCACCCCGGCGCGCTGCAACCCGGCCCGTAATCCCGCCGCCAGCGATTGCCCCATGGTGAGCGGTTTCTGCCCGGCCAGCGCGGCGGCCGTGCCCCGGGCGAGGCAGGCGGCCGCCACCGCGGCGCCCTTCGGGTTGACCGCGGCCAGCGCGAGCCATTTGTAGTCGGCGCTGAAGACGACCATCCCCGCGGGCGTGGCGAGGTACGGCGGGTTCAGATTGGCCAGTTCGGCGCCGAGGACGTTCCCGTCGAGCTGGTCGGGTTCGATCGAGCGGCCGCCGGGCATCCCGCCGGGCAGTTCCGGGTAGTAGTCGCTGTAGCCCTCCATCCAGCGGAACCGCAGGGGACTGTTGGCCATCACGAACGACAGCATCGCCGGGCCGTTGGCGAGGAACGCCTGTTGCCGCGAGGCGGGGATCGACGGGCCGACCACGGCGGCCAAGTACCGTGCGGCCTGTTCCGGGGTGTCCCGGACGCCGGCCTCGGCCAGCACCGAATTGCACGGAATCCAGATCCCCGCCCCGGACCGGGCGGCCGAACCACCGAATTTCGCCGCCTTCTCCACCACCACGCAGCTGAGCCCGCGTTTCGCCGCGGTCAGCGCGGCGGTCATCCCCGCCGCGCCCGCACCGACCACGACGACGTCGTACTCACCGAGCACCGCGGAGGCGGCCGCGGCGGTCCCGGCCAACGGCAGTCCCGAAGCGAGCGCGAGCCCGGTGCCGAGCAGGACCTGGCGCCGGGACAGACCGGAATCGGGACCCATGAATCCTCCTCGCGTGGGGGATCGAGCGAGGTCATGTTCTCCAGCCGACGGCAAAAGTGAAACAAGTTCTACCCGCTTGGAGCAGGCGGGACCCGCCGCGCTCGGCCGGTCACCCCAACCGGCGCCGACATTCAGCCCAGTGCCCGGACCAGGTCCAGCGCACGGCCGAGCGTGGCGAGCCGGTCCGCGACCGTCTCGCCCGCCGGATACAGCCGGACCGTGTCGACGCCGGCGTCCCGCCAGACGCGCAGACGTTCGGCGACCATCGGTTCGGTGCCGATCAGCGTCGTGCCGAGCACCATCTCGTCGGTCACCAGTGCGGCGGCGCCTTCCCGGTCGCCCGCCTGCCAGCACTCCCGCACCGCCGCGGCCGCCTCGGCCCAGCCTTGCCTGCTGTAGGCGTTGTTGTAGAAGTTCGTCTTCGCCGACCCCATCCCGCCGAGGCTGAAGGCGAGTTCGGCCTTGCGGCCCGCGACCATCCCGCGCAACTCGTCCTCGTCCGCGGCGAAGGCGACCTCGGCGCCTTGGCACACTTCGAGGTCCGCCCGCGATCGGCCCGCTTTCGCCAGGCCGGCGTCGAGATGCGAGAAGTAGGCCTCCGCCCCCTCGGGGACGAAACTGGTGCCCAGCCAGCCGTCAGCGACCTCGCCGGTCAGCTCCAGCAGCTTCGGCGAGAGCGTGGCCAGATGGATCGGGATATCCGGATTGGGCGCCGCCGACAGCCGCATCGGCCTGCTCTCGCCCGGCAGCGGGATCTCGAATTCCTTGCCGGAGAAGGAGATCTTCTCCCCCGCGAACGCCTGGCGGATGATCGCGACCGTTTCCCGCATCCGCGTCAGCGGGCGGGCGAACGGAACCCCGTGGAGCCCCTCGATCACCTGTGGCCCCGACGCGCCGAGCCCGAGGGCGAACCGGCCGCCGGAGAGCTCCGAAAGGGTCAGCGCGGTCTGCGCGATCGCCACCGGGGTGCGGGTGCCGAGCTGGATGATGCCCGAACCGAGCCGGATCCGCTCGGTCCGCGCCGCGAGATAGCCGAGCACGGACGGCGCGTCCGAACCCCATGCCTCGGCGACCCAGCACTCGTCGAGACCGAGTTTTTCGGCCTCCAGCACGAAATCCAGCGTCTCCCGCCAGCCTCGGGACGCCTCGACCGTGGTCGCCGCCCGCATCAAGCGCCGTCCGCCTCGGCGCGCTCCTTGATCGCGGCGAGGGTCCCGGTCATCGCCGTCTCGAACTCCCGCAGCCGGACGAAGACGATCTTCTCCTCCTTGTCCGGCATCCGGTCGATGGCCAGCGAGAGACCCGACCGCCCCGGCCCCAGCTGCATCCACTGCCGGAGCTTCGTCCCGCCGTTCTCGGGCTCCAGCGTGAAACGCCACAGGGCCGTGGGGGTTTCGGGGTCGTGCACCGCCCAGGTGAACACGCGCGGCGCGGCGCATTCGACGACGTGTGACGTGGTCTCCCATTCGCCGAGCGCGTCGTGCTTGCTGCGGCCGACGAACCGCCTGCCGATCGCGGGCGCGCCCTCCGCGCCGTCGCACCATTCGGCCGTTTGGAGTTCCTGGCTCAGTTCCGGCATCAGCCGCACGTCGGACACGATCGACCAGACCCGCTCCGGGACGGCGTCGATCCAGGCTCCGACCTCGACCGTCGGCTTGTCGGCGTACTTGGCGCCCGTCCACTCCATCGTGGTCACCCTCCTATGCCCGTGACCTCGATAGTTGCGTAGTTGGACTTACGTTGTCAAACCCTCCTGCGCGGCGAATCGGCGTACGACGTCGGGCCTGCTCGCGAGCTTGGGCGGGTAACCCGCGCCGAGCCGCGCCCGCGTGGTCTCCGCGGTGAGCGGCCGGGCGCACCGCGCGCAGACGACCTCGGCGTGGGTGTCGTGCCCGCAGGTCTCGTGGTGGAGGGTGATCGGCGGTCCGTCCTCCCCGGCGAGCCAGCGGTCGCCCCAGCGCGACATGGCGGCGAGGACCCCGTAGAAATCCGAGCCCTTCTCGGTCAGCACGTAGTCGTAACGGACGGGGTCGGCCTGGTAGGCGCGCTTTTCCAGCAACCCTTCCGCGACCAGGCGGCGCAGCCGGTCGGCGAGGGTGTTCCGCGCGATGCCGAGCTGCTGCTGGAACTCGTCGAACCTGCGGATCCCGTAGAACGCCTCCCGCAGGACCAGCGGCGTCCACCAGTCGCCGAGCAGGTCCATGGTGCGCGCGATCGAACACGGCCACTGCGCGAACGAAGTCCGTTTCATACCCGCGAGCCTACGCCCGGCGAAATTGATCCGGTCATTCCTCCACCCATTCTCCGCCCGTCAGGCACTGGCGCGAAATGTTGCGATCCGGTCAAGGATATCTCGCGCGTTGATATCGCCCACCCGCTTTCGCACACTTTCCGCCAGTGGCCGTAAACGATCTCGCGTCCGCGCGGAACGGATTCCGTCCGCGATGTCCATCGCGGCCAGGCCGACCTCCGCCGCCCGGTCGAGATCACCCTCCAGCGCGTGGTCGACCGCGAGCCAGATCATCGTCAGCGACCGGCTGCGCGCCATGTCCGGCCCGTAGCCGTCGATGGCTTCGGTGAGGGCCGGAATGGCCTTCCGGCTGTGGCGGACGTCGACGAGCCTGGCGAGTTCGGTGCGCACCGTACCGATCATCGCGGCCAGGTCGGTGGCCGTGAAGAAGGCCGACCACGAGGGGACGGTGTCGCCCACGGAGTCCGCGAATTGTTCCGGGGCAAGGGAAATCTTGTCGAGCGCCAGGCGGACGTCGCCCAGCAGCGCGTAGGCCCATGCCTCGTTCGCCGACAGGATCGCCTGCGACAGCGGCCGTCCGGCGCGACGTGCCGCGACCTGCCCCTGGCCGAACTGTTCGAGCGCCTCCGACGGTGACCGGTGATGCAGGTACATCCGGCCGAGCCGGTAACGGATGTTGGCGAGGAGGTCGTCGTCGCCCGCCTCCGCCGCGAGGTCGAGCGCGCGACGGAAGTGCCGCTCCCCCCGCACGGGGCGGCCGGAGTCGAACTCCGTCCAGCCCATCAGGTTGTGCAGATCCGCGACCACCCCGGCCAGCCGCCGGGCCAGCGGATCGGGCATCACCCCGCGCCGCAGCGCGGCACCGTAGGGCTCCAGCACGCGCAGCAGCTCCCGGCAGGATCCGCCGCCTTCCCGGTAGTCACGCGCCCGGAGCGCGGCGATGACGCCCTCCAGCCGGTCGATGTCGGCCCGCCCGACGCGCATCGGGAGCCGGTCAATCACGGCGACGCCCCCGGACACGATTCGCATCCCGCCGCGCGGAGTCCTCCCCGGGAACGACGACGGTGATTCGTACGCCCATTACCGCTCCCTCCCGATCCGCAACGATCACGCTCGCCGAGGTCCAGGACTGAGCCACGCCGGTCTCCTGGAAACATTTGAACGACGCGTGCCGATGTTAAACCGCCGACAATACGGATTCACTCCGCCAAACGGCTGCCCATATTTCCTACATCGGACCATGCACGTGCGAATTCTCTTTCTTTTGCACGGATGCTCGCATTTCCCGGCCGCTCACCCCACGTACCGGCCGAAGACGGTCCGTGAGCACGTGAGACGCAGCTCTCAGCCGAACGTGTGAACCTTGGCAACTCGGGTCACGAAAAGGCTTCACATTGCGTTATCCATAGCTGAAGATCAACAGCAACCGAACGTAAGGGGCTGAAGCATTGGACAGGGAAAGCGACCTCATCCGGGGGACGATCGTCTTCGGCCTGCGCACATTCGGTGCGGACCCGCTCCCCGTGCGAGCCGACCTCGAATACGACTCCGAAGACCCCTACGCCGTCGTGGTGGCCTACCACTCGGGCGGCGGGACGGTGCGCTGGATGTTCGGCCGTGATCTGCTCGCGGACGGCCTCCTCACCCCATCGGGTGAAGGCGACGTGATCATCAGCCCGGCCGACGACACCTCGATCGTGATCTTCGCGCTCAGCGCGCCCGACGGTTGCGCGGTCCTCGAAGCCCCGGCGCAGGAGCTGGCCGAGTTCCTCGACCGCACCTACGACGTCGTGCCCGCCGGATCCGAGCCGGAATGGTTCGACTTCGACCAGGAGATCGGCAAGCTCGTCACCGAGTCCTGACCACCCCCATGGCGGCACCGTCCGCGCGATGCCGCCATCAGCGCCGGGTCAGCCGAGTTCGCGGAGCCCGGGGACGACCTGTTCGGAGAACGAGCGCAGGAAGCGCTCCTGGTCGTGGCCGGGACCGTGGAAGACGAGGTGGCTGAAGCCCGCCTCGACGTACGGCTTGATCTGCTCGACGGCGTCCGCGGGGTCGGAAGTGACGATCCAGCGGCGGGCGACCTGCTCGATCGGCAACGCGTCCGCGGCCTTCTCCATTTCCGCCGGGTCCTCGATACCGGCCTTCTGCTCCGGCGTCAGCGACAGCGGCGCCCAGAACCGGGTGTTCTCGAGCGCCTGCGCCGGATCCGGGTCGTAGGACAGCTTGATCTCGATCATCTTGTCGATGTCGCCGGTGCTCCGGCCCACCTGCTCCGCGCCTTCCGCGACCGCGGGCAGCAGCTTCTCGGTGTAGAGCTCCATCCCCTTGCCGCTGGTGCAGATGAAGCCGTCACCCTGCTTGCCGACGTACTTCGCCATCACCGGGCCACCGGCCGCGATGTAGATCGGCACGCCTCCCTCGGGGCGGTCGTACACGGTGGCGTCGGTGGTCTGGAAGTACTCGCCTTCGAACGTGACGCGCTCCTCGGACCACAGCTTGCGCATCAGCTCGATCGCCTCGCGCAGCCGCGCGAACCGCTCCTTGAACGCCGGCCACTCGATGCGCGCGACGGCGACCTCGTTGAGGGCCTCACCGCTGCCGACGCCGAGCAGCACCCGGCCCGGGTACAGGCTGCCGAGGGTGCCGAAAGCCTGCGCCACCACCGCCGGGTTGTACCGGAAGGTCGCCGTCAGCACGCTGGTGCCGAGAACGACCCGCTCGGTGCGCTCGCCGACCGCCGCCATCCACGCGAAGGAGAACGGCGCGTGCCCGCCCTGGTGCCGCCAGGGCTGGAAATGATCGCTGACCATCACGCTGTCCAGCCCGACCTGCTCGGCGAGCACGGAGTACTCGACGAGGTCGCGCGGGCCGAACTGCTCGGCCGACGCCTTGTAACCGATCTTCAGTGCCATCCGGGGTCACCACCTGGGCTCATGGGTTGTTCCGCTTTTCACCTTGGCACAGAGTCGATCAGCTCCGCCCATGCCTCGACGAGGTCAGGAGTGTCGGGAACACCACTGTGTCCCCGGGAATGCGCGTGGAAAGGCCCCGTACCCGCCCTCGCCTTCCGGGACCGGCACATGGTGATGAACTGTGCCGTTTGCGCCGTCACCTGTGCGTGGTGCTGGGCGGAGTTGTGATCGGGGAGTCGAACCCCACGCTGCCCGCCACGTACCAGGAGGCGGGCCGGAGTACCGCCGGCCCTCGGCTTGCGCCCGCTTCCCGGAGGGCTACCTGCTTTCCACGTTCAGTCCAGGAGGTCGGTCGCCCAGTTGGTGCGCTGGATCTCGACGTCGACCGCCCGGATCTCCCCCGCGACCCGGTCCGCGCGGGACCGCAGCTCCACGACCGGGAGCGCGGAGAGGTACCGCAGCTCCGACCGGAGCTGACGGCCGTAGCCGCCCTGGTTGCGGCCCGCCGCGGCGTCGGCGGCCGCGGTGAGGACGCCGTGCCGGAGGCGGAGGACGTCGCGGCGCGCGATCGCGTCGGTGATCGTGCCCTCCCCGAGCGGGGTCGCGGCGTTGGTCCGGTTGATCCGCCGGATCAGGGATTCCAGTTCGTCCAGCGCGGTTTCGGCTTCGACGAGCAGGGCGGACGCGTCTTCCGACGGTTCCTCGCCCTCCTGGTGCCGCGCGTTGTCGACGATCCGGGAGCGCAGTGCCTCCACCTTCTTGGTCGCGTCGGCGCGCAGCGCGAGCGCTTCGGCCAGTTTGATCCGGGACATGCGGGGAAGTATCGCCAAGAGCGGCGACCGCCGCATCCGGTTTTCAGCCTGCCAGGGAATGCCTCCGGTAGGACGAGTCCGGCTCGGTGAACTCGATCCCGTTCTCGTCCAAGGCGTTGAAGACGGTGAACCGGCCGCGCGGGAAGACGAAGCCGAGCGCCACCATGCCGTTCGCCATGTCTCGTGTCGCGCAGTCGAGCAGTTCGACGTCCTGGAGCACCTGACCCTCCAAAGCGGACAGTTCCGGACAGCTGTCCTGCCGCCACCGCAGCGGGCTGGGCTCGGCCGGATCGCCCCAGTCCCATGAGGACCTCCCGTACGGGTCGATCGTGTTCCAGGTCAGGGAAAGTTCGTCGAACTTCCAGTGCGTGATCTCCAGCCGCTCGGCGCCGAAGTCGGCCACGACGGGCGCGTCCGAGAGCCATTCGCCGTATTCGACGAACCAGGTGAGATGGACATGCCGAAGTCTCTCGCCGACCAACGCGCGCAAACGATTCCCGTGCGCCCTCCGGATCGTCTCGAGTCCGGAGAGCCACACGGGTTCGTAACCCTCGATGTCGAAGAACGCCACCGGAGGAGTATGACGCGTCAGTCGTAGGACAGTGCTTCCACCAGCTCGCCGCTGTCCGGGTTGGGCAGCGCCTTGGCCACATCGGCCTGCGCCACGATGCCGACCAGCTTGTGCCCGTCGATCACCGGCAGCCGCCGGACCTTGTGGTTCGCCATGGTGCGCATGATCTCCTCGGCGTCGTCGTCCGCGCCGATCGTCACCGCCTCGCTCTGGGCAAGTTCGGAGGCGTGCAGCGCCCTCGGGTCCTTGCCTTCGGCGAGCACCTTCACCACGATGTCGCGGTCGGTCAGCATGCCCTGGAGCTTGCCGTCCTCACCGCAGATCGGTAGCGCGCCCACCGACTCGGCGGCCATCTTCTTCGCCGCGTCGAGGACGGTTTCGGAAGCGGACACGCAGGTCGCGTTCGCGGTCATGATGTCTCGTGCCGTGGTCATCCCATCGCTCCTTTCGTCAGGATCCGCGTATCGGATACCCGGCATCCGCGTGCCGACACCTCAAGCCGCCGACGGCTCCAGCAGGATCTTGACCGCGCCGTCCTGTTTCTTCTGGAAGATCTCGTAAGCGTGCGGTGCCTCCGCCAGCGGGAGCTTGTGCGTCGCGAACCCCTCGACGCCGAGCGGGTCGGCGGAGTCGGTGATCAGCGGCATGATGTCGTCGATCCAGCGCCGGACGTTGGCCTGCCCCATTCGCAGGGTGATCTGCTTGTCGAAGAGCTCCATCATCGGCAGCGGGTCGACCATGCCGCCGTAGACGCCGCTCAGCGAGATCGTCCCGCCGCGCCGCACGCAGTCGATGGCCGCGTACAGCACGCTGAGCCGGTCGATCGCGGCCTTCTCGGTGATCTTCGCGCCGATCGGATCGGGCAGGAGGGCGACGAGATTCTGCGCCAGCCGCCCGACCGGGGCACCGTGTGCCTCCATGCCGACGGCGTCGATCACCGAATCCGCGCCCCGGCCGCCGGTGGCCTCGCGGATGACGTCACCGAGGTACTTGTGCTCCCGCGTGTCGTAGGTGACGACGCCTGCCGCGGCGGCCTTCGCGAGCCGTTCCGGCACCAGGTCGACGCCGATCACCTTGCCCGCGCCCCGGTGTTTCGCGATCCGGCAGCAGAACTGGCCGATCGGGCCCAGTCCGAACACCACGACCGTGCCGCCCTCGGGGACGGCGGCGTAGTCGACGGCCTGCCAGGCCGTGGGCACGACGTCGGAGAGGTACACGAACCGCTCGTCCGGCGGGCCGTCCGGCACCTTGATCGGGCCGTAGTGGGCCTGCGGGACGCGCAGGTATTCGGCCTGACCGCCCGGGACCTGGCCGTAGAGCTTGGTGTAGCCGAGCAGCGCCGCGCCCTTGCCGCGGTCGGTGACCTGCGTGGTCTCGCACTGTGACTGGAGGCCGCGGTCGCACATGAAGCAGTGGCCGCAGGAGATGTTGAAGGGAATCACGACGCGGTCGCCGGGTTTCAGGTTCGGCACCCCGGACCCGACCTCTTCGACGATGCCCATGGGCTCGTGCCCGAGGATGTCGCCCTCGTCGATGAAGGCACCGAGGACCTCGTAGAGGTGCAGATCGGAACCGCAGATACCGGTCGAGGTGATGCGCACGACGGCGTCGGTCGGCTCGACCAGTTTCGGATCCGGGACGGTGTCGACCCGGACATCGCGTTTCCCGTGCCAGGTGACGGCCTTCATGGTGCTCCCTTCGGCGAAATGGCACTGCTCCCCCGTCGGATGCCCGTCCGCGCATCCGGCAAACCTCGCCGTTCCGTGCCACCGTGGATCCATGCGAACCCGGATGCTCGCCGTCACCGTCGACTGCCGTGAGGCCGAAGCGCTGGCCGCGTTCTGGAAGGAAGCACTCGGCTACCCCGAGACCGAACGGTGGACCGACGGCCACGGGGTGACCTATGTCGAGCTGAAGAGCCCCGACGTGCCGAGCCTGCTCTTCCAGCCGGTCCCCGAGGGGAAGCCGGGGAAGAACCGGCTGCACCTCGACATCGCGCCCACCGAACTCGAACAGCGCGAGGAGGTCGCCCGGCTCGTGGCGCTCGGCGCCAAGATCCTCGAAGACCCCGAGTCGGACGACTGGGTGGTCATGGCCGACCCGGAAGAGAACGAATTCTGCGTGCTGCCGCGGCGCTGACCCCCTGGGCTCGTGAGTGGTAAGGACGGTTCTAACCGTCCTTACCACTCACGAGGCCGACGTGACTTCAGGCGGCCTCGTCCTCGGTCCGGACCGGCCTTGCGGAATGCAGCCCCAGCATCTCCAGCAACATCCGGCAATCCGTCGCGTCGCGGGCGTTCGCGACCACCGCTTCGGTCGCCTTGCGCAGCACCGCCGCCCGCACCGCGGTCGCCCCACCGTCGACCAGTTCCTCCACCGGACGCATTTCCTCGAACGGGTTCCCCATGACCCACCTCCGTCGTCCCTTTCGTTGATACCCGATTCCGGTGGCGAAAGCCCCCGCGTTCTTGCGGTTCCGGCGGCACCCCAGCCGGTTTCTCCCTAGACTGGCGCCATTCGGACGAGCGGACGGAGCGGGAACTGACCACCGAGTTGCGCGGGGAGTTCGTGACCCTGACCCCGGTCACCGAGGCCCATGTCCCGGACTTGCGGCGGATCCGCCGGACGGCCGAGGTCGGGGCGCGCTGGGGTTCGGTCGACGACTCCCCCACCTGGCCGTTCGACGACCCCACGACGGCGTGCTTCACGGTCCTGGAAGGGGGCGTCGTCCGGGGCTTCGTCCAGTACGGCGAAGAGGAGGACCCGATGTACCGGCACGCGTCGGTCGACCTCTTCCTCGACCCGGCGGCCCACGGCCGCGGGCTGGGCACGGACACCGTCCGCACGATGGCGCGGCATCTCCTGCACGATCGCGGGCACCATCGGCTGGTGATCGACCCCGCCGTGGACAACGACGCCGCCATCCGCTGCTACAAGGCCGTCGGCTTCCGCGAGGTCGGGGTGATGCGCGGCTACGAACGCGACACCGACGGCGAAGGCTGGCACGACGGACTGCTGATGGACTTGCTCGCCGAAGACCTCACGTAGCGGGTCAGGGCGACTCCGAGCAGCACCACGGCCATCCCGGCGAGCACCCGCGGGCCGAGTTCCTCGCCGAGCACGATCGCGCCCAGCGCGACCGAGACGACCGGCAGCAGGTAGCCGACGGTCGCCGCGGAGGTCGCGCCTTCGTCGGCGATGAGCCGGTAGTTGAGATAGAAGGTGACGCCGGTGCCGAAGATCCCGAGGACGACGACGGCGATCACCGCGGTCACGTTCAGCGGCCCGGACGGCGCGGCGTCGAACGGCAGCGCCAGCGCGCTCAGCCCGGTGGCGGTCAGCAGCTGGGCGGCGGAGATCGCGATCGGACCGCCCTCGCCGACGAGTTTCCTTCCCATGTAAGCGAAAGCGATCGCGTAGCTGATGCCGGCGCCGAGCAGGGCCAGTGTCCCCCAGCCCAGCAGGCCGCTCTTCTGCCAGGGCGCGAAGATCAGCAGGATGCCGGCGAATCCGAGGACCAGGCCGCCGACGCGGACCGCGGTGATCCGGCGTTCGGTGCCGATCCCGATGCCGATCAGCAGCGACCACAGCGGGGTCGTCGCGTTCATCACCCCCGCGACACCGGAATCGACGGTCAGTTCGCCGATGCTGAACAACGCGAACGGCAAGGCGTTGCAGAAGAAGGCGGCGACGAGAAGCCTGCCCCAGATCCGGCGGCCGCGCGGGAGGCGCTGCCCGGCCCAGCGGCTCAGCACGAGAAGGACGGCCGCGCCGAGCGCGCAGCGGATGACGGTCACCTGAACGGGCGGCAACCCGGTCAGGGCGAGCTTGATCCACAGGAATCCCGATCCCCACAACAGGGCGAGAACGCCCATCCGGATCAGGGTTCCCGGCGCGCCGATGCTCACTTCGTTCCCTTTCGCCGGGCCGCTCGATACCTCTCCAAGCTGCCTCGGACGATTCGTCAGGACAAGTGAAAAGATCTACACCGACGTTAAGCGGTCCTACATGTTCCGCACGGGTCCCGGCCGTGGCCGCCGGGAACGGCGGCCACGACCGGTTTCCGAGGAGATCAGTACTCGCCCGGTCGTTCGCAAGGCGGAACAGGGCCTGCTCACATTTCGCGGTCGCGCATGATCCACCTCCCTTTCGACTGGCGCACCGGTGGGGAACGGGCGCGTTCTCGCCCAGTTTGGGGGCTGTCTTCGCACCCGCGCATACCCGGTGGCCAGGTTGTGACCCAGGCAATGGGAAGGTTGTGGCACCATCTGCCGCGCAGCGGGGAGAAAGGTGCTTCTGGTGACCGAGAATTCCGGCTCGGCCAGATCCGGGGAGACCGGTGGAGCACGCCCGGTTTCGACGGCCGCGCTGACCTTCGGGCGCGCGTTGCGGCAACGGCGGCAGGCTCGTGGGCTGGCCTTGCGGGACCTCCAGAAACTCGCCTATGTCGACAAAAGCCTGATCAGCCGCGTCGAACGCGGGCTCACCCCGCCGAGCGCGGAATTCGCCGAAGCCTGCGATCGCGCGCTGGGCGCGGGCGGGGCACTGGTCGTGCTCGCCGAAGCCGCCCGCGCCGAACCCTATGTGCACCTTCCCCCGCCACCCGGTCATTTCGTCGGCCGTGCGGAACACTTGGCGCTGCTGGACGAAAAAGTGTTCACCGAAGCGGCCAAGGTGGTCTTCGTCGCCGGGCCGCCCGGGGTCGGGAAGACCGCGCTCGTGCTGAATTGGGCGAACCGGCGGCAAGAGGAGTTCGACTCCGTGCTCTGGTCGGATCTTCGCGGCTACGCGGCGGGTTCTCCCGCTCAACCCGCCGACGTCCTCGACGACCTTCTGCGCTGTCTCGGAGTCCGCCCCGACCGTGTCCCCGCCGAGGAACACATGCGGCTGGCGCTCCTGCGAGGCCTGTTGCGCGGCCAGCGCACACTCGTCGTGCTGGACAACGCCCTCGACTCGCACCAGGTGCGGCCGGTGCTGCCCGGAACCCCGGACACCACCGTGCTGATCACCAGCAGGCGCCGGTTGTCCGGGCTGGTCGTCGGCACCGGCGCGGTCCAGGTTTCCTTGGAGCCACTGGAAGATCTCGAAGCGGCGCGGCTCATGGCCGATCTCATCGGTGACGAACGCGCGGCAGGCGATCCCGAAGGCGTCGGCAGGCTCGTCCGGCTGTGCGCGGCGCTGCCGCTCGCGGTGAACATCGCCGCCGAACGGGTCGCCACGCATCCCCATCAGAGCGTCGGCGATCTCGCCCGCGAACTCGTCGCCGAGGGACGAAGGCTGGAACTGCTCGCGGTCGACGACGACGCCGTCGGGGTCCGGGCCGCGTTCAGCTGGTCGTACCGCGCGCTGGAGGCCGACACCGCGCGGATGTTCCGCCTGCTGGGCCTCCATCCCGGGCCGCGGTTCACCGCGGGCGCGGCGGCCGCGCTCGCCGGTCTGCCGGAACACGACGCGCGAGGCCTGCTCGACAAGCTCGTGCACGCGCATCTCGTCCAGCAGGTCGGCGCGCGGTATTACCGGTTCCACGATCTGCTCCGCGTCTACGCCGCCGAAGAGGCCGCCGCCGCACAGTGGCGGGACGAGCGGCAGGCGGCGGTCTCCCGGCTGACCCACTGGTATCTCCACGCGGCCAACGCGGCGAGCTGGACACTGACGCCGGCCCGCGACCACCACGTCGACCTGGGTCCCGCGCCCGAAGGCGTCGAGCCGCTCCGGTTCGCCACCTTCGACGAGGCCTACATCTGGTGCGCGTCGGAGATGCCGAGCATCACCGGCGTCGCCCGGCTGGCGCTGGACCACGGGCTGTACGAGGTCGGCTGGCGGCTGCCGGTGGAACTGTTCGACTACCACCTGCTCGGCAGGCCGTGGCAGACGTGGATCTCCAGCCACGAGGTGGCGATCGAGTCCGCGAAGGCGGGCGGCGACCTCGGCGGGCTGGCGTGGTCGGCGATCAACCTCGCCGAGGCGCACCGGCGGCGCGGCGACCTCGACCGCGCGCGTGAACTGTTCGGCCAGGCCGTCGAGCTCGCGGAAGAGATCGGCGAGAACCCGAGCCTCGGCTGGGCACTCGTCGGGCTCGGCAACATCGCGCACGAGCGGGAGGACTACGCCGAAGCCGTCCGGCTCGCCGGGCAGAGCGTGGAGGTGAACGCCCGGATCGGCTACCGGCTCGGCGAAGCGACCGCGCGGGTCCACCTCGGCCGCGCGTACCGCGACCTCGGCGAGCGGGACCTGGCCCTCGACCACGGCCTGCGCGCCTTCGACGCCTACGCGAAGGACGCCGACCAGCACGGCATGGGCTTCGCCCTGGTGCCGCTGGCCAGGACCTGCCGCCGGTTCGGCGATCTCGAGCAGGCGCTCGGGTACTGCGAGCAGGCGCTGACCGCCTACCGGAACTGCGGCGACGTCTGGGGGCAGGCCGACGCGCTCGACGAACGCGGCTGCGCGCTGGCCGCCCAGGGGCATACCGACGAGGCCATGGCCGTCTGGCGCGACGCGCTCCAGCTCGTCATGGATCTCGACGACCGGAAGGCGAGCGTGCTGCGGGGCCGTCTCGAAGGCGCGGTGTGACCTGAGGGCGCATGCCCGCTCGGACGACACGCGTGATTGGACGGACGACACACGTGATCACATGGACGACACGCGTGTTTGGACGGACGGCTCACCGATAGCCGGATCCCGCCTGATCACACGAGCCGGCGGACCGGGCGCGGTCTAGAGCTTCACCGGCAGGTTGTGCAGGCCCCGGGTGATCGCGCTCGGCCACCACACGAGCCGGTCCTCGGGCACGGTCAGCGTCATCGACGGCGCGCGGTCGAACAACGTCTCCAGTGCCGCGGACGCCTGCATCCGCGCGAGCGCGGCGCCGATGCAGATATGCGGGCCGACGCCGAAGGCCACGTGCCGCACCGGCCGCTCGCCCGGCCGGAAGGCGAGCGGTTCGGGGTGCACCTCCGGATCACGGTTGGCCGCCAGCAACGACAACAGGATCGGATCGCCCGCCTCCATCCGCTGCCCGGCGAGCTCCATCGGTTCGGTGACGAACCGCCAGCTGGTGTTCTGCAGCGGGGTGTCGCGGCGCAGGACCTCCTCGATGACGAGCGTCAGGTGTGCGCCGTCGGCGCGGGCGCGCGCCGCTTCCTCCGGATGTGTGATGAGGGTCAGCGCGGTGGACGCGATGAGACTGATCGTCGTCTCGTGCCCGGCGATCAGGGAGAGGAACGCCGTCGCGGCGACCTCTTCGCCGGTCAGCTTCCCGGCGGCCTCCTGCGCGAGGAGATCGCTGATCAGGTCCGCTCCCGGTTCGGCGCGTTTGCGGGCGACGACGTCGGCGAGCAACGCGTCCAGCTCGTCGGTCGCCCGGAGCATCGACGCCATGTCCGTGACGTCGCCGGCGGCGACCACCAGCGCGGGCGGGCGGACCTCCTCCAGCAGGCTGTCCGGGATGCCGATCAGCTCGCAGATCGACCGGATTCCCAGCGGGTACGCGAAATCCTCGACGAGATCGCCCTCGCCCCGCTCCAGGACCGGGTCGAGCAGCTCGTTCGCGAGCCGGTGCGTGCGGTCGCGCATGTGCTGCAGCCGCCGCGGCCCGAAGGCGCCGGCGCAGGCCTTGCGCAACCGCGCGTGATCCTCGCCCTCGAAGTTGTTCATATGCCCGATGAGCGTGGGCCGGTGGTCTGCGGGCAGCCCGAGATTGGCCTTGCGCCAGTGCTCCGCCGCGACGGACGGGCATTTGGACAGGCGCGGGTCGGCCATCGCGGAAACGACGTCCGCGTGCCGGGTCAGCAGCCAGGTCCAGGTGTCGCCGGGCAGCGGGAGCCGGAACGCGGGAGCGTTCGCCCGGAGCCATTCGTAGGCGGGCGAGGGGTCCCTGTCGAATTCCGGGCCGAACAGCACGGGAACCTCGGCGGCGTCAGGCATACGAACCACGATGCCAGCTTGTGGCGGAAGGTCGTCCGGCGAACGCGGGTATCGGCCTGTCTCACGAGATCGTCAACGCGGCACCCCTGTCACCCCCTTGTGGTGACCCAGCAAGATCGAAGCGGGTGCGGTGCGTAACGGTGGGAGGTGACCCTCGTCAGCGAGTTCGGCAAGCACGACCCTGACGCGGTCTCGGAGCGGCAGCGCGGTTCGCTCCGGGGTTTCGCCGACACCGTCGGCCTCGCCGCCGCCCGCGTGTGGCGGCTGCGCGGCCGTGCCTGGAACACCCTGCGGCATCCGGCGGGCTGGGAACTGTGGCGGCTGCCGCCCGCGGCGGTGTTCTGGATGCTCGGCACCGAGATCGCCGTCTCGGCCTGGGCGCTGTACAGCGGTTTCAAGGCTTCCGCCACGACCACCGACCTGGTCCGCTTCGGCGTGATCGCGTGCTGCGCGATCTGGTACGTCGTCCAGACGCAGCATCCGGAGGAGCAGCGCCGGGCCGACGACCGGCGCGGCGAGCACATCGACCAGACCGCCGTCTGGCTGGGCGGCGCGGCCGTCCTGCTGCCTCCCGCGTTGTCGCTCGCGCTGCTGCTGATGGTGCGCGTGCAGCGCTACTCCATCGCGCACAAGGCGATGACGACGTTCCTCTTCACCACCGCCGCGCACGCCGCCTCCATCCTCGGCGTGCACACGATCACCGAACTGACGGCACTGCACACCTGGCTCGAATCGGGCACGCTCCCCCAGCGACCGGGCGACATCGCGGTCGCCGCCGTCGCGCTGGTGGGCGCCGCGCTCTGGTACTTCGCGTCGCAGACGCTCCTGATCAGCATCGCGCGCGGCCTGGCGTGGGGCGGCTGGCGGCGGCAGAAGCTGATCGGCAGCTGGGCCGACAACGCCGACTTCGTCTACGCGCTGCAACTCGCCGCGTGCACCACGATCCTCGGCGCGGTCAACATCGCGCTGGTGCCGCTCGTGATGGTCGGTGTCGCGCTGCGTTCGACCCGGCTCTCGCAGGCGCTGGCGGACACGATCGCGCGCAGCCAGCGGGACCGGAAGACCGGGCTGCTGACCGAGGACTCCTTCCACGCCCCCGCCGCCCTGCGGCTGCTCGAAGACCAGACCGGACGGCGGCCGACGGCGTTCCTGCTGCTGGACCTCGACCACTTCAAGCAGTGGAACGACAAGTACGGGCATTCCGGCGGCGACATAGTGCTCGGCTGCGTCAGCGCCGTGCTGCGGCAGAACACCCGCTCCACCGACATCGTCGGGCGGTGGGGCGGCGAGGAGTTCTCGGTACTGCTGCCGGACACCAGCCGCGAGGAGGCGATGCGGATCGCCGAACGGATCCGGGCGGCCGTCGCGAAGACCGCCATCACCGGCCTGACCGAGCTCGCCAGCGGGCACGCCACCAACGAACCCCGCGCGGTGGGGCCGATCCACGGCTGCACCGTGTCGATCGGCGTCGGGCTCTCACCCGAGCACTCGACGGACTACGGCGAGCTCTTCCGCGCGGCGGACGCGGCCATGTACCAAGCGAAACGGAGCGGACGGAACCGCGTGGTCGTGGCACCCTCCGCGGTCCCGCCCTCGCCCCGGGCGCCGACGCATTCAGTCCTCTGAATGCGCTTTGCCGACGGGGGCCGGCCGTATGCGTCGTGAAGCACCGATGTCACGTATGAGACCCGAACGGTCCCATACGTGACATTCCGGAGCGCCTCGGAAGACGCGCGTCAGGGGCGGGTCACCAGGCGGGTCTCGAGCAGATCGTCGACCACCCTGGTCTCCACGCCGGTCCGCCGTTCGAACGCGGATCCGCGCAACGGCCACAGCGCGACCAGCACGATTCCCACCGCCGCGCACGCGGCCAGCACCAGCGCGGCGACGAACTGGGCGGCGCCGGCGGTCGCCGTGCTCAGCACCGCGAAACCGATCAGGACGATCCCGGTGGGCAGCACCGCGGCCACCGCGACCAGGGAAGCGGGGGTACGGCGCAGGTCCCGCCGCCGGGTGGTCAGCCAGGCGGCGAGCAGGCAGGCGAACGACGCCGCCAGCAGGCAGGCGCCCGCCGTGTCGCTGAGCCGATGCCAGCCCAGCGCGACGGTCGACGACGCGACCCAGGCGACGGCGACCCCGCCGATCCCGATGATCGCCGGGCGGAATCGCTGGGGCAGAACGAAAGCGAGTGCCATCAGGATGGCCATGGCGGCGCTGACGTGCCCGCTGGGGAAACTGTTGTGTCCCGGCCCACGACCGCCGTCGGGCAGCTCGGGGCGGACGAGGACATAGAGCTTGAGCAACTGCGCGGCGACGAGCGGGAGCACGAGGACGCTCAGCGCGGGGATCAGGAGGCCGGGTTTGCGCCGGAGCAGCGCCAGGACGACGAGCCCGATCCCGGCGGCGCCGATCACGAGCACCATGTCCTGGTCGCGCAGCGGTCCCGCCCAGTCCATTGTGGACCACTGGCCGGACTGCGCGCTGCGGACGACGCCGTTCTCCGCCTGCTGCCCGGCAGACGTGTGCACGAAGAGCACATAGGTCACGAGGAACGCGACGGCCAGTCCCAGTCCGGTGACGAGCTGGAACACGGCCCTGGACAGGGTCCGCCTGGTCTCGGCGTGCCGTCCCGGCAGCGGACGGCGGGCGGGGGTCGGTTTCGCTTCGTGGAGGAGTAGGGCCATGCGTCTCACTGTCCCCACGCCGTTTAGCCAGGAGGTCCGGACAATGTCATGGTTCTGCTACAAGATCGAGCCGAGTCGCACACGCGCGGCGACATCCGAATAATGGGCGGCGTGGCCAGTGTCCTTGTGATCGAAGACGACGCGTCCGTGCGGGAGGGGCTGGAACTCGCGCTGCGCCGGCAGGCGCACACCGTCCACACCGCCGAGAGCGGTGAGCTCGGGCTGGAGAAACTGCGGGTGTTCCAGCCCGACATCGTCGTGCTCGACCTGATGCTCCCCGGCATCGACGGCTTCGAGACCTGCCGCCGCATCCGCTCGGCGGGCGAGGTGCCGATCATCATGCTCACCGCCCGCAGCGACGACTTCGACATCGTGGCCGGGCTGGAGGCGGGTGCCGACGACTACGTGACCAAGCCGATCGAACCCCGCGTGCTCGACGCCCGGATCCGGGCGGTGCTGCGGCGCGCGGTGAGTGAGAAGCCCGCGAGCGACGACGCCGCGGGTGAGCGGCACGGCGGTCTCGTCATCGACCGGGCGGGCCTGGTGGTCACGAAGAACGGCGAGCCGGTCTCCCTCACCCCGACCGAGCTGAAACTGCTGCTGGAGCTGTCGCGCACGCCCGGACAGGTCTACAGCCGCCAGCAGATCCTCTCCGCCGTCTGGGATCACGACTACCTCGGCGACTCCCGGCTGGTCGACGCCTGTGTCCAGCGGCTGCGCGCGAAGATCGAAGACGTTCCCGCGAAACCCGAACACGTCCAGACCGTCCGCGGCTTCGGGTACCGGTTCGGCCGTTCATGAGGCTGCTCTCCGGGCTGCGGCCCCGGCTCATCCTGGCCTTCGCGGCGATGGCGATCATCGGGGCGGCGGCCGCGGCGGGGGCCAGTTACGTCTCGGCGAGGAACGCGATCCTCAAAGCCGTCCAGGACGCGGCGATGGACCAGCTGAAGGACCGGGCCGGCGCCTACGACCGCCCGCTGTCCACCCCACCGACCCAGGACCAGCTCAACGACTTCGCGGGCAGCCTGCGGTTGAACGCCGTCGCGGTCAGCGGGAACCTGCGGTCGGTCAACGGGCCGGACCTGACCAGGTTCTCGGCCGAACTGCGGCGGACGGTCGCGGGCGACATCCGGATCCAGTTCCAGCGGCTGGACCGCGACACCGGCCCCGAACTCCAGGTCGGCTTGCCGGTGCTGACGCGGCGGCCCGACGGATCGGTGGAGGCCAGCGGTATCGAGGTGTATTCGCTCACTTCGCTCGTCCAGCAGCAACAGGCCATCGACGAACTCGCGAAATCCGCCTGGCAGATGGCCGCGCTCGTCCTTCCGCTGGCCGCGGCGCTCGCCCTGCTCGCGGCGAGGCAGGTGCTGAGACCGGTCCGGGCGCTCAACACCGCCGCCGCCCAGCTCGGCGAAGGCAGACTCGACGTCCGGCTGCCCGCCAAGGGATCCGACGAGCTGGCCGAACTGGTCACGACCTTCAACAACACCGCCGCCGAACTGGAACGCACGGTCGGCGAGCTGAGGGCCATGGAGGCCGATGCCCGCCGGTTCGTCGCCGACGTCTCGCACGAACTCCGCACGCCGCTCGCGGCGATGAACGCGGTCACCGACGTCCTCGACGAGGACGCCGAGGCACTGCCACCGGACACCGCCGTCGCGGCACGGCTGGTCTCGGGCGAGACCCGGCGGCTGACCCGGCTGGTCCAGGACCTGGTCGAGATCTCCCGGTTCGACGCGGGCCGCGCCGAACTCGTGCTCGACGAATGGGATCTCGCCACCGCGATCCGGGACAGCCTCGACGCCCGCGGCTGGCGCGCGGGTGAAGACCTGGTCACCGACCTGCCGGAGGGTGTCTTCGCCCGCGTCGACCGGCGGCGGCTCGACCTGATCGTGGCGAATCTCGTCGGCAACGCGTTCCGGCACGGTGCGGCGCCGGTCGAGGTCCGGCTGCGCGCCGGCGACGACGGCGTCACCCTGGAGGTCGAGGATCACGGACCCGGTATCGATCCCGAGGTCCTGCCGCACGTGTTCGACCGGTTCACCAAGGCCGACACCGCCCGGGCCCGCTCCGAGGGCAGCGGGCTGGGCCTGGCGATCGCACTGGAGAACGCGCGCCTGCACGGCGGCGACATCACCGCCGCCGACACCGGGCACGGCGCCCGGTTCGTCCTGCGCCTGCCGCACCGGACCGAAGAAGGGACGCGATGAGAAGGACCCGGGTGCTGCCCGCCCTCGCGGCCGCGACGCTGCTGGCGGCCTGCGGCGTGCAGCCGACCGGCGTCGTCCCGGCCGGGCCCGGCCCGTCGATCCGCGCGACCACCGGGACCTACGTTCGTGCCGGCCTGACGCTGTACTTCGTCTCCGACGGCCGCGTCGTCCCGGTGACCCGGCCCAGCGAAGGCTTCATCTCCCCCGAAGGCGCGATCACGATGCTGTTGAAGGGGCCGACGGAGCGGGAAGCCGCGCAGGGGCTCACCACCTTCGTCCCGCCGGAGTTGGGGCGGGTCGCGGTGTATCCGGGCGACCCGTCGAGCCTCTCGCTGCCGTACTCGGTGCGCAAACTGTCCAACCAGGCCATCAATCAGCTGGTCTGCACCGTGATCACGGCCTCGATGGCCACCGGACGGGCTCAACATTCCCCGGGGGTGAACGTGATCTCACCGAACGAGGACGTGTACTTCCAATCCTGCAAAGCGGATTGAATTCATCACTCACAGTGCTCAGCTAAAAGCACTTCTTGTGTCTGTACGGCCGTGAGCCTCTTTTGGTTCAACGATCAAGGTAACTGTGGGCGAACACACTCGGGCGTGACATTGCCGTGTCCTTTTCGTAATGTTGCCCGGAGCTCGCGGCCCCCGACGCGAGTTCCCGTCCCCGAAGTGGTGAGTGATCAGAGAAATGGCCGGCAGACATCGCAAGCACAAGGCTCCGCAGTGGAAGCTCCCCGCGGGTATCGCGGCAGCGGTCGCCACGGCGCTCCCGGCGTCGATGTGGCTGACGTCCGCAGGTACCCCTGACGTCGAAGCGGCCAGCGCCGCGCTCGCACTGAAGTCTCCCCCGGTCTCCAGCGTGACGCCCCCGCCGTCGACCAGCAGCACCCCGCCCTCCAGCACGGCAAGCCCCACCCCCTCCCCGTCCCCCTCCCCCGCGACCTCCTCGGCTCCCCCGAAGCCGACCAAAGCGCCCGCGCCGGTCAAGAAGACCGTGCCCGCCGCGACGGCGTGCTCCACCGACCTCGCCGGCACCAAACCGCACGTGGCCCAGGTCGGCAACCACGTCAAGGCGAAGTTCGGCGTCAAGACCGTCGGCGGTGTCGCCGGCCGGGCGAACGCCAGCGACCACCCCTCCGGCCTCGCGCTGGACTTCATGGTGGACACCGCCACCGGCAACGCCATCGCCGAGTACCTCATGGCCAACCAGAAGGACTTCGGCGTCACCTACGTCATCTGGCGTCAGCGCTACAACGACGGCAGCGGCTGGGACACCATGGAGGACCGCGGCGGCGCGACCGCCAACCACATGGACCACGTCCACGTCTCCTTCGCCAAGAGCGCGAAGGTGAACGTCAGCTGCTAGCGATTCCGGGCGGGCCGCTCGCCGGGCTGGACCACCGGTCGTCCGACGACCTCTTCCACGCCTTTGACGGCGAGCCGGTCCGCCCGCTCGTTCTCCGGATGACCGGCATGCCCCTTGACCCAATGCCATTCGACGTCGTGCCGTGAGGCGGCTTCGTCGAGACGGCGCCACAGATCGGCGTTCTTGACCGGCGTCTTGGCCGAGGTCGTCCAGCCGTTGTTCTTCCAGTTCCGTACCCAGCTGGTGATGCCGTTCCGGACGTAGGTGCTGTCGGTGTAGATGTCGACCGACACCCGGCGCTTCAGGCTTTCCAGCGCCTCGATGGGCGCGGTCAGTTCCATCCGGTTGTTCGTGGTGGGCCCGGGATCCCCGCCGTAGATCTCCTTCTCGACGGTGCCGTACCGCAGCACCGCGCCCCAGCCGCCGGGACCGGGATTCCCGCTGCACGCGCCATCGGTGTAGATCTCGACTTCCGCCACCGGGACACCCTAACGACGGGTTCAGTCCGGCAGCAGCGGCACCCACGGCTCCTCGGCCCGCCCGAGATGCACCGCGCGCGTGATGGATTTCGACCCGAACCGGTCCCGGACGGTGTCGAGCGTCGAGTCGAGCGCGTCCCGCTGCTTCGCCCCGAACGGCAAAGCCAGCTGGATCGCGTCGTCCTTCGACAGGTTCGTGAGCGCGAGCCCGATCAGCGTGAGGCCGCGTTCGTCGATCAGCGGTCTCGCCGCCGCGAGCAGGTCACGGGCCGCCGCGACGATCGCGCCGGTCTGTTCGGTCGCCTCCATGAGGGTGTGCGAACGGGTCGCCTTGGTGAAATCGGCGAACCGCATCCGCAGCACGACGGTGCGGCACACCCGGTGCGCCGCCCGCAGGCGACGGGCGAGGCGGTCGGCGAGGGTCAGCAGCATCGCGTCGAGTTCGGCGGGCGACCGCGGCCTGCTGCCCAGCGCGTGCTGCGCCCCGATCGACCGGCGACGACGGCCCGTCTGCACGCGGCGAGGGTCGTCGTTGTGGGACAGGGCGTGGAGATGGGCGCCGACGCCGCGGCCGAGCATCCGGACGAGTTCCTTCTCCCCGAACCCCTCCATCTGCCCGACCGTCGTCACGCCGCGCTCGCGGAGCTTCCGCGCCGTCACCTTGCCGACGCCCCACAGCCGCTCGACCGGGAGCGGGTGCAGGAACTCCAGCTCCTTGTCGTGCGGCACGACGAGGAGGCCGTCGGGTTTCGCGACGCCGCTGGCCACCTTCGCGAGGAACTTCGTCCTGGCCACGCCCACGGTGATCGGCAGGCCGACCTGCTCCAGCACGTCCTCGCGCAGCTTCGCCGCGATCCGGCTCGGGGTGCCCGCGATCTTCAGCAGCCCGCCGACGTCGAGGAACGCCTCGTCGATCGAGATGCCTTCCACGAGCGGCGTCGTGTTGCCGAAGACCTCGAAGACCGCCTTGCTCGCCGCCGAATACGCGTGCATCCGGGGCGGGACCACGATCGCGTCCGGGCACAGCCGCCGCGCCTGGCCGCCGCCCATCGCCGTGCGGACGCCGAACGCCTTGGCCTCGTAACTGGCCGCGAGCACCACACCGCCGCCGACGATGACCGGCCGCCCGCGCAGCTTCGGGTCGTCACGCTGCTCGACCGACGCGTAGAACGAGTCCAGGTCGGCGTGCAGGATGGGACCCTCGGTCGGCATAGAACATATGTTCGCATCAAACGGCCCAACGGCCAAGCGCCCGGCTACCATGGCCCTGGTCGACGTAGTGAAATGGGGGCCACATGCGGCGACTCTCACCAGGGGCGACAGCGGCGGCCGCGGGAGTGGCCGCCCTGACCTCGATCGCGGCCGGTGTGGTGGGAAACCTGGCGACCGACACCGTCGGCGAAATCAGCGCCGGGTGGAAACCGGTCGTCTGGACGGCGCTCGGCCTCCTGGCGGCCGCGCTGACGTTCTCGGCCATCCAGAACGCGTTGAGAGCCGCACGCGGCCCGGCGCCCGCCACCGGCGTACCGGACGCCGGACCGGCCGAGCGCGATCGCCGGGCGACGCCGTGGCAGGTGAAGGCCGTGTTCACCGTTTGGGCCCTGATCGCCATCGCCGGTCTTGCCGGCACCTCGCTCGCGTTCACTTCGCCGGGTTTCCTGGACATCGGCAAGCTCTACCTCACGTCCTTCCAGCTCAAGCCCAATACGATGGGCGGCTGGGAGGTCACCGCACCCGCCGGCCTCGCGATAGCCGTCGCGATCGGCGCTTGGTGCATCCCCCCGTTCCTCGCTGGTGCGCACGCCTACCGCGCCGTTCCGGTTGCCATCGGCGAGACCACCCGCGCACTCGCCGCGTGCGTCGCGTTCGCCGGCGCGGCCTGGTCCGTCTTCGCCGGAACCCTCGCCGTCGCGGCGGCCTTCCGGCAACTGGTGTCGCCGGCGGCCGCCCTTTACGTGGCGCTGATCGGTCTCCTGGCCCTGATCTTCATCATGTGGGGTTGGGCCAAGGAAGCGGAAACGCTCAGTCGAACGGCGGCCCGGAGTAGGAAACCCGGTGCTTGAAGACCTCCCCGTCCAGGATCTCGGCCGAGTACGTCGGCCTCGGCGAGATCGCGCGCCAGGCGTTCAGCACCTCCTCCGACTCCCAGTACTCGAAGATGTTCACCCGGCCCGGTTCCAGCGTGTCCGCCGCGATCACCACGTCGAGACACCCGGGGTAGGCCCGCGCCTTCTCGACGATCACCTGGTGCCCGGCCACGTACCGGTCCCGTTCCGCCGGGTCGACGTACACCTTGCCCGCCACGATCACGGTCATCTTCAGATCCCTTCGTCCGATCGGTTCACCCCACCGACGAACGCGGACGGCGGGAACCGACACGGGCGCGCACGAAATCCGTGACCGATCGCCCGCCGGCGAAACACCAGATCGCGATCACCGGGTCGCAGATCGCGCAACCGAACGACGAATCGTGCAGGAACGGGATGATCGGGGCGCCCTTGAGGTGGTGGACGACGTCCCAGCCGGTGTGCAGCAGCCAGGCGATGCCGATGAACGTCCAGGATTCGAGGCCGCGGTACGCCACATAGGTCACGACCGCGGCGAACGCGAACTCCCAGATCCCGAGCCCGCCGCCGCTCAGATAAGCGGCGCCCGCCCCCGCCACCATGACCGCGTTGAAGCGGCGGCGGTGTGGTTCGTGGATCAGCGACATCAGCACGACGTAGACGAGGCCGACGAGAATCGGCGCGATGATCATCATGGCTCGACGCTAGAACCGGCCGCGGCCCGCTCCCAGTGGCGCGAACGACGCCTTCCAACGGGATCTCGCCATCGGGCGGGTACGTTGCGGTCATGCACACCGTCGCCGTCCTCGCGCTGGACAAGGTGATCCCGTTCGACCTCTCGACGCCGATCGAGGTCTTCACCCGCACCCGGCTCGCCGACGGAAGCGCCGGCTACCGGCTGCTCGTCTGCGCCGAACACCCGGAAGTCGACGCCGGGCACTTCACCCTGCGCGCGCCATGGGGGCTGGAGGCCTTGCGCGAGGCCGACACGATCATCGTCCCCGGCACCGCGGACCCGGCCGGGCCGTTGCCGGAATCCGTCCAGGACGCGCTCATTTCGGCCGCGGAGAAGGGCACGCGGATCGCCTCGATCTGTTCCGGCACCTTCGTTCTCGCCGCCGCGGGCCTGCTCGACGGCCTTCGCGCCACCACGCACTGGGTCGCCGCCGAGGCGCTGGCCGCGGCGTATCCGGAGATCGATGTCGACCCGGACGTGCTCTATGTCGACAACGGGCAGATCCTGACCTCCGCGGGCGCCGCCGCCGGCCTGGATCTGTGCCTGCATCTGATCCGGCGGGACCACGGCTCCGCGATCGCGGCCGACGCCGCCCGCCTTTCGGTCATGGCGCTGGAGCGCGAGGGCGGCCAGGCGCAGTTCATCGCGCTGCGGCATCCGCCCGCTCCCCGCGGCGCGGCGCTGGAACCCACCCTCCTCTGGATGCAGGAGAATCTCGCGCGCGATCTCACCTTGGCCGATATCGCCGCGCGCGCCGGGATGAGCACGCGCACGCTGATCCGGCACTTCCGCGAGCAGACCGGGACGACGCCACTGCAATGGCTGCACCGGACGAGGGTCCGGCAGGCACAGCATCTGCTGGAGACCACGCGGTACGCCGTCGAACGGATCGGCTCCGAGGTCGGTTTCGGCTCGCCCACGGCGTTCCGCGAGCGGTTCAAGCGCACGACGGGCGTCAGCCCCGCCACTTATCGACGCGCTTTCCGTTAAGCGGCGACGGCCAGTGCGGTGTCCGAGGCCCGCGCCCTGGCCTGGTCCGCGAACCGCTTCCGGGCGGCGACGACTCTGAGCCAGCGTTCCGAGCGCTCGGCGTCGAGATCGAAGGTGGCGCGAGCGAGCACCTCGGCGGCGCGGGCGGCGGAATCGATCTCCGCGGCGGCGCCGAGGTAGTCGCCCGCGTCGATCAGCTTGTAGGCGTGACGCATTTCGGTCTGCGCGGTGGAGTAGATGGCGTAGGCGGCGAGGTTGTTCGCCAGCGGGCCCAGTGAATGCGACATCGGATTCTCCGTTCCTTCTCTTACCAACACGTCGAACGGGACTTCGCCGGTTCGACACGGCGGACGGATTTTTTCCGAGGGTTGCGCCGAGTGGCCGCTTCACGACAGCCTGAAGCGCATGCCAGCCCGAGCGGCGTCGTTCCGCAGCGTCTTCGCGGTCGCCGGATTCCGCCGGATCTGGCTCGCGCATCTGCTCTCGGTCGCCGGCGACCAGCTGGCCAGGGTCGCGCTCACCGTGCTGGTGTTCGACCGGACGTCCTCGGCGGGGTGGGCCTCGGCGGCGTACGCGCTGACCTTCGTCCCCGATCTCCTCGGCGGCGCGCTGGGCGGCGTCGCGGACCGGTTCTCGCGACGCACCGTGATGGTGGTGACCGACGTCGGCCGCGCCGTCCTGATCGCGCTGATGGCGGTACCCGGGCTCCCGCTGCCCGTCGCGGCCGCGCTGTTGTTCCTGGTGCAGCTCATGGCCGGGCCGTTCCACGCGGCCCGGCAGGCGATGCTGCCGGATCTGCTCGATCCGGACCGGCTGGTCGTCGGCCAGGCCGTCATCTCGTCCACGTACCAGGCCGGGCTCGTGGTGGGCTTCGGCGCGGGCGCCGCCGTCGTCACCGGACTCGGTGTGCCGGGCGCGCTGCTGATCGACGCGGGAACGTTCGCGCTGTCGGCGCTCATGCTCCGCTTCGGGCTCGAACGATTCCCGCCCACGGCACCCGCCCACCACGAACGACCGTCCCTGATCGCGGGCTGCCGTCTGGTGGCACGCGACCGCAAGCTGCGCTGGCTGCTGCTCATCGCCTGCTGCTGCGGTTTCTACGTCGTGCCCGAGGGCCTCGCCGTCCCGGTCGCCGCCGAACTGGGCGGCGCGGGCGCGTTGCCGTGGTTGCTGGCCGCGAACCCCGTCGGCTCGGTGCTCGGCGGCATCCTGCTGAGCCGCGTCCCGCGGGAACGGCAGATCCGGGTACTGGGCGCGCTGGCGGTGGCGAGCAGCCTGGTGCTGATCCCGACCGGCTGGGCTCCGGGCCTGCACACGATCGTCGTGCTGTGGACGATCTCGGGGGTGTTCTCCGCGCACGACATGATCACGCAGACCCAGTACAGCCTCGCCGCGCCGCCCGCCCAGCGCGGTCAGGTGATCGGGGTCGCGATCGCGGCGTTGCGGGCGGCTCAGGCGGCGGGGATCGCGGCCGCCGGACTGCTGGCCCAGGTCGTCGCGCCGACCACCGTCATCACCGTCGCGGCGGCCGCGGGGGTGCTGGTCGCCGGTGTCGCCGGGGTGGGCTGGTCACGGGCGGTGTCGTCCCGCCGCGGCCCTGAGGTGGGGCCGATCGGCGGGACGACACCCGTTGGCGAACACGGTTCCTGACACATCACGTCCAGTTGTTGTCACGACGGGTCGTCCAGTTGTTGTCACGCACTACGTTCACCTCCCTTCGCGCAATCACGCGGTCGTGGGCGAGATCACTCACGTCCAGTTGTTGTCACGCCGAGTGGTCCAGTTGTTGTCCCGCATGTCGTTCACCTCCCTCGAAATAGCGATCTACCCGGCAAAACACTCACCAGTTGTTGTCCTGCATCGGTGCGCCTCCCTCGTTTCGGTTGGGCTGTCCGGGGGAATTCGAGGCCGCCTGTCTTATCGTCGGAGACAACGCGGCCGTCGCCGTCCCGGTTCGATTACGGTGTAGATCACCGACGGAAGAGGGTGCGTGGACGGACGACTCGGTGGCGCGCGGCGGCGGCTCAGGGCCTGGCACCTGTGGAGCCTGCCGCGACCTGTGCGTACCTACGTCCTGGTCGTGAATCTCATCGCAGTCCTCTCGACCGCCGCCACGGCCCGGCTGGTCCCGGTGACCGGCACCGACCTGGTGCGGTTCGGCGTCTTGACGCTGTGCGCGGCCATCGCGATCGAGGGCACCCGGCAGATCGAACGCCAACGGGAGTACGACAGGGCCCCGTCGGTCGCCTACGTCGACACCAAGGCGGTGTGGAGCGTCGCCGCCGTCATCGCGCTGCCGCCGGTGCTCGCCGCCGCGATGGTCGTGGTGACCTACACCATCGCATGGCTGCGGATCTGGCCACACCAACGGCCGGTTCTCCCCCATCGGTGGATCTTCTCCGCCGCGACGGTGCTCTGCGGCACGCAGGCCGCAGTCGTCGTCCTCAGCCTCGGCATGCGCCACTACCCCGGCCCGCCCGACTCCGGGTTGCTCGCCGGACTGGGGGACCTCGCCGTCATCATCGTCGCGGCGGCCCTGCGGTGGGCGATCAACACCGCGCTGGTGATGATCGCGATCGCGCTCTCGTCGCCGCCGAAGTCGATCGGCGAACTGTTCTCCGGGTTCGGCGACCAGATCCTCGAGGCCGGCGCGCTCGGCCTCGGTCTCGTGACGGCCGTCGTCCTCGTTCAGGCCAACCCGCTGGTGCTGGTCGGGGTCGTCATCGCGCTGGTCGCGCTGCACCGCGGGCTCCTGTTGACGCAGTACCGGCGCGACGCGCATACCGACGCCACCACCGGCCTCGTCACGAAACGCCGCTGGCGTCAGCTGGCCGAGGAACAGCTCGGCCGGACACGCGCCGGCCGCAAACTCGGTGTGCTGTTCCTCGACCTCGACAATTTCAAGACGATCAACGACACCTACGGCCATCCCAACGGCGACCTCGTCCTGCGCGCGGTCGGCGACGCGCTGCGCGCCGAGATCCGGGAGCAGGACGTGTGCGGGCGGTGGGGCGGCGAGGAGTTCGCCATCGTCATCCCGGACATCCACGGCGAGGAGACGCTGCTCCAGGTGGCCGAACGGATCCGGCACCAGGTGGCGGTGGTGTCGGTCGCGCTGCCCGATCGCGACACCGTGCTGACCGATCTGACCGTGTCGATCGGCGGGGCGCTGTATCCGGCGGCCAACATCACCAGCGTCGACGACCTTCTCGTCGCCACCGACATGGCGCTCTACCGCGCGAAACAAGGCGGCCGCAACAGGGTCGAATTGGCGCCGCCCACGCAGTAGGCTTCGCGTCGTCTGGGGAGGCGCGATGGAGCGATTCGCTCGGGTTCCGGTCGGTCTGGTCGTCGCGATCCAGGTCCTCGTGCTGACACTCTTGTCCGGCCGGTACGGCTTCCATCGGGACGAGCTGTACTTTCTCGCCGCCGGGAAACGGCTCGACTGGGGATATGTCGATCAGCCGTCGCTGACGCCCCTGCTCGCGCGGGTCTCCACCGACGTCTTCGGCGCCACTCCCGCCGGTCTGCGCGTGGTCGCGACGTTGTGCGCCGCCGCGACGGTGATCCTGCTGGCGCTGGTCGCCCGCGAGTTCGGTGGCGGGCGCGGCGCGCAGGTCTTCACCGCCGCGATGACCGCGCTGGCGGCGTTCGTCGTGGTGGATGGGCACATGCTGTCGACCGCCACCGTCGACGTGCTGGTCTGGAGCGCGCTGGGTCTGGTGGTCCTGCGCCTGCTGCGCACCGGCGACGGCCGGTGGTGGCTCGCGGTGGGCGCCGTCGTCGGCATCGGGCTGGAGGGCAAGTGGCTCGTCCTGCTGATGGTCGCCTCGATCGGCCTGGCGGTACTCGCCGTCGGCCCGCGAACGGTGTTCCGCACGGGCTGGCTCCCCGCCGGTATCCTGCTCGCGCTCGTCCTGGCCGCGCCCGGCCTGATCTGGCAGGCGGCGCACGATTTCCCTTTGCTGACCGTGGCTTCCGGTATCAGCGAGGACGACGGCGCGGAGAACCGGATCCTGTTCGTGCCGATGCAGCTGCTCTATCTTTCCCCGGTGGCCGTGCCGGTCTGGATCGCCGGTGGACTCAGGCTGTGGCGCGATCCTGACTTGCGCTGGGCCCGCTCCCTGGCGCTCGCCTATCCGGTGCTGTGCGCGATCTTGCTGGCACTGGGCGGAAAACCGTACTACTCGGCGCCGTTTCTGTTGCTGCTCGCGGCCGCCGGCGCCGAACCTTGCCTGCGCTGGTTCGACCGGACTTGGCGCCGCGCTCTGGCGGTCTTCCTGGCTTTCGTGGGCGCGGCAGTGTCGCTCGTCGTCGGACTGCCTTTGTTGCCGGAGTCCGCGCTGGCGCCGGTCCTGGCCGTGAACAAGGAGCAAGGCGAGCAGGTGGGATGGCCAGAGCTGGCTTCTTCGGTCGCCAGGGTTTGGGAGCGGATCCCGGCGGAGCAGCGCTCGACCGCGGTGATCTTCACGCGGAACTACGGACAGGCGGGGGCTCTGGAGCACTACGGGCTTCCCGCGGTGTACTCGGGGCATATGTCCTATGCGGACTGGGGCCCTCCTCCCGCTGACGCTGTCGGCCCGGTGGTCGTCGTGGGGCCGCACCTTCCGGCGTGGTTCACCGGATGCCACGAGGCCGCCGTGCACGACAACGGGCTCGGAGTGGAGAACGAAGAGCAAGGAGTACGGATTTCCTTGTGCACGGGGACTTCGCGGCCTTGGCCTGCGTTGTGGGACGAGTTGCGGCACTACTACTGATCGCGCTACCTGTTGCCGTGTAAGGGAAAATGTCTTTTTGTCGGTGGTCGGTTGTAGTTTCGGTGTGTGGTTACACGTAACGCCCTTGTGGCGCTTCTGAAGGAAATCACGTCGGCTGGTCTGTTGGAGGAGGTGAATGCCGGGCTGGATGTGTTGGAGGACGGTGATGCTGTGGCTGTTGCGGTGGCGGCGTCGGAGGGGATCGCGCGGTTGGAGGCGGTCCGGTTCCGGGCGTTGGCGCAGTTGAGCCGGCATCGTGATGGTGCGGCGAGTGTGGTGCAGGAGGTCGCGTTCGCGTTGTCGGTTGTGGATGGTCACGCGGCCGGGCTGGTGTCCACCGCGGAGGCGTTGACCACCCGGCTGCCGTGCACTTTGGGGTTGCTGGATCGTGGCCAGGTGGGTGGTTATGGGGCGTTGAAGGTCGCTGCCGCGACGGCGTGGTTGTCCGACGACGACGCGCGTGCGGTGGACGCGGTCCTGGAAGACCGCCTGCCGGGCCGGAACTCCGATCAGGTTCGGAAGGCGGCGCATCACGCGGCGATGATGGCTGATCGTGACGGTGCTGCTCGTCGGGTGGAGCGGCATCGCGCCGGTCGGCGGTTGTCGATCCGGCAGGGTGAGACGGGGGTCGCCTCGATCGAGGTCGAGGACGGGCCGGTGGAGAAGGTCGCCGCCGCCTACACCCGGATCGACCGCGAAGCCCGCGCCCTGAAAACGGGTGGGGAGACCCGCACTCTGGATCAGCTCCGCGCCGACGTCGCCCTCGACCTGTTGCTGGGCGGGCAGGGCGGGAAGGGTGAGCGGTCCGAGGTGTTCCTCTACATGGATCTCAACACCTACCTCGGGGCGAACGATGATCCGGCGGAGTTGGCGGGGCATGGGTA
>NZ_JBVHDI010000028.1:0-92658 GCF_055563465.1 Amycolatopsis sp. NPDC000009
TACCCATGCCCCGCCAACTCCGCCGGATCATCGTTCGCCCCGAGGTAGGTGTTGAGATCCATGTAGAGGAACACCTCGGACCGCTCACCCTTCCCACCCTGGCCACCGAGCAGCAGGTCGAGGGCGACGTCGGCGCGCAGCTGATCCAGAGTGCGGGTCTCCCCACCCGTTCTGAGGGCGCGGGCTTCGCGGTCGATCCGGGTGTAGGCGGCGGCGACCTTCTCCACCGGCCCGTCCTCGACCTCGATCGACGCCACCCCCGTCTCACCCTGCCGGATCGACAACCGCCGACCAGCGCGATGCCGCTCCACCCGACGAGCAGCACCGTCACGATCAGCCATCATCGCCGCATGATGCGCCGCCTTCCGAACCTGATCCGAGTTCCGGCCCGGCAGGCGGTCTTCCAGGACCGCGTCCACCGCACGCGCGTCGTCATCGGACAACCACGCCGTCGCGGCAGCGACCTTCATCGCCCCGTAACCACCCACCTGGCCACGGTCCAGCAACCCCAGAGTGCACGGCAGCCGGGTGGTCAACGCCTCGGCGGTGGACACCAGCCCGGCCGCGTGACCGTCCACAACCGACAACGCGAACGCGACCTCTTGCACCACACTCGCCGCACCATCACGGTGGCGGTTCAACTGCCCCAGCGCCCGGAACCGGACCGCCTCCAACCGCGCGATCCCCTCCGACGCCGCCACCGCAACAGCCACAGCATCACCGTCCTCCAACACATCCAGCCCGGCATTCACCTCCTCCAACAGACCAGCCGAGGTGATTTCCTTGAGAAGCGCCACAAGGGCGTTACGTGTATCCACACACCGAAACTACAACCGACCACCGACAAAAAGACATTTTCCCTTACACAGCAACACTAATCGACGTCGAGCAACCCCTCGGCACCATTCTCCAGCCGCCGCGCGATCTCCTCCGACCGTGGCAACATGGTCTTCTCATAAAGCGCCACAGCATCACCGGCCGAAGCAGAACCGGCCAGCGCGAGGGCGAGCTCACAAGCGTCGACCATGGCCAGGTTGACGCCGACGCCGAGCGGCGGCATCAGGTGAGCCGCATCGCCGAGCAGGGTCACCCAAGGCGTGTGCTCCCACGTGTGCGGGACGGGCAGAACGTACAACGGACGGTCGACGTACGGCCCGTCGTTGTCGGTGATCATCCGCAACATCGACGGCGACCAGCCGGAAAACGCGTCGAGCAGCCGGCCGCGGACATCCGTACCCGACCCGGCCCAGTCCGCGGGCAGCCGCTGGATGATGTAGACCCGGATGTGGTCCCCGCTGTTGCGCTGCGCGAAAAGGCACCGCTCGCCGTCGGCCGCCATCGCGCTGCCCTGGCCGACGAGTTCGGCGAGTTCGGGGTGCGCGTTCTCGACGTCGTCGAACCACGCCTCCAGGAAGGTGATCCCGGCGTATTCGGGCACGGCCGCCGAAACCGCCGGGCGGACCCGCGACCACGCGCCGTCGGCGCCGATGACCAGATCGGTCTCGATCGTCGCGCCGTCCGTGAAGCGCAGACGTCCAGGGGCCTCGACCCGCTCCAGCGTCCGTCCCCAGTGGACGGTGCCCGGCTCCAGCGAGTCGAGCAGGAGGCCGCGGAGCTGGCCGCGGTCGATCTCCGGCCTGAACATCTCCCCTTCGGCAGGGACATGGTGCTCCAGGAGACGTCCGGCGAGATCCAGTTTGCGCATCTCCTGCCCCTCCGGACGGGCGAGCGCGAGGAACTCGTCGAGAAGGCCGGCCTCGCGCAGGGCCAGCTGACCGTCGTCCGCGTGGAGGTCGAGGGTGCCGCCCTGGTTCCGCGCCCGGGGATGCGGATCGCGGTCGTAGACCGTCACGGGAACGCCGTGTTTCTGCAGGATGCGGGCACAGGTCAGACCTCCAGGACCCGCTCCGATGATGCTGATCGTCATGACCCCAGAAAAGCAGAACGAGTTAAAAAGTGCAACGAGTCAACTTAGTGACCGTGACAACTCATGCGGTAGGGTGCGTTCATGGAGACACCGGGACGGCGTGAACGCAAGAAGGCGGCCACCCGCCAGTCGCTGGCGGACGCCGCGCTGAAGTTGTTCCTGGAGCGGGGCTACGACCAGGTGAGCATCCGCGACATCGCCGAGGCGGCCGACGTCTCGACGACGACGCTGTTCAAGCACTTCCCCGGCAAGGAGGCACTGGTCTTCGACGAATCGCAGGACCGCGAAGAACGCCTGGTCGCCGCCGTCCGGAAGCGCGAAGAGGGCCAGGGCATCGTCGAGGCGCTCCGCGAGTACGTGCTCGCGACGTGGGTTCCACTCACGACGCGTCCCCAGTACGCCGAGTTCACCGCGCTGGTGACCGGCACCCCGGCGCTTCAGGAATACGGCGAGCGCATGTGGACCCGGCACGCCGCGGCCCTCGGCGTCGCGATCGCCGAAGAGACCGGCGCGGCCTCCGACGACATCGCCTGCCAGGCGCTCGCGCGCTTCGTGCTGGACATTCCGGCCCTCACCCGGGGCCGCCCGGACCCGCGGGAGGACGTCGAGAGGATCTTCGACCTCCTCGAACGCGGCTGGCGCTAGTCCTCGTCGGGACGGGAACCGCGCAGCGAGCCCGGATGCGCCTTGGCGGAGGGATCCTTGCGGGTCTTGAGCAGGCTCGCCACGGTCACCACCACAAGGATGCCGATGATCACCGAGAGGCTGACCGGCGTCGAGATCTCCGGAACGCTCTCGTCGATGTCCACGTGTGCCCAGTGCAGGATCAGTTTGATCCCGATGAACCCGAGGATCACCGCGAGCCCGGCCGACAGGTACACCAGACGATCGAGCAGGCCCTTCACCAGGAAGTACAGCGCCCGCAGGCCCAACAGGGCGAAGGCGTTGGCCGCGAAGACCAGGTACGGCTCGTCGGTGACACCGAAGACCGCGGGGATCGAGTCCAGCGCGAACAGCAGGTCGATCCCGCCGATCGCGAGCAGCACCACGACCAGTGGCGTGCCCACCCGCTTCCCGTCCACTCGGGTGAGGAGTTTGCCGCCGTCGTATTCGGTGGACAGCGGCAGCAGCCTCCGCGCGGACCGCACCACCACGTTGTTCTCGACGTCCGGATCCTCGTCGCGATGCCGGAACAGCTGGACGCCGGTGTAGATCAGCAGCAGCCCGAACAGCAGGAACATGAAGGAGAACAAGGAAAGCAGTGTGGCGCCGAGCGCGATGAAGATCGCGCGCATGATCAGCGCGACGACGATGCCGAACGTGAGCACCTTGTGCTGATGTTCCTCGGGTACCGCGAAGGTGCTCATGATGATCACGAAGACGAAGAGATTGTCGACCGACAAGCTCTTCTCGACGATGTACCCCGCGAAGTACTGCTGCCCGAAGTCGCCACCGTGCGCGAGCGTCAGCCAGACACCGAACGCCACCGCGACCAGGATGTAGCCGACCGACCAGGCCACCGCCTCGCCGAAGCCGACCTTGTGCGGACGCACGGCCGCGATGATGAGATCGAGTGCCAGCAGCCCGAGCACCAGACCGATCGTGACGATCCAGGTGAGAGCATCGATCTGGAGCATGCCACGATCCTAAGCGCGACTTCCCCGGTCCGCATTCGCATGACCCGGCGCCGCGTCCAGCAGCGCGGCGAGCACGGTCTTGAGCAACGGGTGGTCCGCGCTCCCCCGCCGGACGGCGGCGAACACGCGGCGCAGCGGCGGTTCGCCGCGCAACGGGACGGCGACGGCTCCGGGGACGGCGGCGAAAGCGTTGCGCGGCACCAGCGCCACGCCCTCGCCCGCGGCGACCAGGGTGGTGATCGCGTGGAAATCGTCGGAGACGTGCCGGATCGCCGGGTTTGCGCACACGATCATCAGCACGTCGCGGCACGGATTCCCGGGTTTCGGCGCGATCCACTCATCGTCGGCGAGTTCGTCGATGTCCACTTCGGACGCTTCCGCGAGCCGGTGCGCGGTGGGCAGCACGACGTCGAAGGGCTCCACGTACAGGGGGAACCGGGTGAGCCTGCTTTCATCCGTCCGTGGCGAGAGCCGGTACTCCTCGGTGATCGCCAGATCGACCTCGCCGTCGAGCAGCAGCGGGATGCTCGCGTGCCCCTCGACGTCCTGCACCTGCATGGACACCCCTGGCGATCCGGCCCGCAGGGAGGCGATCGCCGGCGCGACGACCATCGTGATCGCGGAGGCGAAACTCGCCAGCCGCACCATGCCCTGTACGCCGGAATCGAGCGCGGCCAGGGTGGCCTGCGCCCGTTCCAGTTCGGCGGCGACGGCGTTGGCGTGCACCACCATCAGTTCCCCCGCCGGGGTCAGCGAAACACGCCTGCCCCGGCGGCGAAGCAGCTGCTGGCCGCACTCGGCTTCGAGGGCGGCCAGCTGCTGGGAGACCGCGGACGGCGTCAGGTGCAGCGCCTGGCCCGCCGCCGTCACGGTGCCGTGGTCGGCGAGGGCACGCAGCACGCGCAGCCGTCGCGGATCGATCATTCGTCCATCATGGACCTAGCGGTCACGAACGCGTCGACGGCCCGGTTGACGTCCTCGGTCGAGTGCGCCGCCGACATCTGCGTCCGGATCCGCGCTTTGCCGTGCGGCACCACCGGGTACGAGAAGCCGATCACGTAGATGCCCTGGTCGAGCAGCAGATCCGCCATCTTGCCCGCCTTGGCGGCGTCACCGATCATCACCGGGATGATGGGGTGCTCGCCCGGCAGCAGGTCGAAACCCGCCTCGGTCATCCGGCGCCGGAACAGTTCGGTGTTGGCGCGCAGCTTGCCCAGCAGGTCGCTCGACGAGTCCAGCAGTTCCAGCGTGGCGAGCGCGGCCGCGGTGATCGACGGCGCCAGCGAGTTCGAGAACAGGTACGGCCGCGAACGCTGCCGCAACATCTCGACGATCTCCGCACGGCCGGAGGTGTAGCCGCCGCTCGCGCCGCCCAGCGCTTTGCCGAGGGTGCCGGTCAGCACGTCGACCTTGTCCTGCACGCCGAACAGCTCCGGCGTACCGCGACCGGTCGGCCCGGTGAAGCCGACGGCGTGCGAGTCGTCGACCATCACCAGGGCGTCGTAACGCTCGGCCAGCTCGCAGATCTCGTCGAGCGGCGCGAGGTAGCCGTCCATCGAGAACACGCCGTCGGTGGCGATCATCCGGTAGCGCGCGCCGGACGCCTCCTTGAGCCGGGCTTCCAGATCCGCGACGTCGCGGTTGCGGTAGCGCATCCGCTTCGCCTTGCAGAGCCGGACGCCGTCGATGATCGACGCGTGGTTGAGCTCGTCGGAGATGATGACGTCCTGATCGGTCAGCAGCGTCTCGAAGAGCCCGGCGTTGGCGTCGAAACAGGAGCTGTAGAGGATCGTGTCCTCGGTGCCGAGGAACTCCGACAGCTTCGCCTCGAGCTCCTTGTGCGGCTGCTGGGTCCCGCAGATGAACCGCACCGACGCCATGCCGAAGCCCCAGCGGTCCAGCGCCTCTTGCGCGGCCTTGATCAGCTTGGGGTGGTCGGCGAGGCCGAGGTAGTTGTTGGCGCAGAAGTTGAGGACGTCGCCGTCGCCGACACTGACCGAAGCCCGTTGCGGCCCCTGGATCACCCGCTCGCCCTTGTACAGCCCGGCTTCCCGGATCTCGGCGAGCCCGGCCTTGAGGTCGTCGCGCATCGCGCCGTACATCAGTTCTCCGTCCAGTCCAGAATGACCTTGCCGCAGCGGCCTTCCCTGGCCGTCGCGAACGCCTTCTCGTATTCGGTGTAGCCGAACCGGTGGGTGATCACCGGCGAAATGTCCAGCCCCGCCTGCAGCAGCACGGACATCGAGTACCACGTCTCGAACATCTCGCGCCCGTAGATCCCCTTGATCTGGATCATCTTCAGCACCACGGACGCGATGTCGACCGACACCTCGGAAGCGGGGAGTCCCAGCAGCGCGACGCGGCCACCGTGCGACATGTTCGCGATCATGTCGCGCAGCGCCTCGGGCCGCCCGCTCATCTCCATGCCGACGTCGAAGCCTTCGGCCATGCCGAGCCGCTCCTGCGCGTCGGCGATGGTCGAGGAGGAGACGTCCAGCGCGAGGTCGACGCCGACCTTGCGGGCCAGTTCCAGCCGGTGCTCGCTGACGTCGGTGACGACCACGTTGCGCGCGCCCGCGTGGCGCGCGATGGCGGCGGCCATGATGCCGATCGGGCCGGCCCCGGTGACCAGCACGTCCTCCCCGATGACGGGGAAGGACAGCGCGGTGTGCACGGCGTTGCCGAGCGGGTCGAAGATCGCGGCGATGTCGAGGTCGACCTTGGTGCGATGCACCCAGGCGTTCATCTCGGGCAGCACCGCGTACTGCGCGAAGGCGCCATCGGTGTGCACGCCGAGGCCCTTGGTCCTGGCGCACAGGTGCCGCCGCCCGGCCTTGCAGTTGCGGCAGCTTCCGCAGACCAGATGGCCCTCGCCGCTGACCAGGTCGCCCACCTTGACCGTGGTCACCGACCGGCCGATCTCGACCACCTCGCCGACGAACTCGTGCCCGATGACCAGCGGCGCGGCGATGGTTCGCGACGCCCAGTCGTCCCAGGAGTCGATGTGCAGATCGGTGCCGCAGATCCCGGCGCGCAGCACGCGGACGGCGACGTCGCCGGGGCCGACGGCGGGGTCCGGCACGTCGGTGAGTTCCAGCCCGGGTGCTCGGTCGGCTTTGACCAATGCCTTCATGGCGCGAAGTCTGGCCCGACCGTGCTGTTCAGTCCATCGCGAGTTTCTGAAATCCCTCGTTAGAGCAACTTCACAAGGAGCCCGGGACCCGGACCGACACGAAGTCCGGCTTCGGCACCACCTCGAAACCGATCGACCGGTAGAGCCTGATGGCCGAGGTGTTCGTCGCCGCCGCGTGCATCATCGGGCGTTCGCCGCGGGCCCGGATCCCCGCCGCCACCGCGCGGATGAGCCGGGCCGCCAGTCCTTGGCCGCGATACGCCGGGTCGGTGCAGACGGCGCTGATCTCGGTCCAGCCGGGCGGGTGCATCCGCTCCCCGGCCATCGCGACCAGCTCGCCGTGGCGCCGGATTCCCAGGTATGTCCCCAATTCGATGGTCCGCTTCCGGAACGGCCCCGGTTTGGTCCGCTCGACGAGCTCCAGCATCTCCGGGACGTCGTCCGGCCCCAGCACGACGGCTTCGGGCTCTTCGGCGGCTTCGAGCGCGACGTCGACCAGCCGGACCCCGGCGATCCTGCCGAGGACTTCCCAGTCGGCCGGGACGGGCAGCGCGTTGTGGACGGTGACCGTCTGGCCGGGACCCGCCAGCGCGGCGACATCGGCCCACACACCGTCGTCCGGCTCGGGCGGCAGCGCGAAGAAGGGCGCGACGTCGACCTGATAGCGCAGCACCTGGCCGGAGCGTTCCGCGAAGTGGGCGTGCGGCCCGGTCAGCGAAGCCCACGCCGGGTCGTCGAAAGGGGTGACCATGACGGCTCCGACACCGGCCGGCGGGCTTTCATTCCCGCTCCCACATCCTGAGCGCTCAGCCGCCCGGCACGAGCAGCGGCGAATGCGGGTCGAGTTCGATACCGCGTTCCCGGAGCGTGTCGTCGATGACCCGCCAGATCCACCGCACCAGCTGGCTCGCGAGCTCCGGGAGCTCGATACCGCACGGGTTCTCCAGCCAGCGCGCGGCGCTCGTGTCGACGAGGCCGACCAGCCCGAAGGCGAGTGGCTCGGCGATCCGGCCGTCCAGGTCGAAGGTGTCGAGGTAATGCTTGAACAGGATGGACAACTGCCGGGCGATCGCCGTTCTGACGTCGGTGATGGCATCGCCGCCGCGCCGTCCGGCCTGGGAATGCCGGGCGAGGTAGCGGTAGAGGTTCCCGTGTTCGGCGAGCCAGCCGGTATGGGCGCCGACCGCCATGGTGATCAGCTGCATCGGCGTCCCGCTCGGGTCCCACAGCGGGGCCAGCTCGGCGGTGATGAGCCGGACGGCACGGTCGGCGATCGCGCGCTGCAGGTCGGCGGCGTCGTCGAAATGCTTGTACACCCGCGTTCTCGCCACCCCCGCCTCGTCGGCGATCTGTTCGGTGGAGACCTCCGGACCGTGCGCGGCGATCGCGCGCAGCGCCGCGTCGACGAAATCCCGTCGGCGGCGCTCACGCTGTCCCGCCCAGCGCGCCGCGCGGCCGTCCGGCCGAGGCACGTCGGCTTCAGGCGTCATCCCCCAGAGTTTATCGGCGGCCGGTTAACGGGTACACTGCCGTACCCGTTACTTTGGGTATGCAAATCGGCCCGTCCGGGAGACCGCGATGAGGGAAGACGTCGACACCACGGCGGACGCCACGCTGCTCGATGCCTTCCGCGCCGGTGACATCGCCGCCGGCGAGACACTTTTCCGGCGGCACGCCGAGCCGCTCCGCCGGATCGCCGCGGGCTGGGTCGCCGATCCCGCCGAACGGGACGACCTCGTCGCCGAAGCCTTCGTGCGCGTGCTGAGCGTCATCCGCGACGGCGGCGGCCCGCGGGAGAACCTCCGCCCCTACCTCGCGGTCACCATCCGGAATCTCGCGGCCAAGTGGAGCCACCACCACAAACGGGTCGAGTTGTACGGCACGACCCCGGCGGTCGAAGAGGCCGCCGGGGTCGTGGGTGCGGAAGAACTCGTCATCCTCCGCGCGAACGCCCGGCTGGCGTGGACCGCCTATTGCGCGCTCCCCGGCCGCTGGCGGACGGTGCTTTGGCGGACCGAAGCCGAAGGCGACTCGCCGAAGGTGGTCGCTCCGCTGCTGGGAGTCTCGCCCAACGGCGCCTCCGTGCTGGCCCTGCGAGCCCGCGAAGGACTCCGCCAGGCGTTCTTGCAGGCGCAGGTGCCCGAAACGGGAACGCCGTGCTGCCAGGAGGCGCGGCGCCGGATGGGCGCGTGGCTCCGCGGCGGCGTGCCGGGCCGCCGGGCGGACCTGATCGCCGCGCATCTGGCGGGCTGCGAACCCTGCCGCACCGTCGCCACCCGGCTCGACGAGGTCAACCGCGAGATGCCGCCGGGTGTCCGCGCCGTCTCGGCCTAGGAGATCAGCCGGGCACCGGGGCGCCCTCCCCCGCGATCCGCAGCGCCTCCACCAGTTCCCGGTACAGCGTGTCGGTGGCGAGCAGATGCTCGTGGCTGCCGCTCGCCCGGACGCGGCCTTCCTCCATCACCACGATGGTGTCGGCGTCGATCACCGTGGACAGCCGGTGCGCGACGGTGACCACGGCGCCCTCGCGCGCCAGCCGCCGGATGCAGTCGTGGATCGCGCTCTCGGTCCGGCCGTCGACCTGCGCGGTCGCCTCGTCCAGCAGCACCACGTCCGGTGTACGCAGGATCGCCCTGGCCAGCGCGATCCGCTGCCGTTCCCCGCCGGACACCGACGTCGACGAAAGCGGCGTGTCCAGGCCGTCGTCGAGTGCGGCGATCTTGTCGCTCAGCCGGACTTCACCGAGAGCCCGCCGCACCTCTTCCTCGGTCGCGTCCGGATGGGTGAAGAGCAGGTTCTCCCGGATCGTCCCCGGCACGATCGGTGTCTCCTGCTCGACGTAGGCCAGCCGGGCCCGCACGTCCGCGTACGGCAGGTCCGCGTACGCGCGTCCGTCCAGCAGCAGTGAACCGGACTCCGGCCGCACGAACCGCATGATCAGCGACAGCATCGTGGTCTTGCCCGCGCCGGACGGCCCGACGATCGCGGTGTGCCCGCGTCTCGGGATCTTCAGCGACACGTCCCGCAGTGCCGGATCGCCACCGTAGCCCGCGGTCACCCCGCGCAGTTCCAGTACGGGACCGGCCTTCCCCGCCGGCGTCGTCCCGGTGGACGCGCGGTCCTCTTCCACCTCGAGCGTGTCCATCTCCCGGATCCGCCCGGCCGCGGCGATCCCCGCCTGCAGCGCGGTCATGTTCTGGCTCAGCTCGGTGATCGGCTCCATCAGCGCGAAGGCGTACAGCAGGAACGCGATGAGGCTCGACACCTCGAGCAGGCCCGCGTCGACCCGCCAGGCGCCGAGGCCGAGGATCACCAGGGTCGCGGCCTGGATACCGGTCCAGGCCACCACCCAGGCGACGGCCTCCCGTCGCACCGCGCGGACGCCGTGCGCGGCGGCGGCTTCCGCGTCGACCAGGATCCGGTCGGACTGCCGGGCTTCGGCCCGGCTGGCCTTCACCGTGCGGATCGCCCGCAGCGCGCCTTCGAGGACACCGCCGAGACGGCCTACGCGGTCCTGCGCCTTCTCCTGTTCCTTCGCGATGGCCGGCATGAGCCACGTGAACAGCGCGATCACCACGAGCACGGCCGCCACCGTCGTCGCCAGCAGCACCGGGTCGAGCACGCTCATCAGCACCAGGGTGCCGACGAGCATCACCACGCCGTTGATCAGGCCGATCACACTGGACGACGCCGCCTCGCGCAGCAGCACCGTGTCCGAGGTGACGCGGGTGACCAGCTCCCCCGTCGGCCGCTTCGTGATCGCCGGGATCGTCGCGCGGAAGAACCGCCGCACCATCGATTCCCGCGCCTTCAGCACCACCCGCTCGCCGACGGTGCCGAGCAGGATCCACTGCGCCAGCCAGATCACCGCGCCGATCACCATCAGGCCGGCCAACGCCAGCACCGGACCGGCCAGCGACGCCGACGAACCGAGCGAGTCGAGCACCCACTTCGTGACCATGGGCGTGGCGAGACCGGCCGCCGAACCGAGCAGGGCGAGCACCAGGCCGATCGCGAGTGCCCCCTTGTGTGGTCTCGCGAACGACCACAGCACCTTCAATCGTGGAGTATTCATGGTTCCCAATGGAACACGAGTGTTCTAAAACCGTCAAACGAGTTCCATATCGGGAGCGAGGTACGGTACCGGCCATGAGTGAGGGTGTGGTCACCGAGACGGGTGTCCGGGCGAGGACCCGGCGCGCGATCCTGGACGCGGCCATCGAGACGTTGACCAAGCAACCGAGCGCCTCGCTGGCCGACATCGCGGCGGCGGCGAACGTCGGGCGCACCACGGTGCACCGGTATTTCGCGGAGCGTTCGGACCTGATCGACGCCATCAGTCACGACGCCCTCGACAAGGTCACGCTGAGCACCCGGCGGGCCAGGCTCGACGACGGCCCGGTCCCCGTCGTACTGGCGCGGTTGTGCCAGGAGTACTTCGAGCACGCCGACGTCTTCCAGCTGCTGTTCACCATGCCGGAGCTGATGACCCGGCCCGAATGGGCGGAGGAGAGCGACGACGACCGGCTCCTGCTGCGGCTCATCGAACGCGGGCACGCCGAGGGCTCGATCGATCCGGCGATGAGCAAGGAGTGGTTGCTGCAGCTGCTCTGGAGCATGCTCTATACGGCCTGGGAGCTGGTGCGCGACAAGACACCGAAGCACGAGGCGCTCACGTTGTGCCTGCGCAGCCTGGAAAAGGTCATCGCGGTCGGCTGAAGTCCTCCGAAGTGATGACGCGGACACGCGCTTCTTCGAAGATCCTGTCCCGGTGACAGAAAAACCGGTACCCGCCTGGGGAATCCTCTTCGGCGGACTGGCGGCGTTCGTGGCCGCACCCGCTCTGCTGCTGGCGACCGGGCACGACACGATCAAGCCGTCCGCGGATTCGGACAAGACGCTTTCCCTGGCTGGAGCCCTGCTTCCGGCGCTGGCCGGGATGCTGCTCGTCCACGGGATCCCGCTACACGCACCGAAACTGCTCCCCGACGCGGCCGATCGTCGCAGGCTCCGAAAACAGGCGATGGCCCTGGTGCTCATCGCCTTCCTATGGCCGCTGGCGTTGTTCCTGGTTTCGGCGGCGGGACACCATGCGCTCGTCCGAGACGTCTGGGCGCTCGCCAAGCCGCTCGTGTTCTTGGTGCTGCCGTTGATTCTCCTGCGCACGCGGGGGGAACCCGATCCGTTCCGGCTCACGTGGTGGCCCCGGCAGACTTGGCGATGGCTCGCGCCGATCCCGGCCGTGCTCGTGTTCGGCTGGCTCTCCGTCCTCGGTCCGCTCGCGCCGCCGCTCCCCACCTCCGAGGACTACCCCGACCCGGTGTATCTGGCGGTCGGCGCCACACTGACCTTCTTCACCGCGAACGTCCTCGAAGAGGTCTTCTTCCGCGGCATGCTGCAGACCCGGCTGGAGGCGCTTTTCGGGCGGTGGCCGGGAATCCTGCTGGCGGCCCTGCTGTTCGCGTGGCTGCACCTGCCGACGCACGGACAGGGATCACTCCCGCTCACCCTGGGCGCGATCGTGGCCTTCCAAGGGTTCTTCGGCCTGTTCACCGGCTACCTGTGGTCGCGCTACCGCAACCTGTGGGCACCGATCGCCGCGCACACCGCGATGAACACCGTGCCCCTGCTGCTGATGGTCTCGTGAGTGGTAAGGACGGTTAGAACCGTCCTTACCACTCACGAGACGGCCGGGCGGTCAGGCGCCGATGGTCGCCGCGTCGATGACGAACCGGTACCGGACGTCGCTGTTCTCGACCCGGTCGTAGGCCACGTTCACCTGGCCGGCCGAGATCGTCTCGATCTCCGCGCCGATCCCGTGCTCGGCGCAGAAGTCGAGCATCTCCTGCGTCTCGGCGATCCCGCCGATCATCGAACCGGCGAGCACCCTGTTCCCGCCGAGCAGCGAGAAGGCGCTGTAGGACAACGGTTCGCCGGGTGCGCCGACGTTCACCATCGCCCCGCCGACGCGCAGCATGCCGAGGTAGGAGTCGACGGGCAGCGTCGCGGAAACGGTGTTGAGGATCAGGTCGAAGCGGCCGCGCAGCGTCTTGAACGTGGACGCGTCACCGGTCGCGAAGTAGTCCTTCGCCCCCAGCTTCAGGCCGTCCTCCTGCTTCTTCAGGCTCTGGCTGAGCACGGTGACCTCGGCGCCCATGGCGACCGCGATCTTGACCGCCATGTGGCCGAGTCCGCCGAGGCCGACGACGGCGACCTTCTTGCCCGGCCCGGCACCCCAGCGGTTCAGCGGCGAGTAGGTGGTGATGCCCGCGCACAGCAGCGGAGCGGCGACGTCGAGGCCGATGCCTTCCGGGATGCGGCAGACGAAGGCGTCCTTCACGACGATCTGGCGGCTGTAACCGCCGTAGGTGTTCTCGCCGTCGAAACCGACACCGTTGTACGTCTGGATGTTGCCCTTGACGCAGAACTGCTCGGTGCCCGCGACACAGTATTCGCACTCACCACAGGAATCGACCATGCAGCCGACCCCGACGCGGTCCCCGACCTGGTACTTCGTCACGCCGGAACCGACCGCGGCGACGACGCCGGCGATCTCGTGCCCGGGCACCATCGGGAAGATCGCGGTGCCCCAGTCCTCCTTCACCTGGTGGATGTCGCTGTGGCAGATCCCCGCGTACGCGATGTCGATCAGCACGTCGTCCGGACGCAGGTCGCGACGCTCGATCGTCGTCGGCGACAGAGCGGCGCCCGGGGACGGCGCGGCGATGGCGTGCGTGGTCGTCGTCATGAAACCCTCCGAGAAACAGTGAGACCATGTAAGAGGTCACTTACAACCAGCGTAAGAGGGCTCTTACATATTCCGCGACCGGGACGGTGTGATCCACGACATGGGCGGCAAGTACCATCACGGCGATCTGCGCGCCGAACTCGTGCGGGTCTCACTGGACCTGATCGCCGAAAAGGGGCTCGGCGCGTTCTCGGTCGCCGAGGTCGCCAGGCGCGCGAAGGTCAGCCCAGGCGCGCCCTATCGGCACTTCCCAGACAAGGAGAGCCTGCTGGCCGCGATCGCGGCCACCGTCGCCTGCCAGCTGGCGGACAGGGTGCAAGGCGCCATCGAGGCCGAGAGCGAACCCATCGCCGCACTCGCCGCGGCCGCCGGCGCGTACACGGAATACCTCATCGAACGCCGGGCCGGGATGAACATCATCTACTCGGACGGTTTGCAGGGCCCGGAGCACGCCGCACTGCACGAGCAGACCCGCCGACTGACCGACCAGTTCGTCATGCTCTGCCTGACCGTCGCGGACCGGCCGCAGGACGGGCTCGAACTGATGGAGCAGCTGTTCACCCAGGCGCACGGCTACGGCACGTTCTACCTCGACGGCGTCTTCACGAAACAGGGCTACTCCACGGAAGTCGTCGTCCGGAAGTCGGTCGAGGCCGCCCGCGCCGCCATCGAGGGCCGCACGAAGAATGTGACGTGATTCACGTCTGATTTGTCCGATTACCGGGACTCCCCGCACCGACAGGATGCGAAGCGCAATCCTTTCGACAACGAGGAGAACCGCGTGAGCATCGGGCAAGAAGTCGGATCGTGGCGGGAATTGGGCCGCCATACGAGCACGGCGGCGGTACTGGCGGGCGGCGTGCTCGTCGGCGCGATCACCATCTACGTGGCGGCGAGCCTCCTGCCGACCGCCATCCAGGAAATCGGTGGACGGCCGCTGTACGCCTGGACCATGACGGCGTTCCTGGGCGCCCAGGTCGTCGCGACCATGCTGGTGGGCCGGGCTCTTTCCCGTTTCGGCGGCAAGGCTTCCTATCTGATCGGTTTCGGTGTCTTCGCCACCGGCTCGGTCCTGTGCGCGGCGAGCCCGTCGATGCCGATCCTCCTGATCGGGCGCGGGACACAGGGGCTCGGCGCCGGCCTGCTGACCGGGCTCGGCTTCGCCCTGATCCATTCGGCGTTGCCGCCTCGGCTGTGGAGCCGGGGCAGCGCCCTGATCTCCGCGATGTTCGGAGTGGGGAACTTCGCGGGTCCCGCGCTCGGCGGTTTCTCGGCACAGTTCGGTTCGTGGCGCGCGGCGTTCGCGGCCCTCGCGGTAGCCGCGGGTGTGCTGGCGTTCTTCGTGCCACGCGCGCTCCCCGCCGTCGAACGCCCGGCCCAGTCGCCGCCGGTCCCGGTCGTTTCGCTGGCCCTGATCGTCGGCGCCGCCGGGGCGGTGAGCGTGGCCGGGATCCTGTCCGGCGTCCTCGCGACGGCGGCCTTCATCGCACTGGGTCTCGTGCTCGCCGGTGCGTTCCTGGTGACGGAAAACCGTGCGGCGGCGAGTGTTCTGCCCGCTTCGGTCTACCGGCGGGGTTCACGGCTGCGGTGGATCTACCTGACCATCATGGTCCTGGCGTCCGGCGTCGCGGTGGAGACGTTCTTGCCGCTGTTCGGCCAGCGGCTGGGCGGGCTCCCGCCCGCGGCGGCGGGATTCTTCGCCGCCGCGCTGTCCTTGGGCTGGTCGGTGAGCCAGCTCGTCAGCGCTTCGGCACGTAAGGCACGACGGCTGGTACTGGCCGGGCCCGCCTGCCTCGCGGCCGGGTTGGCGCTGCTGGGGCTGTTGCAGACCGAGCAGCCGTCGCTGCCCGTCGTACTCGCCTGGCTGCCGGTGCTCTTCCTCGGTGGCACCGGAATCGGCATCGCGATGCCTCATCTGTCCGTCGCGGCGATGACCTCCGCCCCGGACGGCGAGGGCGGGCAGGCGGCGGCCGCGATCGCGACGATCCTGACGATGTCGACCGCGTTCGGCGCGGCCGTCGCCGGGTTGCTGGTCAACTTCGGCGGCGCTTCGGTGGTCACGTCGGCGAGGTGGCTGTTGTTCGGTTTCGCGGCTGTCTCCGCGCTCGGCCTGTTCACCGCGCGCCGCGCGGTCTGAGTCCGGTCAGTTCCGGGAGCGCCTCGTGCGCACGCGCGGGAGCGCTTCCGGGCAACGGCCGTCGCACCGGATATGCGCCCAGACGATCTTGCCGCCCCGCACCGGCTCACGCCGGACGCCCCATTGCACCGCCACCCCGTCGACGACGAGCAGTCCGCGGCCGCGGGGATCCTCGAACTGCGAACTCCGCGCCCGGGGTTGCTCGACGCTGACGTCCGCGACCTCGATACGCACCGCGCAGGGTGTCACGCCACGCCACAATTGGATGTGGCGTGCGCCACCCCCGTGCACGTAGGCGTTGGCGACGAGTTCCGTCGCGGCCAGCAGGACGTCGTCGCGATGCCCCTCGCCGAGATCGGGAAGGCATCTGACCACCCAGGCACGCATGTCCGGCAACGCCCGAGGCGTCGTGGCTCGCAGGTCGAGCACCCAGGTTCCCGGCACCGGATGCTCCGCGATACTGATCATGGAGCCACCCTTCCCGTCGCGCGCGCGACCTCCCTGCTGAAGTCGCACATCCGGGTTACCCAGAACGCCCGCCGATCAACCCGTGTCGAAGTTCATCGGACCGCGATACCCTCGAGCACCGTCTTGACCACGGCTTCCACCTCCGGCGAAGTGGTCACCGCCGGGCCGTGCGGGAGCAGACCGGAGAGCACCGTTTCATGGCAGACGCCGACCAGCATGGCCGCCGCCGCGCCCACATCGCCGTCCAGCCTGCCGAGTTCCTTTTCCGCGCGCAGGTATCCGGCGAGGCGATCTCGCCAGGTCTCACCGTCCTGTCCCCCGAAGCGCGCGAGCACTGCGGGGCGGGCGAGCAGCCCGGCGAACGCGGGCAGGATCTCTTTGTGCAGAGCCAACCCGTACACCAGCTGGGCGCGGAGATTGGCCTCGACCGTAGCCGAACCGGGCTCGGGCAGCTCGCCGAGCCCGGCTTCCACTCTCCGTACGTGCTCGGCCAAGGCGTCGGCCAGCAACTCCTCCTTGTCGGCGAAATGGTTGTACAACACGCCATCGGCGACTCCCGCCGCGCGCGCGATCGCCCGCACCGTGAGTTCCGCGGTGCCGTGCGCGGAAATCAGGTCCGCGGCGGTATCGATCAAGTGCTCGCGCAGGCTCCGGCCGTCCTCCGTGTGCCGCAGGGCGGCCGCTTTCCTCGGTGACATCAGGATTTCGCGCTGACCAGCCAGGCCGCGCCACGCAGCCGGACACCGCCGGGCCCTTCGAAGGGACGTAGGGCGGCCGAAAGCGCTTCTCGCGCGCTGTTCGCGGCTTCGGTGCTCACCTGGCCGAGGTGATACTTGACCGGGCCCCAGTCCGCGATGAACCGGGCGGCGTCGGCCAAGTCGCTTCCCCAGACCTGATCCGCCTCGACGCGAGCGGCCGTGACGTCGAGGAATCCGGCGTCCGTCAGCACCGAGCGAGCCCGTTCGGGGTCGGCGAACGCCGTCGGGCCGGTGCCGTCCTCGCCGGTCGGGGTCGGCAGAAACGGTGCCAGTGCACCGAAAACGGCACCGAGGTCGGTTCCGGCGAGCCCGGTCATGCACAGGAACGCGAGCCTGCCTCCCGGCTTCAGCGCCCGGCGCACGTTCGCGAAAGCGGCGACCGGGTCCGCGAAGAACGTCACCGCGAACCGGCTGAGTGCTACGTCGAAAACCCCGTCCCCGAACGGAAAGACCTGGACGTCGCCCTGCTCGAACTCGACGTTCGCCACGCCTTCGGCCTCCGCTCGGGCCCGCGCCGTGGCGAGCATCGGCGCGGACAGGTCGATCCCGGTCGCGCCCCCGAGCGGAGCACGGACGGCGGCGAGCCGGGTGACCTGTCCGTTGCCGCAGCCGATGTCGAGCACCCGGTCCCGCTCGCCGATCCCGGCGGCGTCGAACAGGAACTCGTTGAAGCCGCTGTTCACCGCGTCGTAGCGCTCGTCGTGCTCGGCCCAGTGCCGCCCCTCGTAGCCGTTCCACGCCTCCGACTGCGCGGTGTTGACGATGCCGGACATCCCACAACCTCCTCGTTATGAACACACGTTCATGAACACGTGTTCATAGTGATCGGAGTCCGCCCCCCGCGTCAAGCGGTGACGGCGAATTCGGCGGTACGGACCTTGCCGTCGTGCTGGAAGTCCAGGAACAGCCGATAGGTTCCCGCCGTCGGGAACCCGGCGAAGAACGTCACCTCGGGACCGGCCGCGGTCCGGCCGTCACCGGGCGCACCGTCGGGGTGGACGTGCAGATACGCGAGGTCGCCGCCGCGCAGCGCGACCAAGTGCCCGTAGGCACCCAGGTACGGCTGGAGATCGGTGACCGCACGGCCGTCCTTCGTGACGGTGAGGGTCACCTTCGACGGCATCCCTGGCACGAGTTCGCCGTCGAGGCGGACTTCGTAGCCGTCGACCTCCGCGACGCGCGAGGTCCGGTATTCGACGGGACGGAAGTCCCCGGCGGCGAAGAGATCGGCGCCCAAGGTGGCCGCCTCGCCACCACTGGGCTTGAAGTCGGCGAAGACACGGTAGACCCCGGCGTCGGCGATGGTCAGCGGGACCGACCACGTGCCGTCGTCGCCGAGTTCGGGGTGGGTGTGCTGGAAGCCCGCGGTGTCACGGCGGACGACGATGAGGTGCATCCGCTTTTCGTGTTCGACGTCGTAGGCGGTCACCGGCACACCGTCGGCGCCGAGGATCCGGAAGGTGAACGAAGCCGTCTCCCCGGGAACGAGCTTCGTAGTGGTGGGCACGAGGGTGTAGCCGCCCTTGGTCGACGCGAGCCCGGCGGGTTCGTGGCCGTGCGTGCCGTGCGTTGCTGTGTTCATGGACCCACCATATATACGCCAGGGGGGTACTAGAGAGCGACGCTCGTCACATACCCCCAAGGGGTAACCGCGCACCAGGGGACGGCTCCGCCGGACACGGCGCCGGTCCGTCCACTTCGGACTGACCGCAATACCTCTCCCCACCCGAGATCCGCGACCGGCTCGGCAGGCGGCCGACGATCTCCGCGGACGACGCCGCGCTCGCCCTGGTCGCTGCTGGACGGCAGCGAACTCCCGGCCGGCTGACCCGTCAGCACCGGGACGGAAGCCAGCCGGGCGTGGTCACGACCCGCTCGGGCGCCACGGGCATCCGCGAGGTCTTCGGCCCGAAGACGAAGCCGACGAGCCCGCCGGGACAGACAGGCACCGCGCCGGGCCCGTCCCGCGTCCCGGATTCGCGCCAGGCGACCGGATCCAGCCCGGCGCGCCACACCTTCCAGAACGACGCTCCGTCCCGATGGCCGGTACAGGGATCACCGGCGGGCAGGCCTTCGACACGGCAGACGTAGCGGAAATCGCCATATGGCCCCGGCCCGTCCCCCAGCCGCACCGCGAGCCCGGAGTGTTCTAGCGCGGTCCGCGCGTCACCGGGTGAGCCGGACACGCATCGCACGAGTACTTCGGCCTCCACGCCGACCGCGACCGTCACCCCTTCCGTTCCCTCGCAGGCACCCGTTCGCGCGACGGGGTCCACGGCGGGCAAAAGGGCCACCAGGCCGAGAAGGATCGACAAGATCGACATCTTCGAATACTACGGGTGTCCTCCCGGCTGCGCACAGTGAATCTTTCGGTGCGAGGCGACATGAATCACGCTCCGTTTCGCACGAAAGGAGAGAATATGTCGGAAATTGCCCTGTTCAGGGGACTTGCACATTCTTCGGCAGCGGAAAAAGATGTGTTCTTCTCGCGCGCACCACTCCATCGGGTGCGGCTCTTCGAAAGGTTCAGAGCGTGACGCGCAGGCGCCTTGTCGCATTCGTCGTTCCCCTCGCCCTAGCCGGATTCCTGCTCACCGCGGGCGGCACCGCCCACTCGCGGCAACCGTCGCAGAGCCCGGTCGACATCTCGCCCGGTGCGATCAGGTTCGATCCGACCCTGCCGAAACTGGAGATCTCCTACGGCCATTCGGAGCTGGACCTCGAATACATCCGAAAGGACGCCTCGGACACCAACGGATGCAGTACGAGGAATCACGAAGAAACCGAAGAGGCGGTGGTCAGGCCGGGCACCGGGCATGTCACACTCGCCGGGGTCCGGTACGAACTCGAACAGTTCCATTTCCACACCCCGTCCGAACACCGTTTCCAGGGCCGCACCGCTCCGCTGGAAATGCATTTCGTGCACCGGAGCGCCGCCGGGAAACTACTGGTGATCGGCGTGCCCGTGCGCTCGGGCGCCGGGTCGCCACTGGACCGTATCCTGGCGAAGCTCGCGCCTGAGTGCGGCGGAACCGTGGCGCTCGGGGACTTCGACCTCGCCACGCTCCTGCCTCGCGAGCGGAGCACGTTGCGGTACGACGGGTCGCTCACGACGGCCCCGTTCACCGAAGGTGTGCAGTGGTTCCTGATGGCCGAACAGACCGTCTCACCCTCGACGATCGCGCGGTTCCAAAGCCTGTTCGGTGCGGGCAACGCCCGCGCTCCCCAGCCGCTCAACGGACGGCGGCTGACCGTCGTACCCCAGTTCTCGTGAGCGGCAAGGACGGTTAGAGCCGAGGGCGTCCCAGGTGGCTCCTGATTGAGATGGCCACTTGGTCGCAGGTCCGTGAAGGCCACCGGCGTTTCATCGGGATTTCATGGCTCCGCTTTACGGTTCCGGCACGGATCCGCGGCCGCGGACCGCTGGTCCACGAGGAGACGTGCATGAGCCCGGCGAGCCGGACCCCGTACAACATGGTGGTGCCCAGAGACGACGCGCCGAGTCCCGGGGAACGGGACGGGCTCGTCGGGCCGGGCTGGAGCTGGGCGGCGTTCTCCACGCCGTGGGCCGACGGCCGCCCGTCGCCGAGGTACCGCTGGACGCTGTTCGAGACGGCCGACCACGCCGTCGAAGACCTCCGTCGCTGCCTCGAAAACAGCACCGTCGGCAGGCGCGGCGCTCTCTGCTCCTCCGTGCTCCGCACGCGTGGGGCGCCGCGGGAACTGGTGCTGTGCGACGGCGCGGAATGGGCTTACGTCGTCCACGAGATCCGCGCCGGGGTGCACCTGGCCGACGCGGCCGACGCCTACTTCGCGCGCTGGAAGACGAGCATGGCGGGGCACCGCTTCACCATCGTCAACGCCGGCGTACCGACTGTCTGGTGAGGTCCAGACCTTCCAGCGCGAGGGTGCGCTGAAGGGAATCACCGTCGGGCCCGATGGTGGTGAGCACCCACTCGAAGTGTTCCCTGGCGGCCACCGGATCGCCGGCGGCGAGATGGGTGCGGCCGAGCCGGTTGCGGATCTCGGACTCCATCCCGACGATCGTCTCCTCCGTGACCGCCGTCAGCGCCCGCCGCTGGAGTTCGAAAGCCGCGTCGAGATTTCCCAGCTCCAGCTCCGCGGCGCCCAGCCTGGCGAGGCTGGTGGCGGTCAGCAGGCCGTCCGTGGTCTCCTCGGCGAGTTCGACGGACCGCCGGAGATCCAGCGCGGCTTCGGCGAACCTGCCGGTCTCCAGCCGGACGGTGCCACAGTGGCACAGCACCCTGGCCAGCATCCCCGGGCTGCCGATCTCCTCGCTCAGCTCACGAGCCCGGCTGAGATGGGTGAGTGCTTCCTCGTACTCGCCCTGCAGGTAAGCGAGATAGCCGAGCGCGGAAAGCGACCGTTCGGCGAGCCAGCGGTCCCCCACCTCCTCGGCCAGAACCATCACCCGCCGCATCCCGGGGATGGCGAGATCGTGCCGTCCCGCGATCAGATCCGCCATGGTCAGGCCGCCGAGCGCCCGCGCCTCCACTCCGCGGTCTCCGGACGCCTGGCCCGCTCGCAGCGCGTCGTCGAACCAGCCGCGCGCCCGGTCGAGCTGGCCTTGCATGGCATAGGCGTAGCCGAGACAGAACCGCAGCGACGAGACGAGTCGTTCGTCTTCGGCCTGTTCGGCCAGCGGCAACGCGACCTGCAACGCCGTCCGGCATTCGTGGTACCGCTGCTGCCGCGCGAGATAGTCGACCAGGCCCTCGGCGACCGAGCACGCGAGGTCGGCCAGCCCGGCTTCGGCCGCTTGCGACACCACCTCCGGCAGATCGCCGGCCGCGTCGAGCCAGGCGGAAGCGTCACGCTGCCCGGTGAACGGTCCCCCGGTCTCCAAGGGGAATCGCGCGACACCCCACTCGCTCGCCCGGCGAGCAGCGCTGAGGTAGAGCCGGTACACCCGTTTCCGAGCCGCGTCGGCGGCGTCTTCCGGCATCTCCCCGGCGAGCCGGCGGGCATAGACCGCCACGAGGTCGTGCAGCCGGTAGCGGCCGCTCGCGGGCTCCTGCACGAGGCTGGCGTCGACCAGGCTTTCCAGCCGCCGCTCGGCTTCGGCCGGCGAGCAGTCCAGCAGGGCGGCGACCGTCAGCCGGTCGAACTCCGTCGTCGGTGACAGGCCGAGCACGCTGAACGCGGCCTGCTCGGCGGGCCTCAGCTGGTCGTACGACAGGCGCAGTGCCACCTCTACACTGCGATCCTCGGCCGTCAGTTCGCCGAGCCTGCGTTCGTCGTCCGACATCCGGTCGACCAGGTCCTTGAACGTCCACATCGGACGGTTCTGCAGCCGGGCGCCCGCGATCCGCAGCGCGAGCGGCAGCCGCCCGCACAGTCCGGCGAGCGCGCGCACGGCGAACCGCTCCCCCTCTGCCCTTGGCGCCCCCACGATGCGGCTGAGCAGTCGCTCGGCGGCTTCGAGACCCAGCGCGCCAAGGGAAACGCGGCGGTCGGCGTCCAATCCGGACAGACGGCGGCGACTGGTCACCAGCACGCGGCTGCCCGGCCCGGACGGCAGCAGCGGCCGTACCTGCCCGGCCGACTCGGCGTTGTCGAGCACCAGCAGCAACCGCAGCTGCGCGGTCGCCGCCCGCCACGACGCCGCCAGTTCGTCGAGATCATCCGGCATCGCCCCGTCCTCGACACCGACCGCGCGCAGCAGCCGCCGCAGCGCGCGCTCCGGCGTCACCGGCTCGCGGCCTTCGGTGTAGCCGTGGAGATCCACGAACAGCGCACCGTCCGGATAGGACTCGCGGAGCCGGTGGGCCGCGCGCACCGCGAGCGTGGTCTTCCCCGCTCCGGGGACACCGTCGACGGCGTCGACCGAGACCGACTCCGGATCGCCGTCTTCGACGAGCAGTGCGAGTTCCCGGTCCCTGCCGACGAGTTCGCCGTTGGTGGCGGGCAGTTCGTTGCGGATCCGGCGGGACGGCTCACGGCGCGGCGCGACACCGAGGAGCGCTTCGTCCCCGCGCAGCACCGCCTCCTGCACCTGCCGCAGCTCCTCACCCGGCTCGACGCCGAGCTGCTCGATCAGCCGTTCGCGGACGTCGGTGAACACCTCCAGTGCCTCAGCCTGCCGCCCGCCGCCGTAGAGCGCCTTCATCAGCAACGCGGCCAGCGGCTCGCTCGGCGGATCGGCGGACACCAGCGCCGACAGTTCGCCGATCACCTCGTCGAACCGCCCGAGCTTCAGCTGTGCCCCCAGTTTCCGGCGCAGCAACAGAAGCCTGCGTTCCTCCAGCCGTCGCCGCTCGCCCTGGACGAACGCGCCGGGCAGCCCGGTCAGCGGCTCGCCGTGGAACAGCCGGAGCGCGTCGGCGAAGGTGTCCACCGCGGCGACGAGGTCGCCCGACTGCTCGGCGGCGGCCGCGACGGCGGCGACCTCCTCCAGCCGGACCACGTCCAGCCGGACCCCGCCGCTGGCGAACCGGTAGCCGCCCCGATCGGACACGATCACCGAGTCCCGCGGCTTCTGGCCAGAGGTGTCCAGGCATTGCCGCAGCCGCCGGACGTACACCGGCAGCACGTTCGACTCCGGCGGCTTCTCCCAGAGCCCGTCGGTCAGTTCGTAGTGGCTGACGGTCACGTCCGGGCGCAGCAACAGCGCGGCCAGCACGGCCTGCTGCCGGACCGGCCCCAGGTCCAACCGGGTCTCCCCGTGCCAGGCCCGCAACGGGCCGAGTAGTTCGAAGCGAAGTCGCGAGTCCGGCATGATCCCCCCATCGTTGCGCATCAGCCCGGCACCACGATCCCGTGGTCGAACGCGTACACGATCGCCGCCGCCCGGTCCCGCAGCTGGAGTTTGGTGAAGATCCGGCCGATATGGCTTTTCACGGTCACCTCCGAAATGACGAGTGCCGCGGCGATCTCCGCGTTGGTCAGCCCGCGGCCGATCGCCCTGAGGACGTCCTGCTCCCTCGGGGTCAGCAGTTCCGGCGAGCGTCCGCCGCTGCCGTTCCCGGCGGCCTGCCGGTACGCGGCGAGCACCCGCCCGGTGACGCCGGGGTCGAGCCACGCGTCGCCGTCGGCGACCGCCCGTACGGCCCGGATCAGGTCCTCGGCCGGGGAATCCTTGAGGACGTAACCGGCCGCGCCCGCACGCAGCGCGTCGGCCAGGAGGTTGTCGTCGTCGAAGGTGGTCAGCGCGAGCACCGGCGGATGCCCGCCGGACCGCCGCAGCCGCCTGGTCGCTTCGACCCCGCCGACGTTCTTCATCCGCAGATCCATCACGATGACGTCGACCTCGTGCGCGGCCAGCGCCGACGGCACTTCCGAACCGTCGCCGCATTCCCCCGCGATGACGAACCCGTCGCGGCGCCGCAGGATGCGCCGCAGCCCGGACCGGACCAGCTCCTGGTCGTCGACCAGCAGTACCTGGATCTCGGCGGCGGTCACAGCTTGACTCCCGGCACGGTGACCTGCACGATCCACTGCCTGCCACTGGGCCCGGCGCTGAGATCGGCGCCGAGCTGGGCCGCGCGGACGGCCATCCCCGCCAGTCCCGAACCGTCCTCCGCCGCGCGCCGGACGGTCGCCGGGAGGGTGTTGCTGACGATGAGTTTCAGCCCCGAACGGCCTGCGTTCAGCCGGACTTCGGCGGCCGCGCCGGGGGCGTGCTTGACGACGTTGACCAGTGATTCCTGCACGATCCGGTAGAGGCCCAATCCTTCAGAGGCGCCTACCCGGCCGAGGTCGCCTTCCTGTGTATAGCGCACCGCCAGTCCGGCGCTGCGAGTGCGTTCCACCAGCGTCGCGATGTCCTCCACCCCCGGCAGCGGGGCACTGCCCGACGGGGAGTCGGCGAGCAGGCCGACCGTGCGGCGGATGTCGGCCATCGCGGCCCGACCCACCTGCTCGGCTTCGGTGAGCGCTTCGATCGCCTCGTCGACGTCGCGGTCCTGCTGCAGCGCGTGCCGGGCGCCGGTCAGGTGCAGCAGCGTGATGCTGAGCGAATGACCGACGACGTCGTGCACCTCACGCGCGATGCGCTGCCGCTCGGCGAGCAGGGCCTTGTCGCGGGAGGCGTCCCGGTTGCCGCGTTCGGCGTCCAGCACCCTGGTGTACCAGCGGACCATGAGCCCGCCGCTGAGGCCGAGCAGGATCGCGACCATGTACACCGGCCCGCCGATCAGCCCGCCCCAGATCCCGGCCACGATCAGGACCGCCTCGCTCGCGACGGTGACGATGGCGATCGCCCACGTCGTCCGCAGGACACTGCCCGCTTCGGTGGCCGCGACCAGCAACAGCAACGGCGCGAAATCCGGCAGCACCGGCTCGATGAGCAGCACCGAGGCGGCGATGATCAGCGCCGTCATCCTCACCCACGGCATGATCCAGTCGGTGATCGTCCAGATCACCGACGGCGCGATCACGATCAGACCGGCCAGCGCGATCGGCTCGGGCGGCAGCAGCGCGTCGCGCTGCACCAGCGCGACCACCGTGAACACGAAGCTCACCGCGCTCGCGCACAACGCCCCCCACCACGGCAGGGTCAGCCCGGCCCGGGTGAGACTCGCCTGCACCCGTGCCCGGAACCGGTCCCGCAAGATCTCCAGCACGGCATCAGCCTAGGAAGTCCCGATGAGCGAGTCATCGTGCGGCGGGCGGCACCCGTCTCCGCCCACGGTAGGAGGCCGGACGAGCACGGTGGGATGAAATCCGGATGAAACCCGGGCCGGTCATTCGTGGCTGAGCGCCACCCAGTTCAGTTTCTCCTGTTCTCGTTTGGGCAGGCCCGCGACGACGAGGTCGTAGGAGTCCTCGATCATCTCCCGCACGAAGTCGTCGGTCAGCGAGCCGTCCAGCTCGACGGTGTTCCAATGTCGTTTGTTCAGGTGGTACCCGGGGATGATCGCCGGATACTCGGCGCGCAGCCGGACCGCCAGATCGGGCTCGCATTTGAGACTGATCCGCAGCGGCTTCGCCTTGAGCGGGCCGAGCGCGAAGACCTTGCCAGCGACCTTGAACACGTTGATGTCCTCCCCGAACGGGAACTCCTCCCGGGCGCCGGGGAGGCCTAGGCAGAGCTTCGCGAGCACGGCGGGTTTCATGGCGTTCAGGCTAACCGCGCCCACCGACAGAAACCTGTCCTGTCCGGGCCGTTGACCGCCTCTCGGTGATTCCTTGACGATGAGTGGAGCCGACTGGGTGGAGGCGAACCGACATGCGCGTGAAGCATCTCGCCGTAGCGGGAATCCTGGTGCTGGGCTTGGTGCCGAGCGCCGCGGCGGCCCCGGTGGAGAGCGCCGTCACCAGGGGCTGGGTGGGCACCTGGGCGGCGGCGCCCGCGGCCGGGGTGGCCGGGACCGACAACGGCTACCCGAACTTCTCGATCCGCAACATCGTGCACACCAGCGCCGGCGGGCACGAGGTCCGCGTGCGGCTGTCCAACGCCTTCGGCCGGACTCCCGTGCTGTTCGGCCGGGTGACCGTCGCGGTCGCCGCGGGCCCGGACACCCCGCAGGCCGTGCCCGGCACGATGCGCACGCTGACCTTCGGCGGGGATCGCGAGGTCACCGTGCCGCCGGGTGCCGACATCGTCAGTGACGGCGCGCCGCTGACCGTGCCGAGGGACGGCGACCTGCTGGTCACCACGTACACCCCGGCGCCGTCGGGTCCGGTCACCTACCACCCGCTCGCGATGCAGAACTCGTACTTCACCCGGAACGGCGACAAGGCGGCCGACGAGTCGGCGGCCGCGTTCCCGGAGAAGACCGCGGTGTGGCACTACGTGTCCGGAGTGGACGTCCGTGGCGCCGGGTTGCGGGGCAGCGTCGTGGCGATCGGCGACTCGATCACCGACGGGGCGTACTCGACCTGGGGCGCGAACCTGCGCTGGCCCGATCAGCTCGCCGACAAGATCAGCGCGCGGCTCGGCGTGCTCAACGCGGGGATCAGCGGGAACCGGCTGCTGCTCGACGGCGGCAACTACGGGGTCAACGCGCTGGCCAGGCTCGACCGGGACGTCCTGAACCAGTCCGGCGTGCGGACGGCGATCGTGTTCGAGGGCATCAACGACATCCAGCAGACCCCGCACCAGGCCGATCCGGACAAGATCATCTCGGCGCTGAAGCAGATCGCGACGAGGGCGCACGACCGCGGCCTGCGGGTACTGGGCGCGACGATCACGCCGTGGAAGGGCTGGGGCTCGTACACTCCGCAGCTCGAGGAGACCCGGCAGGCGGTGAACCGGTTCATCCGGACCAGCAGGCTCTTCGACGGGTACATCGACTTCGACGCGGCGATCCGCGATCCCGCCGACCCGCAGCGGATCAAGCCCGAGTACGACTCCGGCGATCACCTCCATCCCGGCGACAAGGGCTTCACCGCCATGGCGAACGCCGTCCCGCTGCCCGGACTCCGGCACGAATAAGGGCTGCGCCGGCCGGTTCGGTGGGGCACGATGAACTGATGGCGAGCGGTGACAGCGGTATCCGGGAGACGGCGCGGCTGGTCCGATTCGCCGAGCACGAGGCGCGGGCGGAAACGCTCCGGGCACAGCTCGCGGATCTCCACGGCACGATCCGGCTGGCGAAGCGGACATCGAACCTGTTCCGGGCACGGAAGGCGACCAGCACTCCGGGTCTGGACGTTTCGGGATTCACCCACGTGCTCGACGTCGATCCCTTGGCGCGCACGGCCGACGTCGAAGGCATGGTCACCTACGAGCAACTGGTGGACGCGACCCTGCCCCACGGGTTGATGCCGCTTGTCGTGCCGCAGCTCAAGACGATCACGCTCGGCGGCGCGGTCACCGGCCTCGGCATCGAGTCGTCCTCGTTCCGTAACGGGCTCGTGCACGAGTCGGTGCTGGAGATGGAGCTGCTCACCGGTGACGGCAGGATCGTCCTCGCGCGGCCCGACAACGAGCACAGCGACCTGTTCCACGGCTTCCCGAACTCCTACGGGACGCTCGGCTACGCGCTGCGGCTGAAGATCGAACTGGAGCCGGTCAAACCGTACGTGCGGCTCGACCACGTGCGGTACGACGACACCGAGGAGTACTTCGCCGCGCTCGGCGAGGCCTGCCGTAGCGGTTCGGCCGACTTCGTGGACGGGACCGTCTTCGGACCGGGCGAGCAGTATCTGACACTGGGCACGTTCACCACTTCGGCGCCCGCGACCAGCGATTACACCTGGCTCGACATCTACTACAAGTCGATCCGCTCCCGCGAGACGGACCATCTGAGCGTCCGGGACTACCTGTGGCGCTGGGACACGGACTGGTTCTGGTGCTCGCGGGCGTTCGGCGTGCAGCACCGGCTCCCCCGGCTGCTGCTGGGCAGGCGGCTGCTCCGGTCGTCGGTCTACTGGAAGGTCGTGGCGCTCGACCGCCGGTTCGGGATCGCCGCGAAACTGCTCAAGCTGCGCGGGCTTCCCCCGGAAGAGACCATCGTCCAGGACATCGAAGTACCACTCTCGCGGGCGGCGGAGTTCCTGGACTTCTTCCGCCGCGAGATCCCGATCAGCCCGGTGTGGATCTGCCCACTGAAGCAGCGGCCGGGCGGCGTGAACTCACCGCTGTACGAACTGGACCCCGAAACGCTGTACGTCAACTTCGGGTTCTGGTCCGCGGTCCCGCTGGACCCCGGCGAGGCACCGGATACGCACAATCGGCTGATCGAGGCCGAAGTGACCCGGCTCGGCGGGCGGAAGTCGCTGTATTCCGACAGTTTCTATACCGAAGACGAGTTCTGGCGGCTGTACAACGGCGACACCTACCGAAAACTGAAGACGGCCTACGACCCCGACGGCCGCTTGCTCGACCTGTACGCGAAATGCGTGCGGCGGCGGTGACCCGGGCGAGAAGAAGAGAGACGACCATGGCTGAGACGACGACCGTCGGCGAGATCTTCGAGCGGTTGCTCGGCCCGAGCACCGAAGTGTCCATCACCGCCTACGACGGCAGCACGAGCGGGCCCGCGGACGCACCCGTGTCGATCGAGGTGCGGTCGCCGCTGGCGTTGACGTACCTGATGTCGTCCCCGGGGGACCTCGGTCTCGCGCGGGCCTACGTCGCCGGCGCGCTCGACGTCGACGGTGACCTCTACACGGCGTTGCGTGCGCTCGTTTCCCAGGTCGATCAGCTCAGCGCCGCCGACCGGTTGTGGCTGCTGCGCAAACTCGGCCCCACGCATTTGCGGCGCGTCACCCCGCCCGCCGAGGAGCTGCCGAGCCGCCTCAAGCGCACCGTCGACGGGCTGCGGCACTCGAAAGCGCGGGACAGCAACGCGATCTCCAACCACTACGACGTCTCGAACCGGTTCTACGAGCTGGTGCTCGGGCCGTCGATGGCCTACACCTGCGCCGCCTATCCGTCCCCCGACGCCTCGCTGGAAGAGGCACAGGCGCACAAATTCGACCTGGTGTGCCGGAAACTCGGTCTCCGGCCGGGGATGCGGCTGCTGGACGTCGGCTGCGGCTGGGGCGGGATGGTCGAGCACGCCGTCGCGAACTACGGCGTCGAGGCACTGGGCGTCACCCTTTCGCGCGAGCAGGCGCAATGGGCGCAGAAGGACATCGTGGCCAAGGGGCTCGCGGACAAGGCCGAAGTACGGCATCTCGACTACCGCGACGTCACCGAAACGGGTTTCGACGCGGTGTCGTCGATCGGGCTCACCGAGCATATCGGCGCGCGGAACCTGCCGTCGTACTTCCGTTTCCTCGCCGGGAAACTGAAGCCGCACGGGCGCATGCTGAATCACTGCATCACCAATCCGGACACCTCCGTCGCGCACCGGTCACGCGGGTTCATCGACCGGTACGTCTTCCCCGACGGAGAGCTGGAGGCCGTCGGGGAGATCACCACCGCGATGCACGACAGCGGGCTCGAGGTGCGGCATTCGGAGAACCTCCGCGAGCACTACGCCACCACCCTCGGCGCGTGGTGCGCCAACCTCGACGCGAACTGGGACGCGGCCGTCGCCGAAGCGGGCGCCGGGCGGAGCCGCGTCTGGGCGCTGTACATGGCCGCGTGCCGTCTCGCCTTCGAGCGGCGGGAGATAGAACTGCACCAGGTGCTCGGGGTGAAGGTCGGTCCGGACGGTGACTCGGGCATGCCGCTGAGGCCGGACTGGGGCGTTTAGCGGACTCAATGCCGGAAGGCTTCGGCGAGCCACCACGAGCCGCCGTCGTCGGCGATCTTGGCGTCGACGACGAGTGGCGCGTCCCGCGGCCCGCCGAGCCATTCCGTGACGGCGGCCAGGTCTTCGGCCGACCGCACGGTGACCCCGGCGCAGCCGAAACCGCGTCCGATCGCCGCGATGTCGGTGTCGGGGAACCGGACCGTCGTCATGTCCGCGGCGCCGAAGTGGTGGATCTCGGCACCGTACGCCGCGTCGTTGTAGACGATGACGACAAGCGGGATGCCCAGTCGTACGGCGGTTTCCAGCTCGGAGACGGCCATGTGGAAGCCGCCGTCACCGACTCCGAGCACCGGCAGCCTGTCCGGCCGGGCCAGCGCCGCGCCGATCGCCGTTCCGAGACCGAGCCCGATACTTTGGAACGCCTGGGTGAAGCAGAAGCCGTTCTCGTCGGGAACGGACAGGTACGCGCTCGGGTAGCCCATGAAGTTGCCGGAGTCGACCGAGACCACCCGTTCGGCGGGCAGGATCTCGTCGAGCCGGCGGCTGAGCGTGCGCGGATCGATCCTCCCGTCGCCGGATAGGTCGTTATACGGCACGTCGTTCCACCGTGTTCCGGTTCGTTGTCTCTGGGCGCTGTGGCCACGCCTTGCGAGTTCGGCGTGAACGTCCACGGCCGTGCTGGTGACGTCTCCGACGACGCCCAGGTCGATCGGCCGGTGCGCGCCGAGCGCGGCCTGGTCGACGTCGACCTGGACGAGCCGGGCGTCCGGGCCGAGCAGCGTGCCGTGCCGGGTGGTCCACATGTTCAGCGCGCAGCCCCAGCCGATCACGAGGTCGGCGCCCTTGACGAGGTCCGCGGCCGGTGGCGACGAAAAGCCGCCCGCGATCCCGATCGAGAAGGGATCGTCGCGGAAGAGGCCGTGCGCCACCGCCGAAGTCGCCAGCAGCGCGCCGGACACTTCCGCGAGCGCCGTGAGAGATGCCGCGCTCGCCCGTGCGCCGCGGCCGGCGATGAACACCGGTCGCCGTGCTTCGACAAGGAGGTCGGCCAGCGTCGCCACTGCCTCGGCGTTCGGCCGGATCGACGCCGGACCGGGGATCTTCGGGATTCGGACCGCTTCGGGCGCTTCCTGGGCTTGAACGTCGAGCGGCAGGTTGAGCAGGACGGTGCGGCGCTGCTGCACCGCCGTCCGATAGGCGCGGATCGTGTCCGCGACCGCAGTGCGCGCGCCGTGCACGCGCTCCGGCACGGCACCGACGGCGTCCGCGAGCGCGTCCTGGTCCACCCGGAAGTTCGACAGCACGGACGACGCCGCGGTGTCGCCGGCCAGGACGATCATCGGTGTCCGGCTCTTGGCGGCCTCGGTGATCCCGGTGAGCGCGTTGGTCAGCCCGCAGCCCTGATGGAGACTCAGCACCGAGACACGGCCACTCATCCGCGCGTACGCGTCGGCCATGCTCGCCGCGCCGCCCTCGTGCCGCGCGGCGACGAACCGCACCCCTCCGGAGCGTAATCCGTTGGTGGCCTCGAAATTGCCGCTGCCCACCACCCCGAACGCGGCACCCACGCCGAGTTCCGCCAGCGTGCGGCCGACCAGCTCCGCGACCCTCATGCCCGCTCGACCAGCGCGTACACCCTGGCGGGGCTGCCGGAACCGCCGACGATCGGGAGCGGGCTGACGACCAGCAGTGCTCCGGTGGGCGGCAGGCTCGCCAGGTTCCGCAACTGGGTCAGGCCATGTTTTCCCGCGCCCAGCAGGAGTTCGTGGCAGGGAAAGGCCGGTTCGAGTGCCAGCGCCTGCCCCGCGTCGGTGCCCACGGTCTCCACCCCGAACCCGGTGATCGGCGCCTCCTCCGCGAGCCAGCGGGCACACTCCCCCGAGACGCCCGGCGAATGCGGACCGTTCTCGTCGTTGTTGAGGAAGGACTCCTGATCATGCGAACGGGCGTCCCAGCCCGTGCGGTAGAGCAGCCAGCCACCGTCGGGCAGCGGCCCGTTCACGCGCTCCCATTCGCGGATGTCTTCAATGGAAAGCAGGAAGTCCGGATCCTCGGCCGCGCGGGCCGTCGCGTCGAGCACCACGGCAGGGGCGACCAGCGTGCGCAGCGGCACCTCGGAGACGTCGTGGCCGTCCTTTCCCGACACCCAGTGCACGGGAACGTCGAGGTGGGTCCCGGTGTGCTCGCCGGTGTGGATGTTGTTCCAGTACCAGCGGGGCCCGCGTTCGTCGTAGCGGCTGATCTCCTCCAGGCCGAACGGGATCGTGTTCGCGAACGGCTCCGGCAACTGAAGGATCGGGGTGCTCGCGCTCAACGGGGCGGTGAGGTCGACGACCTCGATCGTGCCCGAGGTGATCGCGGTGTTCAGCTGGGCCAACAACGACATGCGTGCCTCCCGGGGACTGCGGCGTCTTCGGTCACCTTAGGCGGATTTCGGGTTTGATGGCTGCCGGGTACGTCGCCGATACGCTGAGGAGGAGATCGATGGTCGAGGTGGCACTGCGGCCGGTCGAGGATCGTGACCTCGACGCACTGTTCGAGCTGATGCGTGACCCCGAGTCGGTCCGGATGGCCGCGTTCATCGCCAGGGATCCCGACGATCGCGAAGCCTTCGACCTCCACCTGGCGAGGTTGAGGACTTCTCCGGAGCTCATCCTGCGCGCGGTGACGGGTGACGGACGATTCCTCGGCACCATCGGCAGGTTCTTCGTGGAAGGCGACGCTGAAATCACCTACTGGATCGACCGCTCGGTTTGGGGGCGAGGAGTCGCCGGCCGAGCCCTCGCACTTTTCCTGGACTTGGTCGAGGATCGGCCGTTGTACGCCCGCGCCGCCAGCGACAACCTCGGATCGCTTCGGGTCCTGCGGAAGGCAGGCTTCAGTGTCATCGGCACCGAGACGGCCTACGCGTCGGCCAGGGACGCCGAAATCGAAGAAACCATTCTGCGCCTTGACATCGGGTCGCCGTCCGGCTCATGACCTCGCGCCTTCACGTTTTCCTTTCTTTTCAACAACACCAGGTGCCGGCCATCGCCAATTCCCTACATTACAGCCATTATCCCCAGGCGGCCGACCGTCCGACTCCAAGGATCAACTCGCGCCCCACCGACCGCAACGAAACGCCCTTTCGCCACCCAGAACGAGCATTATCCACGGTCGGTGCACTGACCATCCGAGTCCAAGCAGAGCAATTTTCACATTCGTACACTTGTTCGAGTGATGGTATTCTTGCAGGGTGTCCAGCCAACGAATCCTCGAACCGCCGCAGGAGCTGTGGCGCGCCGGTGCGCGGGAACTCGCGCACGGCGTGGTCGAGCGGTTGTCGGTGGCGCGGCAGGCGCTGGCGGAGGTCGGGCAGTACCTGGCGGAGATCGAGTCCCGCGGCCCGATGGAACTGTTCGGGCACGGCTCCACGGCGGGTTGGTTCGCCGAAACCGCCCGGATCACTCCCAACGAAGCCCGCGACACCGTGACGCGTGCGCTGGCGGTGAACGAGAGCCGCAACCTCGACGGCACCCCCGCACCCGCCTTCGCTCCCATCGCCGGAGCCGCCGCGGCCGACGGCGACCTCGGGCACCAGCAACTCGACCCGATCCTCGCGGTGCTGAAGAAAATCCCCGCCGACGCCTCGGCCGAGGACCGGTCCGGCGCCGAGCAGATCCTGGTGGACCTGGCCCGCCACGCCGGCCCGCAGGAGATCACCAACGTCGGCGCGGAACTCCTGGCCCACCTCGACCCCGACGGGAACGAACCGAAGGACGAGGACCTGAAACCCCCGTCACGCGAGGTGCATCTGCGCAAACGCGACGACGGTTGGTGGCGGCTCAACGGTTTACTGGATCCGGAGTTCGGGGCCCGGGCGAACGCGTTGTTCGAAACCTGGGGACAACGAAGACCCATCGACCAGGACGGCAACCGCGACCCCCGAACCCCGGGCGAGCGCAATGGCGACGCGTTGTTCGACGCGATCCATTACGCGATGACCAACGAGAAGGCGCCCACGTTGTCCGGGGACCGCACCACCGTCGTGGTCACCATCCCCCTGGAGACTTTGACCTCCGGGCTCGGGTCCGCCTGCGTGGACGGGATTTCCCAGATCACCGCCCGCCACGCCCGCATGCTGGCCTGCGACGCGAAAATCATCCCCGCCGTCCTCGGGACCGAGAGCGAACCCCTCGACATCGGCCGCGCCGCCCGCAGCGTCACCCCCGCCCAACGCCGAGCCCTCAACCTCCGCGACCACGGCTGCGCCTTCCCCGGCTGCCGACGAAGACCGAAGCATTGCGAGGCCCACCATATTTTGCCGTGGGGCCAACTCGGCGACACCGACCTGAACAACCTCTGCCTGCTCTGCCGCTACCACCACATGGTCATCCACGGCCAATCCGGCTGGAAAGTCCAAATCACCAACGGACGACCCGAATTCATCCCACCCCAATACCTCGACCCACTACAAACACCACGCCACAACCACCGCTGAACCCGACGAGCCCGCCGCCCCACCGGCGACGGGCCCTTCGGCATGCCCGGAGAACGACACCAACCACACGAAGCACCAAGTTGTCGCAGTCCGTCCTCACTTCCAGGGAACCACCCTCCCCGTATCTTCGGCTCAGTTGAACCGCGTACCGAACATCGAGCTCTCCGACCGCCCGGCCAGCCGCTTCCCGAGGTCGACGGCCAGTGCCTCGGTCAGCAGACAGATGTGGTCGGTGACCGCCCGAGCGCATCAGGTCTCTGAATAACCCTTGGCCGTGCCGTCACATGCGTTGTCGCGATAGATGAATCCGAAGCTGGATAGGGATCTTCGGCTCGAGCGAGCCGAAGATCCTCTTCTGACCTTCCTGCGGTATCGCCGGCGGCGGCCTGTCGATCACGGAGAACTCATCGATGATCGTGGCCGATCACCCCCGACGCAGACCTCGTCGACTCCGTCAGCGACGGTGTCCAACTGGACCACATTCGCGGATCTCAGCTCACCAACGCGTTTCTCCCTCGTGCGCTCGAAGTCGTCACGCTCACCGCGACCCGGGTCAGTCCACCATCACCAGATCCAGCCCCCGCAACCGTTCCCGATCCGCGATGACGTCGATCTCGCTGATCTTCCCGTCCACGAAGGCGAACGCGAGGACCACCGAAGGCCTTCCCTCGTCGGCCATCACGAGACCGATGCCGCCGTTCACCAGCGCGAGCTGAGTGACCGCCGCCCGCACCGAAGCGGCCGCCGCACCACGAGCCACCACATTGGCGCCCCGCAGGAAGATCGGCTCGCGCGAGGGGCCCGCCGCCTTGTCCGCGCGGAGGACGACGTCGGGGTGCAGGAGTTCGAGGAGCGCTGCGAAGTCGCCGCCGCGGGCCGCGGCAAGGTAGGCGTCGACGACTTGGCGCCGTCGCGCGACGTCCGGTTCCGTGGCGACGGATCGGCCCTGGACGCGGCGCCGGGCGCGGCTCGCGAGTTGCCGGGCCGCGGCCGGGGTGCGGTCGATCAGCGGGGCGATCTCGTCGAACGGCACCGCGAACATGTCGTGCAGGACGAACGCGAGCCGTTCGGCGGGCGCGAGCGTGTCCAGGACGACCAGCATCGCCAGCCCGACCGTGTCGGCGAGCACCGCGTCGGCGGCCGGATCGGCCGAGGTGTCGACCGGTTCGGCGAGCCGATCGTCGAGCGGTTCTTCCCGGCGGTAGTCACGCGAGCGCAGCACGTTCAGGCACACCCTCGCCACCACCGTGGTCAGCCAGCCGCCGAGATTCTCGATCTCCGCCGCGTCGGTGCGGTCGAGCCGCAGCCATGTCTCCTGGACGGCGTCCTCGGCCTCGCTGACCGAGCCCAGCATCCGGTAGGCCACCGCCCGCAGCCTGGTCCGGTGTTCCTCGAAACGCTCAGTCAGCCGATCCACGGCTCATATCTAACAGCCACCGAGGTCGTCGGCGAACCGGACACCCGAGGATCGGTACGACGCGGCCCGTCCGGCGGCGGCCTGCGGCGTCAGGACCTCGTTCTTCGCGTAGTAGACCCAGTCGACCTGTTCGAGGTAGGTGCTCGTGCCGCCGCTGTGCTGCGTGAGGTCGATGAACCACTGATTCACGTTGAGGGACATGTTCTGCCGCGGGTACACGTCGAACGGCCCGCTCCGGTCGTGGTCGGCCACCAGCGCGCCGTCGATGTAGTACCGCACATGGCCGCCGGACACGGTCGCCACCACGGAATGCCAGCCGTCGATGCTGCGGCGCTGGCTGTCGCTCTTGTTCTCGGCGTACCACGGATCCGGCGTGTAGGTGTGCCAGCTGGTCTGGAAGTTCACCGGGCCCGCCTCGCCCCAGCCGCCGTTGGGCAGGTACTCCGAGAAGTCCAGCTCGCTGTAGATCGGATCGTTGTCGTAGCGAAGCGGGCTGATGGTGAAGAACGTCTGGTTGATCCGGTCACCGTCCGGGCCCGACACCGGCGCGTCGGAGAAGCGGATCCGGGCGGCGTAGGTCCCCTCGAAGAACCGCCGGTCGGGTTGGATGATCTCGGTTTGCGTCGTGCCCGCGGGCGTGCCGTCGGTGGTGGAGGCGAGTTGCAGGACCTTGTCCCCATCGGACGTCGGGAAGGTGATGCCCTCCGGAGCCCAGCGCGCACCGCCGACGCCGGGGCCACCGGCGCCGGAGCGCACCTGCCAGCCGTGCTGGGCGAGGAGCCCGTCGGTGTGGGAGCCGTAGTGGAAATCGTCGAACAGTGCCCCGCAAGCGGCCGCTCCGGCAGCGGCACCCGGCGCCACCGCCAGTGCGGCGACCGACAGCGCGGCGACGGCGGCGGCTCGGAACTTCCCTGTGTTCGACATCGTCGTCTCCTTAACCACTGGTCAGTTTCTTTCCACCGTCACCCGGTGAAGTGGTAAAGTCAATAGGTCTAGACAACTTGTCCACCAGCCAATTCGCGCCGACCACTGGGTAGGCTGTGGTCATGCGGCGAACTGAGGTCAAGGACCGGCTACGCCAGCTCATCGAGCGGCGGCAGCCGGGCGAGGTCCTGCCTTCGGAACGCGCGCTGAGCAGTGAAATCGGCGTCTCGCGCCCCACTCTGCGGGCCGCGATCGACGAGCTGGAGCGAGACGGTCTCGTGGTCCGTCAGCACGGCCGTGGGACCTTCACCGCGCCGCGCAAGATCTCCCAGGACCTCGTGTCCACCCCCGGGCGCGAGCAGTTCGCCCCGCCCGCCGAGGGGCACTGGACCAGCCGGGTGATCGAGTTCGCCACCACCCCGGCGGGCGCCCGGCTCGGCAAGCGGCTCGAAGTCTCCCCCGGCCACACCCTGGTGGCCGTCACCCGGGTCCGGGTGGTCGAAGACGCGCCGATGGCGATCGAACGGATCCTGGTACCCCGGGACGTCGTGCCGGACATCACGGCCGCCGGCTTCGAGTCCGGTTCGTTCTACGAACTGCTCCGCACCCGGTACGAGGTCGTCCCCGCCACGGCCGTGCAGGTCATCGAGCCGACCGTCACCGACGCCGACGAGTCCGGGCTGCTCGGCGTCCCGCAGCACTCCCCCGCGCTGCTGTTCGAACGCACCACGCGTGACACGGACGGCCGCGTGATCGAGTACACCCGCTCGATCTACCGGGGCGACCGGTACCGCATCACCTCGCATCTGAAGTTCGACCACACCTCCGGCTGACTCCGGCGCGCCGGGACCGTCCATCCGGGAGTCCGTGCGAGACTCCCGGGCGATGTACACCCCGTCAGATCTCGCCGACCTGCTCGAATGCGAGCACCGCAGCCTCCTGAACCAGGCGCTGGCCGCCGGCCTGCCGGGAGCGCCGCGGCCGGGCTCCGGACCGGATCAGCTGGCGGTCACGCACGGGCGCGCGCACGAGGCCGCGACGCTGGACAAGCTGCGCGGCGAACGGAGCACCGTCGTCGAGATCGACGAACGCGACCCGGTCGTCGCCGCGAAGGCCACCGAAGAGGCGCTACGGGCCGGTGCGCCGGTGATCTACCAGGCCGTCTTCCATGACGGTGAGTTCTCCGGCCGCGCCGACTTCCTGATGCGGGACGACGAAGGCCGCTACGAGGTCTACGACACGAAGCTGGCCAGGCACGCGAAGCCCGCCGCGGTCGTCCAGCTGACCGCGTACGCCGACGCGCTGCGCCGGGCGGGCTGGCCCGCCGGTCCGCGGATGCATCTGCTGCTGGGCGATCACAGCACACGTTCGTTCCGCGTCGACGACTTCCTTCCGCTGGTGGACCGGCTCCGCGCTCGGCTGGAGAACCGGCCACCCACCCTGCCGGTCCCGCTGTGGGCCGACGAGCGGCCCGCGTGCGGCGGCTGCTCCTACGCCGCGCACTGTGCGAGCGCCCGCGAGGCCGATCGCGATCTTTCACTGGTCGCGGGCATGCGTGGCGACCAGCGGCGCAAACTCGTCGCCGCGGGCCTCGGCACCATCGACGCGCTCGCGGCCGCCGCACCGGAAGACCGGCCGCGCGACATTTCGGCGACGTCGTTCACCACGCTGCGGGCCCAGGCCGCGATCCAGGTCCGGCAGGACGCCACCGGGCAGATCGCCTACGAGGTCATCGATCCGGACGCGCTGGCCGAACTTCCGCCGCCCGCGCCCGGGGACGTCTTCTTCGACATGGAAGGCGACCCGTACGCCTTGGCGGGCGAAGGGCTTGAATACCTCTTCGGCGCCGTGACCGCCGATGACGGCACGAAGTTCACGCCGTTCTGGGCGCACAACCGGTCGCAGGAGAAACGGGCCTTCGAGGAGTTCGTCGACTTCGCCAGCGCGAGGCTCACGGAACATCCTGGTTCGCACGTCTACCACTACGCCCCGTACGAGGTCACCGCGATCAAACGGCTCGCCGCCGTGCACGGGACCCGCGAGGACGCCGTCGACCATCTGCTGCGCAGTGGCGGCCTGGTGGACCTGTATTCCGTGGTGCGCAAGGCACTCCGGGTCTCGCAGCGGTCGTACTCCATCAAGTACCTCGAACCGCTCTACATGCCCGAGGCCCGCGACGGCGACGTCAAGACGGCGGTTTCGAGCATCGAGGCCTACGAGGAGTACCTGACGCTCACCGCCTCCGGCGAGACCGAACACGCGGACGAAGTGCTGCGCGGGATCAGCGACTACAACGAATACGACTGCGTCTCCACGCTGCGGCTGTTCGAATTCCTGCACAAAGTCCGCGCGGAGGAAGGCATCGCGCTCGCCGAGCCGCCCGAAGAGTCCGATGTGGACGCTCTGCTCCGCCAGACCGAAGAGGACGTCGCCGCGCAGAAACGCGCCGAACGCGCCGCGCAGCTGGCCGCGCTGGTCGATCCGCTGCTGGACGGGCTACCCGACGATCCGGCCGAGTTCACCGGCGAGGATCGCGCCCGCGCGCTGCTCGCGGCGTCCGTCGGCTACCACCGCCGCGAGACGAACCCCGCGTGGTGGGAGTACTTCCGCCAGCTGGCCGCCCCGCTCGGCGATCTGGAGACCGACAACGCCTGCACCGTCCCGATTTCACTGGAGGCCGGGGACTGGGTGCCGCCGTCGGGCCGGGTCCGCAAGGCGAAACGCTCGCTCGTGCTCCGCTGCGACCCGGACCGGCCGCATCCCTTCGCCCCCGGCGACGATGTCCGCCTGCGGTACGGGGCGGCCGCACGGGACGCCAAGGTCGTCTCGGCCACCGCCGTCGAGCTGACCCTGGAAGAAAGCTGCCCTCCCGACGAGACCACCGCGGACCGGCCGGTCGCCGTGCTGCCCGGGAGCCCGGTCCGGCCTTCCCCCAAGGACGACGCGGTCGCGGATCTCGCCCGCCTCGTCGTCGACACCCTGCCGGCGCTGCCCGCGCATCCCGGCGTCGATCTGCTCCGGCGTACGACGCCGCGGCTGCGCGACGACCGGAACCTGCCCGAACCCGGGGTGGACCTGGTGAACACGGTGATCGAGGCCGTCGAGACGCTCGACGGCTCCACACTCGCCGTCCAGGGCCCGCCCGGCGCGGGCAAGACGTATCTCGCGGGCAGGCTCATCGCGAAACTCGTGCGCGCGGGCAAGACCATCGCCGTCACCTCGACCAGCCACAAGGCCGTGGAGAACGTCCTGTCCGCCGCGCTCAAGAACGCGCCGGACCTGCCGTGCGCCAAACGCGCCAAGCGGACCCCGGATCCGGCGGCGCCGTGGGAGCAGCCGAAGACCAATCCCGCGCTGGTGAAATGGCGCGAGGAGCACGACACCGGCCATCTGGTCGGTGGGACGGCCTGGACGTTCGCGAACGCCGCGATCCGGGAAGAGCCCTTCGACCTGCTGATCATCGACGAGGCGGGCCAGTTCGCCCTCGCCGACGCGCTCGCGGTGTCGATGTGCGCCAAGAATCTCCTGCTGCTGGGCGATCCGCAGCAGTTGCCGCAGGTCGTGCAGGGTACGCATCCCGCAGGAGCCGAAGCCTCCGCGCTGGGGCACCTGATCGGCGAGGCGGACATCATCCCGGCCGAGCTCGGATACTTCCTCGACGAGACCCGCCGCATGCATCCGGCCGTCTGCGCGCCGGTGTCGCGGCTGTCCTACGCGGGCCGCCTGCACTCGCACCCCTCGGCCGCCGAGCGGGCGATCGACGGGGTCGAGGCGGGTCTGTACCTCGCCGAGGTCGACCACCACGGCAACACGACGCGGTCGGTCGAGGAGGCCGAGGCGGTCACCGCCCTGGTCTCCGAACTCCACGGCCGCGCCTGGACCGATCACGGCGAGCCCCGGCCGCTCGGCGACGAGGACATCCTGGTCGTGGCGCCGTACAACCTGCAGGCCAGGGTCGTGGCCCGCGCGCTGGACGAGGCCGGGCACCCCGATGTCCGGGTAGGCACCGTGGACCGGTTCCAGGGGCAGGAGGCGCCGGTGGTGATCACCACGATGACCTCGTCCTCGGCGGTCGATCTGCCTCGTGGCCTGGACTTCCTGCTCTCCCGCAACCGGCTGAACGTGGCGCTCTCGCGGGCGCAGGCGCTCGCGGTCGTGGTCTGCTCGCCACGGCTGGTCGAGGCCGACATCCGCACAGTCGACCAGATGCGGCTGGTTTCGGGCATGCTCGGGTTGATGACCGAAGCCGTGCCGTGGCACGCAGGACGGAGTGGACGATGACCGAGAAGAAACCGGACAAGGAAATCCTCGACGCCGAGATCGTCGAAGAGCCCCCGACGGCGCCCGTCGAGGTCCCGGAGCCGGATTACAGCGAGGGCGGCGTGCCCTCGTTCGACCACGTCCGGGACCGCATCGAGCAGCGGTACACGACCTCGCTGGGCTCGACCGAGCTCGCCGGACTCGGCGGCAAGGAAGACGTCGCGTCGCTGGACAAGAAGATCGCCGACCGCGACAAGGCCGCCAAGGACAAGCTGGCCGAGATCCGCCGCGCGATGCGGGAGCAGTGAGCTAACCCCAATGCGGTGAACCGGCCTTCACCGCGATGGCCCGTGCCTTCCGATGGTGCTCGGCGGCCGCTTCCCGCCGGCCGAGGGCGGCGGCCAGCTCGCCGAGGTAGTACGCGACCGGGCGGAGGGTGAGCATCCCGCTCCCGGCACCGGCGATCTCTCCTTCGGCGGGCAGGAGTTCGTCGTACAGGCGTTCCATCGTGGTCCGCTCACCGAGTTCGATCGCGACGACGGCGTGCAGGCAGGTGCGGGCCTCGAACAGCAGGTCCCTCGGCGAATCCGGGATCGGGAGCACCGGGCGGCACCAGCTTTCGTAAGCGCCGTAGTCGTCCTCCAGCGCTTCCTGCGGCAAACCACGCTGGAGCCGGTCGCAGTACAGGGCGAGCGCGAGGATCCCGTTGTCCACACCGGACATGGCGGTTCCCGCGAGGCCCGCCGCCGCGGCACGATAGGCGGCTTCCCCGCCGGGGCCGGTCATCGCGGTCCGCATCGCGTGATACCACCGGGTGAACACGCCGACGAGCGGCAGGCCGTAGCGCTCGCCGAGTTCGTCCGCCGCCGCGGCATGCCGGTCCGCGGCGCCGAGTTCCGCGAGCGCGCTCTTCGCCTGCAACAGCACGAGATGCCCGAGCACCTCGAACGTCACCAGCCCGTGCCGTGTGGCGAGGTCGACCAGCTCGGCCCCGATCGCGGCCCGCTCCGGAGCGAGACCGGCGCGATCGAAGGACTGCAGGAACCGGGCGTTGAGCGCGAACGCCAGGAGCGCCGGATCTTCCAGCGTCCGCGCGATCGCTTCGGCTTCCCTGGCCGCCTCGCGTGCCCACTGTCCACCCGCGTTCCGCGTTTCGACAGCGAGTGCGGCCAGTAGGCGGCACCGCTCGGCCACGCGTTCAGCGGGCAAGGCGGCGAGGGTGCGCCCGACGGTTTCCGCGATCCGGGAAGCGAGTTCCCTGTCGTCGCTTTCGGTCCAGTTGGCGGGGACGTCGAAGGCACCGATCACCCGCGCGGTCAGCAGTGGATCGTCCAGCTTTTCCGCCAGTTCCAACGCTTCGGCCCGATGCCGCCGCGACTGGCCGAGCCCGCCGGCGACGGCCGAAGCCCGGGCCTTGCCCATGATCAGCTCCAGCCGCTTCGCCGTATCGGAGCCGCCGGAGCGGTCGTAAGCGGCGAGTGCCGCGTCCCAGAGGCGTGCCGCTTCCGTTGACGCGAAACGGCTTTCGGCGCGCTCGGCGGCGGCCCGCGCGTACCGCGCGGCACGGTCGTCGTGCTCCTCCGACAGGAGGAAATGGTGCGCCAGGGCATCGACGTCGTCCGGGCGAAGGTCTTCCAGCGCCTCGGCGATCTCCCCGTGCTCGCGGGCGCGCCGCGAACGGGAGAGATCGTGGTAGAGCGTGTCCCGCACGAGCGCGTGCGCGAACCGGAACCGGCGCGGCGCCCGTTCGGTCAGAAATCCGCGCCGGACCGCGATCTCGGCGGCATCGAGCGCGGTTTTCCCCACCAGGGCTTCGAGAACGTCCAGATCGACGTCCGTCCCGATCACCGCCGCCCGCCGCACCACACCGCGGACCCCGTCCGGCAGCGCGTCCACGCGGTGCCGGACGACGTCGCGGACTCCCGGCGGCACCGAATCCAAGGCGGCCGCGCCGTCGGTGGCCAGCAGACGGGCGAGTTCACGGACGAAGAACGCGTTCCCGCCGGTGCGTCGATGAAGCACCGCGGTGGTTCCCGGATCGATCTCTTCTCCGGTCGTGGCACGGACCAGGTCGGCGACTTCGCTCTCGGGCAGGCCGCCGAGATAGATCCGTGCCGGCTCGTGGCGAGCGGCCCTGGCGAGGAAGTCCGTCAGCCGTGCGGGCGGGTCGGTGCCGCGATAGGTCGCGATGATCGACACCGGCTCGGCCAGCACGGACGTCAGCAGTGCCAAGGTCTCTTCGCCCGCCCAATGCAGGTCGTCGAGGACGAGCAGGAGCGGCGCCGCACCGGACAGATGAGACGCGACGGCGCGATGCCACCGCCAGCGGGCGGCCAGCGGGTCTTCGGTCCCCTGCTCCGCCGTCGGCGCCGGGCCGTACCCGGCTTCGGCGAGTGCAGCCAGGATCCGGGTCCAGGCGTAGGCGGGCGGCGCGCCCTCGTCGTCGGGATCGCTTCCCCAAGCCGTCGTCCAGCCCCGCGCGGCGAGACGGGCGGAGAACGCTTCGGCGAGCGCGGTCTTACCGACCCCGGCGTCACCGGAGACGAGCACGAGCCGCGATCGCGTCACGGCTTCTTCCAGCTCGGCCAACTCCGCGTCGCGCCCGATCAGCGGCCGCTCGGCGATCTTGGGCGCGACCTGTTCCAGACGGGGCGCCTGCGCCAGGATGTCGGCTTCCAGATCCCGCAGGCCGGCTCCGGGATCGACGCCGAGTTCGTCGGCGAGATGGTCGCGCGCCGTTCGCAACACCGCCAGCGCGTCACCCTGTCTCCCGGAGCGATAGAGCGCGAGCGCCAGGAGCCGGGAACCGTTCTCGCGCAACGGATGTGCCCGCACCAGCGGTTCGAGTTCCGGGATCACCTCGGCGGCGCGCCCGAGCGCGAGGAGCGCCTCGGCACGGAGTTCTCCCGCCAGTGAACGGAGTTCCGTCAAACGGGAGACTTCGCCGACGGCCCAGCCCTCCTCTGCGAAGTCGGCGTACGCGGGACCACGCCAGAGCGCGAGCGCGGTGTCCACTTGCGACAGTGCGGCGTCCGGCCGCCGGGCGTCGAGCAGTTCACGGGACGCGGCGACGGCGGCCTCGAAGTCCCACGCGTCGACGGATTCGGCTCGCAGGGCATAGCCGCGGGCGACCGTGACGAGCAGCCGCGCGGGCTCACGGGGCGCGCGCTCCGGCTCCAGCGCCCGGCGCAGGGCACCGACGAACGTCTGGACGGCGCCGACCGCGCCCTCGGGCGGGCGTTCCCACAGGTCGTCGACCAGGCGTTCCACCGGCACGACCCGGCCGCGGGCGATCAGCAGCCTGGCCAGCACCGCGCGGTGCCGCGGGCCCTTGAGCCCGACCTCACCCCGCGCGTCCTCGGCCACGAGCGGGCCGAGCACCCCGAACCGCATCGTCACCTCCTCGCTTCACAGACGGTGATCATCGTGCCCCGGCCGCTCGGTCGCCGCTGACCGGGTGCTGATTCGGCCAGGGGACGCTGGCGATCGTCACGGAACGACCAGGAAGGTACCCATGCGCATCACCGGATTCGACTACCAGCGTGTACCCGTCGCGGACGGCGTGGCGGTCAACGTCGCCGTCGCCGGGACGGGCAGCCCGATCGTGCTGCTGCACGGTTTCCCCGAGACGCACCTCATGTGGCGGCACGTCGCGGCGGATCTGGCGGCCGATCACACCGTCCTCTGCCCTGACCTGCGAGGATACGGCGAGAGCGACAAGCCCGCCGACACCGGAGCGACCTACTCGAAGCGGTCGATGGCGGCCGACGTCGTCGCCGTCGCGAAGGCCTTCGGTCACGACCGGTTCGCCCTCGCCGGGCACGACCGGGGCGCGCTGGTGGCGCTGCGCGCCGGCCTCGACCACGCGGACAAGGTGAGCCATCTCGCGATCCTCGACGTGCTGCCGACGCTGGACATGTGGGACGTCCTGCACGGCACCACGGCCGCGGTCGGCTTCCACCTCTACCTGATGGCTCAGCCGCCCGGACTGCCCGAACAGCTGATCGGCGCCGCGCCCGACGCCTTCTTCGGTCACTTCCTCGACGCGTGGACCCAGCGCGGTGACGCGATCCCCGCCGACGTCCGGGCCGCGTACCTGGAGGCGTCCCGGAACGCGGTGACCTCGATCGTCGCCGACTACCGCGCGTCGGCGGGCATCGACGTCGAGCACGACCAGGCGGATCGCGCGGCGGGCAACCGGCTCACGATGCCGCTCACCGTGCTCCAGCAGGACTGGGGCGCCGCGCTGGGCTACGACGCCGTCGCGCTCTGGCAGGCGTGGGCGACGGATCTGGACCACCGGACCGTGACGGCGGGCCACTTCATGGCCGAGGAATCACCGGCGGAGGTGGTGAAGGCGCTGCGGGACCTGTTGACACGCTAGGTGGAAAGGCCGTGGCTCCGGCAGGGTCACGGCCCCTATCGTCATCGCATGCCCGAGCTCTTCCCGGTGGTGGAATCCTTGCCGCCCAGCTATTCGTCCTTCGCGCTGTGGCCGTTTCGCGGCCACGACGGCGAGTGGATCCCCCTGCACCGCGAAATGCCCTCCGACGACGTCGGCGCGGTCGTGCTCTCCCTGCTCGGGAACAGCGCGAGCGGCGAGCTCACCCAGCCCGACGTCGGGACCGCGTTCGACGAGCTGGTGCGGCTCGAGACTCCCTTCCTCTCCGGCGGTCTACTGCTCGAAGTCGGTGACATCGCCGTGACTCCAGGTTGCTGCTGCGACCTGACCGACTGGCCGGACTGGCACGGGCTGCCGGACGGGAACGGACCCGACCTCGGGCATGGGCCGGGGACGATGTTCGAGTTCGACGGCGAGATCATCCGGTTCTGGCCGGACGTGGACGACGAGGACTGGGAGTCCCCCGCAGGACGGCGGTTGGAGATCCGGCGTCAGGACCTCTCCGGCCTTCTCCACGGTGTGCACCGAGACCTCGCCGGTTTTCTCGACGCGCTCCGGGCATGGGTGCGGAACCTCCAGCCGTCCCGCGCGGATCAGGTCGTCGCCGCCGTGGGCGGCTACTTGCGCGTCGGAGAGGGTCCAACGGGCTGAGCCGAACGGAGCAATCCGGACCGCTGCCCGCCCCAATCCGGGTTTACCGCTCGTCCCCCGGGGTATCGGGAGTCGGCACCGACCAACGAGGGGCCCGACATGACACCCACTGCCAAACGCGCGCACACCGTCGCCCGCGACCTCCTTTCGCTCACCAGATCGGGCGAAGCCGACCGCCTCGCCACCGCGCTGGTGTCCATCGCTTCCTCCACCCGGCGCGCACCGGCGCTCGGCGACGTCGTCGGACGGCTGGTCGACACGTTCTCCTTGGCGGCCAAGGATCGTCGCCGGTCGCTGCGGATCGGTGAGCCGTTCACCCTGCGCCTGCGCGATCACGCGGGCATGACGGTGCGGCCGGACCGGCTCGATCCGGGCGTGGCCGCGATCGTCCGCGCGATCGCCGCGAACGTCCGCGACGACCGGGACACCTGCGCCGACCAGATCGGCGAGGCCTGCGAGAACGCCGATCTCGACCAGCGGATCCGGGTTCTCGCGCACTGCCTGGTCTGGACGTCGGACCTGCTCAGCACCGACACCACCGCCTATCCCCCGGTGCTGTCCTGCTTCAGGGTGACCTCCGACCAGAGTCCACAGTAGACATTGAGCGGTTCGGATGACTTCCGGCCCGTCGTGTGGACATCCCTCGCGGGGAACGGCAAGCTGGACCACCGCGCACGAAGTCCCAGTCCCCGATGACGGGCGCACCTTGGCGGCCAGTTCCCCCGAACCAGGAGTGCAGACTTGGACGAGGTAGCGCCATCGACGGTCCCCGCGGATTCCCGTGCCGCGGCCACGGCGGGACGGCTGCCCAACCCGGACAGCCGGGTGGTCCGGGCGGCCGTGGCCGGTGATCCGGACGCGATCCGGGAATTGGCCCGTTTCCTTTGCCCGCACGTGTTCCGCTACTGCGCGAGCAGGCTCGGGAGCGGCGGAACGGGCGCTTGCGACGCGCAGGACTGCGCGCAGGAGGTGTTGCAGGCGGTCCTGATCGCCTTGCCCCGCTACCGGTATCGCCCGGACCGGTTCCTCGCGTTCGTCCTCGGGATCGCCGGGCACAAGGTGGCGGATCTGCAGCGGCGCCGCTCCCGCGAACCGGTCGCCTCCGTCCCGGAGATCGGCGACGGGCTGCCGCTCTGGGCCCGCCGCGACCCGGACGAGATCGAACGCCTGGAACACCGGTTGCAGGCCGGCGTCCTGCTGGCGAAACTGCCGATGCCGCACCGGCAGGTGCTCGCACTCCGGTTCGTTTTCGGGCTCTCGGCCGAGGAGACCGCCGAACGGCTCGGCCTGCCCGGTGCCGGAGCGGTCCGCGCGGCCCAGTTCCGCGCGCTCGCGCGGCTTCGGGCGCTGCTCACCGAGCGGAACGCCCGGTACGCGACCGATGTCCCGATCATCGGACAGGTCGCCGAACCGGAGCTCGTCCCGGTATAGAACCGTCCACTTAGGACGATCGAGTTCTTGTACGCGCCTTGTACGGGGATCCACCATCCTGTCCCCCTATTCGGGGAAACCACTGGAGGACAGAGATGAAGATCCGATCGAGGATCGCCGGCGGCTTGAAGGGCGCGGTGGGCACGATCGCCCTGGCCGGGGCGATCATGCTCGGCGGCGCGGGTGAGGCGCTCGCGGCGACGGGCACGGTGAACACCGACTCCGGGGTGGCGGTGACCGTGCGATCGAGCCCGAGCACCAGCGCGAGTTCGGTCGGCACCGTCGCGAGCGGCACCGCCGTCACGATCGACTGCCAGACGAACGGCTCGACCGTGACCGGGAAGTACGGCACCACCGACATCTGGGACTACGTGCCGTCGAAGGGCGGCTACATCAGCGACGCCTACGTCTACACCGGTTCGGACGGCAGGGTCGCCCCGGACTGCGCCGGCGGCACCCTCGCCTGCTCCACCGCCGGCACCGGCAACCCGCGGACCTGCGCCGAAGCCATCGCATGGGCGAAGGCGCACGTGCACACCCACAACGACCCCGACTACTACCGCTGGTGCGACCGGATCAACGCGTGGGCCTACGGCTGGAACGCGAGCGGTTCGGAAACGGCCTACGTCCACTGGACCCAGATCCCCGGTTCGTTCAAGCACCCCGGCGACACCCAGGTCCCCGCGGGCGGGCTCGCCTTCTTCAGCAACGGCGGTACCGGGCACGCGATGTTCTCCATCGGCGGCGGCAAGTTCCTGTCGAACGACATCCACGGCCCCGGCAGCTTCACCGAGACCACGATCGCGGAGATCAAGAACACCTGGGGCTACACCTATCTCGGCTGGTCGCAGCCGTGGTTCAAGATCAACCACTGACCGCACGAGTGGCCTCGAAACGCTGCCGGACGAAGGGGTCCTCGTCCGGCAGCGTTTCCTCCGCCCGCCACGAGAAGCTCTCGTGGGTCAGCTCGGAGAAGATCCACCGGCGCCGGACGCCGTCGGTGTCGGTGTCGGCTTCGATCTCGAAGCCGTCGTCGGTCCGCTTGCCGAGGAACGGGATCACCCAGCCGTTGCCGGGGCCGAGCCAGGTCGACCGGAACGCGTCGATCTTTTCGTCGTAGAAGCGCAGGCTCATCCCCCACTCGCCGTCCACCCCGTCACCCCGGCTTGGCCTGGCGGGGCTGATCCACACGTCGGCCAGCGCGCGGCCGTCGAGCGCCCAGCCGAAATGCCATTCCCCGTCGACGGTCCGGACGGTCCCGTCCTCGGCGTAGTTGTGCACCACGAGGTCCCAGCTACCGATCAGCGGCTCGAACACGGCCAGCCGTCCGGCGAGTTCGGGACGCGGTCCCGGGGCGGTGAAGACGGCGGCGATCCGTTCCATGACGTCCATCCGGCCAGGATGACTATTTGACAGTATGCTGTCAAATATGACCGACCTCGTCCGCGACTACCGGCTGCTCATCGCCGACGTCTACGAACTGGCGGGACTGAGCCGCCGGATCAGCGAGCGGGAGGCCGCCGGACAGGACACCACGGTCGCCCGCTGGCACGTGCTCAGCACCGTGTCCGAAGAACCGCTCGCCGTTCCCGCCATCGCGCGACGGCTCGGCCAGGTCCGTCAAGCCGTGCAACGCGTCGCGGACGACCTCGCCGAGGCGGGCCAGCTTCGCGCGGAGCCGAATCCCGCCCATCGCCGCTCACCCCTGTACGCCATCACGCCCGAGGGCGCACGGCTGCTGGAGCGACTGTGGGACGCGAGTGGATCCCGGCGTCGCGACATGCTCGCCGACAGCGGCGTCACCCCCGATGAGCTGCGGCAAGCCCGAGACACCCTGCGCAGGTTGTCAACCGCGCTCAGCTCGTGAAACCGCCCTTTCGTCGCATCGTGATAAAAAGCGGCCACGGATGCGGGTTAGAGTTGACGGATGGGCACCGAAGCTCTCGCTACTCCCGCACCCCGGGAGCAGCGTGTGCTCATGCAGGCGATGCTCACCCGGCTGCCCGAGTTCAGTGACCGCCTCGCCCAGCTCCTCAGCGACGAGGACGAGTTCTACCACCAGGTGGACAGCACCGCGCCGGACGAGTTGCGCAAGGTCTGCCGGGCCAATCTCGAACGGGCGCTGACCGCGCTCGTCGAGGGGCGGGGGCTCCCGCTCGACGCGGCCCGCAAGACCGGGCTTGCCCAGGCCAGGCAGGGTATTCCGCTGCCGTCCGTGCTCCGCGCGTTCCGCATCGGCGGGATCTTCGTCTACGAGCGCCTGCTGGAGCTGGCCGGCCCCGGCTTCATCAATCCGGCCCGCACGGTGGAGATCAACTCCAATGTCTGGAAGACCATCGACCTCTACTCCGACGCGCTGACCACCGCGTACAGCGAGGTCGCCGCCGAACTCTCCCAGGAGAAGCTCGCCCTGCTGGACGGCCTGCTGCAAGGCCGGTTCGCCACCCAGACCGAACTCGAGAACGCGGCCAAGGAACTCGATCTCCCGGCGGCGGGCACTTTCGTCGCCGTCGTGACCGAGTCCGTCGATCCGGACGAACGGCCCGGCGTCGAAGCCCTGCTGCGAGCCCGGCGCTGGAAGTCGGCCTGGCGGCCCGGTGCCGAGGTCGGCCTGGTCGTGATCGACCGCGTCGAGGACGTCCGGCGGTTGCGCGACGTACTGGGCACCCTGCCGCTGGCGGTGGGCATGAGCAGACCGTTCAACGGGTTCCTCGAGGTGCCGGACGCGGTCCACCGGGCCAGGATCGCCCGCCGGTCACTGACCACCGGCGCCGCCGGGGTCGCCGTCTTCGGCGACTCCCCGGTCACCACGCTGGTCGCGAGCGCACCGGAGACGTCGCGGGACGTCCTGCGCTCGGTGCTGACCGGGCTCCTGGTGCTGCCCAAGCCGGAGCGGCAGGTCCTGCTCGACACGCTGGTCGCGTGGTTCGCCGGACACGGCTCGGCCAAGGAGGCCGCGGACCGGCTGATCGTCCACCCGAACACGGTCCGGTACCGGCTGCGCCGCGTGCAGGAACTGACCAGACGCGACCTGTCCGATCCGGTCGACGTCGGCGAGCTCTACGTCGCTTTGGAGGCGGTCCGGCTGGCGGGCGACGCCTAGGCGCCGTCAGGGCCGACTGGGCGCGAAGACCGCGAACACGACTTGCCGGACGGCGCCTAGCTCCGTCTCTCCGGCGCCATGTCGGCGTCGATGATCCTCGCTAGGTCCAGCAGCGTGTGCCCGAGACCGGGCCGCGCGGTGAGCCGCACCGCGAGGGTCCGGCCGCGCGCGGTCGTGGCGACCGGCAGGGTCACCTCGGGATTCGCCGATCTCGTCCACTGTGGACGTCTTCCGGCCGCCGACAGGACGATATCGGGATGCGGGGACCGTCGCCCGGGGCGCCACCGTGATCTCCTGGCGTCGAGATCACGGATCACGTTGCCGTGCAACGAAAGCAGCGTTGCGACGTCGGCGACGGCGTCGCGGAGCTCGACGTCGGTGATCGAATCCGAGTAGGCGCCGATGTCCAGCGCGCGGGGATCGTTCGGGTCCTGCGGCACAAAGTTCCTTTCCATGCACCGGAAGTCGTCCGATGGTGGTCCCGCTAACCTTGTTCCCGGGAACAAACATGTTTGGCTGCCTGCGCCGAACGGCGGCGCACGTACCGCCTTCCGGTCGCACGGCGTACCTGTGACCCTCGGTCACACCTTTGACGCCGACCTGCCCGCGGGCCACTATCTGGCGACTGATTACCGATGGGTAATGTGTCTCACCAGGAGGACCGTTGCGTCGAGCGTTGAGCCTGATCTTCTTGGCATTAGGGGTGTTCGCCATCGCCGGCGCGGTGTTGCTGCCGACCTACGTCAAACCCGAACTCGCCAAGGTGCCACTGAACCAGGAATCGACGTCGGTCCTCGAAGGCACCGCGTCCAAGGTGCTCGCGGTGAAGACCGTCGACGGCAAGACCGTCACGGAGATCCGCGACGACGCCAAGCTGAGGGCGACCGCCCGCGTGGTGGCGAACTTCTCGCCGCCGGAGATGCGGGAGGGCACGGACGTCGCCGTGTGGCTGATGGCCGTCTCGGTCGTCGACACGAGCGACCAGACCGTGGTCAGCGCGAGCAAACGCCAGGTCTGCTTCGACCGCCGCACCGCGGAGGGCTATGTCCCGCCGGGCGGCGACCAGGAGGCGAAGTGCTCGGCCAACAGCAGCTTCGTCACCAAACTCAAGGAGAAGCCCGAAAAGGAGGGCGAGAAGCCTGAGGAGATCCAGGAGTACAAGCCGCAGCCCGGCCTGAACTTCAAGTTCCCCTTCGGCACCGAAAAGAAGGACTACCAGGTCTACGACGACAACACCGGCCGCGCCGTCCAGGCCCGGTTCCAGGGCGTCGAGGACATCAAGGGCGTCGAGGTCTACAAATTCGTCCAGGAGATCCCCGCCACGAAGATCTCGACGAAGAAGGTGCCGGGCTCGCTCATCGGCGCCACCGGCGACTCCGTCGAAGCAGGCCAGTTCTACCAGGGCACCATCACGAGCTGGATCGAGCCGGTGACGGGGATCCAGGTCAAGCAGGAACAGCGGTCGCACCAGGAACTGCGGTCGGCCGCGAACCCCACGCCCACGGTGGTCTTCGACGGCAAGCTGGCCTTCACCGACGCGACCGTCGACGCGATGGTCAAGCAGGTCGACGAGAACAAGGGAAAGCTGGACTTCATCGGCAGCACCGGGCCGATCGTGCTCGGGATCGGCGGCGCCGCCTTCCTGGCGCTCGGGGTCTTCCTGCTGGTGAAGCGGCGCCCCGCCCCCTCGCGTCACTGACGCTTGCGCAGCACCATCACCAGATTCCACGACGCGACTTCCCGGACGCCGGGGACGTGTGCGATCCACCGGGCCCAGGAGGGATGGTAGCGCGGGTAGACCTCCTGGAGATCGGCGTGCGGCGCGGCCTTCCCCCACCGGATGGCCGCGCCCGCCGAAAAGGCGAAAAGGCTCTCCCCGAATTTGTTCTTCGGCTCCTTGCCCTTCTTTCCGAGATAACGCCGCCGGGCGTAGTGGCCGCCGAGGAAATGCCACGGCGCCGTCTCGTGCCCACCCCACGGCGAATACCACGGTGTGAACGAGGCGAAAATCGTGCCGCCGGGTTTGGTCACCCGGCACATCTCGGCCAGCATGACATCGGGTTCGGAAACGTGTTCGAGGACGTTCGACGAATAGCAGACGTCCACCGACGCGGTGCGCACCGGCAGTTTCGTCCCGCTGCCGCGGACCATGTTCTCCCCGGCCTCTCCTCGCGCCGTCAGCTCTCCGACGTCGGGATCTATGCCAAGGTACGTGGCTCCGGCGGCGCGGAACGCGTCGGAGAAATAGCCAGGGCCACCACCGACGTCGACGATGGTTCGGCCGTTCAACGGAGTGTGCTGCGCCAATTGCCGGACCGAGTCGTCGGCGAGCACCGAGTAGAAACCGTCGGGATCCGTCTGTTCGGTGAGAAAGGCCCGGAACAGCGTCACCGATCTGCGCAAAGTGGCGCGATGAGGCATCGTTGCTGGGGTCACCGACCGATTACCGACCATCGAACCATCGCTTTCCGAGAATGATTCATCTACCGTGTACGCACCGGTAACCTAGCATTGTCGCTAACAGGTTGGGAGAACCACGATGGAACGGCCACGTGTGCTGCTCGTCAACTGGCGCGACACCGGGCATCCGGAGGGCGGCGGCTCCGAGCGGTACGTCGAGCGGATGGCCGAAGGGCTCGCCAAGGCCGGATACCGGGTCGAGATCCAGTGCGCCGCGTACCCGGGCGCGAACGCCGGGGAATGGCGCGACGGGGTCCGCTATCGCCGTCGTGGCAACAAGTTCGGTGTCTATCTCCATGCGCTCCGGGCGATCCGGAAGGCGCACGCCGACCTCGTCGTCGACGTCCAGAACGGGATGCCGTTCTTCGCCAGGCTGGTCGCGGGCTGCCCGGTTCTCGTGCTGGTGCACCACGTCCACAAGGAACAGTGGATCAGCGCGCTCGGCGAGACACTGGGCCGTATCGGCTGGTGGATCGAGTCGCGGCTGGCGCCGTGGCTGTTCCGGCACTGCCGCTACGTCACGGTTTCCGAGATCACCAAGGGCGAACTGGCCGGGCTCGGTGTCGAAGGCTCGCGGATCACCGTGGTACCCAACGGCTTGGACACTCCCCCGCGCGGCAACGCCGTCCGCGAAACCGAGCCGACGCTGGTCGCGGTCAGCAGGCTGGTGCCGCACAAGCGGATCGAGCACGCGATCGACGTCGTCGCGGAGCTGAGCCGGCGCTGGCCGACGCTGCGGCTCGAGGTCGTGGGCCAGGGCCCGTGGGAAGAGGTCCTGCGCCGGCACGCCCGCGACCGGGGTGTCGAAGACCGCGTCCGGTTGCACGGCTGGGTGGGCGAGCACGAGAAACACGAGATCCTGGAACGGTCCTGGCTGCACCTGTGCCCGTCGGTCAAGGAAGGCTGGGGAATCGTCATCATGGAAGCCGCCGCGCACGGCGTGCCCTCGGTGGCCTACCGCGCGGCCGGCGGGGTGGCCGAATCCATTGTGGAGGGCAAGACCGGATTGCTGGCAGACGACTTCGCCGATTTCACCGCACAGGTGGACGGGCTGCTCGCCGACCACGCACGGCGGGACGAGATGGGCAAGGCCGGCATCACCTGGGCGAGCCTGTTCGACTGGGAACACAGCGTGAATCGCTTCGAATCACTCGTGCGCGACGTGGCCGGGGTGGCCATCCCCCATCCCAGGGTCCTGACACCGCAGCGTTTCCACGAGCCCGTCGGCCAGGTCGGCCGTGGCGGCGTCGTCGAAGTCCTTGCGGCGTGCGCGCACGGTGACGGTGCTCGTCTCGCCGACGGTCACGGCGCCGAACGCCACGCCTGAGCGGCCGCTGGCGGCGGGATAGAAAGCGATCGAGGTGACCGCGTCCGCCGCAGAAACGACGCCGAGATTGGAAACCAGATAGGTCGAACCGAGCCTGCTCGCCAGCAGCCGGGTACCCAGCCGGGCGATCCTGCTGCTGCGGGCGGGGAAATCGGGTTCCGGCGGCTGGGCGGCCAGCAGCGCGCCCACTTCGGCGACCGTGGGTTTCGCGCCGAGCCGCAACCGGAAGAACGCGCTGTCGTGCAAGGGTTCCGGCGCGGCTCCACTTCGCCAGGACGCGCCGACCGCGGCCACCACCCTGGCGGCTTCTTCGCCGTGCCGGGCGTTCCACGTCTCGGTCAGGTTGGCGGCTGCCGCGGCGAAGGCCGAGGACCCGAGCCGTGAGCGAGGGAGCATCCTGGCGGCGAACACGTCTCCTGGGCGACTTTCGGCTCGTTCCGGGGTGATCCTCGCCGGAGGCGTGAAAAGCGCTTCAGCGAGACGCTGGAAGGCGGAAACGAGAAAGGATCGATCGGCCGTGCGCGCGCCGATTCCCTTGGCGGCGGACGAGATCGGGATGTCCAGGGCCAGCCCGAGGACGGCGAGCAGGCCGAGACCGTCGAGGGCGCCGTGGTGCGCGGCGATCAGCACGACGGGCTCGTCGACGCCGACCGCGACCCGGAGCAACGGCGCGCCGCGCTCGTACGAGGTCTCGGCGAAACGATCGCGGATCGCCGGAAGTTCTTCACCGGAAACGGCCACGACTTCGGGAGCGGCGCCGAGCCACGGCCGCTCCTCGACCGCGACCGCGAGCCGCATGCGCGCCTTTTCCGGCGTCAGCGACGAAGCCAGTCTCGCTTCCAGGAGGATGCTCCAGGAAACGGTGGGGTCGCCGTAGAGCCCGACGACCCGGCCGGCATGGTCGGAAGCGAGCTCGGACACCGGCTCAGCGGTTGCCGTAAATGACGTGCTCGGGGCTCGAGTTCGGGTTGAACTGCTCCTTGATCTTCGCCTGCACCTGGGGTGCGGCGTCCGGATCCGCGGTGTTCGTCAGCGCGTAACTCCCGCCCGCGGCCGTCGCGAGCCCGATGATGACGGCGGCTGCCGCGCCGATGAGGGTGCCCAAGACCTACTCCTTCCGAGACAGGGAATTCCTGCGTCGGCTCAATGTACGCACCGGTAACTTGAGGCACAACAGTGCGACCGCGATCGACACCAGCGCTACTCCGTTTGCCAGCACCACGGGGATCGGTGATCGCACTCCGGTCACGGCGGGCTCACCGGGAGTGCGGTAAAGCGTGAGCCAGTCACCGGACCACACCGGTTCCGCGCCGGTCAGCAACCGCGGATCGACCCGCCCCGGCGTCCCGCGTTCGACCAGGATCCAGCCGATTCCCGCCGCGGACAGGTCTTCCGGCGACCTCGCGGCGCGGACACGGTCCATTCTGGAATCCTCGCCCGTGATCTCCTCGCCGCCGACGCGCAGTGTGTCGTCGACGAGCACGGTTTCCGGGAGTGCACGTGGCGCCGGGTCCAGTTGTGTCCGGTGGTCGTTCCAGGCGAAACTCCGGAATGTGGACAGCGGCAACGTGACGACGTCGCCCGGCCGGTCGTCGTCGGCGAGTATCCGGTGGACGGCGTTCCAGTCGTCCGGGTAGCGCACCGCTTCCAGCCTTCCCCAGCCGCCCCAGGCGAGATCGGGCATGGTGAGCAAGGGAAAGAGCGCGGCGGCCGCGACGAGCGCCCCGCGCGCCGCCCCCGTCCGCAGGCGCGCGGCGGCGGCCTCGACCGCCAGCGCGAACCCGAGCGCGACCGGAAGCGCCCACCAGGCCACCCATTTCTGCGCGTCCCGCAGCAGTCCCGCGCCGGGGACGTGCCCCATCGCCCAGGAGAGCACGGGTTCGCCGAACGGCAGGGTCGCCAGCGCGGCGAGCACGACACCGAGAACTCCCAGCAGCAGCAACGCTCTCGCCGGCGGCGTCCCCCACTTTCGCGCCAGCGGGCGGAGCCCGGCCAAGGCCACGGTGACCGTGACGAGGATCAGCACCGGGGCCATCGGCGCGCCCCGGCTGCCAGGAACGACGTCGCCGTTCCAGATCCCGCCGAGCCCGAGCACGCTCAGGATCGCCGGGCCCCAGCTTTCCGCGCGGGCGCTGAAGGCGGCCACCCCGGCGGGATCGGACAGCGTGCCGCCGTCGTGCAGGAACGTCGGGACGAGCCACGGCAGGTTGAGCACGACGGCGAGACCGAGGGTGTGGCCGAGTTTCCGTGGGCCGGCCAATGCGATCGCGGTGAGCGCGGCCAACACACCACCGGGTGGCGTGAGCACCGCCGGCGCGCAGGCGAGCACCAGTCCCGCGAGCGCCCTCGGTTCGTTCCGGCGCAGGGAAAGCGCGGCGCGCACGATCCACGGGAGGCAGGCGTAGGTGAGCAGAAGCGGCCAATGCCCGATGAACAACCGCTCCGCGAAATAGGCCGTCCACGCGTAACCGGTGGCCGCGACGATCCGCGTACCGAGCTGCTCCGTCGGGACCAGCCGTCCTGCGCCGTATGCCGCGAGGAACAGCGAGAGCAGCAAGACGATTTTCTGGACGATGTCGCCCGGAACCACCGTGGTCGCGAGCGCGATCACGGCGTCGGCGGGGACCGAGCGCGGCAGGGCCGAACCGAGCCCGAGCGCGTCCGGGATCAGCGACTGACGCTGGGCGAACACCATGTCGTAACTCAGGACGAAGCCGCGTCCGAGCACGGGAAGGAACACCAGCGTCGCCAGCCCGGCCGACGCCGCGGCCAGTACGAGACGTGCGCGCCGTGCGTCCAACTGCTCTTCCCTTTCCGCCTCGATCGCGGTTATGGTCGCGGAGATTACCCGCCGGTAATGGGAGCACCGTTGAGCGTAGACGTCGAGGTCGGCGAGACCAGGACCGACAAGCGTGTCGCGGCGATCCTCGTTTCCCTCGCACTGGCGGCCAACAACGCCGGCGCCTACGCGCTGAGCATCATCGCCGCCCGGCTGCTCGCGCCGAGCGCGTTCGGTGAGCTGAGCTCCCTGCTGGCGGTGCTGGTGATCGGCGTCGTCCCCGCGATGGGTCTGCAAACCGTCGTCGCGCTGCGGGTGGCCCGCAAACCGCAGGACAGCGGGACACTCCTCGCGCTCGGCCTCACCACGAGTGCCATCGTCGCGACCATCGGCCTGCTCCTGGCGCCGGTGCTGGTCTTCGTGCTGCACCTGGATTCCGTGGTGCCCGCGCTGCTGCTCGCCGTCACGCTCGGCCCGCTGACGCTGCTCGGCCTGTTCCACGGCCTGTTGCAGGGCAGCGGCCGTTTCGCCCGCCTGGCCGGGCTCATGGCACTCGAAGGCGCGGGCAAGGTCGGCGGCTCGCTGATCGGCCTGCTGATCGGCGGCGACGCCACCGGCGCGCTTGCCGGGACCGCGCTCGGCTCGTACCTGGTGATCTTCTGCGGCTGGATCCTCTGTGGACGGCAGCGCCCGCGGAAGACGGGCTGGCACGCGGGCGAAGTCCTGCACGCGGCGCAGGCGATGCTGGCGCTGGTCCTGCTGGTGAACCTCGACCTCGTGCTGGCGCGCCACACCCTCCCCGCGACCGAGGCCGGTGAATACGCGCTCGGCGCGATCGTCACGAAGATCGCCTACTGGCTCCCCCAAGCCGTCGGCGTCCTGGTGCTCCCCCGTTTCGCGAACGGTGACGACCGGCGCCGCATCCTGCCCGCCGCCCTCGCCGTCTGCGCCGCCTTGGATTCCCTGGTCCTTCTCGTCTCGTTGGTCTTCGGCCCCCGTTTGCTCTCGTTCATCGGCGGCTCCGGCTATGCCGCCAGCACCATGCCGGTCTGGCCGTTCGCCCTCGCCGGCTCGATGCTCGCGCTGGTGCAGATCCTGCTGTTCTCGCGCCTCGCCGCCGGCGACCGGCGGGTGACCGTGCTGATGTGGACGACCGTCGTCGTGGAGACGGTGCTGGTGACGGCTTGGCTGCACTCTTCGGCCGTTCAGGTGGTGACCGTGGCCGCTTGTTGTGCCGGGGGTTTGGCTCTGTCCGGAGCCGTGCTGGAGTGGCGGTCGCGGCGGGCGTGACCGGCTCATCCGATGTGCACGTCAGGTCGAGGACGTCGCTGGGCACTGCGAAAAGCCGCCCTGAGTTCGGTCAGGACCACGTCCGGTTCGGTACGAATACGGGACGGCAAGGTTTGGAGAACGACGATCCCGGCGGCGGCGTAGCGCGCGTTTCGCGCGAGGGTCGCGCGGAAGTGGTCGCCGTCGGCGTGATAGCCACGGGAATCGACTTCCCAGGCGAACCCGATCTCGTCGCACCACCCGTCCGGTTTCGCGACGAACCGGCCTTCCGCATCGAAGACCTTCACGTTCCATCGGAACTCCGGCAAGCCCGAACGCCGCCACAGGTGCCACGCGTCGGCCTCGGCGACCGAATGCGCACCGCCCAGGATCGGCACCAGCGCCCGTAGCAGTCTCCCGTCGAACCGGGACCGCCCGTCGATTTCGGCGGCGAGTGCCTGCGGCAGGCAATGACGTTCTTGCGTCGCTTCGGCCATCATCGCCACGATCGAGTCCGAATCGCGTGTTCGGCGTGCCGCGTCGATCACCGCCCGCGGCACAGGAGCGGTGGGAACACCGGCTCTGCTCAGTGGCGTGGGCAGGCGCCGCGTCCGTTCGACGTGGACGAACCCGGTACTGGTGATAGCCCGTCCCGCCGGGACGAGGACATGCACGTCGCCGAAATCCGGGAGTCTTCGCATGCCGTAGCGCCTGAGCGCTGGCACTCCGGTGAGCACCGCACCTTCACGAGCGAAAACCAGGCTCGCTTCGATCCGCTGCTCGTCGGTCGGCTCGCCGTTTCCGAGCAGAACGACTCCGGGCAGCAGCATCCGCCAGACACCACCGGGCTCACATCGGCGCCAGATGGTCCTCCTGGGCACGCCGAGCTCTTCGAGTCGTTTGACCCCCGCCACTGCCGGGCCGCTCGTCATCAGTGGGTGCTGTGCCCACTCCCCTCTTCGCACCTGATCAGCTTGAACCCGGCCACCGACAGAAACCGCAGGTTCATGTCGTGACCGGTCCGGTGAAGCGGGGGTGTGTGGAAATAGGGACATTCAACGTCCCTATTTCCACACACCCCTCACGTTCTGTCACCTTCGGGCTCGCGTCCAGCGAACCAGGGCACACACGTCGCCACCATCGCCGCCGCCGCCAGCAGCAGCGAAGCCTGCGTCACCGGACCGTAAGCCCACTCCTGCCCGTGCCCCAGCAGCCGTCCCACCACCGCGACGAGCGTTCCCACGACCATGCCGCCGAAAGCGAGGTAGCGCGGCGCGCGTTCGCTGAATTGCCGTGCCAGCAAGACGGCGATCAGCAGCACGATCGGCAGCATCCCGCCCAGGACGGCCAGCAGGCCGATGAGCACCATCGGCACCACCCGCCCGGAGCCCGCCTCCACCGGAATACGTCGCCGCCGGACCGGCCACAGGGCGCCGATCAGCACCAGCAGGATCGCGACCGCCCCGATCAGCAGGCCGGAGCGGTACTTCCAGTCCGGGGTGAACTCCAGTTGTACGACACCGCCGGAGCCGGCGGGCAGGATCCACGCCTGCTGCCAGCCGTCGACGCGTGTCTTCACCAGCGGAGTCCCGTTCAGCGAAGCGGTCCAGCCCGCGTTCGCGTTCTCCGGAACGGCCAGAATGGACTCGTCGCCGCCCGCGACGGTGACCGAGCGGGACGTCGCGTCCCAGGAGTCCACGGTGACGGCACGGTGTCCGGCGACTCCAGAAACCCGCCCGACAGGCTTCAGCCAGAGGTCTTGGACCACAAAGGACTCGGAACGGTCGGTCCGCAGTTCGTGTCCACCAGCCGCCAGGTCGACGCCGCCCGCCGAATCAGGGCACGCGGAGAGCGTCAGCGGCCGGTGTGCGACGAAATCGGCGAGGGTGCCGCGCACGGACGTGTCATAGTCGAAGCCGTCCAGGCGGACGTTCGGACCCGATCCGCACGGCAGGGTGAATTCCGAGGCCGGGGCGGGAAGTTCGGCACCGGTCAGGGACAGGCTCCCGATGCCCAGCGAGTGCCGTGTCCGCTGGTCGTCGTCGAGACCGGCGAACGCGATCTTCAGCTGCGAGGTTTCCAAGGGGGCGAAGGTCGCGGCGCCGGAGGAGTCGAGTTCCACGGAACGGCTCGACGTCGGCGTGGTCAGTTCCAGCCGCGCGGGCGCGGCCGTGTCGGCGGCGACGCGGATCCCCGAGATCGTCTGGGGTTTCGCCCAGTCCAGGGTCAACGTCGGCCGCAGATCGGTGACGTCGGGCAGCCACGTGGTCGCCGGATTCCCGTCCACCGCGGCGAAGCCGCTCGCCGAGGGATCCCCGCCCAGTTGCGAAGTCGCCGAAACCTGCACGCCGGGCAGGGCCACCGGGAACCGGCCGCCGACCGCGGGCAGCACGGTGCCGCCGAACTCGTAGGCGCTCCGCGACGTCGTCGAGAACAGCCGCCGGATGCCGTCCGGTTCTTCACCGTCGCGGCCCGCGTTGGCATCGCAGCGGACGCGTCCTCCGTCGGGCACGCACGCGTAACGCGGTTGCGGGCCCCGGGTGAACGCGAAGCCCGGAGCCGCACCGGGGCCGAGGTCGGCGGGGACTTCGAGCGCGCGTTGCGGGTCGACGTCGGGGATCTTCAGTTCCGAGATCCCGACGTTGCCGTCCTGCCTGCCGACCACGAGCGAAAGCAACGTGATCCGCACCTTGCGCGTCACCCCCGCGGGCGCCGGGTAGGTGTGCGCCCCCGCACCCCGGACGACCTGGTGATCGACGGAACCGTTGTCCGTGGTGATCCGGATCCGGGTCGGCGGCCAGCCGACCCGGATGTCGTCGACCATCGCGAGATCGACCGAGTTCACCAGCCTCGGCGTATCGAGTTCGACTTCGAGCCATTCGCCGATCGGACCGGTGAAACTCGACGAATGCCAAGCAGTACGCGGATCCCCGTCCAGCGCGGCGAACGGCTGGTGGCTCGGGTCCGAACCGCCGAACGCGTCCGCGAACGAAGCCGCCGTCGACGCGTCGACCGAACGGATCCCCCGGTAGGCGGCCACGGTCTGATGTTGCTCTCCGGGAAACGGCAACACGTCCAGCGCGGCTCGTTGCTGCCGCGCGGATTCCCCGGCCGTCAGGGTCTGGCTCAGGTTGTCCCGCACGCCGCCGACGTTGCGTTCGGCACGCCGCAGCCCGTCGGTGACCAGCCGCGGCCCGGTCGGCGAGCCGCCGTCGCCGGTCAGCACCGTCGGCGTGCCGGGGTCGAGCTGCCCGGAGTTCATCAGCGGCAGCAGGTTCTCCGGGCCGCCGCTCACCGTCGGGACGTCCTTCGCGGACGTCGCGGTGACGAGCGGAACCGGCCGCTTCACTTCGAAGATCTCCAGCGGCCCGAACTGGGCCGACTTCTCGATCCCCGGCGACCCCGCCAGACCGGCCCGCAACGTCGTGAAGTCGGGCGCGCCGACCCTGGCGCGGTCGATGTCGCCGCGCAGCACCAGGAACCGGTAGCCCGACCGCGCCAGCAGCGCCGCGAGCCCGGGATCCCCTCTGCCGTCGGCCAAAGCGGCGTCGACGGAGTCCATCAGGCGGGTGTTGCCCTCCGAACCCAACGGGACCTGATTGCGCACCGCCCACGGACTGTCCGCGATGGCCTGCGCCGGTTCGTCCACCGTGCGGCCCCAGTCGTACTCGCCGAACCCGGTCGCGGGCAGCAGCAGCGTGCGCGCCGTGGCGTCGGCCTTGGCGACATGCCCCATCGCGTCGTACCAATATCCCGGCACTTCGTCCCAGCCCGGTCCGGGCCGCAAGGTCAGCAGCCATACCGGCGCGGCCATCGCCACCACCAGCACGGCGCCCAGCGCGGGCCGCAGATTTCGCCGCAGCGCGGGCGCGGCGCTCGTGATGCCGTGCACGAACGCCAGCATCAACGGCAGCCGCAGCACCGGCTCGAATTTGTGCACGTTCCGCAGCGGCGCGAGCGGCCCGTCGAGCAGATGCCGCACCGGTTCCGCCAGCGGGCTGTCGAGCGTGCCGACATAGCCGACGGTCAGCAGCGTCAACCCGGTCAGGACGCCGAGCACCAGGAAACGGCGTTCCGGCAGGCCACGCCGCGCGAGACCGAGCAGCCCCACCGCGGCCACCAGCCCGGTGGCCGTCATCAGCACGGGATTGTCGATCAGCGCCCAGCCCGACGGCCACCACGGCGTGCCTTGCACGACGTAGGCGACCCACTGGTTCGTGCCGCGCAGCACTTCGAACAGCGACATCGGCGCCGTGGTGTTGGTCGCGGATTCGATGTAGTCGAGGAACGGCAGGCTGTACTGGCCGAGCAGCACCAGCGGCAGGAACCACCACAGCACCACGCCGACGACGAAGACGAACCACCAGATGACCAGCGCGACGTGCGTGCTCCGCCATTTCCGGCTCAGCAACCACAATCCCGGGAGCACGAGCGCCATCACGACCATCGCGCCGTTGATCCCGCCCATGCACAGCACGGCGAGCGCGGACAGCCCGGCGGCACGGCGCGGCGAACCGATGCGGTCGGCGAGGATCAGCGGCAGCAGCACCCACGGCAGCAGGACGGCGGGCAGCATCTCCGAGGACAGCGAACCGATTTCGGTGACCATCCTCGGCGCGAGGGCGTAACCGACTGCTCCGATCAGCCGAGTCCGTTCGTTCCCTATTTTCAGCGCCCGGGCCACCAGCAGCGCGCCCCCGAAGGCGACCGAAAGCAGGATCGCGCACCACAACCGCTGCGCGATCCACACCGGGATCCCGGCCGCCTGGCACAGTGCGAAGAACGGCCCCATCGGGAACAGGTAGCCGTACGCCTGGTTCTGCAACTCCCCCGCCGTCGCCTGGGGATTCCACAGGTGCAGCGCCCGGCCGAGGAAGGCGAGCGGATCCACGGCGAGATCGAGTTTCGTGTCGAACGTCGTCCTGCCGGGACGCTGCACAAAGGACAGCACGGTGAGCGCCAGCACGATCCACGTGCTCGGCCGTTTCGCAAGCGCCCCGGGGGTTACCATCCGGTAGATACTAGGCGGAAACGTGGCTACTATGCGCCCTATGACAGACGGTTTCGAAGAAGCGTGGTCGCTCGCCGAACCCGTCAAGGGCTGGATGACGCGGGAACAGGGCCTTGCCTTGTGGAACGCGGCGTGCCGGCTGGACAAGGGCGACCTCGTCGTCGAAATCGGCAGCCACCAGGGCCGTTCGACGATCGTGCTCGCCAGTGCGGCCCGCACGGTCGGCGCGCGGGTGGTCGCCGTCGACCCGTTCGTCGACGGCCGCCTGTTCGGCGGATCGCCGACACGCCAACGGTTCGAGGCGAACCTGCGGAAGGCGGGCGTCGAGGACGTCGTGGAGCTCGTGGCGGAGTACAGCACGAAGCTCCGCCCGAGCTGGGATCGTCCGATCCAGCTCCTCTACATCGACGGCAAACACGACTACTGGACCTACACCGACGACCTGCGCTGGTCGGCCGACCTGGTGGACGGCGGGGAAATCCTGGTCCACGACTGTTTTTCCTCGATCGGCGTCACCCTCGGCACGATCGCGAAAGTCCTCTTCGGACGGCGCTACACCTATCTCGACCGCGCGACGTCGCTGGCGCGGTTCCGGCTCTCTCCGCCGTCGTTCAAGGACAGACTGCGTGTGCTCGCCCAACTGCCGTGGTTCCTGCGCAACGTCGGGATCAAGATCCTGCTGCGGCTCCGGCTGGCACCCGTCGCGAGGGTCTTCGGCCACGACAGCCCGTACGACCCCTACTGAGTCAGCGGCTTGCCGACGTCGACCTTCGCGAGACAGACGGGAGCTCCCTTCGCGGACAGCTGAAAGCCGATCTTGTCGAAGAGTCCCTCGATCGGCAGGTACATCGTGTGCAGGCCGGGCTGGAACCACACGGGCACGCGTGCGCCGTCGCGGTCCACGAACCCTTCGCCGCCGTCCGCGGTGAAGTAGTCGATCCGCAGCAAGTAGCGGCCGAGAACGGGGGTGTCCAACGGAACGCGGACCAGCTGCTCGCCGACGGCGTACCCGCAGCCCGCCACCAGACCGGGCACGCCCCTGGAGACCGGCTCCACGCCGGTGATCGTCCGCGCGGTGCCCGAATCGTCCAAAAGGGACATCCGGCTCGCCGGCTGGTCGAACCGGAAGCCGGGGATCAGGCCCACCACCCTTGACGTGCTGGCGTTTTCGCCGAACCAGCCGTGCAGGACGTCGTTCGGCACCGCAGTGTCGAACAGCACGAGATCGGGATCCCGTTCGATCGACGCCCGCGCGTTGGCGAGGAACTCCCGGGAGTGGTCGAATCGCAGCCCGGGCGCCAGCCGGGAGAACCCCACGGCGGAACTCGCGAGCAGGGCAAGACACAAGGCCAAGGCGACCGGGCGTTTCGCCGTGGACGCCACGGTATCGGAAGGCCGGTCGAGCGGTTTGGGCTCGAGGAAGGCGAAAGCGAGACACAGCGCGACGACGAGCGCCAGATCCGCGACGTAGCGAGGATCGCTGCCCAATTCCGGGCCGACCTCCGTGAGCCGCGTCGACGCCGAAAGCCCGATGTCCGCCACGAACACCAGCCCCAGCAGCAGCCACGCCTTCCTGGCCCGGAGCCCGCCCACGCGGATTCCGAAGACCAGCACCGCGGCCGCCGCGAGCAGCAGCGGAATCCGCACCGCCACGGGTGAAGCGGCGAACGTCGCACCGGGACCCGGACCCGACCAAGGCCCGCCCACGAGTCCGGGGATCAAGGTGTCGCCGAGCATCCGGGCGGTCATGTCCGCGACCGTGCCGACGGTGACCGCGCCGCCGCCCTGGCCGACCTGACTCGTGGTCAGGACCAGGAAGACGACGGCGTAGCCCGCCAGGACGGCGGCCAGCACGCCCAGCAGCACGAGGTGGCGGCGCAAGGAAATCCCGAGCAGCACGGTGATCCCGGCGATCAGCACCGGGATGAACACGGCCTTTTCGTAGAAGGCCAGCCCGAACACGGTCCAGGCCACGGTGGCGATCGCCCAGCGCCCGCCTTCGGCGAGATACCGCACGTGCGCGTGGAGGGCGGCGGTGGCGGCCAGCAGCACGGGCGCGATCTGGATGGCGTACGCCCACCACAGCGTCGGGACGAGCAGCAAGGTCGACGTCGTGAACACCGTGAACGGGACGAGAATCCCCCACCGGCGCCCGAAACAGCGCACCAGCACCGCCCACAACAGCACGGAGGACGCCGCCTGCATCACCAGGACCGGCGCCATCAGCACGGCGAAGTTCAGCGGCGCCAACGCGGTCAGCACATCGGCGAGCAGGAATCCGCCCGGCGCGAGATGACCGTGGTAGTCCTGGAAGAGGTAGCCGAAGTCGAACGGTCCCGACTTCGCGGCGTGGTAGGTGATGACGAAATCGTCCTGTGCGAGGCTGCCACGCAGCGCGGCCCACGCGTGCAGGACGAACGGGAGCACGCCGGCGGCCAACGCGGTGAGCGTGACCGGCGAAGGTCTTTTCCCCCGGAGGAGCACGGATCGCCTCAATTCTTGCAGGTCGGCGGCTGGCACATGATCTTGCTCAGCGCCTGGTAGAAGACGTCCGAGATCTTCCTCGGATCGGGGGTGGTGAACGAATCCCCGCCGGTGGCGGTGGAAACCTGTCGTAGTTCGGACGCGTCGATATCCGGCCCGATGCCGATCCCGATGACGGGCAACGGTTTCCTCGGGTCCTGGAGTTTCCCCAGTTCCTCCAGCAATCGCGGCAGCCCGATCGTCTCGCCGTCCTCGTTGCGGCCGTCGGTGAGGACGACGACCAGGTTGATCCGGCCGGGTTTCCAGTTCTGCCTGGCGTTCTGGTACGCGGCGAGCATCGAATCGTAGAGCCCGGTCGCCCCGCCGGGTTTCGGCCGCACGGCTTGAAGCCGCTCGACGCCGCCCGACGACTTCTGCTCGGCGATCGTCTTCATCGGCAGCAGGACCCGATGGTCCTTGTCACCGTCCAATTTGGTCGAGAACAGCCACAATCCCAGCTCGGTGGAGGGTTTGAACAGTCCGAGGCCTTGCGTCGCGGCCTCCAGGGTGAGCTCCATCCGGCTCTTCCCCGCCCCCGGCACGGCGGCGGCCATCGAACCGGAAACGTCGAGCAGCACTTGGACCCGCGCGCTCAGGTTCGTCCCCGCCCAGGCCTGGAGCGCGGCATAGAGATCCGTCACCGGCGGAGGCCCCGGCGGCTGCGGCGCCGGGTCGGTCCGGCTGTCCTTCGCCCGCGGCAAGGCGAACTGACCGGTGGGCGACCGGAATCCCTCGTCGGCGAAGATGCTGCCGGCGAGCGGATCGAGCAACAGCCGCAGAAAACGTTCCGCCGCGGTCCTCGACGCTTCGGAGGCCTTGGGCAGCACGACATACGGATAGTCGAACCCCTGCACCGGGACGCCCGGGTAGGCCGCCACCAGGTTCCGCGCGAGTACCGCCTGTTCGGTCATCGGGGCCTGCCCCGACGCAGGGGTCAGCTTTCGCATGGCGGCGGTGAAGGCCGCGGCCGGATCGGGCTCCTTCTCGGTCAGCTTCCGCAGGGCGAGCAGGGTACCGACGCCGAGCGGATCACGCGCCGGATCCGGGATCCCGACCGGGGAACCATCGAGGATCTCCTGCCATGAGGGCGCTTTCCCCGGCCAGCCGAACCGCCGCGCCGTTTCGTCGGAAAGTCCCAGCACCACCGGGGAATTCGCCACCGACTGACCGGATTCCGGCAGGTTCCACGCGCCGGCGTCCCTCGCCTGCGACAACATCGTGCTCGACTCGGGAACCCAGACGTCGGGCCCGCCGGAGGCGGTGGTCCCGAGCAGATCGGCGACTGCGGCCGATTCCTTCGCGGTCACGTTGACGCTGAAGCATTCTTCCTGCGGCACGGTCTTCGCGAGCCGCGTGAGCACTGGTGCCACGTCGGGCGCCGCGGTGATCTCGACCGGCGTCAGGGCGTCACAACCGTTGCCCGCCAACCGGGCCCGCAGATAGTCCACGCCCCACCAGGCGCCGAGCGCGATCACCAGCAACAGGCTCAAGACGACGACGGGCGCGTTGAAACGCCCGCCACGCCTCGGGCCTACCTGCATGTGCATGCCTCCGAGGTGCGGGGTGAGGACCTGGGATGTTGCCCAATCCGCCCGCGAACGTCAACCCTCGGGTAACTTAGCGCCCTCCGCTGCGGCAAACGGCCTAACCGAACTCGTGACTCGCGTGATCAAACACGTAACTCGCGTGATCAGAGGCGTAACTCGTGAGTTACGGCTCCAATCACGCGAGTTACGGCTCTGATCACGCGAGTTCGGCCGAAAGGCTCAACCGAAATACCGTCCGGCACCGATGTGGGCACCGGCGTTCTGCCACCATCCGGCGTCGCCGGTCGAGTCGATCCCGTCCGCGATCACCGCCGCGCCCGCCATGGTCGCGGTGTCGATGAGGTTCCGCAGCGACCGTTCCGCCAGTGGTTCGGTCCGCCGCTCCGCCAGCCGGGGCGCGATCCGGACCGCCCGCACGGGCACGTCGACGAGACAGACGACATCGCCGGCCGCGCCGAAGTCCTGCAGTTCCGCGTCCACGCCGATCTCGGCGAGCAGATGCAGGTTGTCGACCGTCTCGCCGAGTTCGGCGAGCACGGCGCCGGCGGGGAAGCCCAGCCGCAGCCGCGACGGCCCGAGCCCGGTCGAGGTCAGGATCGTCCGCACCGACCCGACGAGATCGGGGTCCGCGGCCTGGTGCGGGGTCAGTCCCACGACCATCGGGAGCCGGTCGTCGGACTCCTCGCAGGCGGTGCGGATGAGCCATTCACCCAGCGGCACGACGAGACCGGTCTCGTCGGCGAAGCGGACGCAGGTGTCGTGACCGATCCGGCCGTGGCGCGGGTGGTTCCACGCGAGTCTCGCCTCGATACCCGCAGGCCTGCTGTCCGCAAGCCACGTCAACGGCCGGAAGCCGACCTCGAGCTGGCCCGTCTCCCAGGCACCCGCCATGGAGACGGCCAGGCCGAACTCGTGCCGTTCCCTCGTGTCGAGAACGGAGTCGGACAACGCCCACTGGCGGTAGCCGTTGGCCTGCGCCCGGCGCAGCGTCATACCCGAGACGCGCAGCAGTTCGTTCGGCGCGATGTCCCTCGGTGGCCGGTGCACGACCCCGATACAGGCCGAGACCGCCACCCCGCTGCCGCCTTCGAGGTAGACCGGTTCGGAGAGCTCCTGGTTGATCATGCCGATGACGGTGGCGACGTCCGGGCTGGCCGCGGTGTTCTGGATGAGGATGCCGAATTCGTCGCCACCGATCCTGGCGACGAGCGCGTCCTCGCCGCCGACGACGGCCCGCAGCTTCGCGGCGACGTTCTTCAGCAGGTCGTCGCTCTGTTTCTGGCCGAGCCCGCCCGCGATCAGGGAGAAACCGTCCAGGTCGAGGTGGTAGACGGTGACACCGAAGGACGGGTCGGCGTGCCGTAGCGCCCGTTCCAGGCGGGTGCCGAAGCACTGCCGGTTGGGCAGGCCGGTCAGCGGGTCGTGCAGAGCCTGACGGCTCAGCTGGCGTTGCAGCAACGAGACGTCCGTGTCGCCGGAGACCAGGGTGATCAACTGCTGGGCTTCGCCGGCCGGGTCCCGGATGACGGCGCCGGTGAATCCGGCCCACGTCGGTTCCTCGTCCTCGGACACCAGTCTTCGCGACAGCTCGAGCCGCTGGCTCTCGCCTTCGAGCAGCTTCCGGTAGCCCTCGCGCAGCCCGTCGGCGTCGTCCGGGTGCACGAGGTCGTAGAGGTTGAGCCCGGTCAGGTCCGCGACGGGCCGGTTCAGCATTTCGGCGAACGCGGGGTTCACCCGCTGGACGCGGCCATCGACCCTGGTGACGGCCACGCCGGTGGCCGAACCGGTGAAGAGCTGCTCGAAGCGTGCCTGGGTCAGCACCAGTTCACGCCGGGTCTCGCGTTCGAGCGTGACCACGGTGCGGCTCAGATCCTCTTGCTGCGTCTGGATGCTCTCGCGCAACGCCTCGCCGTAACCGGCCGCGAGCGCGCCGAGCACCTGCAACACCCGTTCGGGGAGAGACTTCACGCTCCGCAACTCCGGTTCGTGCAAGAGTCCCTTGCCGAGTACCTCCATCGTGCGGCGGAGGCTGTCCGGGCCGACGCATCTGAGCGCCACGAGCCGCGCGCCGGCTTCGGATGCCTGCGCGGGCTCGGCGTCTTCGCTCAGCACCGCCGCGAAGACCTCGTCCAGCAGAGCGGCGAAATGCTCTTCGATCTGCGCGTGGGTATACGGAAGATACGCCGTACCGGTGACCAGGTAGGCCCACTTGCGGGCCAGCGTGGCACGGCTCGGCGCGGTGTTCTTCCGCTTCGGGGATGCGGATGAGGAAGTTCTCTTCGGGGCGTCCGGCGATACGGGGAACTCATCGCCGTCCGGAAGTGGGGCAGTCACGTCCGCCGGTCCTGGGGTCGCTTTCGTATTCCGTGGTGGAGAAACATCTTCCACGATTCTCTAACCGTATTCACGGTTCACCGATCATCCAATCGGGTGGTCACCCTACGGTACTGCAACTCCCACCTTGTCCCTCAGCCAAACGCGGGTGGCGTCCCGGTAGTCACCCGCGTTGCGATGCAAGGCCAGCGAATGTCCGGCACCGGACAGAACATACGTGGAAAGCTGCGCCTCGGGCCCGTAGAACGGCGCTTCCGCCGGCCGCAGCGTCTCGGCGCTCGAACAGTCCCGAAGCGCGAAAAGGCCACAGAACAGGACGTCCTTCGATCCGACCACCTGGAGAACCGGGACCCGGATCGCTTTCGTCGCGGGCAGCACGATCCCGAACACGGCGACCGTTCCCATTCCCGGGACCGAAACCTGATCCTTGGTCGCCTCGTCGGCTTCGATGACCCGGGGGTCGGTATTTTCCGTCGCGTAGAACAGTCCGGCACGCGCTCCCGGTTTCGTCGTGAAATACAGCGGATCGCTGCCGAGCGAACCGAGCCTGCCGTCCGTGAACGCGGGTTGCAGGCCGAAAAGCACGCCGAGGGTCAAGGCGGGGACCGACGGCAGATGCGTCATTCCGGTCAGGATCACGCCGTCCACGTCCTGGTACGTCGAGGCCTCGGCCGCGACAATGCCCGAACCCACCGAATGCCCGACGATGACGACCTTCCCGAACGGCGTGCCACCGACCCGGCCGGCACGCAGATGGCCGATCACCTCGTGCATCGAGCGTGCCAGCACCGGCAGCAAGAGCGGAAGGCTGGGCGGTTTGCTGCTCCCGCCCGTGCCGAGCTGGTCCGCGGCGAAGGTCGCGTAACCGTGTTCGGCCATGTCCCGCTGGTACGAATAGCGATCCGGGTCGTAGGGCAGGTCCCAGTAGGCGCTGTTGTAGGTACCGCCGTGCACCAGCAGCTGCACCGCGTCGGGCGCCGGACCGGCGGGCAGGCAGAACCGGCCGTGGACCGTGGCGGGTTCGCCGAGCGGGCCCGTGACCGGCAGATCCAGATCGGAACAGCGGACGTCGACGGCTTCGGCCGGGGCCGCGACAAGGAAACCACCGAGGAGCACGCAGCAGGCGGCCACCGCCGTGGCCAGTTTGAGCGGCATTCTCACAGAACCCTCTCCGGAATCGGGACGCTCGGAAGGAGGATGAACCTTACACGCGGTGAACGAGCGTTCACCATCAGCCCGAGGTTCTCGGCCGCGCGATCATCGGCAACCGGTTCGGCTGCATCGTCGCCTTGATCTTGGGAAAGACCTTCACGCCCGGCACCGGTTCCAGCCGCCACCGGGCGCCGATCGTCGCCGCCACCAACGCGATCTCCGTGGGAGCGAACTGATGTCCGGGGCACAGCCGGGCCCCGGCACCGAAGGGGATGAACGCACCCTTCGGCAGCTCCGCGGCACGCTCGGGCACCCAGCGATCCGGATCGAAGCGGCCGGGATCGGGGAACCAGCGCGGATCGCGGTGCAGCGTGTGCTGGCTGACCGCGACCTCGGCCCCGGCGGGGATCCGCACGCCGCCGAGTTCGACGTCCTCCCGCGCCCGTCGCATCAGGATCACCGGCGGGGTGCGGCGGACGACCTCGTTGATGATCCGGTGCGTGTAGACCAGGCGCGGCAGGTGGTCGAACCGCGCGGGCCCGCCTGCCAGCACCTCGTCGACCTCGGCGTGGAAGCGGCGCTCGATCTCCGGCCGCGCCCCGATTTCGTGGAAGAACCACGCGAGCGCGACGGCCGTCGTCTCGGCGCCGGTGGTGAGGATCGTGATGACCTCGTCCGCCACCTGGCGGTCGGTCATCTTCTCGCCGGTCTCGTCGTCTTCGGCCAGCAGCAACATCGACAGCAGATCGCCCTGATCGCCGCCCTTCTCGCGTGCCCGGACGACGGAGTCGCCGACGACCCGCCGCAGCCGCGCGGCCGCCGCGTCGAACTCGCGGTTGGCCGGGATCGGCAGGCGTTCCACGAACTTCGGCGAGAACGCCTTGACCATGACGTACTTCAGCATGATCGGGATCGATCGCTGGATCTCGGTGAGCGCGTCGTCGCCGAGTTCGGTGGAGAACAGCGTGCGCCCGGAGACGGTCAGCGCGAGATCCTGCATGCACCGGTCGAATTCGACCACCTCGCCCGGTTTCCACGCGTCCGCAAGCTCTACAGCGGCCTTCGTCATCGTCGTCTCGGCGTAGAGCTCGAGACGGCTTCGCTGGAAGGCGGGCAGCATCATCCGTCGTTGCCGCTGGTTGAAGGCGCCGTTGGAGGTCGCGAGCCCGTCGCCGAACAACGGCCGCATCTTGTCGAACACGATGCCTTTGTCGAACTTCGCCGCGTCGACGGCGAGCAGGCGCCAGGCCAGTTCCGGTGTGGTGACCAGATAGACCGGCATCGGGCCGAAGTCGAGCCGCACGACGTCACCGTGCGATCGCAGCGAGGACAACAGTTCCACCGGATCACGCAGCATCGGCACGGTATGCCCCAGCACCGGCCAGCGGCCTGGTGCGACGGCGACGTCCGGAGGTGGTGCCATCGTGCTCGTCTCCCGGTGCCTGGGCGCTGAACCCGGCCACTTTAGGGCCGCGGGACCGCGGACGGGGTTCCACCGCCGGACATCCACACGATCGGACGATGGCGGCCCGCTCCCGTGAGCCCGCTAGACTCCTGTGCCCCAACGGATCCCAACCCGAACGGCGGCGACGACGGTGACTTCGAACCCGAGCTGGGTACCCCCCGAGGTCGACACGACCGTGCCGAATCCCGCCCGGGTCTACGACTACTGGCTCAACGGCGACCACAACTTCCAGGCCGACCGGGTCCTCGGCGACCAGATCCTGAAGATCATGCCGGGCATCCGGGACGCCGCCCGGCTCAACCGCGCGTTCCTCCGGCGCGCCGCGCTGCACATGGTGGACGCGGGCATACGGCAGTTCCTCGACATCGGCTCCGGTATCCCGACCGTCGGCAACCTCCACGAGATCGTCCAGCGGATCGACCCGTCCTGCCGGGTGGTCTACGTCGACCGCGAGTCCGTCGCCGTCGCCCACGCCAAACTGCTGCTGCGCGGCAACGACCGGTGCGCGGCGATCCAGGCCGACCTCCGCGACGTCAACGACATCCTCGACGCGCCAGAAACGAGGGAACTGCTGGACCTCGACCAGCCGGTCGGCCTGTTCATGTTGCTACTGCTGCATTTCGTGCCGGACTCGTGGGATCCCCACGCGATACTGGCCCGCTACCGGGAGCGGGTCGCGCCCGGGAGTTTCCTCGCCCTTTCGCACGTCGCCGCCGACGCGAACTCGAGTGGCCTCGACGAGGCCATCGAGGCGTACAAGAGCACCCAGAACGACCCCATCCCCCGCACCCACGACGAGGTGCTTTCGTTCTTCGCCGGATTCGACGTCATCGAACCCGGCGTCGTCGGCTGCGCGATGTGGAACCCCCAGGGCGCCGGCGACATGTCCGAGGACCCGGAGATCAACGCGTTGCCGTACGCCGGGGTGGGCCGGAAACCTTGAGGCACCCTCGTGAGTGGTAAGGACGGTTAGAACCGTCCTTACCACTCACGACCCCCCTCAGGGCAGCACGTCGGTCACGGTGTCCTTGATGACCTGCCACTTACCGTGCTCGCGTACCAGCGTCAGGCTGATCGTGTAGTGCCTGTTGATGTTCTGCGACGGCACTTTGTAGTAAGCGTCGAGGATCGCGAAGCCCATCTTGCAGTCCTCGACGACGGTGTGGGTCACCGTCCACGGCATGCTGTACTCGTACGGGACCTTGAACTGCTCGTTGACCACCGGGTCGACGTTGGCGTCGTAGCCGATGAACAGTTGACCCCGGCGCCCGACGGTCACCATGTTCTGGTGGATGATCGCCCGGTAACGAGCCTCGTCGCGTTTGTTGAAGCTGTCCATGTCCTCCCAGACCGCACGGTCGAACGCGCGCTGGCAGGCCTGCCGCTCCGTCTCCGCCCGCTGGTCACTGGCCGCCGCCGCGGCGGGCACGGCGACTCCCGCCGCCGCCACGACCACCCCGGCCAACGCCGCGTAATACCGCTTGCGCATGGGATTCTCCTCATCACGTCCCGTATTCCGTCCTCAGCAGGTTCGCCGGACGGCGCATCACAGCTGCATCACTTCCGCACCGGCGCCCGCGTGCGGACGGTTAACCTCGCGGGAGGGGGTGCGATGGAGTTTCGGATTCTGGGTCCGGTGCAGTGCCGCAGCGGCGCGCGGGCGCTGAAACTGGCGGGCTCACGGCAGGAGCGGATCCTGGCCGCGCTCCTGCTCGGCGCCGATCGCGTCGTCTCGGTCTCACGGCTGGTGGACGTCGTCTGGGACGAGGACCCGCCTGCCACCGCCGTCCGGCAGATCCGCAATCTCACCACCGCGCTGAAACGCGCACTCGTCGCCGAGGGTGCCGCCGATGACGTCCTGACCGCCGAGGGGCCGGGCTTCGTCCTGCACCCGCGAGCCTTCGATCTGCGCTCGTTCGAGGAGCACGTCTCGCGCGGCGAGTTCCGTGAAGCGCTCGGATGCTGGCGTGGACCGGCTCTGTCCGGTGTGGACAGTATGGCGCTGCGCGGCGAGGCCGAAGAGCTCGACGAGCGTCGTCTGTCCGTTGTGGAGCGTTGCCTCGACGAGGAGATCTCCGCCGGGGAGGACACCGTCGCGGAACTGACGGCGCTGGTCGCCGAACACCCGCTCCGCGAGCCGTTCGCCGGACTGCTCATGCGCGCGCTGCATCAGCAAGGAAGGCAGGCCGACGCGCTCAATGTCTACCGGCAGGCGCGGACGCGGCTGGTGGAGGAACTCGGGATCGAACCCGGGCCGAAGCTCCGCGAACTCTACGAACGGATCCTCCGCGACGAGCCGGAATACGGCAAGACGCGCTGCTTCCTCCCTTACGACGTCCCGGATTTCACCGGCAGGGAGGCCGAGATCGGCCGTCTGCTCGACGCCCTCCGCCTCGGCCGCCCGGTGGCCGTCGACGGGATGGCCGGCGTCGGCAAGACCGCGCTCGCCGTCCATGTCGCGCACCGGCTCGCCGCCGACTTCCCCGACGGGCAGCTGTTCGTGGATCTGCACGGACATTCCCCCGCGCGAGAACCACTCTCGCCCGAGGCCGCGCTCGAAGCGCTGCTCGGCCAGCTGGACGTTCCGGCGAGCAGACTCCCCGGAGGCGTGGACCGCCGGGCCGAGCTCTGGCGCGCCAGAACGGCGGGCCGGTCATTGCTCGTGGTGCTCGACAACGCCGCGAGTGCCGAACAGCTGAGGCCGTTGTTGCCGGGTTCCGCCACGGTCGCGCTCGTGGTCACCGGAAGGCGCCGCCTCTCCGCCGTGGACGGTGCCGCGTCGATCAGTCTCGAAGTCCTGCCCGACGAACAGGCGGGCGCCCTGTTCGCGACCGCGTCCGGACGCCCCGATTCGGGTGTGGCCGCGTTGTGCGGAAACCTGCCGCTGGCGATCCGGATCGCCGCGGCACGGCTCCAGAATCGTCCACAGTGGACCGTGGAGACCCTGGCCGAGCGACTGGGCTCCGAACACGACAGGCTGGCCGAACTGAAGGTCGCCGGACGCGACGTGGCCGCGGCGTTCGCACTGTCCTATCGGGAGCTCGATGCCGCGCAGCAGCGTATGTTCCGTTTGCTGGGGCGGAATCCCGGCACCGACATCGGGGTACCCGCGGCGGCCGCGCTCGCGGGCACCGGCGAACCCGAGGCCGAACGGCTGCTGGAGGACCTGCTCGACGCGCATCTGCTCAGGCAGCCCGCGCTGGGCCGCTACGCGTTCCACGACCTGATCGCCGAGCACGCCCGCAGCGTCGCGCGCGACGAGGAATCGGGCCCGGCGATGACCAGGCTGCTCGATCACTACCGCGACGGTGGCGGCCCCGGCTGGTACCGCGGGGAACGAGCGAACCTGGTCGCGGTGACGCGCCACGCGCTCGACGCCGGTCTCGACGAGTACGCCTGGCGGATCGCCGGGGACACCACGGAACACCTCCGGGAGAACGGGTATCTCGACGAGTTGCTCGCCGTGGCGCGGACCGGGATCGCCGCCGCCCGCCGAATCGGGGATCCGCACGCGATCCAGCTGAGCCTGGCGAACCTCACCCTGGCGTGCTGGGAGAACGGGCGGCTCACCGAGGGGATGGACTGCGCCATGGAGCGGCTCGACGTCGTCCGGAGATCCGGCGATCGTGCGGCCGAAGCGCTCGCGCTGTCCCGGGCGGGTGCCCTGCACAGCATGCTCGGCCACTACGCCGAAGCGATCCGGTTCTATCGGGACGGCCTGGCCGTCTCGGACGGCGGCACCGACGCCGCCGCGACGCTGTGGACCAACCTCAGCAACACGCAGGAGGTCCTCGGCGACCTGGACGACGCGCTCGAGTCGGCCCGGCGGTCGGTGGCGCTGCGCGAAGACGACCGCGGCACGATCCTGAGTTCAGCCCAGCTCGGTCTCGTCCTCGCCCGGCTCGGCCACTTCGACGAAGCTTTCGAGACCATCCAGCGTTCGATCGCCACCTCGCGGGATCTCGGCTACCTGTTCGGCGAGGCGTGGAGCCGGATCGACCTCGCCGAGGCGCTGCTGCTCGCCCGCCGGCCGGGCGACGCGCGCGACCAGGCCGAACGCGCGTGCGCGATCCTCACCAGGCTCAACCATCCGCTGTTGCTGGCCATGGCGGCGAACAGCCTGGGCACCGCCTTCCTCGCCCTCGGCGAGACGGCGGCGGGCCTCGGCCGGCACCGGCTCGCGCTGGAAACGGCGAGGCGGATCGGCTACCGGCTGCAGGAGGCCCGGGCGCTGGCCGGGTTGGGACAGACCCGCGCCGCGCGAGACCACTACGCGGCGATGGGCCTGTCCCCCGAGCCACTGAAGGTCGTCACCTGAGGAATCCGGTGAGCAGGTCGCGCAAGGTGTCCGGCTGGTGGAGAACGCCGTGGTCCTGCCCCTCGACGGTGGCGTAGCGGGCGCCGGGGACCGTGTCGGCGACCGCGCGGGTGCCCGCCCGCATCCAGGCGTCGCTCTCGCCGCCGTCGATGACGAGCGTGGGGACCTGGATCTTGGCCAGCCTGTCCGCGGGCAGCACGTTGCCGGGGCCGCAGAGCGCGAGGTCGTAGGGCAGTGTGTGGGCGAGTCCGGTGAACCACGCCCAGATCGCGTCGTCCCGCATGCCCTTCACGACCTCCGCCGGGGTGCCTGTTCCCTCGACCAGGAAGAGCTCGGCCGCGCCGTCGCGGTCGCCGTCGGCGATCAGGGCCCGGACGCGATCGAAGAGATCGGCGGCGGGCCGTGTACGGCTGTCGTCGACGACATACGGCGGCTCGTACACGGCGAGGCTGGTCATGGCGACGCCTCTGGCCGCGGCCTCCAGCCCCAGCACGGCACCCGACGAATGCCCGAACACCGCCGCCGAACCGCCCACGTGCTCGATCAGCGCGGCGAGATCCTCGACCTCGCGCTCCACCGAATAGACCGCGCCAGCGCCGCTGCCGCCCCGTCCGCGCCGGTCGTAGGCGATCGCGGTGTAGTGCGGCGCCAGCGTCGCGGCCAGACCGGCGACGGTCGTCCGGTCGTTGAACGCGCCGCCGACCAGGATCACCGGCGTGCCCTGCCCGGTGCGATCGAACGCGATCGGAGTGCCGTCGGCCGAGGTCACGGTCTCGAACGAGGTGGTCATCAGGTCCTCCAAGGGGTCTTTCGCACTTTAGCTTCGTCCCTGGGTCGGAGCCGACGACCACCGCTCGACATCACTTCACGAGATTTCCGAAGAATTCCCGGAGTTCGGCCACCACGTCGTCCGGGACGGCCATCGCGACCATATGGCTGGGGCTTTCGTGATCAGCCCAGCGCACGATGTCGTTCTTGCGGGTGGCGATCGTGCGCAGCGCGGACGGCCCGCCGTGGGAGACACCGGTCGGCACCACGGTCTGGTCGATCGGCATCGCGGCGGCGCCCTCGTAGTACGGCCACAGCGAGGTGCCGCCGGTGCCGGTCAGCCAGTACAACGTCGCGTTGGTGAGCAGCAGGTCGCGGTCGATCGGCTCGGCGGGCTCCGTGCCTTCGGGCCAGCCGTCGAACTCCTTGAACCGTTCGACCAGGTAGGCCAGCTGCGCGACAGGCGAATCGAGGAAGCCGAAACTGAGCGTCTGCGGCCGTTTCGTCAGGTACGGCGCGTATTCGCTGCCGCCCGCGAAGCGTTCCCACAGCCCCGCGAGATCAGCCTGATCCCGCTCGGTGAGCCCCTCGAACTCGGCCGGATCGCCGGTCGGCACGCCGAGCCCGGACGTGATGTGCGAGCCGATGACGTGCTCGGGCGCGTGCACCGCGAGACAGGGTGTCACCAGCGCTCCGGCGTCGTTCCCGTGCGCGCCATAGCGTTCGTAACCGAGACGGCTCATCAGTTCCGCCCAGGTCCGCGCCACCCGCGCGATGTCCCACGGGCGCTGGTCGGCCGGCTCCGGGAACGGCGAGAAGCCGAAACCCGGCAGCGACGGCGCGACGACGTGGAAGGCCCGCGACGGGTCGAGACCGTGGGCCCGCGGATCGGTGAGCGGTCCCAGGACATTCAGGAACTCGGCGATCGAATTCGGCCAGCTGTGCGTCATGATCAGCGGGATCGCGTCCGGTTCCGGCGACCGGACGTGGAGGAAATGGATCCGCTGCCCGTCGATATCGGTGGTGAACTGCGGAAACTCGTTGAGCCGCTTCTCGTACGCGCGCCAGTCGTAGCCGTCTCGCCAGTATTCGGCCAGCTCCTTGAGGTACGCGACGGGAACGCCCCTGCTCCACTCGGCACCGGGCAGCGCCGACGGCCAGCGGGTGCGGGCCAGCCGGCCGGTCAGATCGTCCAGATCGGACTGCGGGATGTCGATACGGAACTGCTCGATGTCGGTCATGAGGCGACCGTAGGGGACATTCAGGTCACTTCTTGACCTAAATGGCCCCCGCAGTTAGTCGACTAAACGCGGACGACCTGCGTGGCGCCGAAGGTGTCCTTGACCGGCACCTCGACTGTCTTGCGCCGTACGGTCACGCGCAGGACTTCCTGGCGCTGCGTCGGGTCCGAAACGGCCAGCCGCCAGCCGTCGCGGGTCCGGCCGAACGCCACCGACGCCGGACCGGAGACCGACACCTCGTCGACGGAGCCGGCGGCGAAGAAGTTCGCCAGCAGCGTCGCGTCCCAGAGCCGGACGGCCTGCACGGTCGCGGTGTTGGACCGTACGCGCCACGACCAGGCCGAAGCGATCGTCTCCAGCACCGACGCGGCGGGAAGGACGGCGTACGCGTAGCTCGCGTTCGAGGGCTTGGCCCCGTGTTCGATGACCAGCTTCTGATAGCGCCGGGTGTAGGGCACGGTCGTGCCCTTGGTGTTGGCGCCCTTGTCGATGTCGCGCCAGGTCCCCGTCCGGTCCTCGCGCAGCGCGGTGACCTCGGCGTCGTCGAGCAGGACGTAGCCGCCGACCTTCTCCAGGTGCAGCCATCGCTTGCGCCGCAAGGACTCCGAGCCGCCGACGAGATGACCGTCGGCCAGCAGGACACCGGAGCCGTTCTCACCGAGATTGCGGTTCTCGATCGTGGTGCGGATCCGCTCGCCGGAGGTGTCGGTGATCCCGGCGCCGAGGCACAGCACGCCCGACGGCGTGAAGAACCACGACTTCTTGGCGGTCAGTGTGCCGTCCTGCGAAACGAAGTCCAGGGCCTGCGCGCCGTGCCGCGCGTCCCAGCGGACACCCCCGCAGTGATCCTTGCTCGTCAGCGGCACCGACTCCAGTTTCGGGGTCGGACCGGTCTTGGTGGTCGTGCCGGGCAGCAGCAGCGGGTCCACCGTCGGCCAATAGGCGTCGGTGAAGTGCCCCTTCGCCTTGGGCAGGAAGAGATACAGCGAACCGTCGCCGACATACCAGCCGTGCAGGTTCATCGAGTTGATCGACTCGTACCGCGAGATCCGGGTCGAGGCGACGCCGAGCGAGGCCGACCAGCCTTCGGTGATGTGCACCATCCGGTCCTGCTGGCCGAACACGCGATGCGTCGCGACCGTCCGCGCCGGCCGGATCCCGGTCGCCAGCAGCTCCTGCGCGAACTCGATACCGGGGATGCCGACGAGGTCCGGCCCGGGTGCGAACCGTTCGGGATCGGGGATCTCCAGGTACGGCGCGAACGTGTCTTCGGTGATCCACTTCGCGGCAAGACCGCCGAGCTCGTCCTTGCGCTTCCCGCTCGCGGACCGCGCCAGCAGGACCACGGCGCCGGTGAGCTGGTGTCCGATGTCGTGCGCGGATTCCCCTTGCCTCGAAAGGAACCTGCCGCGGACGGACTCCATCAGCGCGCCCGCGTGGACGAACGGCGCGAACGTGTCGGCGACCAGCGCGTACGCGGCGTCGCGCACGTCGGCGGGCAGTGCGAACTCCGTGCCCTGGGTGACGTGGATGGCGGACGCGACGGCGGTGAGCAGGATGATCCCGTAATGCCCGGGATACGGCACCGAATCGTGCTGCAGGAAGGAACCGTCGGTGTGGAAACCGTCGCCCGCCGCCCGGTGGAGCTTGGCGATGACGCTCGCCGCTCCCCCGCCTTCGACGTCGGTGAACGCCCCGACACCGCGGTGGATCCGTTCGCCGTCACCCAGCATCGCGCCGGAGACGATCGAGATCATCGACTTGTCCGCGCGGTTGGCGCCGGTCTCGACGACGCCGGGGTTGTTGGTGCGGCGGTTCGGGTCGCCCGAGAATTTCAGCACCGGCTTGAGGTACTTGCCGAGCTCGTCCTGGGTGAGCTCGCCGGCGACCGTCGACAGGATGTGCAGCAGGTAGAGCGGGATACCGATCTCGTAGGTGTACCAGTTGCCGATCTCGGCGGTCTTCTCGCTGTACTGATCGCTGGTGTACAGCAGTTCCAGCGCGCCCTTGATCCGGGCGAGGACGGCGGGATCGCCCGCGAGCGTGCCGCCGGGGGTGCCCCAGTTGACGGCGATCGCGCGGAGCCGCGCGTACATCGACGTCGTGAACTCGCTGCCGGGGCCGAGCGGGAGATCCTTCCACAGTGGACCTTCGCCGACCGTCATGCTGTCGTGGTACGCCTTCGCGACCCTGTCGAGATTCGCCAGCGCGGCCGTGCGCTCCGCCGACGGCCGGTCGATACCGGTTTGCAGCTCGCGATAGCCGCTCACGATGGACGACGAGCCCAGAGCCGCCGGCTGCGCCGAAGAAGGGCTCGCCAGGGCGGATGTGAGCGCCACCGAAGCGGCCGCTGCCGCGCCTCCCCGCAAAGCCGTTCTCCTGTCGAAGTAACCGAATCCGGGCATGACAGTGCCTCCCAAAGGGGTCGAGACGGGATCAAGGGCGGCGGCGGGTGCTGGGGCCTCGTGAGTGGTAAGGACGGTTCTAACCGTCCTTACCACTCACGAGGTTTACTGGCGTTTCCCGTCGGTCCTGCGGGGCAGGTCCCACGGGTTGTTCTCCTGCAACGGTTCCGGCAGCAGCGCGTCGGGGAAGCCCTGCCAGGCGATCGGTCGCAGGAACCGCTCGATCGCGGCGGTGCCGACCGAGGTACTGGTCGGCGCGGTGGTCGCCGGGTAGGGACCACCGTGTTCCTGTGCCCAGGTGACCGTGACGCCGGTCGGCCAGTCGTTCCACAGCAGACGGCCGGCGACGCGGGTCAGCGACGGGAGCACCGGGCGGATCCAGTCCACATCGGACTCTTCACCCTGGATGGTCGCGGTGAGCCCCGGTTCCATCACGCCGAGCAGGCTGATCAGCTCGTCCTGATCGGCGTAGGTGACGATCAGCGAAGCGGGGCCGAAGCATTCCTCGCGGACGGTGCCGGCGTCGGCAAGGAAGGCTTTGGCGGTGGTGGCGAGCAGGGTCGCGCCGTGCGAGATCCCTTCCGTACCACCGGATTCCGACAGCACCTCGACACCGGCGACCTCGCTCAGCTTCGCCAGCCCGTCGGCGAATCCGGCCGCGATCCGCTCGTTGAGCATCGGCTGCGCCGGGATCGCCGCGACGGCCTCGCGCAGCGTGTCTTCGAGGCCGTGGCCCTCGGGCAGGAACAGCAGCCCCGGCTTGGTGCAGAACTGCCCGGCACCGAGGGTGAACGAGCCCGCGTAGCCCTTGGCGATCGCTTCACCGCGCGCGTCGATCGCGGCCTGCGTGACGACGACCGGGTTGACGCTGCCGAGTTCGCCGTAGAACGGGATCGGCGACGGCCGCGAGGTCGCGATGTCGAACAGCGCGCGCCCACCCGGCACGGAACCGGTGAACGACGCCGCCTGGATCCGCGGGTCCTTCAGCGCCGTGACACCGTTCTGCTGGCCATAGATGACCGCGAAGATCCCTTCCGGCGCACCGGCCCCGACCAGCGCTTCACGCAGGACCTCGCCAGTGCGGGCGGACAGCTCCGGATGCCCCGAGTGCGCCTTGAGCACGACCGGGCAGCCCGAGGCCAGCGCCGACGCGGTGTCCCCGCCCGCGACACTGAACGCGAACGGGAAGTTGCTGGCGGCGAACACGAGCACCGGCCCGATCGGGGTCAGCAGCCGACGGATGTCCGGCCGCGGTCCCATCGGCCACGCGGCGTCCGCGTGGTCGACCGTGGCGCCGAGGAACGCTCCGTCGGCCAGCACCTCGCCGAACAGGCGCAGCTGGAACGTCGTGCGCTTCAGCTCGCCCTGCAGTCGCGGCGAGGCCGGGAGATGCGTCTCCCGGTTGGCCAGCGCGATCAGCTCGTCGGCGGCCGCGTCGAGGGCGTCCGCCGCCGCGTTCAGCCATCCGGCGCGCTGGGCTGGGGTCGCGGCCGCCGTCGTGCCTGCCGCATCGGCGGCGGCCGCGAGGATCTGGTCGAGCGTGGCGGGATCCGTTGCCTGGCTCATTTTCTTGCGTCTCCTAGAGTTCTTGCGCGGCGCTGACGGCGGCGATGAGATCCGCCCAGCGCCCCGGGCCGGCGAGGCCGAGGTGGTACAGGTGCAGCTCGGCGGCGCCTGCTTTGCCGAGTTCGATGGTGTAGGCCTCGATGTCGGGCACCGGGCTGGCCGCCACCGCGGTGATGTAACTGCCGACGGCGACCTTCTCCGGCAGTTTCGCCCGTGCCGCCGCGACGGCGCCCACGCTGGGACGGCCGGGTGCCCAGTTCTGCAGCACCACCGCGTCGACGTCGTCCGGCGCCGACGGCGTCAGCCCCGGCAACGCGCCGGTGACCCACGGGTCCATCGCGCCGTGCAGCACGATCCGGGGCCCGGACGGGATCTTCGCGAGCACCTCGCGCCGGAGGGCGTCGGTCGCCCGCTGCCGCGTGTCGAGCAGGACCTGCCGCAGGGTGGGCAGGATCTTGTCCTCGGTCGCCCGGAGGTCCCCGCTGTCGATCAACCGCCGGACCTCGGCCCGCAGCTTGCCCAGCGCCTTCGCGGGGTCCTGCCCCGCCGCGGCCCAAGCGTCGAGACACTCGTCGCAGCAGCAGATCGAGAGCAGCCGGGCCACCGCGGGCGACCAGACGCCGTCGGTCTTCTCGTGCTGGTGCTGGTGCACGGCGCCGAGCGGACCGCAGGCTTCGAGGACGACCGTGGCGAAGTCGAGCCCGGCGAGACTCTCCGCCGTCACGTTCGCCGCGTACTCGCGGACCGCGGGCTGGCCGGGGCACAGCGCCCACGGGTACCGCTCGCCGAAGCAGTTGCGCACGGTGAGATCCGGGAACTCCGTGCCCAGCTGCGAATTGTGGGTCAGCACGAGCCACGCCGCGGCCGGGATCCCCGCGTCGTTCAGCATCCGGACGGCGTCGCCCGCGCTGTCACGGCTTTCGACCCAGTCCGGCTCGGCGGGCTTCAGCTCACCCCACGCCTCCTCGCGCACCGGCCGGTACAGCGCCGCGTGGCGCGCGACGACCGAGGTGCGCTCGGGCGACCAGGGCGTCGCCGCCCTGGCGCTGTGGTACGACACGGCGACGGCGACCTCGTCGACGCCGAGTTCCCGCACGCGCTCGACGAAGCCGGGATCGTCGACGACGTCCCAGGGGTAGGCGTATCCGGTGACCTTCACCTCGTCACCACCGTGCCGTGTTCGGTTCGAAGCTTCCGACGAACTTCCGCATATAGGTCACGTCATCCCGTTTGGTCTGTCCACTCCGGACATAGTCTTCATGGGCCCGCGCCAGCGCGTCGGGGTCGAGTTCGACCCCGAGCCCGGGCTTGTCGGGCACCGCGACCGCACCGTCGGCGAACTCCAGCGCACCCGGGGCGATGACGTCGGCCGTCTTCCACGGCCAGTGGGTGTCGCAGGCGTAGGTCAGGTGCGGCGTCGCCGCGGCCACGTGCACCATAGCGGCCAGACTGATCCCGAGATGACTGTTCGAGTGCATGGAAAGCCCCACGTCGAAGCATTCCGCCGTGGTCGAGAGGGCCTGGGTGTCCCGCAGACCTCCCCAATAATGATGGTCCGAAAGTATTACGCCGACCGCCCGCTGCCGGAACGCCGGCTCGATGTCCGCGAAGCGCACGACGCACATGTTCGTGGCCAGCGGCATGTTCGCCTTCTCCGCGACCCGCGCCATGCCCTCGATGCCCGGCGTGGGGTCTTCGAGGTACTCCAGGACGCCGTCGAGTTCTTCGGCGACCCGGATCCCGGTCTCGACCGTCCACGCCGCGTTCGGGTCGATGCGGAGCGGGTGGTCGGGGAACGCGTCCGCGAGCGCGCGGATCCCGTCCATCTCCTGGCCGGGGTCGAAGGCGCCGCCCTTCAGCTTGATGGAGCCGAAGCCGTACTCCTCCACCATGCGGCGTGCCTCGCCGACGAGCGCGTCCGGCGTGGTCACCTCGCCCCACGAATCCTCCTCGGCACCGATGTGGGCGCCGAACTTGTAGAACAGGTAGGCGGAGAAGTCGACGGCGTCGCGCGCCTTGCCGCCGAGCAGGTCCACCACCGGCCTGCCGAGGTAGTGGCCCTGCGCGTCGAGCGCGGCCACCTCGAACAGCGAGTACACGCTGGCGACGGTCTTGCTGACGGAGAAGCCGCCGGTGAGCCCGTGCGCGTCGGCGAAGACGACCTCGCCCAGCGTGGTCGCGACCTTCCGGCGGAGGCCTGGCAGGTCGAACACGTCGTGCCCCTTGAGTTCCGGGAGCACCTTCCTGACCTGTTCGAGGAACGCGAGGTCACCGTAGGACTCGCCGAGGCCGACCACGCCGTCTTCGCAGATCAGCTGGACGACACCGCGCAGCGCGAAGGGCTCGTGCACGCCCATCGCGTTGAGCAGCGGAGGGTCGGCGAAGGCGACCGGGGTCAGGACGACGTCGAGAACCTTCATCTTCAGGCACCGGCCTCGACGGACTTGAGGACGGCGAACCCGTCGTCGATGATCTTCTCCAGGCGGGCGATCTGGTCCGCGGTGGGCTCGACCAGCGGCGGCCGGACCGAGCCGACCTTGTCACCCCGCAGGCGCGCGGCGGCCTTGACCAGCGACACGGCGAAGCCCCGTCCTTCGTCCCGCAGCGCCACCAGCGGCAGGTAGAACCCGGCGAGCAGCGCCTCCATGACGGCGTCGTCGTTCTCCGCGAGCGCGCGGTGGAAGCGGGCCGCGATCTCGGGGGCGAAGCAGTGCACGGCCGAGGAGTACCGCGCCACGCCGACCGCGGCGTAGGCGCGCGCGGAGACCTCCGCCGTCGGAAGACCGTTGAAGAACAGGAAATCCTTGGCCCGGTCGGTGCCGGCGGAGCGGATCGTGGTGATGATCCGGCTCATCAGCTCGACGTCGCCGAAGCCGTCCTTGATGCCGACCACCGACGGGATGCCGAGCAGGTCCACGGCCGAGTCCGGGGTGAACACGCCGGTGGATCGGTGGTAGACGATCACCGGGATCGAGGAGTCCCCGACGGCGTACCGGACGTGCTCGACCAGGCCGGACGGCGGTCCGGTGACCAGGTACGGCGGCAGGAGGAGGACGCCGTCCGCGCCGCCCGCCTCCGCCGCCGCGATCCCGGCGCGGGCCGACGCCGCGCCTCCGCCCGCGCCGACCCACACGGGCACCCGCCCGGCGACGACCTCACGAGCCTTACGCAGGATCGCTGCGTGCTCGTCCGGGGACAGCGAGCTGAATTCGCCCGTACCGCAGGCGACGAACAGCGCGCCGGCTCCGGCGGCCACGTGGCTCTCGACGGTTTCCGCGAACGCGTCGAGGTTGAGTTCCAGGCCCTCGGTGAAGGGGGTCAAGGGGAACGCCAGTAGGCCGTCGAGTTCGATCTTGGGCTGTGCCATGGATTTCTCTTTCGTTCTCTGTGGATGGTCCCGGGTAGGGCCCCGGTCAGACCGGCACGGTGGTGCCGTCCTGCGATTTGCTGGGTGTGACGTCGTCGTCACGGTCGATCGTGTCGATGATCTCGTCGGTGGCGGCCGTGCGCTCGGGCATGAGGAAGCCGAGCCCGATGAACAACCCCAGCGAGACCAGGATCGGGGTGGACACGGTGACCGCGAGGGTGGCGTTGTAGCCGTAGTAGGCGATCGCGTAGGCGATGAGACCGCCTGCCCACGAGATCAGTGCCGCGCGGGAGCCGGAACGGCGGAACCACGGGAGCATGCCGAGCAGCAGCGGTACCGAGATCGGGCCCATCAAGGCGGCGACCCAGAGCACCACGATCCCGAGCACACCACCGAGTTTGGGGGCCTGCGTGGCGACGGCCATGGTCAGCACGATGAAGATCGCGGTCGTGATGCGGGCGGCCAGCAGGCCCTGCGCTTCGGTCCACCGCCGGGTCTTCTTGATCAGCACCGGCAGCATGTCGCGGGTGATGACCGCGGAGATCGCGTTCGCGTCGGACGACACCATCGCCATCGTGTGGGAGAAGATGCCGGCCAGCACCAGCCCGATCAGGCCCGGCGGCAGGAACGTCGTCGTCATGATCGCGTAGGCGTTGTCCGGGTTCTCGATGTTCGGGATCAGCAGCGGAGCCGCGAACATCGGGAACATCATGAACAGCGGCCACACCAGGTACAGGATCGAGGAGAGCCGCGCGCCCCGGCGTGCCGCGTGCGTGTCCGGCGCGGCCATGTAGCGCTGCGCCAGGTTCCACATACCGCCGTTGTACTCCAGGGTCTTCACCAGCACGTAGACGAGCAACACCACGGTGGTGAACTTCGACGTGGTCGGGTTGAGGTGGCTCGGCGGGAGGTCGCCCCACATCGTCCACAGACCGGAGACGCCGCCGAGTTTGCCCAGCACCACCCAGAGCATGGCGATGGCCGCGATGGCCTGGATCACGAACTGGCCGAAGTCGGTGAGCGCGTCGGCCCAGAGACCGCCGACGGTGCAGTAGACCAGCGTGACCGAGCCGGTGATGATGATGCCCCAGGTGTAGTCCACCCCGGCGAAGACGTTGAGGATCGTGGCGATCGCGAACCACTTCGCCGCGATGTCGAAGATCTTCAGCAGGCTGCCGCTCCACGCGAGCGCCTGCTGCGTCGGGACGTTGAACCGCCGCGCGAGGTACTCGAGCGGGGAGGCCACCCCCAGCTTCGACCGGAGCCTGTTCCACCGTGCGGCGAACAGCCAGCTGCCGATACCGACGCCGATGCCGATGCTGGCCATGCCCCAGAAGTAGACGGTGATCCCGCTCGTGTAAGCCACGCCCGCGTAGGCGACGAACAGCACCGCGCTGTAGCCGGACATGTGATGCGAGATCCCGGTCAGCCACCAGGGCATCCGGCCCCCGGCGGTGAAGAAGTCCTTCACATCGTGGATCCGCTTGTGCGACCACCAGCCGATCACGACCATCAACGCGAAATACGCGCAGACCATCGCCCAGTCGAGTACGTGCACCGCTGACTCCTTTCCGCGTTCACGAAGGCCCAGCCCGACCTGTTCACATCCATGAACGGAGTCTGTTATAGTGATTATGTTCATCCATAAGAACGCTGTTCGGGACGCTAATATGGCCGGAGTCACAAGTCAACGGCCGGATGGAGGAGCGCGGATGCCACAGCAGGAAGCCGCTGTCACCGTGGCGAACGGCGCGCCAGCCGCCGAACCCGCCGGGGTCAAATCGGCCCGGCGGGCGATCGATCTCATCGAGACCTTCGCCGCGAACGACGTGTGGCTCTCGCTTTCGGATCTCCACGCACGCACCGGGTTCCCCAGGTCGAGCCTGCACGGCCTGCTTCGTACGCTGCTCGAAGCCGGCTGGCTGGAAGTGGACACCAACACCGCCCGCTACCGCCTCGGCGTCCGCGCGCTGATCTGCGGCACGGCCTATCTGGACCGCGACCCGGTCGTCCCGTACGCGACCGAGGCACTGGAGCGGATCCGGGAGAAGACCGGCTACACCGCGCATTTCGCGCGCCGCGAAGGCACCGACGTCGTCTACCTGGAGACGCGCGAGTCACGGCACTCGACGCATCTCGTGTCCCGCGTCGGCCGCACGCTGCCCACCCACGCGACCGCGCTGGGGAAGGCGTTGCTGGCCGAACTGACGCACGACGAGATCGACGGGCTCCTGACCGGAGAGCTGTCGGCGCTCACCCCGAACACCATCACCACCGTCGAGGCGCTGCACGCGGAATGCGCGAAGACCCGCGAACGCGGCTATGCGGCGGAAATCGAGGAAGGCAGCCTCGGCGTGCGATGCGTCGCGGCCGTGATCCCGTATCGCATCCCCGGCACCGACGCGATCAGCTGCTCCATGCCGGTCACCGAGGTCACCGACGCCGACGCCCGGCGCGTCGGCGAGCTCCTCGCCGAAATCACCGCGGAACTCGGCCAGCAACTGCGCCGCGCCGGCATCCGCTGACCTGTTTCGTACTTTCCTTCACTGACAAGGGGTTCCCATGGCAGACCAGCGCGTCCTGATCACCGGCTCGGCGGGTATCGTCGGCACCCTGATGCGGTCGCGGCTGCGCCGTTCCGGCCGGGTGCTGCGGCTGCTGGACCTGGCCGCGCAACCCGAAGCCGCGGGCGGCGAGGACGTCGAGCTGATCACCGCGTCGGTGACCGACCCGGAGGCGATGGCGGATGCCTGCGCCGGCGTCGACGCGCTGATCCACCTCGGCGGGCACAGCCGCGAGAACTCGTGGGAAGCCACCCTCGACGTCAACATCAACGGCACGCACACCGTCCTCGAAGCCGCGCGGGCCGCCGGTGTGCCGCGCGTGATCCTGGCTTCCAGCAACCATTCCGTCGGCTTCCGCCGCAACGACGAGGCGGGCGAGGACGGCCTCCCCGCCGACTCCACGCCCCGGCCCGACACCTACTACGGCGTCAGCAAGGCGGCCATCGAAGCGCTCGGCAGCCTGTACCACTCGCGGTTCGGCATGGACGTGATCGTCATCCGGATCGGCTCCTGCTTCGAAAGCCCGCTCGTCCTCGGCCCACGCGGCCTGACGACCTGGCTCTCCCCCGACGACGGCGCGCGCCTGTTCGAGGCGTGCCTGAGCTACCCCTCCCCCGGCTACCGGCTGATCTGGGGCGTCTCGGACAACACGCGCCGGGTCTACTCGCTCGCCGAAGCCGAGGCCCTGGGCTACAAGTCGCTCGACAACGCGGAGACCTACGCCGACCAGCTCGCGGACATGCCCGCGCCGACCGGGGTCGCGGCGGAGTACGTCGGCGGGCCGTTCTGCACCGCGCCGCTGGGGGCGCACAACCCGCTCTGAGGTCCGCTGGGTGACGGGTGTGTGGGAAGCCCTTTCCCCGCACCCGCTCACGGTTGGCCGGTCATACGTTCGCCGAGGCGGCGCGCGAGGTCTGCCAGGTCTTCTCCAGGGATGTCCAGGTAGCCGCGCGCAGGGTCGAATATCGCGGTCTGCTGCTGGTCGTAAGGGACGCCGGGCGGCAGAGGCGCGAGGTGCCAGTGAACATGTCGGTTGGCTTGCTGACTGCCCAAGGACAGCACGTAGAGCCGTTCGATCGACAGCAGGGCACTCAAAGCACTGCCCGCACGGTGCACGATCCGCTGGATGGCCAGGTATTCGTCGACGGTGAAGTCGCCGACCACGTGCTCGCGATGCTCGACCGGGGCCACGAGGAAGTGCCCGAACACGGCGGGGAAACGGCTGGCGAAGACCACGGCGTCGGCATCCCGGTACGCGACGTGATGAGGGTATTCGGCGTTGCCGGCGAGAAGTTCGCAAACGAAACAGGCCCGGCGGGTGAGGTCGAGATAGGCGGCGGCTTGCCACGGAACACGATCGGTCATGCCAACCACGTGTACGTTCTCTGCCCCTGGCGTGTCGACGTAGGGTCGCGTCATGGCGCGCCTGATCCATCTCAACGGTCCTTCACGCGTGGGAAAGTCGACTCTCGCCCGCCGCTACGCCCACGAGCATCCCGGAACGCTCGCACTCGATCTGGACGTACTCGCGGGCTTGATCGGCGGGTGGCAGGAAAACTTCTTCGCGGCCTTGGAGATGGCCCGCGGCCACGGGCGGGAGTTGGCCACGCGGCACCTGCGTCGTGGATACGACGTGGTTCTCCCGCAACTGGTGACCGTTCACGACCGCGATCCGGATCCGGCTTTCGAAGCGGCAGCCCGTGCGGTCGGAGCCAAGCGTCCGATCAACGCTGTCGAGGCACAGCTCCAGGCCGTTCTGGAAGATCCCGCTTCCGACCTGGTCGACAGGATCCGCGGTCACCTCGACGAGTATCTGGCCAAGCGTCCGCACGCGATCCAGCTCGACACGACCGGCGCCGGTGAGGACGAGTCATATGCACGACTTCTGGAAGCACTCGACGCGAACTGAGACATCCATCCCGTTGCACAAGACGGCAATTCATGGCCTGCGCAAGCCATGCTGACTCGCCATCAGCGCCGTGACCTGCGACGATCAACCTGAAACGACAGAACGAGTCCGCATAGGCCCCGTTCTGTTGCATGACCCGGAATTTCGTGCCCCCGAAAGCACGCCGATAGCGTCGAATTCATGGAATGGAGCTTTCGGACGGCCGAAGAAATCATCGCCGCGCTGCGCGCCGGTGCGGTCACATCGGCGGAACTGACGGACGAGGCGATCGCCCGGATCGAGCGCGACGACAAGGTGATCAACGCGATCTGCGTGCCGGACTTCGACCGCGCGCGGGCCGCCGCGCACGGTGCCGACCGGGCACGCGCGCGTGGTGAGGACCGGCCGCTGCTCGGCGTCCCGGTGACGGTCAAAGAGTCATACGACATGGCCGGGCTGCCCACGACGTGGGGCATGCCGCCGCACCGGGACCATGTGCCCGCCGAAGACGCGGTTCAGGTGTCGCGGCTCAAGGCCGCGGGCGCGGTGGTGCTCGGCAAGACCAATGTGCCGTTGGGACTGCAGGACATCCAGAGCTTCAACGACATCTACGGCACCACCGTCAACCCGTGGGATCACGGTCGCACGCCGGGCGGCTCCTCCGGCGGGTCGGCGGCGGCCCTGGCGTCCGGGTTCGGCGCGCTGTCCATCGGCTCCGACCTCGCCGGCTCGCTGCGCACGCCCGCGCATTTCTGCGGCGTCTACGCGCACAAGCCGACGCTCGGACTCGCGGCCACTCGCGGCATGGTCCCGCCGTCCGAGCCTGCTTTCCCGGCCGACCTCGACCTCGCCGTCGTCGGTCCGATGGCTCGCACCGCGCGCGACCTCGCGCTCCTGCTCGACGTCATGGCCGGACCGGACCCGCTGACGTACGGCGTGGCCCATCGCGCGGCGCTGCCGCCCGCCCGTCACGAGCGGCTCCGCGATTTCCGGGTCCTGGTCATCGACGACCATCCGCTCATCCCGACCGGGGCCGCCGTCCGGGCGGGCGTGCACCGGGTGGCCGACGCGCTCGTCGGCGTCGGCGCCCGCGTCGCGTGGCGCAGTCCGCTGCTGCCCGATCTGGCCGAGGCCGCGAAGCTCTACATGGAGTTGCTGATTTCGGGCTCTGTAGCGCGTTTTCCCATCGAATCGCTCCAGCAGCTGCGGGCCGAGGCGGGCGACAAGAGCCTTGACGCCGTTCGGCTGGACGCCATGCTGTTCAGTCACCGCGACTGGCTGGAGGCGGACAAGCGCCGGGAGGTCCACCGCCACGGCTGGCGGCGGCTGTTCGCCGAGTTCGACGCCGTGGTGTGCCCGATCACGCCCACCCCGGCGTTCCCGCACGACCACCACCCCAATCCGATGGAACGGCGCATCGACATCGACGGCGTCGAGTACCCGTACTTCGATCAGCTCGTCTGGGCGGGCCTGGCCACCATGCCGGGACTGCCTGCCACCGCCATACCGGCGGGCCGGTCTCCCGAGGGCCTGCCGGTCGGGGTGCAGCTCGTCGGTCCGATGTTCGAAGACCGCACCCCGTTGCGACTGGCCGAACTGCTCGAACGGGAGATCGGCGGCTTCGAGTCGCCGGGCGACGGCGTGCGATAGGTTGCCGGCCATGACCCAACTCGGTCACGTCGTCTGGCACCTGCCCCGATCAAGACCGAGCGGCTCGTCCTCCGCGGGTCCGAAGCCCGTGACCGCTCGGCGTTCATCGAGCTCGACGGGTCGCTGATCGGCATGATCACGCTCGATCAGCGTGACGCGGAGCGCCCGGGGCATCTCCGTCCGGATGCCGGGGAGACCGAACTCGGATACCTGCTCCTGCCGCGGGCGTGGGGACGCGGATACGCCACCGAGGCCTGCGCGGCGGCACTCGACTGGTTCGCCGACGAGCCGGTGGTGCTCTGCACGCAGACCGCCAACGAAGTACCCGCCACCCCGCTCCGGTCCGTGAAGGCCTCCTTGAGGGACTCTGGGTCCCTCAAGGAGGCCTAATGGGTTGTGTTCAGGCTGGTTTGGCAGGCTTGGATGTGGTGGCTGC
>NZ_JBVHDI010000029.1:0-27469 GCF_055563465.1 Amycolatopsis sp. NPDC000009
AAAACCCACACCCACTACAACGAAAACACCGCCTGGGCCCACCACACCACCACCGCTTGACACACAAAACCCAGGGATGTCTTCACGGACTTCGGGCTCACTTTCGCCAGAACTTGATCCCGCTCCAGGTCACCTTGACCGGCCCGGCGCCGCTGGCCGTCCGATAGGCGCCGAACTTGTCGTAGTAGCTCCCGCCGCTGCTGCTCACCGTCTGCTTCAGCGAACCGTTGATGTACACCTTGTGCGTACTCCCGACCTGGTGCACGGTGTTGACCCGCACGGACGTCCCGACGGTCGCCCCGCTCCCCAGGGTGTCCCCGCCGTGGACGGCGTAAAGCCGCCCGCCGCGTTCGACCGCGAGCATGAAGTACGGCCCGGCGGTCGGCGCGTCGCGGAAGGTCTGCTTCAGGCTGATCCGGGAGCCCGCCATGCTGGTGATCCGGAACGATCCCTCGAACTGCCGGGTCCCGCCGGTGTAGGTGACGTAGCGCCGTTCCGCCCGCTGATCCCCGCTTCCGGTGGAACAGGTCAGCTGGAAGTTCAGCCCGTCGACGGTGCCACAGCCGCGTTCCTGGACCTTGAACGACGGGTTCTCCGCCGTCCACGGCCCGGTGCCGACCTGCGCGTTCGCCGGCGTCGCCGACGCGATCAGGCCGAGCACGGCCGCCGCGACCACCCCGGCGGTCCGAAGTCGTCTCCGCATCCTGCCTCCTGCACATTCAGGGCGGCGGTGATGGTCCAGACCAGGACCAGGCTGCGACTGTACGAGCGCGGACCGTCATCGGACAAGACGTTGACGCCCCGGCGTCCCGCTGATTGGGTAACGACGGTGATCCTCTCCATGACGGTCCTCGAAGGACTGGCGGCCGGGACGATCGACCTGACCTTCCGGCGCTGGTCGAAACAGAACGTCCACCCGGGCGACGTGCTGCGCCTGGAGGCCGGGGTGATCGAGGTCGTCTCGGTCGAGATCGTCGACCCCGCCGCCATCACCGACGCCGACGCCCGCCGGTCCGGCGCGGAGTCGGCGAACGCGGTGCGGGGCACGCTGCGTGGCCCAGCGGACGCCTCGGTGTACCGCATCGGCCTGCGCCACCTCGGCCCCGATCCCCGGCGCGCGCTCAGCGCGGACGCCGAACTGTCCGAAAAGGACGTCGAGCAAATCCGGCGCCGACTGTCCAATATGGACAGACGACGCCCGTGGACACACGAGACCTTGCGCCTCGTCCACGACAATCCCGGACGCCGCGCGCAGGAGCTCGCCGACCTCCTCGGCCGCGAGAAGGATCCGCTGAAGGTCGACATCCGCAAGCTCAAGAACCTCGGCCTGACGCTCAGCCTCGAGGTCGGTTACCGGATCTCCCCGCGAGGCGCGGCCTACCTACGTCTCAGCGAGGATCCCGGTAGAACGCGCTGAGTTCCGGTGCGAGCCGCTCCGGCGCGACACTGTGGAACTCGCCGTCCAGCCCGACCTGAAGCGCCCCCGGAATCACCTTCGCGGTGACGAGCGCGGCGGTCTTCAGCCAGTCCGTACTGCCATTGCTGTTCACCACGAGGACGGGCGTCGCGATCGACGTCAGCTCGCCAGGAACCTTGGCGTCCCGCATCACGAAGGCGTCGTAAACGAGCGTTGGCGCGAACGAACGCAGTTCGGCCCACACCGGCGTCTCCTTGGCCTCCGCCACGGCCTCCTCCGGAGCACCGACCGCGGACATCATGAACAAGGCGACGGCGTCGTCCCACCGGTCCGCCGCGACCAGCTCGCGCATCTCCTCGGCGTATCCCTCGGGAACCTCTTCCGATTCACCGCGACAAGGCGGCTCGAAGACCGACAACCGGGCCATCGGCACTCCCGCCGCGGCGGCGAGGAGGGCTAGCGCACCCCCGGAAGAGATGCCGTGCACGATCGCCGGCTCGCCGAGCGCGGCGACGACCGCGGCCAAGTCCTCGATCTCGCGCTCGACCGCGTACGGCGCGGTGTCCCCGCTGTCGCCGCGGCCCCGCCGGTCGTAGGTCACCACGGAGAACTCGGCCGTCAGCTCCGCGACCAGCGGTTCGTCACCGTGCCGGTCGTTACCCGCGCCGGCGACGACGACCACGACCGGCCCCGCGCCACGTCGTTCGAACACGATCGATGTCCCGTCGGCGGACTTCGCGATGTGGATCACGTGAATCATCCTGCCGCTCGAACACCCGTTCGACAACCGAGCGGAACCGGGGTAGGTTCGATTGTCATGACCCCCGCGCTTCAAGCCTCGTTGTTCGACGAGTGCGCCACGCTCGGGCTGGGCTCGCTCGAAGGGCTCCGGCGAACCGAGCTGACCCGTGGCGCCTGGATCGACGTGCTCCCCGGCTGGCTCACCGGCGCGGACGAACTGTTCACCCGGCTCGCCGAAGACGTGCCATGGCATGCCGAGAGACGGCAGATGTACGACCGCGTCGTCGCCGTCCCCCGGCTGCTGAGCCACTACCGCGAAGGCATGCCGCTCCCCCACCCGATCCTCACGGAGGCGAGGGAGACGCTCTCCGCGCACTACGCGGACGAGCTCGGCGAGCCGTTCGTGACCTCCGGCCTGTGCTTCTACCGGGACGGGCGCGACAGCGTCGCCTGGCACGGCGACGACACCGGCCGGTCCCGCACCGAAGACACCATGGTCGCGATCGTCTCGGTCGGCGCCGCCCGCCAGCTGGCCCTGCGGCCGCGTGGCGGGGGCGAGACCGTCCGGCACGCCCTCGGCCACGGAGACCTGATCGTCATGGGCGGCAGCTGCCAGCGCACCTGGGAACACGCCGTCCCCAAGACCGCCAAACCGGTCGGGCCGAGGATCAGCGTCCAGTTCCGCCCGAGAGGAGTCGCCTGAGGATCAGTCCAGCAGCACGGGCAACGCGTCGACGCCGTAGACGATCGAGACCTTCCGGAAGCCGACGGCGTCCGGTTCGATCGCCAGCCGCATCTCCGGGAACCGGCGTACCAGCGCGGGATACGCGGTGCGCAGTTCCATCCTGGCCAGTTCGGCACCGATGCACCGGTGGATGCCCCAGCCGAAGGCGAGGTGCGAGGTCGGCTCGCGGGTCGCGTCGAACTTCTCCATGTCCTCGCCGAGGTCGCCGTCACGGTTCGCGACGCTGAGCGAGACCAGCACGATGTCGCCCTTCGCGATCCGGACACCCGCGACCTCCATGTCCTCCTTGGCGAAACGCGGGAAGGCCATCTGCACGACGGTCAGGTACCGCAGCAGTTCCTCGACGAACTTGTGGACGGCGCCGTCGTCGCCGCGGACGGTCTCGAACAGCGAGCGGTCCTTGAGCAGCACGAGCGCGCCGAGCGCGATCATGCTCGCCGTGGTCTCCAGGCCGCCGGTGAGCACGCCGTCGGCGAGGCCGGCGAGTTCGCGGTCGTCGATCTCGTCGCCGTGCTCCTTGATGAGCATGCCGAGCAGGCCGTCGCCCGGGTTCTCGCGCTGCTTCTTGACGATCTCGTCCAGATAGGACAATGACTCGGTCATCGCCCCGAGCGACGCGCCCGCGCCGCCGAAGAGGTCGAACCGGGCGGTGCTCAGCCGCTGGAAATCGTCGCGGTCCTCGTACGGGACGCCCAGCAGTTCGCAGATCGTCAGCGACGGGATCGGCAGCGCGAAGGCCTCCCAAAGGTCGACGGGGCCGTCGGCCTTCGCCATCGCGTCGAGCTGGTCGGCGACGATCTCGTCGATCCGCGGCGCCAGCCGCGACAGCCGCCGCATGGTGAACTCGGGCGTGAGCAGACGCCGAAGCCGGGTGTGCACCGGCGGATCGGCGAACCCGAGCCCACCGGGGTTCTGGTCCTCGGTGACGCCCGCGTTCCCGACCAGGTTCGTGAAGTCGTTGCTGAACTCGCTCACCTTGCCGAGTACGGCCTTGGCCTCGTCGTAGCCGGTGACCAGCCAGCCGTTCATCCCGAACGGCAGGTCGAGCTTGCTGACCGGCTCCGTCGCGCGGATCCGGCCCAGCTCGGCCACCGGGTCGAGACCGTCGCGCTTGAGCGGCAGCAGCGCGTTGTCCGGGATGATCGACATCTTGGACAGGTCGAACCCGTTCTTCTGCTGTCGCGCGAGGTAGCGGCGGCCGATCCAAGCCAGCACGCGCGAGCGAATGCTCCCCATACCCCGCACCCTACTCCAGCCGCTGACCACCTGACCTGGCACAACAGACCGCCTTCGCCCGGCAGGGCGCACCACGGCCTCACCCCGCCGTCCCACTCGATTAGTCACGTCCAGAAAGTCGGTTCTCCCACGCCAGGGGTTCCCGGCAGCCGGGAGACGTCGGTCACCGTCGGTCACGACGAACCCGGGGTAACGCCTGACATCGGGCGCGCGTCGTGAGATTGTCGGACCTTACTGGGAGGATTCGGACATGTCAGCCGCGCTCATCGGACGCGACCACCCCGCGGGGGTTCTCCGCGGGGAGATCGCCCGCGCCGCCGAAAGCCACGGCGGGCTGGTGCTGGTCACCGGCGAGGCCGGGATCGGCAAGACCACGCTCGTCACCGGCGCCGCCGACGAGGCGAAACGTCTCGGCGCCCTGGTGCTCAACGGATCCTGCTGGGACTCGGCGAGCGCACCGGGCTATTGGCCGTGGACACAGGTGGTCCGCGGGTTGCGGCGCGCGGTCGGGCAGGGCCGCTGGGCCGCGATGGCCGACAGCGAATTGGACGTCCTGCTCGGTGAGGCGCGCGGCGACGGCGCGGCCGACGGGTTCCGGCTGTACGACGCCGTGACGAGCGTGCTGGTGGCCGCCTCCCAGGACCGGCCGATCGTGGTGGTGCTCGACGATCTGCACTGGGCCGACGCCGCGTCGCTGCGGTTGCTCGAATTCGCCGCGCAGCACACCTGGTTCGAGCGGCTACTGCTGATCGGCACGTACCGCGACGTCGAGGTCGAAGCGACCGATCACCCGCTTCGCGCGCTCATGATGCCGCTGCTCACGAAGGCCACTTCGGTCACTCTCACCGGCCTCGAACCGGACGAGGTCGGCGCGCTCATGACGAGGACCGCGGGCGCGGCACCCGACGACGCGCTGGTCGCCGAGGTCCACCGCCGCACCGGCGGCAATCCGTTCTTCGTCGAGCAGACGGCGCGGCTCTGGCACAGCGGCGGTTCCGCCGAGACCATCGCCCCCGGCGTGGCCGACGCCCTGCAGCGTCGGCTTTCCCTGCTCCCCCAGCCGGTCCTCGATCTGCTGACCACCGCGTCGGTGCTCGGCAGGGAGTTCCACCGCCGCCTGCTCGCGGGCGTGGCGGCGGCACCCGTTCCCCAGGTCGACCGGCTGCTCGACCAGGCCGTCGCGGCACGACTCGTGGTGGTGCAAGGACAAGGGCGCTTCGCCTTCGCCCACGATCTCGTCCGCGAAACGCTGTACGCGAGCCTCTCCGAGTCGGATCGCCGGAAGCAGCACACCGCCGTCGTCGCGGCCGTCCGCGAGACGCCGGCGTCCCGGGAGAGCCTCTTCCCCGCGGATCTGGCCCGCCACGCGCTGCTCGCCGGACGGGAACTCGATCCGGACGAGGCCATCGACCTGTTGCTGGCCGCCGCGATCGACGCCACCGGCCGGATGGCGATCGAGGAGACGACCACGCACTACCGGCGGGCGCTGGAGATCGCCGAGGACCGGCGGCGGCAGGCGGTCATCGCCCTCGAACTGGGCGCGCATCTGACCCGCCATCACGAGTCGGACGAGGGCAGACAGGTCCTCGACGAGGTCTCCGCGCTCATCCGTGAACTCGACGACGACGATCTCCTCGCCCGCCTGGCGCTGACCCTCGTCCGCGCCGATCACAAGAGCGTCCGGGTCGACGAGACGGTCAAGGTGCTCACCGAAGCGCACGCGCGGCTTTGCGGCCGCGAGCCCGGGCAGGAGCTCACCGTCGCGGAGATGACGCAGGAGCTCTCCGCGACCGTCATGATGACCGCCCGCGCCGACGAGGACGATTCCGCGCTGTTGTTCGGTTTGTGGGCACGGCACGACGCGATCTGGGGGCCCGGCAGCGCCGCGGAGCGGGAACGGCTCACCGACGAACTGGTCGCCGTCGGCCGCCGCACGGCGAATCCGGAATTGGAGCACTACGCGGCGTCCTTCAAGTGGGTGGCGCAGCTCGAACAGGGCGAGCCCCGGTATTTCGAGCAGTACCAGGAGTTTCTCGCGCTGGCGGCCACCGGCAGGGCGCCGAGCTCGCAGCTGGCGTCCCGGATCGATCAGAGCATCATCGCCACCCTCCAGGGCCGCTTCGCCGAAGCCGAGGCGTACATCCACCAGGTGATCTCGTGCCACGGCGGCGACGAGCATCCCCATTTCGCCGACCTGCACCAGCTGCAGCGGTGGATCCGGTGGTGCCTGGAGGGGCGGTTCGACGATCTCGCCGGGCTGCACCGCGAGATCTCGCGCAGCGGATACGTCTACGGCCGGATGCTGGAGGCGCTCACCGCGGCCCAGCGTGAGGACGTCGGGGAGGCCGTCCGGCTCACCGATCTCGCGGCCGACGTGAAGCCGTATCCTCGCGATCTGGAAGCGTTGTGGTTGCGCTGTCAGGCGCAGACGGCGGCGGTCTCACGCGATCCCGAACGCTGTGAAGCGGCCCGCGCGGCGCTCGCGCCCTACAGCGGGGAGTGGCTGGTTTCCTTGTACGGCTGCGAGATCTCCGGCCCGGTCGATCTCTGGCTCGGCAGGCTCGACCTGGCGCAGGAACGCTGGAACGACGCGGTGGACCGGCTGCGCGGTGCCGCGCTCTCCGCGGATCGCCTCCGGGCGCCGGTCTGGGCGGTCGAGGCCAAGTCCTGGCTGGTGAAGGCGCTGCTCGGCCGGAATCTCGAAGGCGACGCGGCGGCCGCGGCGGCCCTCCTGGCCGAAGTGACCGAAGAAGCCGCCGCGCTGGGCATGCGGCCGGTCGTGGCCAGGATGACGAAGGCGCGCGAGGAGACGCGGGCCCAGGCGGCGCCGAGGGCGGAGTTCCGTCGCGACGATGCCGTGTGGACCTTGCACTTCGACGGTGTCACCGCCCACCTTCCGGACTCGAAAGGCTTGCGGGACCTGCATTTCCTGCTCGGCAGGCCGGGTTCGGAGGTGACGGCGGTGCGGCTGCTCGATCCCGAAGGCGGCGAGGTGGTCGTCGCCGCGAAGAGCCTCGGCGGAGACGCCGTCCTCGACGACGAGGCGAAGGCCCGGTACCGCGCGCGGCTCGACGAACTGGACGAACTGATCGACACCGCGACCGGGACGGGCCAGGACGCGCGCGCCGCCGCGCTGGACCGTGAACGGGACGCGCTGCTCGCCGAACTGCGGTCCGCGGCCGGTCTCGGCGGCCGCACCCGGCGGCTCGGTGACGAGGCGGAACGTGCCCGCAAGACGGTGACCGCCCGGATCCGGGACACCCTGCGCAAACTCGACGAGCAGCATCCGGCGCTGGCCGCGCACCTGCGCGCGGCGGTCACCACCGGTTCCTCGTGCCGTTACGCCCCCGAGGACAAGGTCCCCTGGCGGCTCTGAGCCGCCTGATTTCCGGTACGAACCGGCCGGCACGCGTGACCAGAGGGACGACACACGCGCGGCCGGGTTCCGCCGCGAGCCGTCCGTCCAATCACGCGTGTCGTCCGCCTGATCACGCGTGTCGTCCATCCGGTCACGCGAACCCGCCGGCGGGGCGTGAGTGTTCCGGCTCGCCGGAACACTCACGCCCGCACGTCATTTGCGGTTGTAGAGCCGCATCGTCAAGGTGCCGAAGACCGCGAGGATCACCGCGCCGGCGATCAGCACCCAGGTGATCTCGCCGCCGTCCCAGTTGCCGTCCATCATCGAGCGGACCGCCGCGACCACGTGGGTCACCGGGTTGACGTCGACGAAGGCCTGCAGCCAGCCCGGCATCGTCTCCGGATTGACGTAGATGTTGCTGAGGAAGGTCAACGGGAACAGCACCATCATGCTGACCCCCATCACCGACTTCTCGCTGCGCAGCAGCAGGCCGAACATCGTCCAGATCCACGAGAACGCGAACGAGAACGCCAGCAGCAGGAGGATCGCGGCGGCCACGCCACCGACTCCGCCGGCGGGACGGAAGCCCATGATCAGCCCGATGCCGAGGATCACCAGCGACGCGATGAGATACCGCAGCATGTCGCCGAGCAGATAACCGACCATCGCCGACGGCCGCCAGATCGGCAGCGTGCGGAACCGGTCGAACACACCCTTCTCGATGTCGGTGTTCACCGAGATCCCGGTGTACATGGTGATCATCAGGATGCTGCTCGCCATGATGCCCGGCAGCAGGAACTGCAGGTACTGCGTCGGCGAGCCGGACAGCGCACCGCCGAACAGGTAGGTGAACATCAGCGTCATCATGATCGGGAACGCCGTGACGTCGAACAGCTGCTCCGGCACGTGCTTGATCTTCAGCATCGCGCGCCACCCGAAGGTGACCGAAGTCGACAGCGCGCTGGGGCGCTGAGGACGGTTCTTCGCGATCAGGACGGCGGCGAGATCCTCCGCCTTCGGTGCCGCCAGAACGGGTTCGTTGTCTTTGACTGCCGTGGTGCTCAAGCTGCACTCTCCTCGGGCGTGGCGGTGCGGTCGGTCAGGGCCAGGAAGACCTCGTCGAGGCTCGGCTGGCCGAGGGAGAAGGTGTCGACGACGATGCCGGCGCGCGCGAGCTCGGACAGTGCGCGCGCGGCGTGCTCGGCGGCGCCCTGTTCGGTGCTTTCGCCCGTGAGCCGCGCGGTGAGCGCGACCGGGTCCGGCTCCAGCAGCACCTGTGCCTCCAGGGCGCGGACGAGCAGCGCTTCGGCCTCGGCACGCTGGTCGGCCTCACGCAGCCGGACGTGGACCGCGCCGGCCCCGACAGACGCCTTCAGCTGCCCCTTGGTGCCTTCGGCGATCACCTTGCCGTGGTCGATGACCGCGATCCGGGACGCCAGCTGGTCGGCCTCGTCGAGGTACTGCGTGGTCAGCAGGACCGTGGTGCCGTGCTTGACGATCGCGCGCACGATGTCCCAGACCTGGTTGCGGCTGCGGGGATCGAGTCCCGTCGTCGGCTCGTCGAGGAAGAGCACGTCCGGGGTGTTGAGGATGCTCGCGGCGATGTCGATCCGCCGCCGCATCCCGCCGGAGTAGTTCTTCACCTGCCTGCCCGCGGCCTCGGTCAGGCCGAACGCCGCGAGCAGTTCCTCCGCCCGGGCGCGGGCGGCCGGTTTGCGGTGCCCGGTCAGCCTGCCGATCAGCACCAGGTTCTCGGTGCCGGTCAGGTCTTCGTCGACCGAGGCGTACTGCCCGGTCAGGCTCACCATGGACCGGACCGCGTCGGCATCCCGGACGACGTCCTTGCCGAAGACGCGCGCTTCTCCGCCGTTGGGGCGGAGCAGGGTCGCGAGCATCTTCACCGCGGTGGTCTTGCCGGCGCCGTTCGGCCCCAGGACGCCGTACACGGTGCCGGCCGGGACCTTCAGGTCGATCCCGTCGACCGCCCGGTTCTCCCCGAACACCTTGACCAGCCCCGAGGCTTCGATGGCCAGTTCACTCATTTTCGATTCCTTTCAGAAGCATTCAGCAGACGTAGGGGCGAGCGGCGCGCGCTTCGCGCAAAGCGAGGCCCCACCAGGCGAGCTCGTCGAGCAGGGTGGTCACGGCCTGTCCCTGCCCATCGCTGTCGAAGGGGGTGCCGTCCCGGGCGAAGGTGCCGTCGAGGAGGTTGAAGGCCACGGTGTCGCGCATGGTCACCGTGTGCAACTCGGTGAAGATCGTGCGCAGCTGCTCCACGGCGTAGAGCCCCTGCGAACGGTAGCCGTAGGAGACGAAACCGACCGGCTTCGCGCGCCACTCGTCATAGGCGCAGTCGATCGCCTGCTTGAGCGACGCCGGGAAACTGCGGTTGTACTCGGGTGTGACGACGACGAACGCCTCGGCCTCGTCGACCAGCCCCGCGAACCGCTTCATGTCGGACGTCGGATGCTCCGGCAGTCCCGCGGGCAGGTCGAAGTCGACCAGGTCGAGCACGTCGCTGACGAGGTCTTCCCGGTGTTCCGCCCGGCCGGTGAACCACTTGCCGACGGCCTCCCCCACCCGCCCCTCGCGGGTGCTTCCGATGATCACCGCGACCCGCAGCGGACTGGTGTCCATGACCGACCTCCTCTCGCTTCACCCCTTGGGCGCGAGAAAGCCGCCGGACATTCGCTAGATCGGATCTAGCGGACGCCCGGCGGCTCCGGTCGGTGATCTCGCTAGGCGTCCAGCGCGATCGCGATCGCGCCCAGCAGCGACGCGTCCTGGTCGAATTTCGCCGACACCAGTTCCGGCGGGAACGGCACGGCCTGGACGAGCCGCTCGCGCAGCGCGGGCAGCAGGATGTCCGCCGAGCGCACCAGCCCTCCGCCGACGGCGATGCGCTGCGGGTCGAGCGCGATGGCGAGGTTCGCGACGTGCATCGACAGTTCGTCGAGCGCCGCGCCGACCAGTTCCTTGGCCTGCGCGTTCTCCCTGGCGAGGCCGAACAGTTCGCCCGCGGTCACCGGGCGGCCGAGCAGCGCACTCGCCCGGCCGCCCAGCCCACGCCCACCGACGGCCTCTTCCAGCGGCGCCGCCCCGCCGGCGAACCCGTCGGTGTCCTGCGGCGAGAGAAGGTTGTACCCGATCTCCCCCGCAGCGCCGTTGGCACCGGCCAGCAGCCGGCCGCCGACCAGGACCGCCGCGGCGATCCCGGTCCCGAGCGAGAGGAACACCGCCGGATCGGTGTCCGCCAGCGCCCCCCATCGCCATTCCGCGAGCGCCGCCGCCTTGGCGTCGGTACCCACTTCGATCGGCACACCCTCGAACTCGGCCGCGACGAGTTCACGCAGCCGCAGTTCCTCCCACCCCGGCACGTTGGGCGCGAGCAGGATGCGGTCCTCCAGCACGATGCCCGGGCTGACGACGCCGATCGCGACGAGCCGGTCCGCGGCGCCTTCGTCGGCGAGCAGTTTCCGCGCCGCGGCGAGCGCGCGGCTCACCACCTGCTCGGCGCCCGCCTGCGCGTCGGTGTCCAGCCGCCGGGTGACCAGCAGGCTCCCGGCCCGGTCGGCCAGCCCGATCGCGACCTTCGTGCCGCCGAAGTCGATCCCCAGGATCAGGTCTTCCCCCGTCACTTCCCGTTCCCCTCTGCCGCCCCCGCGAACGCTTCCCGGATTCCCTTGGGCCCGAACGGCCACACGCGCTCCGCCTTGGCATAGGCGAGGAACGCCGCCACGCCGAGCACGATCCAGCCCACCGAGAGCCCGATCGAGAGCCAGGTGGCGGAGAAATAGATGTAGACCCACCCGAGCAGCGCGACGACCGTCGGGATCGGGTAGAGCCATTGGCGGTACGGCCGGTGCAGTTCCGGGCGTCGCCGCCGCAGCACCACGATCGCCGCGACCTGCGCGAGCGACTGGACGATCACCAGCACCGTCACCGCCGCGTTGATCACCGCGGTCAGCGTGAACAGCGAGCCGATCGCGGCGATGACGCCCATCGTCAGCACGCCGGCGGTGGGCAGGTTCAGTTTCGGGTGCAGTTTGGCGAACACCGGCAGGAACACCTTGTCGCGCGCCGCTTCGAACGGCACCCGCGAACCGCCGAGCAGACCGGCGAACACCGAACCGATCGCGGCGATCACGATGAACACGGTGACGACCTTGGCCGCGCCGGTGCCCCATGCCTGTTCCAGCACGGTGGAGGCGACCGAAGTGGCGTTCTTCAGTTCCTCCAGCGGGATCGAGCCGAGCACCCCGAGCTGCAGCAGGAAGTACAGGCTCATGATGCCGAGGATCGAGAAGATGATCGACCGCGGCAGTGTCCGGCCGGGGTCGCGCACCTCGCCGCCGAGGTAGGCACTGGTGTTGTAGCCGAGGTAGTCGTAGATGGCGATGATCAGGCCGGCGCCGAGCCCCGCCCAGAACGCGCCACCGTCGAACGAGAACGCGCCCGGTGTGAAGGCGAACGCTTGCGCGCCGTCGAAATGGGTGAAGGCCGCGACGATCACCGAGAGGGCGGCGAACAGCATGATCCCGAACAGGACGGTGGTCAGCTTCCCGATCTCGCCGATCTTGCGGAACAACGCCAGCACGATCAGGGCGATGACGCCGAGACCGATGACCTTGCCGAGCGCCGTCGTCCCGCCGTCGTCGGCCACCCCGGGGATCAGGTACCCCAGGTACTGGACGAGCCCGATGATGCCGGTGGACATGATCAGCGGGATGAACAGCACCGCGCTCCAGGCGAACAGGAACGGCAGGAGCCTGCCGGTGCGGGCGCCGAACGCCTCACGCAGATAGACGTAGGTGCCGCCGGCGCCGGGGAGGGCGGCGCCGAGTTCGGCCCAGATCAGGCCGTCGGCCAACGCGATGACCGCGCCGATGAGCCAGCCGAACATGGCCTGCGGACCGCCGAGGGTCACCACCATCGCGGGGATGGTGACGAACGGGCCGATCCCGCACATCTGGGTCATGTTGATGGCGGTCGCCTGGAGCGGCCCGATCTTCCGCTCGAGCCCCGGCCGCGGGGATGAACTCAAAACGCGCCTCCCTGTTAGTTAGTAAAGTTTCTTAACATAATTTCGGGCGTGTCGGAAGGCCGGTCCGCGAAGTTGTCGTGCTCCGGTCCACCCGGGATTGCCCGAAAGGGCGGATTCCCCAGGAATACGCCCGAACGGAGCAAGCCGGGACGTATCAGGGAGCCGTCGTTCCGCGTCCTTACCGAGAAGGACGTCTTCCCAGGGACGGTGAGGTCCATGAAACGGCTCTTCGGCACGGCACTGGCGATCGCCGCACTCGGGTTCGCGGCGGCCTGCGAAGGAACGTCCACGCCCCGCGACACGGCGCCGGGGGATCTGACGACGGAGACGGCGTCTTCCGAGGCGACTCCGACGGGGCCGGGCCGCACGGAGGACTCCCGTCCGCCCGGCGTCGTACCCGGGAGCCCGATCAGGTACAACAGCGACCTGCTCGGCACCGACCCCATCACCGCCAAGGGCGCGATCGAGCAGAACCTGGAGCGGCTCTGCGAGAGTCCCCGGCGGTGCGGGGTCTCGGTCTTGATCGCGGACAAGGAGGCGGGGAACTGCATCCGGAGCATCGGCCCGAATCCGGTCCGGCCCGGCAAGACGATCACGATCCGGGCCAGGGCGTGCGAGACCGAAAGCCCGGCTCCATCGGAGTCGGAAAGCGAGCAGCCGAGCGAAACCACCGGCGGATGACCATCCGGCGGCCACTACGGCGGGGGCTCCGCGCCCCCGCATCTCCGGAGCCCGAACCCGCGGCGGGCCCGGCGCACGCGCTCAAGCTGGTCGGCGCGGTCCTGGCCAACACGACCCTGCTCACCGCGCTGCTCTACTACTTCGGGCTCGTCTACACGCAGACGTACTTCGCCTACTTCCGCGTGCACTACACCCTGCTCGGCCAGACGCCGGACGAGATCTTCGGACGCGGCGTCGACGGAGTTCTCGTGCCCCTGACCGCCGTCGCGGGCGCGGCGCTGCTCTTCCTCGTCCTGACCAGGTTCCTGAAGATCCGCCTCGGCGAGGCTTCCTGGTCACGGCTGCTGCGGATCTGCTCCCCCGTCGCCGGCGTCCTCGGCCTCGCGCTGCTGGCCGTGACGACCGCGCTCGCGCTCGATCCGGAACCCCTTCGCGACCGTCCCGGCCTTCCGGGGGCCGGCTTCGCGCTCGGCGTCCTGATGGCGCTCTTCTCCTGGCGTCACTGGACCTCGCGCAGGACCGGAGGCACCCGGTCGAACGTCGCGGAACTGGTGACCGGGTACGCCCTGGTGAGCGTCGGCCTCTTCTGGGCGGTCGGCGACTACTCGGGAGCCGTCGGCACGAGCCGCGCCTACGAGGCGTCCGGGGTGATCCCGGCCAGGCCGGCCGCGACGTTGTACAGCGCGGAAAGCCTCAACCTCACCGCCGACGGTGTCGCGCAGGTGAAATGCGCCGACCCCGGATCGGCCTACAAGTACCGGTACACCGGACTGAAACTGCTGCTCCAGTCCAGTGGCCAGTACGTCTTCCTGCCCTCGAACTGGCGGGCCTCGACCGGCGTCGCGTTCGTGATCCCCAAGACCGACAGGCTGCGCCTGGAATTCGGGCCCTCCCGGTCGGTCCCGCCACCGGCCTGCTGACGCACGTCAGAGCAGGTGGCGCTCCAGCCACTCGGTGACCGCTTCGTCGACCAGCTTCGCGATCGGCAGCTGCGGCGCGGGATCGATACCCGGGTCTTCGGCGAGCGGGTGCGCGAGACCGGGAATCCTGCGCAACCGGACGTCGTCGGCCACGGAATACCGGGCCCGCAACGCGTCGACGAGTTCGTCGGCGTCCGCGCGGAACGTCGGGAAATCCTCTTCGCCGCTGACGACCAGCAGCGGAACCTGCGCGTCCCTGGCCGAGATTTCACCCGATCGTGCGACGAAGTCGAGCTGATCCGCGGCTTGGTTCGCCTCGCCGGTCCACGAATAGGGCTGTTCCAGCATGGTTTCCACCACACCGACCAGCGACCGCGCCCGGACGGCGGGGTTGACCAGCGCGGCGGCCCGCACCGGGATCTCCCTGGTGGCCAGGATCGTGAGCGCCACGGCACCACCGAGGGAACCGCCGACGACGGCCATCCGCGAGGTGTCGAAACCGAAGCGTTCCCGCAGCTCAGCCAGTGCGGCGGGGAATTCCAGCGCCGCCTGCCGGACGAACGGGTCGGCGTAGGCGAGCACCGCGTCCCGGACGGCCCGTTCGACCACCGCGTCCATGCTGCCGTCGACCATTCTCGCGCCGCACAACGGCATTCCGAGATACACCCGCCACGCGGGCACCCCGCCCAGCGGCAGCGCGGCCGCGAACGCCGCGTCGGTGCGGGGCGCGTCGATCATGTGCCAGGCGACGACCACCGGCGCGGGGCCGCTGACCTCGGCCGATGGCGGCAATACGGTGAACGGCACGCCCGCCGCCGTGCCCGTGACCGGTTCTCCCACCGCTGTCCTTCCTCGCGTGCTGTCGATCTCCACGATATCCAGGACGCGGCGGAGGCGGACCTCGTTCCGCCACAAGCGAAACAGTATGCCCGCGGAGTCACCCCGACGCGCCGCGGAGGTGGTTGCGGGCGATCGGCGGCGGCCGAATAGTGTTGCGGCCCGGCCCTTTGGAGGTGAACCGCCCGTGCCCGATGTCGACTACTACGAGGTGCTCGGCGTGGGCAAGGCCGCCTCGGTCAACGAGATCAAGACCGCGTACCGGCGGCTGGCGAAGTCGCATCACCCGGACACCGGCGGGTCGGCGCTCACCTTCCAGCTGGTCCGCGAGGCCTACGACACGCTCAGCGACCCGATGCGGCGCGCCGGCTACGACGCGGGCGGCCGCTCGGTGCGCGCCCCGATCCGGCCGCGCCCGCGGCGTCGCTTCGGCGAAGAACCGGGCTACGAGCCCGAGCCGGTCGTGATCGATCCGGACGACCTCGCATGGTGGGAATTCGCCGCGCAGGACGAACGCGTGCGGCACGGACGGCGGCGCGGCCCCGGGCACACCCCGGTGGTGGCCGCGGTCGGCGGGATGGTGCTGGTGCTGCTGCCGGTGCTGACCGGCGTCGGATTCTCGGCCCCCACGCTGATCGTCTGGCTGATCCTGACCGCCGGGACCGCCCTTCTCGTGCAACGGCTCGCGCGCGGCTATCTGGCGGCGTCCCGGGCCAAGACCCGGTTCGCCGCCGAATTCGGTGGGAAACGCGTGTTCGGCACCCCCGGCGTCGAAACCGACGAACTCGCGGAACGACTCACCGCCGACCTGCTCGAGCGTTATCTGACCCGGCTGCCCGGCGCCCGGATCTTCCACGGCCTCTCGTGGCCGGACTCGGTGTTCGCCGACGTCGACCACGCCGTGCTGTGCGGCAAGCGGCTCGTGCTCATCGAGTCGAAGCTGTGGCTGCCGGGGCACTACGAGACCGATGACGACGACCGCCTGCTGCGCAACGGCCGGGCCTTCCGCGGCGGCGGGAGCAGACTGAGCGAAAGTCTCGCCGAATACCGGCGGATCCTGCCGGGGGTCGCGCTGCGCGGGGCGATGATCGTGTACCCGAGCCGGACCGGGGAGATCACCACGGATCTCGAGGATCCCTCCCCCGCGCCGCCGATGACGCCGGAACAGTTCCTGCACGAGATCGGCGGGTGGCTGGCGGCGGAGCCGTCCACTGTGGACTCGGCGACGATGCGGGTGGTACGGGACCGGGTCGCCGGCGCGGTCTGAAGTACTTGGGCAAGGCAGGCGGCTCGACGTTGCGAGAGCCACTTTCGCAACCTTCGACGTTGCGAAAGTGGCTTTCGCAACGCGTTCGCCGGGTCCTGTCGACGCTCTCGTGTCGCGAAATGCATCGGGGCCAAAGCGCGTGAAGGCCCCCTTCCCTCGGCTCAGCCGAGGGAAGGGGGCCTTCACGCGCAATGAGAAGAACTACCGGACCGAGCGCTCCTTCTTGGCCCGCGCGGAACGGGTGCAGACCTCACCGACGTCGACCGTCTGGCCGCGGTCGATGTAGACGTCCGCCAGCCCGACGAGCTTGCCCTTCGGCGACGTACAGGTCAGCTGGTACGCCTCCTTGGGGCCGTAGGTCGGCGGGATCGGCGACTGGAACGACACACCGCCGGCCCAGTCGTCCACAGTGGACGGATTTGCCTGCGAGTAGTTGACCAGCACGGCCGTGTAGTCCCCGGCGGGCGGGTCGTACAGGATCGCGTGCTCTTCCGTGGTCGAACCGTTCGCCGACGACGACACCATGTTGCCCGCGGAGTCGAAGACGTACAGGTCCCAGTCCGTGTCCTGGCTGGCCCACTTGACGTCGACGCTGAACTTCCCGTTGTCGACCTTGGGGAGCCCGTCGACGTGGAACGTGAAGCTCTCCGAGGCCGGGTCGGTCGGGTAGTTCGTGTTGATCGCCGGGACTCCGGGCGGGTTGACGGCCTGGATCGCGGGCTGCGCCGGACCCTGCGGCTCGCGGCCGTAGCGGCCCGCGACGTAGGGCCGGGTCGACGGGTTGATCGACCACGCGAACCGGCCGCCGGTGGAGGACAGCGACGAGTTCAGGTCGTCGGTGACGTAGATCGGCGGCTTCGTCGAGCCGTCCGGCTGCACCACCGGCGACGTCGGCGTCTGGAAGGTCTTGTGCAGCTTCAGCTGGTAGCCCTTCGGCGCCGTACCGATCAGCGTCGAATGCGCCGCCGGGTCGGCGGTGTTGGCCAGCATGTCGATGAACGCGGCACGGTTGCCACCCTTGCCCGCACCGGCCGCGGGGGCGACACCGGTGTACTCGGCGACGACACCTTCGGCGAACGGCGGGTGGAACTCGTTCGGGCCGACCTCGAAGGTGAAGCCCCATCCACCGGTGGCCCAGTACGACCAGTCCTCGGTCGAGCCGGTCGTGTCGTAGAGCGCCCACGACGGCTGGCTGGTGTACCCGTTGCGCGAGGCCATCTTGTCACCGAGCGCCTTGTACGCCGGCTCGTCGAGCGGCGGGCGGACGGCGGCGACACCCGGGACACGCAGCACCAGGTTGGAGTAGGTGTGCAACGTGATCAGGTTGGTCACCTGGCGGTTGGACACGATCGAGCGGATGTTCTGGGTCTCGGGCTCGGAGAACGGGCCGGAACCCCGGAACGTGTCACTGCGCCACAGGGTCGACGCGCCGGCGCCGCCCCAGAAACCCGCGTAGTTGCGGTTCGGGTCGGTTCCGCGTTCACGACCGCCGGGATTGGCCTTGCAGACCCCGGTCGCGAACTCCTTGGGCGAGTCGTTGACATTGCAGTTCTTGCGCTTCATCTCGTAGTCGAACCGCGAGAAGTCACCCTTGGGCTCGGCCTCACGGGAGATTTCGAAACCGTCGGGGTTGACGATCGGCACGATGATGTTGCGCGTCCTGCCGACCAGGCCGCGGATCTCGGCGTTGCCGCCCGTGTAGCCCTTGACCAGCTCGTAGGCCCACTCCATGGCGTGCTCGCCCGCCGGCCACTCCCGGGCGTGGTGCACGCCCATGGTGAAGTTGACGGGTTTGCCGTCGGCGATGTTCTTGACGTCGCTCGCGACCTCGAGGCCGATGACGTCGCGGCCTTCCCAGGTCGGCTGCGGCAGTGTGAACGCCGTGACGAGCTTGGGGTTCTTGCGGGCCAGTTCCTTGACCTCGAACTGGTAGTCGTAGAGGTGCCGGTAGCTCGTACGCCCGGACGGCAGTGTGGAGCCCGGCGTCTTCGCGGCGTACTCACGGTCGGTCTTGGCGTTCTGGATCGACTTCGCCGAGAGGTCGGCCTCGACCACCTTCGACTTGAAGCCGTTGTCCGCCAGCGTCTTGCGATCGGCGTCGTTGGCGAGGACGACCTCGACGCCGGTGGCGTCGGCCTTCTCGGTGACGTCCAGGCCGAGCCGGAGCAGCTTGTCCTTGTCCTGCTTGCCCGGGGTCTCGACGCGGACCAGTTCGGCGCGCTGCGGCGCGTGCGCGGCACTGGTCGGTGTCCCCTGCGGCGTGAGGGCGAGGAAGTCGACCCCCAGCAGCGCGTCGCGCGACTTCCCGTCGTACCGGCAGGTCTGCACGACCAGCCGCTGGTCCTTCTTCACGAAGCCTTCGGCGAGTTCGTGGCTGCGCAACGCGGCGGACGCGGCGACCACGTCGCCGGTGGCCTTGTCGAAGACCGCGAGGTCCCAGTCGCCCTCGGCGCCACCGCGAGGCGCGATCCGCGCCTGCAGCAGACCGTCCACTGTGGACGTGAACTCGCGCCGGTCGGTGCCTGCCGCGCCCGGCTTCTGGAGCGCGGCGAAACAGGACCTCGCCACGGCCTGGTTGGCCCGGACCACGTTGTCCGCGGCCACCGCCGTCGTGGCCGACGGAAGTGCCACGAAGGTGCCGGCGAGCACCAGGGTCGCCGCCGTCCATCCCGCTCTTCGCCGGTTTGGTGAATACCCCACAGACTGACCTCCTTGGACAGTCCGGTGACCGGGTGAGGTCACCGGTAGCGAGACCCTAGACCCGGGACACCGCCGGGGGGACCCGCCACAAGTCGCCTGCACCCCTTTCGGCCCAACGTTCTCACCGACCGTGCCGGAACGATCACTCGCACGCGCGCCGTAGAATGGGACTTTCCTGTCGATTTCGACAGGAAAGCCTAAGAAAACCTTCAGGTTGGGTGGTTACCTTTCAACCATGACGACGCCCAAGGTCACCGCCAGGTCCCCGCTGGCCCTGCTGGCCGCCGTGGCCTCGGTCGCCGGCGGAGCGCTGCTGATCCTGCTCCTGCAGGTCCTCCCCGCCACCAGCGACATCAGCCCGATCCGCCGCACCATCAGCGAATACGCGCTCAGCGAGAACAAGTGGATCTTCGACGTCGCGGTCCTGCTGGTCGCGTTCGGCTCGGCGATCGGCTTCGGCGCGCTGATCCGCCGCAAGCACCTGCCCGCGCTGTCCGCGGCCTCGGTCTTCTGCGGTCTCTGGACGGTGAGCCTGGTGGTGATCGTGGCGTTCCCCAAGAACAACTGGGCGATCGGGCCGAGCACCGGCGGGACGGTGCACCGGATCGCGAGCGTCGTGGCCTTCGTCTGCCTGCCGCTGGCCGTGTGGTTCGCGGCGAAGGCCGTCTTCCCCTCCTCGCCCGCGCGGCGTGCGGTGACGCGGGTGCTCGCGGTGGCGGCCTTGGCCTGGTTCGGCGTGATCCTCGGGGCGATCGTGGTCTCGATGAACGGCGGCGAGCCCTGGTGGCGGGCGATCCCGCTCGGGCTGGTCGAGCGCGCGATGGCGCTGACCGGGCTGATCGCGCTCGCGTCGCTGCTCATCCCCGCGCGCGTGGTCACCGCACCGGTGACCGAGCAGGCCGAAGCGCTCGAGATCGCGTCCTGAAAGTTCCTCCCGGCGTCCTGTCCATTTGACGGTCTCCCGCTCGTAGTGGTGTCGTGCGGCAAGCAGGCCGCGCGGAACCAGGAACGGGAGTACCACCGTGAAGTACATGTTGCTGATCCAGGCCGCGACGGGCGCCGTCGAGCCCCAGTGCACCTTCGAGGACTGGATGGCCTACGACAAGCAGGTCAAGGACGCCGGGATCTGGTCCGCCGGGGAGTCGCTGGCCGACCTCGTCACCGCGACGACGGTGACGGTCGATCGCGACGGGAAGCGGACGGTGACCGACGGGCCCTTCGCCGAGGCGCGCGAGGTACTAGGCGGTTTCTACGTCATCGACGTGCCGGACCTGGACGTCGCGCTCGACTGGGCGGCCCGCTGCCCCGGCGCCCGGGACGGCTCGGTGGTGGTCCGCCCGGTCGCCGACTTCGCCGCCTGACCGTGGACGAGCGGAGCGCCGGAATGGCGTCGGTCGAGGCGGTGTTCCGCGAGGAACGGGGCAGGCTCCTCGCCGCGCTCGTGCGCCGCTTCGGCGACTTGGACCTGGCCGAAGAGGTCACGTCCGAGGCAATCGAAGCGGCGCTGGAGCGCTGGCCGGTGGACGGTGTCCCGCCGCGGCCGGGCGCGTGGCTGATGACCACCGCGCGGCGCAAGGCCGTCGACCGGCTGCGCCGTGACCAGGCCTACGCGGCCAAACTCGCGGTCCTGCAGGTGGAAGCGGACCGAGCCGATCCCGTACAGGACGCCGGTGACAACCTGCCGGACGAGCGGCTGCGGCTGTTCTTCACCTGCGCCCATCCCGCCCTGCCCGTCGAGGACCGGGGTGCGCTGACGCTGCGGTTTCTCGCCGGGCTGACCACGCCGGAAGTGGCACGGGCCTTTCTCGTCCCGGTGCCGACGATGGCGAAACGGATCGTGCGGGCGAAGAAGAAGATCAGCGAGGCCCGCATCCCGTTCCGCGTTCCCGGACCGGACGAACTACCCGAGCGGCTGCCGGGTGTGCTGCAGGCGGTGTACTCGATCTTCACCGAGGGCTACGCGGCCAGTTCGGGAGCGAGTCTGCAGCGGGCCGACCTCGCCGAGGAGGCCATCCGGCTCGGCCGCGTCCTGCGCGGGCTCATGCCCGCCGATCAGGAGGTGGCGGGGTTGCTCGCGCTGATGGTGCTCGTCCACGCCCGGCGGGACGCCCGGACCGGGCCGGACGGTGAACCGGTCCTCCTGGCGGAGCAGGACCGGAGCCGGTGGAACCGGGAGCTGATCGAAGAGGGCGGTGACCTGGTGGTCGCCTCGTTGACCGGTGGCCCGCCGGGCCCGTACGGGGTGCAGGCCGCGATCGCGGCCCTGCACGACGAAGCGGCCGACGTCGAAACCACCGACTGGCCGCAGATCGTGGCGCTCTACGACGTCCTGCTGACCTTGGATCCCTCCCCCGTCGTCGCGCTCAACCGCGCCGTAGCCGTCGCCCTGCGCGACGGCCCGGCCGCGGGGCTCGCGCTGCTCGACGAACTGACCGGTGAACCGTTGCTCCGCGGCTATCCTCCCTTCGCGATCGCCCGGGCCGATCTGCTGCAACGGCTGGGCCGCCATGACGCGGCGGCCACGGCCTACCGCGAAGCGATCGCGCTCGCCCCGACAGAACCCGAACGCGCACACCTGCGGCGACGGCTCGCCGCCTTCGAATCCCTTGCGGAGACACGATGACCGCTGAACACCTAGCCCGCGCTTGGGACGAAGCCGCCGCCGGCTACGACGCCTACTACGTTCCCCGGTTCGCGCCATGGGTCTCCGCGGCGGTGCACGCCCTCCCCGCGGTACTGCCCGAAGGCCCCGTCGTCGTCCCCTGCTGCGGTACCTTCCCGGAGCTCGACGAGCTCGGCGCGCGCCTGCCAGGCCGCGAGATCGTCGGCCTCGATCTGTCCGCGGGTATGGCCGCGAGGGCGCGGCAGCGGGCCGCGGGCAACCCGCTTGTGCGCGTCGTCGAAGGTGACGCCTCGGAACTCGAACCGGCCTCGGCCGCCGCGGTCGTCTCGGTCTTCGGCCTCCAGCAACTACCCGAACCCGACGCCGCACTCCGGTCCTGGGCGGGCGCGCTGCGCCCGGGCGGCGTGCTTTCGGTCGTCTACTGGCCGCACAGCACCGAACCGGGCGGGCCGTTCACGGTGCTGTCCGAGGTGCTGCGGGAACGCGTCCCCGCGGGCGATCGCTCCTGGGAAGAACGGCTCGTGCCCGCGCTGGAAGACGTCGTGCCCGAACGGGACGAGCCCTTGTCGTTCCCGATGACCCACCCCGACGCGGACACGTTCTTCACCGCGCACACCCGGTCAGGACCGATGCGGCCGCTGGCGGACGCGCGCGGTGAAGAGTTCATCGCCGCGCTGCGCGCGGAATTCCTGCGAAGGTCCCCGGCAGGGGAATGGCGGCACCGTCCGGCTGCCCGGCATATCGTCGCGCGGGCTTGACCTCGTCCTCTTTCGCGTCCTTGCGCAAGCGTGCGGTGCAGACCGACAGGTGCACCACGTCGGCGCGTTTGTGATGGCGGTACACGTGAACGTCGGAGGCGAAGCACGCCGCCGCGAGCAGAGCCCGCCGCTGCTCGATGCGCTCGTAGCCGACCCCGGCCGGACAGAACACGGTGACCTCGATCTCGTCGCCGCGCGGTTTGGTCCACAGGATCATCGGCAGTTTGCCGTCGAGCGTGCACACCCTGGCCCGGGCGAATCCGGTCCGCAGCCGGTGCTGCACGACGATCGAGCGGAGCCGGTCGCGGAGGAATCGCCGCGCCGAGCGCCAGTAGAACAGCCAGTTCGCGACACCGAACAGCACGACCGCGCCCCAGATCGGGCCGACCGCCTGGAACAGGGAGTACAACGCGTACGGGAGTACGAGCAGCGCGCCGATCTCGTACCGCCAGTGGTACAAGGCGACGATCGGGTTGGGCCTCCTGACCACCGTGATCTCCCTGGCCAGCTCGGCGATCGCCTGGGGTTCCTGCCAACGGCTCATGACCTTCCTCCTGTCCGTTCGGCGATGTGCTCGGCGGCCACGGCCGCCGCGGGAATGGAGCGGACGACACCGGCACCGGCGCAGTCCGGGCAAACGGCGTCCTCGTAGGGCCACCACCCCGTGCCCCCGCAGGGCGCGCACGCGTGGACGGTGTCCCAGCGGGGGTCGCGGTAGACGCGGCGCCTGCTGTCCGGCACCCGCGACACCTGCCAGCCGCGAGCGGCCGCGCGCGTGTCCTCGCCGGTCGCGAAGAGCCATTCGTGGAAGCGTTCGAGAAGCCGATCGAACCAGGATCGGGGCGCTGCCGTGTGGTTCTCGTGGTGGGACATGAGGTTCACCCCCGATGCAGCCAAGCGCGAACTCGGGTCGGCCCACACGGCGCCTACTCCGGCATTCGTGTGGTCCACAGGCGACGCGAACCGGGTCAGATGCGCAGCGTCACATTCAGATGGCTGACAGCATCCACTTTCCGGCCGTGCCCGGGTCGGACCAGTACTCGCGACCAGGTGGGTCACGCACGCCAGGACCAGGCAGAACAGGGCCTATCGCGGCTCCCGGCACGTTGTGACACGACGTTGACCCACGCGCCAGCACGGTCCGATCCTCTTGCTGTACTCTCCCCGTTGTGTGCACGTTCAGTCACCGCCCTACATTGCCTACCAAAGGTAGGTAAGCCCGTGTCTAGTGCCTACATGAAGCCTACATCGGCCGGGCGGCGGCCGGTAAGCCCCGATGCGGAAACCGTTACCGCGTCGGGTGTCGGACGTGAGCTGCGGCGGCTGCGCAAGGCCGCGGGCGAAACGCAGGCGGAGACCGCCCGGATCATCGGCGTGACCAGGGCGAACCTGACCCAGTGGGAGACCGGGAAATACCTGCCGTCGGCGCACAACGCGCGTCAGCTCGACGATCACTTCCGTGCCGCGAACGCGCTGTTCACGCTGGTGGAGACCGCCCGTTCACCCCACGAGCACACGCCGCCCGCCGCCGGTGACGCCGCCATCGTCGACACCTCGCGGTCACTGCTGCAGGTCTTCCACACCGTCGGCGCCAAACTCGCCGAGCGCCTGATCCGGGACGAGCACGGGAAACCGCTGGGCTGGCGGCACAACCTGCAGAAGAGCACCGGCCCGAAGGCGCTCAGCACCGCGTACGGGATCAACACCATGCTGGTGGTAGGCGATCCCTACATCGACCTACATACGCTCGCCGAAGATCTGTACCGGCTTCAATCGGCACAGGGCTGGCGTGGCCGCGCGGGCGGCAAACGGCCGGAGACGACCGCGTCCGTGGTGGACGCGCTCTTCCGCACCAGCACCATGTCCGCCGACGAAGGGCTGGACCAGCTCGAAGGGTCGCTCGACCCGTACAGCAGGACCCGCCCCTACCTGTTGTCCGCCGTGCTGCACACGGCGGTCCGGCTCCGGCCGGACGCCCCGCTGACCGACCGGTTGATCGACGCCCTCCTGGCGGCCCGGCTCGACTTCGACGGCTCACAGCTGTGGCCGGAGAAGAACGAGGCCGGGCTCGTCGCCCCGGAGGCTTCGGTGGTGCACACCGCTCGCTCGGTCGTCGCTCTGCGGGAAGTCCTGCGCAGCCGTGAAGATCGCAACGACGTCCGAGAGGCGGCCGACGAAGCCACACAATGGCTCATCGACCGGTCGCATTCGGACGATGGCGTGGCCGAGGATCTCGAACGGCCTCGCCCCGACGGGGAAGGAACGACCCGGATCATCATCCGGCACTTCACCGCAGCCTGGGTCGTCCAAGCGCTCGCCACCGCCCCCTTCCTGCCACTCCCCCGGCTCAACCGGGCGCTCGGAACCCTTTGGGAGCGCTACGACGCCGATCAGGGACTGTGGGCCTGGGGAAGCGGCGACCTACCCATCTGGCAGACGTTGGACGCCGTCACCGCGCTCCGCGCGGCCGCCTTGGCCGCCGCCGGGCCCCCGCTCAGCCCTCCAGGAACTCCAGGTACGACTGAATGATCGACACCCCGCCCCCGAACCTCACGGCCGCTCCCGCGGGCGCGCACGCGTTCCTCCGTGACCTCACCGGGAGCCGCCCCGGCCACGGTGACGCGGACCTTCCCTGGCTGCGCACGGTCGCGCACCGGGTACAGGACTCCCCCGGCATTTTCCTTTCGTGGCTCGAAGAAATCCTCGGCGACGAGGAAGCCGTCCACGCCGCGGCGAAACGTTCCTACTGGCATCCCAACGGATTCGCCAAAATGGTGCTCCACGCGTCGGCCGATTTCCGCATCCGGCTCCATGTCTGGCCGGACTCCGCGGAGCCGTCCCGCGGCGAGTCCAATCCGCACAGCCATCGATGGGAATTCGCCTCGGCCATCGTCGCGGGCGAAGGCCTCCACATGGTCGAGTTCCACGAAACGACAGAAGGCGGGAAGCCGTACGACCGGTACCGTTACGGCGCCGATCCGGCGAATCCGGCCGCGTTGCTCGCGGACGGCACCGCCCGGCTCGCGGTGGAGAAGACCCCGCACGTCCGGCTCGGCGACGTCTACTCGTGCGACACCGCCGTCGTGCACACGGTCCGGCCCATCACAGCGGGATTGACCGCGACGGTGGTGGTCCAGGGGCCGCACCGCACCGGCACCACGGTCGTGTACTGCGAGCCCGGCGAGTCCGACGACCAGCCCAACGGCGAACTGACCGAAACCGATTTCCGTGTCCTGGTCGGCGCCGTCGTGAAAGCGGTGGCGTCATGCCGCTGACCTGGCTCGCCCCGCGCCGCGGGATCCTGACCGACCGGGCCATCAAACGCGCGCACCGCACCGGGGAACTCACGATCACCCCGTTCGAGCCCGGCCTCGTCCGTCCCGCCGCGATCAGCCTCCGGCTCGGACGTAAGGCGTTCGCGCTGGAATCGACCGGGACCGTCGACATCGCCGACCGGAGCACGTATCCGGAGCTCCGGCCGAAGGAACTCGACGCCGATGGCAGGCTGCGCGTCGAGCCCGGCGAAGTCGTTCTCGCGCCGACGCTGGAGAAGATCGGGCTTTCGGAAAGGCTCGCCGGGCTCGTCGACGGCACGAGCGACTACGCGCGGCTCGGCATCAGCGTCGTCCTGTGCGGTCAGGTCAGCCCCGGCTTCGGCAGTGAGACCGGCGCCGTGCTGACCCTGGAGATCGTGAACCACCTGCGGCATCCGGTACTCCTGCACCCCGGAACGCGGATCTGCAACCTGATGCTGTTCGCCTCCACCGGCAGCGAGCAGCCCTACGGCACGATGCCGGACAACTACTCCAGCGACCACGACGTCGCCCCGTCCCGATTGGCGGATCATGTCGGGCGTAACTGAACTTTCGCCGGTCGGCGACGACGTCCGGCTAGGCGAACTGGGCGAGCACGCGATCCTGGAGCACATCCTGCGGCCGCGCTACGGCGGTGTCCGGGGCTTCGGGGACGACTGCGCGGTCCTCGACGCCGCGGAAGGACTTCGCGGCGAACTGGTCGCCACCACCGACAGCTGCCCCACGCCGCTGGTCACCATCCTCGGCGAAACGGATCCCTACCACGCCGGGTGGCTGCTGGCGACGATCAACCTCTCCGATCTGGCCGCGGCCGGCGCCACCCCGCTCGGCCTGGTCGTCAACTACACGCTCCCGAAGACGACCACGGCGGGCGAGTTCCGGCGGCTTCTCGACGGCGTGGACGACTGCACGGAGGTGCACGGCACCAAGGTCGTCGGCGGCGATCTCCGGGACGGCCCGGTCCGGCAGCTCACCGCGACCGCGATCGGCCGGTGCGTCCCCGGCGGACGGCTCGGTCGCGCGGGCGCCGAAGCCGGGGATCGCCTGCTGCTGGTCGGTTCGCCCGGCTATCTGTGGGCGTACGCGCTGCTCGTCGAAAAGCAGGCACGGCTCGCCGAACCGCTTTTCGCGGACATCCGCGAGCGCGCCTGCCGCCCGATGGCCCAGGTGGCCGCGGGCAGGATTCTCGCCACGACAGGGTTGGCACGCGCCGCGATGGACGTCTCCGACGGTCTCTTCCCGACCGTGCGAACCCTGTGCGGTGCCAACGGTCTCGGCGCGCGGATCAGCACGGACATCCGGCTGGACGACGCGCCCGCCGACGTCTGCGCGCAGTCGGGGCTCGGCCGCTTCGAGCTCGCACAGGCCTGGGGTGACTGGACACTCGTGGTCGCCGTGCGGGCGCAGGATGTCGAACTCGCCAAGAAAACCCTCGCCGGCGAAGGCGTCGCGGCCCAGGAAATCGGCAGCCTCGTACCCCGCGAGGAAGGCATTTCGCTCGACGACGGCGAACTTTGGGAAGGGATCGCGCAGGAGCGTTTCTCGCCCAGTTCCTGGCACGGCGGCGAGGTGCCGAAGCTGATCACCGAGGTTCTCGGCAGGCGGGCGGGCTGACCTGCGGCCGGTCGTGAGTGGTGAGGACGGTTCTGACGACACTCACCACTCACGAGACCCAACCCGGTTCGGTACTGGTGTTTCTTGCCCGCCCGAGTACGTGAAGGACCCCTTCATGTACTGCCGGTGCTTGGCCGGGGGTTGCGAAAGCCACTTTCGCAACGTTGAAGGTTGCGAAAGTTGGGTTTGCAAACACCGGCCCCCGGCCCGCGCC
>NZ_JBVHDI010000029.1:27479-89564 GCF_055563465.1 Amycolatopsis sp. NPDC000009
GGGGGGGGCTTTCCAACACCAACGCGTCCTTAGCTGTTTGCGCTCTGTCCCCCCCCCCCCCACGCCGGCCGCGCGGCCGAGCCCGGTGCCGCCCTGGCGATCATGTCGCGAAAGCCGCTTTCGGGACATCACCTCCGCAACTCCCGGGCCAGAGCTGTACGCCCGTGTGATTGCGGTCACATTCGGCCGCTTTCACGCGGGTGCGCTCCCCGAAAGCGGCATTCCCCCTACAAAGCAACCGTTTTGTCAGGAAGTCGCGGGATACATCACGCACAAAATGCTACTCTCTGCATACACGTGGACACCCTGAGTGACAACCTTGGTGAAAATTATAGGTCGGATCACGAAGGTTCCCATGACGTCGCACACCCTTCGCGGGAGCCTGGGGAGCCGACCCCTGGGACTGGCGGCGCGGTCACGGCCGCGTGGCTGCGCCCCGCGTTGGCCCTCTCGCGCCGCGTGCACTTCTCGCCCCTACGTTCGATGAACTTCGAACGATGGGGCAGGGTGACTGCTGGACACTTCGCCCAGGCGCGACCCGCTACGCGGCGCCCCGCTGCCGCATCACGCCAGCCTCGGCCGCGCGTCGGGCAGGTGATCAAGTGACGGACGCGACAGTCTCCGGACTGGTTCCCCCCGCGAATCTGCTCGGGCGTAAGCCTAAGCAGCAGAAGCTCCCCTGCCTTAGCGTTCTCGAACCACAGGCGAAGCCAACCTGGGCCTACAATATCTCGAAGGTGGACCAATCTGGCCGGTTCTCCGACCTCCACACATTGCATGCACTAAACTGGCTTCCGGGACAACGCTTAACATTCACGACCCATGCAAACGAAGCGATTGTGATCTCCGCTGATGCCGACGGAGCATTCGAGCTTTCCTCGAACACTCGGATACAAATACCCGCACCACTAAAGGCGCGCTGCAACATTGGCGCCGGCGATCGCGTGCTTCTCGCAGCAAGCTCGACCGATAACCTACTTCTTGTATATACCATGTCGTCGCTGGAGACTGCGATTTCGAGTCTGCGCACCGCAATCTTGGACGGTCACCAATGACGGTCCCAGAACTCAATGTCGGACAGCAGAATAAGGACGTCGTGGCCGCGGCACGCGTTCTACTTGCCCAACTTGGTGTCACCATGCAGGACATCATCCAAGACGCCGCCGCCGTGAATTCACTCCCTACCGTACGCGCCTACCTGCCCAAGGTAGAAAAAGCGGCACACCCGGGTTCACGAAACACCTGGCAAGGCCACTGGGACTTCTTGGTGCGCGAATTTGGCGACGCCCCGATAGATTCGCCAACACCTTCAGACCTGAAGGATATGGCGGTCCGAGCAAAATCTAAGGGAAGGTCGCATCGCTTAGGCAAGCATGGAATCGGCGCTATGCGTGCTTTTATTGACGCTACGAGGTTTTTTTATCGATGCGCAGTCGACGATCAGCTGATATCCGAATTTGACAACCCCGCACGGCACTTAAAGAAGCCCGCTTCGCCGATAGGTACTCGGCGAGCCCTTTCCCAAAGAGAGATTTCGGAGATAAACCGCGCAGTTACTCAGGGTCGCGACCCTGAGCTTGATACACTGGTTTTGCGGTTTCACATCGAAACCGCCTGCCGGATCGGCGGCATCATGCACCTGCGACGTGAGGATCTGGACAAGTCAGACTGCATCGTAAGGCTGCATGAAAAGGGCGATTTGATTCGCAATCAGCCGATTTCTAGAACATTAATGGATGCCCTTCTGGCCCACGACGACCACAGGAGGCCGCCGGGCCTGATTGGCAGAGAGCTAATTCGCCGCCAGAATGGCAAGGCGCTGAGTAAGCACTACTATGACTCCCTGTGGCACCGAATCGGCAAGGAGGTTCCGTGGGTTGAGCAGCGACGTGTGACCTCGCACTGGCTTCGCCATACGACTCTCACGTGGGTGGAGCGCCATTTCGGCTATGGGGTAGCGGCAGCTTTTGCTGGACACGTAACCTCTGGCGGCGGAGTACGGGGCAACACTCTAACGTATGTCAAGGCGTCTATCGGGGAGGTGGCTGCCGCTCTTTCCGCATTGACCGGCGAGCTTCACCCTCTCGCGATTGATCATGCCGACGAGATTCGCGAATACCTACTTGCCGATACTGATCCGAGCCCTTCGGTGGCACTGCCGAGTTATTCGTCCCCTGCGGCTCCATCACATGATCACGACGAATCCATAACAACATCAGACACTCCGCCGGCAAGACTCGTCAACAGTTCGCGTGACGCGGAGCGGATGACTTCCCTATCCTGCGTGCGCACAGCCGAAGGCACGCAGAAATGACCACAACTACAGAGTTCGTGCTCGATCACGCCAGCCGCCTCGGCGGGATCGCCCGGAAGCGCGACAGGACTTGGTATGCATGCGAAGTTCTGCATCAGGAGAATGGAGATACATTTTCGACCGCGGACGTAATGAATTGGCTCGCGCGATTTGGCTACGGTCCAGATACCGAGCAGGGACAGTTGCGGCAGCAGATCTCACCGGTGGTGACCGAATACCGTCGGGCTAACGATCTGGGTGGAACTGGACGAGGGAGAGCTGATAGGCCCGTCTCAGGCAAGTTGCCGGGCGTAGTGGCTGCCACCGAAGCGCGGGAGCGCGCCAGGGCGGCAGCGGCGGGTTCGCGACGGCCAGAGCCGTCGCGTACGCGTGATGCGCCTGCGGTGCCGGAGGATATCGGCCACGACATCCAGCGAGGTCGGATCCGTGACGGGAATCCCTCCCGACCTCGCCTACAAGCGCGGCCGGACGGGCAGGGCGTCCGCGGGGACTCGCCGCAGGCCCCTTCCGGGCCGCTTGAGGCTACGTCGCGCTCGGCGGCCGGGCCTTACACGGGCGAGGCTGAAGCCGGGGCTACCAAGTCGTCGGCGCCAGGTATCTCTTCGGCTGTGGCTCCGACAAGTGCCGACACCCCAGCTGCTGCGCCTGCAGTCAATACCTGGCTTCGGGTGTTGCTGGTGGTAGTGGGCCTGCTGCTGACAGCGGTCATTGTCGCGCCGATCGCGCTATCGAGTCAGGACATCATCGGCTGGGCCGGCGACAAGGAGTCTGGTCTCGGCTTGGAGCGACCGTGGCCGTTGGTGGTGTTTGTCGCTCTCGACGCCGCAGCCGCCGTGAATGTCGGTCTGGTCGTCTACTGCGCTTGGCAGGGAGACAGTCCGGGGGTCTTCGCGCTACTGGTCTGGGCGTTCGCTGGGCTGTCGGCCTTCGCCAACTTCCGATTCGGCTCACGGCCTGGCGCTCCGGCTGATGCGGTCTGGTTCTTCCCAGTTATGTCTCTGATCGGCCCATTCCTGCTAGAGGTCATCACTCGGCGTGTGCGGCGCTGGGTTCAGGAAGATGCAGGCAAGCGATCACGCCACGGGGTGAGCTTCGGAGTGGCTCGTTGGATCCCTGGTGTCGGCGCGCTCCGAGAGACGTATGGCGCTTGGCGTCTGGCGCAGCTCGATGGGATCGATAACGCCGATGACGCGGTCACTGCGTATCGGCAACTCATGCCGGATGGCGGGCTCCGTCTGGTCGCCGCGTTGCGCGCGCGGGATAGCAGGCTGGAAAGGTCAGACAGACACGTCCGGTGACCTGTGGCCGCACTGTCTGGTGGCCAGACGAGCAGCAGTGTCTGCTCGTCTGGCCCCGCCCGGAACGCATGTCCGTCTGACTGTCCGACTGCGATTCACGGCGGACCTCAGACGTCCCATGGGGGTGAAGGGCTTTAGCATTCTTCTTGTCTGACTGTCTGCCACCACCGTGGATAAGTTCGCTCTCCCGCGTGACGCGGCATGGGTGTGTCTTGTGCGCTCGAAGCCCGCTGGGGACGTCGTTGGTCCAAGCGTGAGGCGGATCCTCGCGCTGTAGCTGTGCCGGGTCGGGGCTGCGGGCAGGGTAGGTGAGCGACCTGTGCAAGGTTGAACTGCCGGTGAACAAGGAGTTCCCGTCCGATCGTGCGTTGGCTTATAGGGCGTTATACAGGAGCTGGCTGTCTTGTCCGGCCGAACTTGTCTTCTCCGGCCTACGCAATGTTGTCGCTAATAGTCGGACGCGCCCGAGGTCGACCGGACCGACTGGTTGGCGCTCACGAACCTTGTCGAGGTTCGCGAGTCTGGGAGCCCCCGGCGTAACGATCGGTCCTCAGGTCCCGTAGCCCCCCGACCCAAACGTTGGCCTGCGTCGTCTATGCCTTCCGCATCCGCTTGGCCGCGCCGGTGCAAGTCTGTCCACGGTCTTCCCGGGGGGTACGCCGCGCTGACCGTCCGCTGTGACGTCGGCACGGTCAGCGACGCCATCCACGCCACCGTCAATACCCGTCGCCCTGCTCCAGATCTTCGATAACAAGAAATCCTCTCCAACCGACGATCTGTGACGAACCACGGCATCTGTCACCTACGGCGGGCTTGGCCCTGCAGGTTCGCCTGTAGCGGATCACGGTTGCTGTCACCGACTGACCCCGCTAGCTGTCACCATGAGGTAGTTGATGGTCTGGCGCGACGGTCAGTATGGCGGTCTTCGACGGAGCGCGGTTCGGTGGCGTAACGAACTTTGAAAGCACGCACTTCACGGAACAACCACGTACCGCAGGAGCCAAGTTCGAGCGCGGTCGGCCAGGCAAGTTCCCCATTTGACGTTCAAGGACCCGCCCTGAGGCGCTCCCGCCTTGTGTACGTGTGCGGACAACGAGGCCTGATGCGTCGGCGGTGATCGACGCGGCCCGGGCGGGAAGCGCCCCCGGCTATCCCAAGGGCCAGGCCAGAGTTCCTGGCCTGGCCTGGCCCTTGGGATGTGCCCACCCGCGCGGCGTGGTGCCGGGCGAAGGGATCAAGCCGTGTCGACGTCGGATGGGGGCGGCGGCCCGGCAGTCGGTAGGCATGCTGCCAGACCGTCGTCCCGGTCCTGCATCGCCTGCGCGGCCGTACTGCGTTACCCGTCCTGGGCCAGTGGCCGGGCCGGGTTCTCGCGGACGGTGATGTGGACCGGGCCGATGTCGATGCGGGCGATGCCGATCGCGAGCATCGAGCCGGTCGCTAGCATGGTGATGGCCGCGGTGACGGCGACCGCGCGCCGGGCTACCGTCCCGCTGGTCAAGATCCGATCGGCCAGGGTGAGCAGGCCATGCCGCTCACCGCACCGCTCGTCCTGTCTGCCGGGGTGATTTCCGGGCCCTTGTTGATCTTCTTCCGGCGTAACCTGCCGCCGGTCGCGCACAGGGGACGGGTCGCCGTTGGATGCTGGAATCCACTTCTTGCGCGGACGTAACCTCACAGTCGTTCCTTTTCTCGATGTCGGGGGCCTGCCCGGCTGGCGCGCTTTCGACGGCCGTTGACCGGCCGGGCAGGCCGATCACGATGACGTCGGCAGGAGGGACGACGACGTCCCCGGGGCTGGAACCCCGGGGACGTTCACACACCGGCCCTCCCACAGGCGTCACGCCAGAATCTAGAGCCGTCCCCTGCATTTCCTCCCTGGTTTAGGCTGCTCGTCGGCGGCCGGTACGGATACGGCGAAAAGCGGCATCCGCAGAACGCCCGACCGATCACTCCTGCTGGCTAGAAATCAGGGTTTACGCACGTCAGCTATTCGCATCACCACGGTGACGAATCACCTGTTGCGCTACCTGGGTGACATCGCAAGTGAAGCAATGTGGATCTTGACCTCCGGACGCGACGAGCGGCCGGGCGATCACGTCCAGCGGATCCCCCGGCTACCCGCCGGGCAGTACGCACCGGACAGATAGGCGGTCGCCGTCTGCGTGGGCCACCCGTTCGGACGCAGATACCGCCCTGGCCCGCCTCGTACCGTCGATCACACGAGGGATCGGGACTGTGTCACACGGTGACCGTAAGGGAGGGATCGACGGTGCTAGTGCGGGTTCAGCACGGCACCGCCGCCACGGCGCACGGCCTGTCCGGCGCGGAGGAACGCGTCGTGACGCTGCTGTCGTCCTGGACGGGCAAATACCACCTGCCCGGCCTGGCGCTGGTGAACGTGAACGTGCCGGAGAAGACGGCGGTCCGGCAGGTCGACGGGCTGATCTTCACCCCGTCCGGGCTGATCGTCCTCGAAGTGAAGGGCTTCACCCGCCCGCAACCGGGCACGCTCACGGTGCCGCCGAACGGGGCGTGGACCGTCGACGGCGAACCGGCCGCCGTGCACACCCTCACCGGGCTCACCCCGGGCGATCAGGTCAAGGCCGGCGTGTACGCGGCGAAGGCGGCGCTCGCCGGGATCGACGGCGCGAAGGACTCCTTCGTCACCGGCCTGGTCGTGCTCGTCCCCCAGGGCCGCGGCCTCCAGCTTGGGGACACCGGCCGGGCCGGGCTCGGCATCCATGTCGCCCTGGCCACTCAGAAAGACCTCCGGCGCGTGATCCGCAGGGTCACCAACCGGGGCAGCACCTGGACCGCCGACACGGTGCTGGCCGCCTGCCACATCCTGGCCCTGGGTCACCTCGCTCCGGAGCGCGCCGAGCTGCTCGCCGAAGGCTTCCTCGACCAACCACCCGCTCCGACACCGCCGACAGTGCCACCGCCGCGCACCACCAGCCCGCCACCGGCCCCGACCCGCTCCCGGGCCAGCACTCCGGCCAGGACCGCCTCGACGTCGACGAACACGTGGTCGCGCTCCCCTGGCCTGCCGGCGAAGCCGCCGCCGGACTTCGTCTTCGACCCCATCACCCCGCTGACGCCGGCGGCTCCGCAGCCGCGGCCCGCCGTGCCACCTCGGCCGCCCGCACGCCCAGCAGCGAGGCCTGCGCCCGTCCCGTCCGAACGCCCGGCGAGACGTCGACGGATCCCTTGGGGACTGCTGATCGCGCTCACCTTCATCTGCACGATCGGTGTCACCGCCGCGATCCTCGTCAACCAGATGTTCGCTGGCCGTTGAGTGCGCCGGATTCTGCAGCTGTGGTTCTGGCCCTGGGCCTGGGAGTTCTTGCCACCAGCAGCAGAAATTTTGCTATGGCCGGGTCGACCTCTCGATGTCGACCACCTTGGAAGAGGGCGTCGACCGCGCGGGCGCGAGGCGTTGCGGAGGATCAGGCGGTAGCACAAATGTGCTACATCCCCGGCCCGGTAGAGTTGCCGCTGTCACAGGCTTTCCTCGTGGCGCGCTCGGCTGATCGATCGCCGAGCACAGCGCGGGCGAGGAAGGGAGGTGATGACTGTGGAAGACGACGAGCCGTCAGGCTCGGAAGAACCGCGGGAGCGTTCACGCTCCAGGTTCGTCCTGGAACTGAGCGGCCCGATCACCGTGAAGGTGACCGGGCCCGCGGTGGCTCTGATACCAGTAGTCGCTTCGCCGGCGGTCGCCTGGTTTCTGAGCCGCTGATTCCTCAGTCGCGGGGAGTTCCGGGGCCGCCTACGCGGGCCGGGGCTCCCCGTTTCTTTGTGGGTGATGCAGGTGCACTCTACCTGAATCACTTCCGCGAGTGTCCTTACTGTTGGCAACGCAAGGCCGGACGCCTAGCGGCCCATGCCCAGGACATGGCCAGGGTTGTGACCGTGGTGCTGGTCGTAGCGGTGCGGGTCGTAGCGCTCCTCCTGGCGTCCGGTGCGTTGTTGCGCGGCTCGGATCGCGCGTTCGGCCTACAGGCCGCGTTCGGTGCTGCGGTCGTTGTCTTCGGCGTCGTGCTGGCTTCCGGGCCTGCGGGTGCCGAGGTCGGCTTCGTCGCGGAGTTTCGCCGAGGGTGAGGTCGGCCTTGTGGGCGGTGTTTCCAGCGCGGTCGGCCTGGCGGTGGAGGTCGTCGACGTCGCGCTGGTCGGCGACCTGAGCAGCCTGGCGATCCCCGTCGTGGTTGTCGGCGGCGACGCGGGCTTCGGCACCGGCGCGGTGGAGGCTGACGGGGTTCGGGTCGCGTTGGACGAGGGTGTTCATGCGGGCGCGGAGGTCGGTGGCGACAGCACCGAAACCTCAGGACCTGTGCGATGCACGGCAGGCCGCTGAGGATGGCGTCGGTGATGAAGACCGTGCTCACGGCGGCTCGACTTTGTGCAGCGGCAGTGTGTCAAGCCTGCCGCGCAGGCAGCAGTCGAGCACCGCCACGCCCTGGATACGTGTCCACGATCGACACACCATGGCCAGCGTCGCCGGATCAGCTAGGCCGGGTAGGTCGGCGTCCTCGATCTCCTGCGCGAGCAGTTCGCCAGGCTGTTCCAGCCAGACGGCGTCGATGACGGTTCCCCGCACGAGGTAGGCCACCGCGTCCCACTCCCCCGGAGTCAGCGGGGGAACCCCGGCGATCTCCCGTGCCAAGACGCGGGAGAGCGTGTCCTCGGGCAGGGCGAGGCGGGGATCAGGCATGTCCGCGCGGGCGTGCTTGATCGTCTGGTCGACGGCGCCGACACTGATGCCCAGGTGTGTGGCGACCGCGGCGCGGCCGCCACGACCCACAGCGCGCACCGCGGTGGTGATCGCTGCGGCACGGCGGGCGGGAAGCACCTCGAAGCGGGTGCGGTCGATCTCGGCGAGCTCGCGGTCAAGGACCTGCTGCCACGTGGACTCCGGCATGGTGTGACCTTTCTGGATCGTCAGCAGGGCGACGACAAGGCGTCACGCAAGCCGCGCAGGTAGTCCTCGAGCCCATCGATCACCGCGTCGGGCTCACCGGAACCATCCCGGAACTCCGCAAGCAGCCGCCGCGCGGTCGCCGCGATCGCCTCGTCGGTGGTCGCCCCGGTAATCCCGGCTTCCTCGGCGGTCCACATCTCGCCGACGCTATCCACGTCGTAGACGGGCAGCAGGCCCGCGGCGTCCCGATCGTCGCAACGGGGCAACAGATCGGCGATGTGCTCGACGGCGGCCAAGGCGTCCGTGTCAAGCCGGATGACGGTGTTGCTGCCGTCCCACACCTTTTCCGCTCCCGCCATGACCCGCTCGGCTAGGGGCGCGACCTGGGCGAGCAGTTCGTTCACCGCGTCACCAGTCAGCAGCGGAATCGTCCAGTGCCGCTCGAAACCCTGGTACACCTCCGGAGAACAACCCCCGTCCACGTTCGCGTCGTAGTCGGCCCACAGGCGCCCGCTGATCACGTCGAGAGCGATGTACACGGGCTGCGGCCCCTGCTCGCCGCGATACCAGCGCAACAACTCGTCCTGGGCGCCACAGTTGACGATCGCAACCTTGGCCATCCTCGCTCCTCCCAAACCCGGGGCCTACAGTTGCAACTGTAGCAAGTTACAGTTGCAACTGTAGTATTCTTCCCCTTGGGCAATGTCGTGTTCTTCGACTCGACTCCCGAACATGCTGAACGGACCCAGTCGCGCTTCTCAGTGAGAGCCAGCGGTGAAGGTGGTGTCGATGGCCGCGTGACAGGCCCCATCTCGTCGCGCTTGGACGAGATCGATCATGAGCAGAGCGAGACGTTGTTCATGCGGCGAGCTGAAGCTGCGGCGCGGACGGGCGCGATGTCGCGGCGAGGTGGCCGGACGACAGTCGCGGAAATCCTCGGTGTCGGTGTGAATGCGATCGGGAAAGCATTGCAACTGGACCGCAGGCATCCCACACGCACTGTGCAGCGGCAACTGGACACGTTCCGCCGACACAACACTCGTCGACCCTCTATCCCCAAGGAAGTGCATGACCGCCCAGTTCTCGCCATTCAGGCCGCCGATCGACCTGTCCGACCTGCCGAACTTCACCCCCACGCCACAGCGCCCCCGCCGCGCGGTGTTCGTCGGACGAGTGTCCACTAAGGACAACCAGAACCCCACGACGTCCATCCCACGACAGGTCCTGTACTCCTCCGCGCGCTTGGAGGAGGGCGAGGAGTTCGCCGCCTACTTCTGGGACGTGGAGTCCGGGATGCTCCCACCCCGCCTGCGCGGCCTGGGACCCCAAGAAATGTACGACGCCCTCAGCGTGCCGGTCCCCCGCGACGGCGGCCTGCAGGATCTCGTCGAACGAGCCGAGCAACTGGGCGTGACCCACGTCCTGGCCGAGCGATCCGACCGGCTCGCTCGCGCGATGCTCACAAGCCTGGTCGTGGAGCACGAACTCGAGCAGCTCGGCGTCGAAGTGGTGTACGCCAACGAGCCGTCGGGCGGCACCGAATCCGGCCGGCTGCGCACCCGCCGCTATGGGCAGGTGGAGGCGGAAATCTACCGGACGACCATGCTGGAGATGTCAATGGGCGGTCAGGTCCAGCACGCGATCAACGGCTGGAACCACGGCTACCCGCCCTACCCGTACATCGCGGTGATCGACGAGACCGCCCCGCGACAGCACAGCGGACGCTTTGGCGAGCCCCGTCCGAAAAAGAAGCTCGCGCCGCACCCCGACTCGCGCCGGTTCGATGCCGCCCGAGAACTGCACCGCCTGCGACGTGAGGAGTGCCTCAAGGCGGCGGACATCATCAAGAGCCTGGCGTCGGACCCGGACCGATACCCGATCGAAGGCCGGTGGACCCACAACCTGGTGGAAGGGTTGATCGCGAACCCGAAACTGACCGGCTACCAGGTCTACAACCGGAAAGCGACCCGCACCGGGCGGCCCGGCATGTCCCGGATGAATCCGCTCTCGCAATGGGTGTGGTCACCACAAGTCACCCACGAGCCCGTCATCAGCCTCGACGAGTGGAAAGCCGCACAGGAGGTCACAGCAGGGCTGAAGACCGGGGCCGCGGAGTTCCTTTCGCTCCAGAAGTTGCGGGCCGCGGTGAGAGAACTGGGGCTCACGGTGACCGTGGTGCGCGGCGGCGGCACGCACACGCTCTATCAGATCGGAGACCGGCAGGTTGTCCTGCCGGCACCCATCCCTGACCCGGTCATCAACCAGGCTATCGACGACCTGCGTGCGAAGCCGTGAGCGCGACCATCGAATGCCATGCCCGCCGGCACAACGACATGTGGGTAGCCAACGTCCCCCAGCACAGGGTGTACGGGTGGGGCCGGACTTTGAAGGCGTTGCGCGACGATCTCATCCACGGCCTCAGCCTGATGGGGGTGACCACCGACGTCACCATCACCGTCGTCAGTCCGGAGTTGGATCGCCTGAGGCGCGCTCAGGCCGCCTACGACGCCGCGCTGGCGGACGCCGTGACCGCCTTGGCCGCCTTGGGAAGCACAATCCGAGACACCGCTCAGGCGACTGGAGTGCCCATCGCCCGCGTAGAAGCCCTCCAGGCCAAGCCGCCAACCCCGCTCGCCCGAACCCGCAGGAAACGCACACCGAGAGACGGATAGGCCCTTCGCAATGCCCGCGTTTCGGATCGTGCGGAGAATCTGGACGATGCCCAGCTCTACCAGCACCATCGCATCGCGTGGACGACGAGTCGAGATGCGCACTACGGCACAGGCTGCGGCAGGAACCGGGCGACCGTCCGGAGATCCGGATTGCCGAGCATGCTTCTCGTGCGCCGCATCCGACTCTCCGGCCGGAGCACGCTCGGATCTCCTCCGCGTGCGGTCAGCGCCGCCGGATCCATTCCCGTGGGGGGACGATCGGATCGATGCCCAGGAACTCGATGCGGGCGTGGTCGACGTGACGATCCCTGGCCGCGTTCGGGTGCCGTAGCCGAAGCTCAAGTGCGGGCGGGCTGTTGAGGTAGTCCGCGCGGGGACAGCCGTCGAGGTGCGGGCAGGCGTCGACCTCCAGGTTGCAGCCCCAGCAGAGCAGGCCTTCTCCGAACTACCCGTTGTGGCGGTGGTGAATGGAAGTTCGCGCGCTTCGAGCACCGTTGGGGACCGTGGCTGATCGTGTCGCGATGCCGGGCATCGGGTGATTCGTCAGCGGTCGATCTCGGTAGTAGTCCTGCGCAAGATGCTTGGGGTTGGTTCGGTGCCCTCCTAGGCGCTGATCAGATGGATACGCGCCGAGCATCGACAAGGCGGCACGGCATGATGGCGCGCTTGCGACCACAGCTTTCGGACCCTGGCCCATGCTCCGATGCCGATGTCCTCGACATCAAGATCATCACATTGTGTAATCGACTTGATGCGTCGAGTCGTCGAGAATGGGCGCCATCCAACTCCGCATACTGAAGGGCTTTTGCGTGTCTATGAGGAAGAGGTTCGCCGTTCCGGCCTTGGCGCTCGGGGCGTTATTCACCGTCGCACCCGCCGCCTACGCGACTCCCGCGCCAGCAGCCGAGGACACAAGTGACTGCATCGACGATGGAACGGTGACGCGCGTCTCTCGTGCCGCCCGGGACGCCTTCGACATGGCGGCCGACTCGACGGCTGGATTGGCTGCGTCGCTCCTGGGCACGGGACCGGCCCCCTCCCCGGCGCCCACACCACGACCGGTGCCGGATGCGTCCCAGCTACCCCAAGGGACTTCGCTGTGCCACGCCGAAGACGACGAAGACGACGATGAGGGCGAAGACCTCACGGACGCAGACTTGGCAGACATCGCCGGCGTCAGCGTCAAAGAAATCGCAGACTTCAATAGCGTCACCGACAAGCTCTTCGGCGACAAGCCATTCGGCGGCTAGTGGCTCGGCGGTGCCCCACCAGTCGAAGGCACCTGATTCAGGTAGCAGACCCCGCGCCGACGAGGTTCGGGCGCGTTCACAGGGAGAGCCTGCTCAGCCCACCACTCAGCACTTCATGTTGTTCCAGGAGGCGCTGAAGACAGCCACTGGAGCTGGCTTAAGTGAAGGCTTAGCAGGCATCTCTCCCTCAGTGCAGGAGGTGGCGCGGCTGACCGGGGCACGGAGAAGCACCTCGAGGCGATCCTGATCTCGTCGTCGCTGATGTTCACAGAGACCGAGATCGGCGTGGCTCTTCGTGACGGCGTCGCTGATGGGCGAGAGCAATTGAATCCTCGCCGACCGGTCACCGAAGATCAGCGGGTCAATTGCTGTTTGTGCGTCCGGCGACTTGGCCGAAGGTCGGGAGTCCGAGGTGGGTAGTGGTCGAGTTGGGTGTGGTGTCCATCTGTGTGAGCTTCTCGTTGGCGCCGGCGAGGCTGATCTGGAGGCCTTCGACCTCGCCGGTCCATCCTTCGCGTTGTGCTTCGGCGATGCGGTCGATGAGGTTGTCCCGGATTTCGACAAGACGGGCTCGCTGGGACGGCTCGGGGCGCAGGAGCGAGCAGCGAACGCAGGCTTAACCGAAATGATCTTGAAGTGGGGGTTGGTGGTATCCGAACCGTCACTGTGACCCTCTGTCACAAAGGAATCTTCGCGATGCGTACTGCCGGGCGTGTCGATCAATCAGTGAGGTGTCGGTGGTCATGCCGCGCTGCCAGGCGTCGTAGTCGTCGGAGGTACTGGCCGCGGAAGCGGCGCTGGGTGGTCTCGACTCGAACGAAGTCCGGGTCAGCGAAAGCCTCGTAGTAAGAGTTCTCGGCATCGTCCCGGCCGCCATCGGCGTCGACGAGGCGTGCGAGGGCCTCCTTCTCCGGCGGTCCGCTGGGAAGGTTGACGACCCACTCGGCCTTCGGCGTGTCCGAACCATCCACTTCACCAGTATGCCCCTCAGCCGGGGTCATCAGTACTGAACACCCTTGTCGGCGGCTATGCATGTCTGCCTCTTCAGCCACTCGGCAAGGGTGGTGTAGTCGGCGTCGACGAGGCCATGCTGGTGGTCGACGCAGTGCAGTCGGGCAGGTGCCCGATGGTGTGCGCGCACCCACTTCCGGTCGGCGTCGGTGATCTCGTCGTCGACCCAGGCGAACGGGAGTCCTGCGGCCCAGTCGACGAGCGCGCGGGTCTTCCAGTGCAGTCCGTCTCGCCCGTCCTGCTCCTCGAACTCGGAAGGCTCCGGCCAGTCGACCACCGGCAACTGCGGAAGGCCCAGTCGCGGCGATAGGCACTCATTCGCTTCGGCGGCCCATGTTGTGGCCCAGACCAGATCGCAGGGCAAGGCGGCCAGGCGGGCCCCATGCCCGGGATCGACCCTGGCTAGGAGTGGGTTCGAGCTGGCGGCCGTTGAGTCGTGGTCGGAGGGGTATGTCGGGTACTGCCCTGACGGAGCACCGAACGGGATGAGCGGCCCGTCGACGTCAAGGAACAGCAGCGGCCGTGCTCGGGAGCCTGTCACGACTGCACGATAGCCGCCGATTCGGGGTGCGGTGTCCCGGGCGTGTCGCTCGGGGACACCGCTGAGGTGGTCAGCCCGCGCCCGACCGCCCAGCCGAGGAGCGAATGTCGGGCATGCCGAGGTCGACGGTCGCGTTGCGTGCGGCGCGCATGGCCTCAAGTTTCTGGGCTGCGGCGGCCATGGTGGTTTCGATCGCGGCGACCTCGCCCAGCCAGCCCTGCTCTTTCGCCTCGTCCAGGCGGTCGACGAGGTTGGCGTGGATCTCCTCCAGTCGCGGCAATTGGGCTGGGTCAACCCGGAGGAGTGGGCATCTGACACACGCGTTTTCATGTGTACAAGGGGATCCATAGTCACGGCCACAGGTTCCCAATGCGACTTTCCGCAACTCGAAGTGGGCGAGGAACTCGGTCCACTCGGTGGCGGTGAGGTCGCGGTATTCTTCGCTGGGACGTTGGGCGCGGCGGCGGGCGATGAACGCCCGGTGGTGGGCGATCACGTCCTCGGGGTAGATGGCGGCGTAGCCCATCGTTGTGTCCACTGTGGAGTGACCGCAGAGCTTGGCGGCGACGTGCGGTGGCAGGCCGGAGCGGATGGCGTCGGTGACGAAGATCCTCCGGAAGTCGTGGGGCCGCCACTCCAGGGACTGGCCGGCGGCGGTGATCTGCGCGGCTTGGGAGGTGGCGACGAGGCACTCGCGGATATAGCTGCGAGTCAGCGGCCGGTCCTCGGTGCCGAACCGCCGCTGGAACAGGAACGGCATCGGCGGGCTCCAAGTCTGTTCGAACACGTCGTAGGCGGACACCAGTGGCAGTGCAGCGTTGCCGGCGCGGACCCGGAAGATGATTGCGGTCAAGACCTCCGCAAGTTCCGGGGACACCAGCAGCAGTCTTTCGGAGTCGGTTTTCGAGGGGGCGACCTGCAGCATTGGCACGACCTCGCCGGTGGTGGGCAGCGTGTAGGCGATGAAGCTGTGGTGGGTCAACTCCAGCATTTCCTCGATGCGGATCCCGGTGTGTCGCAGCACTTCCACGGTCGCCCATGACCAGAACGCGGCCGACTCCTCGTGGCTGAGGTCGCGGCGCTTGCCGGTGGCCAGATCGAGGGCATAGACACGGCCGGACTCGCCGACGCGACCGCGCTCGAACCGCTGGCCGCATGCGGTGAACCGGCCACCAGCAGGGATGGCTTCTGCGATGTTGATGCGTTCCTCGGCATCCTTGCGCTGCTGGTCGACGGCCCGCACCAACGCTGGGAGCAGCGGCAGTTGGGTGCGGGTCCGCTGGTCCATCCGGGCTTTGACCCGCGCCTGAACCTTCTTCCGGGTGACCTCGCTGGCCTTGATTGGGCAGGGCGCGACCCAGGGAGCCCATCGGGCGGGGTCGTCGGCGGCCCAGCGGGCGATGTCCTCGTAGAAGGCCCGGACGAACACCAACTCGCTGCGGTAGTTGACCCGTGGCCGCACGGGTTTGCCGTCGGCGTCACGGATGTGGGCCAGCCGCTCTTTCCAGGCTTGTGCGACCTCGGAGGCCAGTCGCAACGAGTCGATGCCGGGGTGGTGGATCTCGAGGTCGCGCCAGAACAGCCGGCAGAGGTTGCGGGCGACCGAGCGCAGCGAGGTGTGGTCGAGCTCAGGGGAACGTTCGGTGAGGTACTCGATGAGCAAGTCGCGGACGGGTCGGCACTGGATGCCGTAGGCGTCGACGATCTGCTCGACGCTGCGTCGGCCGTCCACTCGCAACGCCCGCAGCCGGTCGGGTGCCGTGGCTGGCAGCACCCCGGCCTTCTTCAGCAGCGCGTAGAACAGCGGACGGCCGGCGCTGCCCCGGAAATGGTGCTCCTGCAACGCTTTGGTCAGCTCGACGCAGTCGCCCACGGTGATGTCGGCGACGCTGCCGCCTTTGCGGATCACGATCCAGGTGAGCTTGTTCAATGCGTCGGACCTGGCGTAGCGGGCGGCGTCGTGGGCATCGCGCTCGACGCGGGCGAAGCCGTCGGGGTCGATGGCCTCGCGGGCCTCGGCCAGCATCAGCACCTGGCGCTGCCGCAGCAGCCACCGGTAGCCGGGCCGGATAGCTTGTCCAGCCACCAGCATCGTCACACCGCCGTTCAGCTCGTCGCGGTGGTAGCCCCGGGGCTCGGCGATCCCCTGCAGCGGCAGATCGGCCCAGTCGAAGCCGGCGGCGTCGGCGCCGCTGGCCAGCCAGCGGTCCTGCCAGGTGTTCCCGGGCAGCCGCTCCAGCCAGTCCAGCACCTTGCCCAGGCCGCGCCGCCTGGCCTGGTCACGGGCGACACTCGGCCCCTTGCCAGCGAACAGGTGCAGCAGTCGCTCCACCAACTCCTCGCGGGTCTGGCGGGTCTGCCACCAGCTGTGTGCGCCCGGCCGCGGCTCCCATTCGCCCAGCTGTCCGGTGTCAGCAAGGTCTGCTCCGGACGCGACGACGGTGGTGTCGACCGTCGTGCTGCTCACCGGGAGCCTCCCTCGGTGGGCGCGGTGCCGAACAGGGTCGCCAGCACCTCGGGCCTATAGCCCGGCGCCGGTGGCGCTGGCGGCCGTTTCCGTTGGGCGCGCTGGCGTTCGTGGTGGGCCAGGACGTTGGCGATGACCTCGTCGGGTGTTGGCGCGGTGTAGATCTCCGTCGTGGTGATGTGCGCGTGACCCAGTACCCATTGGACGTCGACCAGGGTGAGGTCGGGGTCGCGGACCATCCGCTTGGCCGCCGAGTGCCGCAGGTCGTGGAGGGTCCAGTTCGCCCCGAGAGCGGCGTTGGCCTTGGTGAACACCATCCGCGCCGCGTCGTAGGTCAACGGCCGGAACGGCCGGCGCAGCGTCCACCACAACGGCTCGTCCGGCCCCTTCGGCGCCAAGCCCAGGGTTTCCTGCTGGTAGAGCCGCAGCCAGACGAACGCGTCCGCCGAGGCCGGCAGCCGCTGCAAGGCCCGGCTGCCCTTGCGGACCACGCCGATCACCTGCTCCTCGGGCTCCACCAGGCCCTGGCGGACGCCCAGCAATTCGGAGGCGCGTGCTCCCGTAGAGATGTAGAACGCGAGCAACGCCCGGTCCCGGTGGCACGTCAGCGCCGCGAACAGCTCGTTGAACGCCTGGTCCGGGATGCTCCGCGGTGCCGGCTTGGGTTCCTTCGGCTGGTACGACGCGCGATGGGACGGTCGGCGGAACGGTCGCATCGGATTGTGGTGGGCGTTGAGATGCTCGTCCTCGACGCCTCGGGTTTTGGGGAACGGGTTGACCAGCGGCCGGCCATGGGCCTCCCGGTGGTACTCGTAGAACGAGCGCACCACCGCACGCGCGTGTCGCCGGGTCCGGGCCGCGTAGTTCTCGCCTTGTGTCGCCTTGCCCGTCACCGGGTTCACCGACCCCGGCGCGGGCGCGTCGGCCCGCCGCGGTCGGGCCGGCTTCTTGGTCGTCTTCAACCACAACGCGAAGTCCCGGGCCTCCACCCGACTGGCCAAGGACCAGGGGATCCCCACAGCGCGAAGGAATCTGAACCAGGACAACAGCTCATACGCGTACGAGCGCAGGGACGCCGGGCTCGCGTCGTCGGCGAGCATGTGGCGGAGGAACTCGGTGACCGCCGGTTCCTCGTCGCCGTGCTCGTCGACCAGCCGGAACGGCAGCAGCCGGTCCCCGGTCTCCTCCACCCTCCCGATCTTGGCGACTGCCAGGGCCGCCACATCTCTAACCACCGTGCGACGTTCTGCCATCCCAACCTCCATGGGCCGTCTACTCTGACGGCACGGGATCAGAGCAGAAACGCTCCATCACTCGCGGTGACTCACGAGGCCCGACCCTGCCGACGCCAGGCCGATTCGTCACTGTCAGTCCACATCGAACTAGCCCAGGAGATCCTGAGTTAGTTCGGTCAACGGGACGTGTTCGTGGATGCACGATGTCCCGTAGGCGCGGGCGCAGGTTCCGAGGGAGAGCTTGCGCTTCTCGAAGTGCGCGAGGAACGCGTCCCATTCGTCGTCGGTCGGGGTGCGGTACTCCTCGCTGGGGCGGAGCGCTCGCCGTCGCGCGATGAAGGCGCGGTGGGATTCGATGGCGTCCGCGGGGTAGATCGCGTTGTAGCCCATGGTGGTGTTGATGTCGGAGTGGCCGGCGAGGACCTGCGCGATATGCGGGGGCAGGCCACTGCGGATGGCGTCCGTGATGAAGATCCTTCGGAAGTCGTGTGGCTCGAAGTCGAGCTGAACGCCTGTGGCGTCGGTGAGCCCTGTCCGGGAGATGACTTCGTTGATACCCGTGCGGATCATGCTTCGCGACACGACCGTGCGCTGCGCGCCGAAGGTCCACTGGAACAGCAGAGGCATTGGCGGGTTCCAGGTCTTCTCGGCGACGTCGTAGCTGGCCAGCATCGGGATCGCACCGGTTCGTGGATCGCGGACCCGGGCGATGATCGTGCTCAGGACGTCGGCCAGCTCGGGACTGACCAGGAGGAGCCTCTCCTCGTCGATTTTCGAGGGGGCGACTTGCAGAAGCGGCACGACCTCGCCGGTGCTGGGGAGCTTGTACTGGATCAGGCTGTGGTGGCTGGCCTCCAGCATCTCTTCGATCCGGACTCCGGTGTGCTGGAGGAACTCGATCGCGGCCCAGGCCCAGAACGCTCGCTCCTCTGCCAAGCCGATGTGGACTCGACGGCCGGATTCGTCGTAGGCGCGCAAGGCGGTCGAAGAGTCCTTCTTCTGGCGTGTGTAGGTCTTTCCCATGAACGTGAACCGGCCACCGAGCGGCGTAGCCCGCAAGGCCTCCAGCCCTTCTCGGGCCTCTGTCCAGTGCTCTTTCGCGACCTTAACCACTGTGGACAGTGTCGGGAGCCGTTCGCGAGTGCGTTGGTCCATCTTGGCCTTGACGCGCTTCTCACGTTTGGTGTTGCTCGTGTCAGCTGCGCTCACGGGACACGGGGCCACCCACTGGCCCCAGCGTTCGGGTTCCTCGACAGCCCAGTGGGCGAGGTCGAGGTAGAAGGCACGAACCGCCATCATGAGGCTGTTGTAGTTGGCGCGTTCCGTCACCGTCTCCTGGACCGAGCCGTCGGGCAGCCGGCGCCGCTCGACCTTGGTCCGGCTGCGCTGTTTCCAGGTCGTGACGACCTCGGTCGGCAGCCTGAGCGTGTCGATGCCAGGCTGGATGTGCTCGATCTGGACCCAAAAGTTCCTGACGAGGGTCCGGGACGCGTCCTCCAGGGACGTGTAGTCCATGGACGGCTGGCGTTCTTTGAGGTAGTCGATCAGCAAACTCCGGACCGGCACGGATGCTGGGCGGTATCGGTCGACGAGCTGCTCGACGGAGACCTGGCCAGACCTCTGCGAGAGGAATCTCAGCGTCGACGGCGCGTCTGGAGGCAGGTATCCCAGGTCGTTGAGCCAGGTGTAGAACAGGCTCTGCCCGTAGGTCGTCTTTCGGTGCTCACGAAGGGCATCCAGGTACTCGATGGCGTCGCCGACGTTGATGTCGGCAAGGCCACCGCCCTTGGCGACAACAAGCTTCACCAGCACGTTCTTCGCGAGGATTCCGAGGTGGGAGTTCCAAACTTCCGGACCGACCATGCGCTGAACACGAGCGAAGCCTTCTGGATCCCGATGCTGGCAGATCACGGCGCGGAGGTTGGTCGATTGCCGCGTGAGCTGCCAGCGGAGCGAAGGACGGACCACGTCGGCGCACACGAGGGCAAACAGACCCGAATTCAGGATGACTCCCGCGCCGGCCGCAGCGTATCCGGTCCACTCGGCCGAGCGCTTGTTCCACTCTGCCCCGGTCGCTTGGCCAGCCGGGCTGGAGTTCCAGCGCTGCTGCCAGGTGTCACCGGGTTGGTCCTGGAGCCAGCGGAGGATGTTTTTCGCGCCGCGTCGGCGGTAGTCGTGTGTGGACGCGCTGGCAGCTCGAAGCGGCGGGCTGTCCAGGCGGTGGATGACCTCGTCGAAGGACTCGCTCGTTGCTGGCCACACGGTGTCGTAGGGGCGCGGCGGGAACTTCTCTTTTGTCGCCCGCAATGCCTCCCCAGCGAAGGGCCTCGGCGGGCGTACGGGGGTCCGCGCTTCCAGGCTTTCCGTGTTGGTCACCATGAATTTCCGAACAGGGTCTTCAACGAGTCGGGGTTGTATCCGGGGGCGGGCGGCGCTGGTGGGCGTTCGCGGTGCTGTGCGTTGCGAGCGTGATGCGCTCGGGCGCGCTCGATCACCTCGTCCTGGCTGGCCTGGCCGTAGATCTGCGTTGTTGTCAGGTGCGCGTGACCGAGAATCCATTGAACATCCGTCAGCGGCATGTCGGGATCGCGTGCGAGGCGGTAAGCCGCGGTGTGCCGAAGGTCGTGGAGCGACCAGTTAGATCCGAGGATGTCGTTGGCGCGGTTGAACATCGCGCGTGCCGCGTCGTACTCGAGTGGCCGCCAGGGTCGCCTCAACGTCCACCACAGGGACAGGTCTCTGGCCTGTGGCACACCGAGCCGACGGGCCTCGTCCTGGTAGATCCGCAGCCAGACGAATGCGTCGGTCGAGGATGGAAGTTGCTGGTAGGCCCGAGTCCCTTTCCGGATCACACCGAGCAGTTGCTCACCGGGGCTGGCGTCGCGTTGCGTACTGGTCAACAGCTCTTCAGCGCGGGCTCCGTTCGAGACCCAGAACGCCAGCAGCGCACGATCCCGGTTGTATTTCAGCGCAGCGAACAACGCGTTGAACAGTTTGTCGGGGATGCGCCTCGGAGTTCTTTTCGGAACGGTCGGGCGGTAGCGGCCGACCGCTTCTCGCCGGAACGGCTGGCCCGGTTGGTGATGGGCGTTCGCTCGGCCAGTCCGGCGGGAGCGAGCAAGCGGGAAGGGGTTGATGATCGGTCCTGAACCTGCTTCCAGGTGGAAGTCGTAGAAGGTGCGGAGCACCGTCTCGCAGTGCACACGGGTCGACTCGGCGTACCGCGGCCCGGGCGGTCTCTTGCCTGTGAGGGCATTCGGCTCTCCCGGGATCTTTCGCCGAGCCGAACTCGGCACTGGTGCCGTCTCGGCGGTGTATCCGGCCTGGCGATGCCTCCAATGCAGGCGCTGCGGCTTGTCCGCGACCTGCATCCACCGGACGAAGTCGCGAGCATCCGCTCGACCGGCGCGATTCCACTCGATGTCCCACGCCCAGAGAAACCGCCACCAGCGCAACAGATCCATGCCATACGAGCGGACCGTGGAAGCCGGTTTGGCTTCCGCCTGAAGCTCAGCGAAGAACACGCGGACCGGCTCGACCGTGTCACCGTCGCCATCGAGCAGGTCGTACGGACCCCACGGATTGCCGGTGGCCCGCAACTCCCCGGTCTCGGGCAGCACGAACCCCGCTAGATCCCGCCTGGATTGATCACTTTGAGGCACGCGGCGACGCTAACAGAAATGCTCCTGACCTGCACAAACATGCGTTTTAGTTCGGTCAACGGGCCGCGGCACAAACCCGAGAAGTGATCATGGTCGACCACGACCCCGATCGTCCGGTGGCACGCGTGACACAGCGGTCCTGCGAGGTCGATCAGCCGCGTGCGGATTCGCGCTAAGCGGTCGTCCCCGCCGAAGGGCGGCCACACGTTCCGGCCGCCGACGAACGCGCACCGGCGTGACGGCGGAACAGCGCGGGGATCTACTGGATCACCGACTACACCTACTGACCAGGACACTCGCTGCTCAGCCAGCGGACGGCGCTGCTGCTCCTCGGGCGCGGTCTTCGGGGGGAACATGCGGTAGATCGTTCCGTCGGTCCACCAGCTGCACACCCTGTCGTGCGGAATTCGTCCGCCGTGGCGTTCGCGGTCCTCGATGGCGAACCGCTTCCGCAACTGACCGGCCTGCGCGACAAGCTGTCTGCCAATGGCCTCCCGCTCGGAGAGGTCGAGAGGACGAGCGCTGCGGTGACGGCCACCCATCGCCGCGTGGACTTTGGCGCCGTAATCGACCTCGCTGCACAAAGCGAGGTTGTCGCGGAAGAGGTGGTGGCGGCCGTCGTCCCCAGGTACCGCGGTCAGCTGTCCGGCGGGTGGGCGCCAGGCCGGATCCACACACGTTCCGCCGATGTTCTCCCGGACGTAGGCGTCCACGCCGTCATAGTCCAGGGTGAACCCGAGCCGCCACAGCAGCCCTTCCCGGCGGTGTGCCGGCCAGGTATTCAGCCCATTGGGCGGTTTCCGGCGAGCCATCACGCCGTGCCTGGATCGTGCGTGAGGACCTGGTGCGGAGGGAACGCAAACGGGTGCCCATGCGAGCAGCACAGGGAACTACCGTCGACCGCACCAGCCTGAATTCGCATGCCGCCGGCCACGGAGTTGACCATCGCCTCGCGCACCGACTGGTCGGGGCGCTCACTCATCGACCCAGTATCTCGGCATCGCGCATCCTCGCCAAGCACACGCGGCCCGCCGGTCAGAATCAGTGCACCGAACGGCCACACGACCCGGCATCCACATCGACCAGCGCACCGAGTCGACTGTTCGCGCCAGCCACGACACACAAAGCCCACTCCCACGCCGAACCGCGGGCAACCAGCCATGAAAGATGAATCCACACCATCGTTCGTGGGCTGGCCTCGGCGAGGCCGGCTCCAGCACCAGCGGATCCGGCGGCGCGGTAAGCCTGAGGGAGCGAGCGCTGGGTGGCGGTTCCGTGATCAGCGCCGCCACCCAGCCGGGTACCCACCCAGCCCGAGGAAGTCTCGGGCGCGCGGATCATCGCATTCAGCACCGACAATCCCGCCATGTACGCCAACACCACACTCCGGCAGAAGTCCTACATCGCGCGTTCAGCACCGACGCTGCGTATGACAAAATCGCGCAACGATGCAGGCCAGATAATGTTCGATGTGGACGGTCAAGAGGCGGGACTGCGCCGTTCGGGGGACGATGAGGGTGCGGTGAGCAGCTACCCGCCGGCCGGTCGAAGGGAGGTGCGGGATGGCGCGCACGCCACGACCGGACAGGTCCCTGGTCCCCGGGTGGGTCGAGCCGATGCTGGCCAAACCCGACGGCGGACGGCTGCGTGAAGGTCCGGATTGGGTGTATGAGTACAAGCTCGATGGTTACCGCGCCGCGATGCAGATCGCTCCGGACGGCACCACCCGGCTGACCAGCCGCAACGGCATCGACTTCACCACCGAGTTCGCAGAACTCACCGACATTCTCGCCCCGGCGCTCAACGGCCGGGCCGCCGTGCTGGATGGGGAGATCGTCGTCTACAACGACGCCGGGCAACCGGACTTCGGGCTCCTGCAGGAACGACGCGGCCGCTACCAGACCCACCGCGTCTCCGCGCGTCGCGACCAGGCCTTCGACGATCTCCCGGTCCGGTTCCTCGCGTTCGACCTGCTCCAGCTCGGCGACGACTCCCTCCTGAAGGCAGCCTACGACGAGCGCCGCCAGCAACTGGCCGCGTTACCGATGCCGGACCCGTACCGGATCGCGGTGGTGCAGGCTTTCCCTTTTACTGCGCTCGACGCCGACCGCCGCACCACCAGCGACCTCCTCGCCCACGTCGCCGCCACCGGGCACGAAGGCCTCGTCGCGAAGCACCGCCACGCGCTCTACACCCCCGGCAAACGCACCGACGCCTGGCTCAAACACCCTTTGCACCACACGACCGAGGTGATCATCTGCGGCTATCGGCACGGCCAAGGCCGCCTGCACGGCACGATGGGCGGGCTGCTGCTCGGCGCCCATGCCCCTGACACCGGCGACCTCGTCTACATCGGCGACGTCGGCACCGGCTTTTCCGAGGCCGAACGCGGCCGCCTCCACACCCGCCTCGAAGCACTCGGACGGAACCGGCACCCCTTCGCCGCCGACCCACCGCGTGCGGACAGCGCCCGGGCTAACTGGGTGGAACCAGCGCTGGTCGGCGAAGTAGTGTTCCGCCAGTTCACCCGCGGCGCCGGCCGCCTGCGACACACCGCCTGGCGAGGCCTACGGGACGACAAACGACCGAGCGACGTCGTGGTGCCGCGACAACCAGTGTCGTCCGCCGCACAGGCCCGCGCTACGACGTCCTCTAGAACTGCATCGCGCCCGGACGACCTTGGACACGCAGTGCCCGGGCCCGCCGAGGCGGAGCCGTCTCCCGCTCCGTCGGTCAGCGGTGGGAAGATCACCGTCCAGGCCGGCCAACGGCAGCTCACCCTGTCCAACCTGGACAAAGCCCTCTACCCAGACGGGTTCACCAAGGGGGAGGTGATCAATTACTACTCCCGCATCGCCCCAATTCTGCTGCCACACCTTGCCGGACGGCCGGTGACGTTCATCCGGTTCCCCGACGGCGTCGGCGGCGAACAGTTCTTCGAAAAGAACGTCCCACGCGGCGCCCCGTCCTGGTTGCCCACCGTCCGCATCGCACGCAGGGGAACCCGCGGCTCGGGCGAGCCGATCACGTACGCGTTGCTCGACGAACTCGCCGCTGTTGTGTGGGCGGCGAACATGGCCGCTCTCGAACTCCACGTTCCACAATGGACCATCGACAACAACGGTGCCCGCCGTCCGCCGGACCGGCTGGTGTTCGACCTCGACCCCGGGCCCGGCACCTCGATCGTGCAGTGCTGCCGCGTCGCCGAACGACTCCACGACGCCCTCACCGATGACGGCTTAACCCCGATCGCGAAGACCTCCGGATCGAAAGGCATGCAGCTCTACTGCGCCATCACCACCGATGACCCCGCCGCCCCCTCCGCCTACGCCAAGAAACTCGCCCAGCGCCTGGCGAGGGAAACACCGGACCGGGTGACCGCCGTGATGGCCAAGGCCCAGCGAACCGGACGCGTGTTCATCGACTGGTCCCAGAACAACCCCGCCAAAACCACCATCGCCCCCTACTCACTCCGCGGCCGCGACCATCCCACCGTCTCCACCCCGATCACCTGGGACGAAGTCCGCGCCTGCCGCCGCGCGGACCAGCTCGTGTTCACCGCCGACGACGTCCTCGACCGTGTCGGCGACCACGGCGACCTGCTCGCCGAACTCGACACCACGCGAGCCTCGCTCCCCTAGACCAGCCACGAACCCTGTCACCAGCTCGCTGCGCCGTCTGCTCGCAAAACGAACGTCAGCCGCCGAGCGCCCCCGGCAATGTCTGAGGCCGGATCGCGCCCAGAATCCGGACGATCCCCAGCTCTACCAACACGATCGAATCGCGCGGTCGACGTCGTGATCGCATTAGGCACCGGATAGTCCACGCCCTTGCACGGCAACGTGCCTTCGGCGAACTACCGCCAACGTGTCCGAGGTGCATCAGGGCGGAGCCAGAGACCACAGGCGGACCCCGATCGACTGGCCGCAGGCCCGTTTTGAACCGGGTTCGGCCTATCAGACCGCGGTGCCGGTGCGCCGGGCGAAGTCGTGCAAGCCCGGCAGCCGGTTGGCAGTGGGGTGGCTCAGCAGGGTGGCGGTCATTGTCGTGGTCGGTTTGCGGTAGCGGACCTCGTCGGGCGAGGCATGTTCGGCGGCGAGCAGAGCGCGGTAGCAGTGTTCGGTTTTGCCCCATTGGTGGTAGGCGCGGGCGACGTCGACCCAGTAGCGGGCGCGGCGTTCGGTGCTGGGGATGCTGGCTGGGTTGATGCGGCGTGCGTGCTCGATCGCGGTGCCGGAGTCGCCCATGACGCGGGCGATGCTGAGTTGGTAGAGCCCGACGCCGGTGGGGCCGAAGCTGGTGTAGCGGTGGTCGGCGTCGGCTCCCAGCCAGGTGGCGGCGTCGACGGCTTCGGCGATGAACGTTTCTGCGGTGTCGCGGGCGCCGTCCGCGGCGGCGGTGTAGGCGGCGGTTTCCATCAGCGACCCATACACCGACAGCTGTTCGGGTGTGCGCAGGTCGGGCTGGAGGGCGAGCGCGGTGTCGATCACCATCCGCTGGGCGGTATCGGCGTGCCCGGCGCGGCGCAGCACGATCGCCCAGACCCGGCGCGCGGTGGCCTGGGTCAGCAGATCACCGCTGGCGTCGGCTGCCTGCGATGCGCGGTCGGCGACGGTCCAGGCGAGCCGGTCGCGGCCGGTTTTGATCGCGAGGTCGGTGGTCAGGGTGTAGAGCTCGGCGAGTTGGGCGTGCGCCGCGGTGGCGGTGTCGCCGGGGCGCGGATCGGCGCGGGTGGCCGTCGCGGCGGCGATTAAGTTGGGCAGCCGCGTGGCGACCTCGCCGTAGCGGCCCCTCGGCGAACACGGACCGGGCGACGGCGACGGCCTGCCGGAGGTGGGCCACTTCTGCCGGTGCGCCCGTGGTCAGCGGCGGGGCCAGTAGCGCTCGTTCCAGCACTGAGATCGGGTCGCCCGCCGAGGCTGCGGCCGGGTTGTGTCCGGCGGTGCCGAGGACCGCGCTGCCGGCGAGGGCGCCCATCCCCGCGAGCAACGTGCGACGACGCATCGGGTCGTGCTCCTCCCACACCGGCATCGGATCGCCGCTCACCCTAGGGGCTGCGGGGTCGCCGGGCCGGGTGGACACCCCGGTGGAGTGGTCGAGAGTGAGCCCGAAGACCTGCACCGGCAGGAACAGTGCTCGGGCGAGGGCGCGCAGGGTCTCGACGTCACGCAGCGGGGTGCTGCCGGTTTCCCAGCGGGAGACCTGGCTGCGGGAGTAGCCGCATCGGCGCGCGAGCTCGGCCTGGTTCCAGCCGGCGGCCGTTCGCGCGATCCGCACGATCTCGCCGGGCGTGTGCTGCTGGCGTGTCAGGGCCGCGACGACCCCGCGGTGCGCGGTCGAGGGCATCGGGCTCCTCCCCGGGAATGTCCACCTCAGCGGTCTCACCGTAACCGATATTTCGCCGGGTCAAACGGATGTGCATGACATGCACACCACGCGCGGGAGCCGCGCAGTCCCCTGCCCGCCGGTGACCGGTGGCGGTTGTGTGGCACAGGTCTGAGCAGCCGCACCTGAGGAGGGCTTTCCGCGATGTATCAGTCGATGTTCCCCACCAGCCCGCAATTGGAAGCGTATCTGCGGTCCGGCCGGATCATCTCCGACCACGAGACCGCACAGGACATGATCACCCGCATTGTCGCCGCGCTCGAGCACGCCGACGCCCGGTTCGACCCCGACGGGGCGGCCGCGTTCGCCGAGCGGCTCGGCTGGGCGTGCGACACCGAACGAATCGTGTTCTCCACCCCGATCATGACCAACGCCGGGCGCTACTTCGACCGGCCTCTGGCTGCCTGCGCGGTGCCGCCGGTGGACTTGCGCGGCGACCTCGCCGGCGTCAAGACCATTGTGGACGGCTACCACCGGGCCGGAATGGGCACCGGGTTCGCCCTCGACGAGCTGGACGACCCCGTTGGGGTGCTGCGTTATCTCAACGACATCGCCGTGACCGGCGCGAACTCCGGGCATGAAGACCGGCCGGTAGGGAACATGGCCATCCTCTCCCTCGATCACCCGGCTGCTGAGGAGTTCATCGGTTGCAAGGTCGGTGCGGATGCGCGCGGTGAGGCCTGGAAGTTCAACATCTCGCTGCACGTCACCGACGTGCAGATGCGTGCCGCGCTCGGCGGTGCCGGGCGGGAGCGGGACCTCCTGATCGCCGCGGCCGAAGCCGCGCACGCCTGCGCCGATCCCGGGCTGCTGTTCGCCGACCGGATGAACCGGGACAACCCCACGCCCGAGATCGGCGCGTACGTCTCGACCGCGCCGTGCGCGGAAGTCGGGCTGGTCGCCGGGGAGACATGCCAGTTCGGCTACCTCAACCTCGGCCGCTTCCACACCGGCGACGCCACCGTGCCGGTTGACCTCGACGCCCTCGCCGACACCACCCGGGTGCTCGTACGAGCGCTGGACGACGCGATCGAGGCCAGCCTGGCGCACTACCCGTCGCCGCTGTCGGCGCGGGTGATGGGCGCAAAACGCAAGATCGGCGTCGGTGTGTGCGGCCTGGCGGACCTGCTGCTCGCGGCCGGACTCCCCTACGACAGTGCCGAAGGCCGCCGGCTGGCCCAGGAAGTACTCGCACTGGTCAACTACACCTCCAAACTCGCCTCTGTGGAGCTGGCCAGCACCCGCGGTGGCTGCCCGGCCGTGGCCGGCGGCCGGTCCCGCTACGCCGATCCCCGTTTCCTGCGCCGGTTCGCCGAACTGGAGGTGGACAGCGTGACACGGGGCGACTGGGCAGCCCTCGCCGACCAGATCGCCGCCACCGGTCTCCTGCGGAACTCCTCCACCGTCGCCGTGCCGCCCACTGGCCGCTCGGCGCCGGTGGTGCGGGCCTCGACCGGGATCGAGCCGCTGTTCCGGCTCTCGGACGACCTGCCCGGTCAGCAACGCGCGGGAGTCGTGGCGGCTCTGAAAACCGTGGGCCGGACCGATGTGCTGGGTTTCATCGGCACGCACGGGCGGCTTCCGGCCGACCCGACCCTGCCGCAGCAGCTGCGCGCGGTGCTGGCGACCGCAACACAGATCCGGCCAGCGGGACACCTGGCCATGGCGGCCGCGGTTCAAGCCTGCGTCGACGAGGCGGTGTCCAAGACCGTCAACCTGCCCGCGACCGCGTGCTCGATCGACGTGTACGACACGTACGCCACCGCGTTCGAACTCGGTTGCAAGGGCATTACCGTCTACGTCGACGGATCACGCGACATCCAGCCGCAAGCCCTCGCCACCGCGTCCGCCAGCTGAGGAGACCCATGACCACCCCGCAGTACGCGTTCGACACCAAACACGACCGCTATCCCCTCGCCGTGCACGTCTTCCTCGTCCAAGAAGTGGATCGCGGGAACGAACTCCCCGAACAGGAAGTGCTACTGATGCGGCGTGCCGGCTCCGGCTACGCCGACGGGCAGCTCGGACTCCCAGCCGGGCACGTCGACCTCGGCGAAACACCGACCGAGTGCGCGATCCGCGAAATCGGCGAAGAACTCGGCATCGAGCTCCGCCCCGTCGACCTGATGCCGGGCGCCACCTGGTTCCGGATGTCCCAGGAACCGAGGATGGACATCTTCTACACCGCCCGGTCGTGGAAGGGCACCCCGCAGATCCGCGAGCCGCACAAGTGCACCGAGCTCGTCTGGGCCCACCCGCACGACATGCCCGACGACGCGCTCGAATTCCTCGCTATCGCCTGGAATGACACGCAGAACGGGCATGCGCTGCGCGAGTACGGCTTCGCACCCACGCCGGCATCGTCGCATCTCCGGTGAAGCTTCGCTACTAGGATTCGCGAGACGCTCGCGGATGCAGCTTCCGTGCGGCGCACCAGCGTGGAGTGGGCACGGCGTCGAGGCATTCGAGGGGGACTGGGCTGGTGACTAGCGAGAAGTTTTGGCACACCGATGAGGGCCAACTCGTCCGATGGCGACACCGCCGAAGTCGTGTTCGCATGTTCACCCTTCCTGGTGAACCTACGCAGAAGAACAAGAAAACCGGACGGGAAACACCGAAGACTCGCGCCGATCTAGTCGCCGTACGTGCCGGTCTACAGGATTTTGGACACGGTGTGCTCCGCGCCGCGCTCGCCCTGGATCTGGACTTCTTCCCGGACGATGACGACCACCCACAGCTGCATCACCTCGCCAAGCGGTACTTGGACGTGCTTGGAGGCGGAACCCCTGAAGCAGCGAGCGGGAAGAACTCTCAGGTTTACCGGGACGACAGCCAAGTCAGCCTCCTTCACGTCCGCGTGTGGGAGCCGATCGCAGCCGAGTCAGAGAACTCCGGACACACAAACGTCGTGGCCCGCCCGACGCGCGACGTCGTTGACGACCTCGAGTTCGCCTGGCTCCTGCGTGATATCGCGGCAGTCGTGTCGATCTTCGACTACTCCGACTACGTACAGGTCGAACACGAGCCGCTCCTCGCTTCAGACCATGCCGCGAATGGCAGTGACCCGGCTGTCTGGCGGAAGCTCGATAGCTGGTTGCGGTTGGACGATCAAGCCAGGCGTCAGGAAATGCTGCTCGACACGACCGACACGTTTTTGATCAACCAGCTGTGCCGTTATCCCCGGATGATCTCCGGTGCAACCGCGCGGAAACCTTCAGACGCCACCGCAGTCCTCGACCACACAGCCCAGGTCGGCCGGAGCTGCCGTGAGGCGCTCCTTGACTATCGGCTCGGCGTCAAGCTGCCTCCGTTGCCAAGTTCGTCTGGTGACAGCGCCAAGTTCGCCGCGGATCTGCGCGAACGCCTCACGGATTGGCTGGGTCAGTTCCCGGTGTTCCACCAGCTCCAGGTGCCGGTGAAGGCGATCTTCGTCGTTATCCCGCCGGCACGTATACAACATCAACGCACGCTGACCGGCAGGGGCACGGACCTGGACAACCTTGTCAGGAAGGTTCTGCCCAGAGTTCACGATGTCATTCGACCGACCACGGAACCGTGGACTCGCCGGTTCGAATATCTGCCTGATGACTTGCAGACAGATCGCCGAGCGCAATATCGACGTCTGATGAAGCTAGACAAAGAGAGTGTCACGTCCTTTGAGGTCATTGAGCTAGGACGTCTGCCGGATGACCCCCATGAGGGCGTTCTCAGGCTGCTCTTCGGCAATGCCGGCACGACTGGCAGCACATGGAGCCGCATCGCCGATTTCATCGAGCAAAGCATCGTAGACCGGTAAGCAGCCGTCGGTCCGGCGCCCTCCAGCCCAGTCCACCCGCAGGAAACACATACAGTGACACGGACCGGCAATCGCATCCTCCTCACGACTACCTGAGGTGTGCGCGGCGGCGAGTCGCCAGCGAGGCATAGTGACGAGCCGAATACGGAACACGAACGATCGTGCAGTGCACGTTCTAGGCGCCACCCAGGAATTTACGCCATTCGTCGTCGAAGTCGCGGTTCCGCCTGTCTGCGAGCTCCCGGCGCTTCTCACCGATCTCCGAGATTCGGAGGTCGCGGAACGCTGCGGCGCGCCGGGCGCTGCGCCGGAGCGACAGACGCCGCTGAGGGCGGCAGTAGTCGAGACTGATCGTCAGGTGCACGTCCACTTCGAATAAGGCTTTGCGAATCGAGGACCAATCGGGGTCACCGGTGAGGTCCTCGACCGGGCGTTTGAGGGCGTAATGCGCACCCGCGACCGAACTGTTAAGGGCTCGGCCGGCGGGGTTGCGGTACCCCAGGGCGAACAGCTCCTCGGCGCACTGCTCGGCCGTCGCCAGCTTCACACAAAGACCTTCCAGACGTTCCTTGGCCCGGTCAGCCTCCCTGCCGACGGGTGTCTGGTCATGTTCAAGCAAGCGGAAACTCGCGTCGTTCAGCATCATGAAGATCTGCACCTCCAACGCGCGCCTGGCCTTCGCGATACCGACGATCCGGTCCTTCCGAGCTTCCAGCCGGGGCTTCGCGGCGTACTCGATCACCAGCGTCACACCCGCCGCCGTCGCAGCACTGATCACGGCCGTCTGCAGACCAAGGGGTAACGACATGCGTCCTCTTCTACCACCCGGCGGGTGATCAGCCCTTCCGCAGGCCGAGATCGAAAGCCTCACCCGGCCGCGGCTGACGTCACCATCCGCGGCCGGGCAGCGTCGTCGTGTGCTTGATTCGACTGCCGCGTCCCGCAGTACGATGCCCCATTGCACACGATCGACAGGATCGCCGGAGAGGCTGAGGAGGTTCGCGCGGATGTCCTCCGCAGCTGACGACGTTCCTGCCGTCGACGTACGCGGCGTGCAACTCGGTCCGCCTGCTGAGGCGCCGTGCCGATCATGTCCGTATCGGCGTGATGTGCCGCCCGGCGTCTGGGACGTCACCGAGTACGAGAAACTCCCCCGCTACGACCAGGACACCGGACAGCAGCCCACCGGCGTGTTCCAGTGCCATCTCACCGACAAGGACACTCGCCCTGCCAAGCCCCGTTCCCCGGGCACGGCGGACAGCGGTCGCGCCCGGATCTGCGCCGGCTGGGCGGGCTGCCACGACGGCGACAACCTGCTCAGTCTCCGCATGGCCGTCTACTCCGGCCTCATCAGCCCCGACACCGCTTACCGCACCGTCACCTACGTATCGCCGGTGCCGCTGTGGGAGTCAGGGGGCGCGGCGGCCGTACACGGTGTCGGGGCCATCCTGAATCCACCCGAGGAAGCCCGCCGGATCATCGACAAACTCGTCCGCGTGTACGGCAAGACCTCCGCCACGGTCACCGCCGACGAATCGGCCACCTCCGCACCCAAGCCTCTGTCTGCCGAGATGCCGCACCCAGCCGGGAGCGCTGAGGTGGCGACAGGCGCGCCGGTCTCCGTGTACCGGGTCGCGAGGGCGATTCACGGGTTTCTCGTTGACAGCGCCGGGTTCGACGCCGGACAGCCCATGCGCGAACAAGCCGCTGACCTCGCCGACCTCCTGGCCGACGCCGGACTGCTGGCCCGCGACACCGCCACACCAGCAGGCCAGGACGCGACCAGCGTGATCCGGGAGTTCATCGTCGACACCAGCGGCGAAGACCTCGGACCCCTCACCACCGAGCAGGCCGAACAGCTTCACGCCACTCTCACCTCCGCAGGGCTGCTCGGAGACGGCGTGTTCACACCCGTCGCCCTGACCACCCCGCCCGACCACTGGTCGCGATCATCGTAGATCCGGAAACCCGAAACCGGCGGTGACAACGGCACGGTGCCCGGGGTCGGAGTACAGCACCGGCGTGGCGGGGCGTGCCCGCGGGCCGAGGCAGCCGCACCACCCCTGGTTCTGCGATGCCGGACTATGTCGTCAGCGTCGAGGTCAGTCGGAGGCCGCGCATCCCGCGGACCACCTCGTGTCCAGGCGCCTTGACCGCGAGACGCCACGGGCGCCCGTGCGCGGGCCCGGCGCCGATCGTCGTCTCGCCAGCCGGAGTGTCGAGGAGGCAACTCTCACCGCTGTCGGCGACGCGATAGCCACGATGGCGATACCACCGCATGACCGGCATATCCCCCGCGTCGACCTTCGCGACGAACACCCGCACACCCTGCTCGGCAAGGAACCGCTCGGCATAGTCCAGCAACGCGGTTCCCGCGCCGCGTCCACGGAAACCTGTCTCGACCGCCAGAATCTCGATCTCGACAAGAGATCTCGCAAGCCAGCCGCCCTGCTCACCAGGATGCGACAAGACGAAATCCACCGGCGTGCACGCATACAGGACGCCGACCAGACGACCACCTGCCAGTACGCCGAACCCCCAGCCCGTCATGCCCGGCAGATCAGGAAGCTCGATCCGGCCGCCGGACAGATCGAGCGCAGCCCGCAGATTTCCACCGTCCCCGAACCCGGGTATCCCGGCCTCCGCTGCGATCTCCACCGCGGCCGCTCCCTCACCGGCACGGAGCAACCGCACCGCTAGGTCCGCGCGCTGATCACCGACGCCCGCGACACAATCATCGCCTGCGGCTACGAATTGTTGGGACACAAGTAACTCCGATCGTGTCAGAAGAGGCTAACGCGCCTCGGCCACCTGTCCGCCGCCTGCCTGGCACACTCGATGCCCGCGCACCGGCGCCTCAAGCCGTCACCGGACGCCACCGCTCGCGGCAGTACCCTTCCCGCATGGTGGCAGCACAGCAACCGGGACAGTCCGCTCACGAACTTTCGCGCGCGATCGCGGTCCGCACCGAATACTTCGCGACCGAGCAGGCGATCCACCTCCTGCGAAAGGCGATCAAACTCGGAGACAGCGACCAGATCGCCGGCGGCGTGACGGCCGCGACCGACGCGGTACATCACCTCGCCACCCTGGCCACCGCATCCCCAGGCAGCACGACCTCCACCCAACTGCGAACCCAGCTGCACGACTGCCAGACCTCATTCCACGAGGCGCACCAGCAGGGCGACACCGACGGCGTCATCGGCCGCGGCGAACTGGTCGGCGACGCCGTCATGAACTACGCGATCTACCTGACCAACCTCTAGCCGCACTGGCCACAACGAGCCGGTACCCGCCCCGAACGCCCGGTTCGCCACGACGATGGGCAGCCCACGCCCCCGTGTTTCCAGCCCACCCGCCCTGGGAGAGCACTCATGCCTGACGACGAGCTTCAGCTCCACGACGCCGCAGAGCCGTCGAACGAACCGTCCGACGACCTCGGCGTCCCGGTCATATTCGACGTCGTCGCCTTGGCCACCCACCTGATCAAGCGGGGCGTCACGTTGACCACGGACCAGCTCGCCGTCGCCGTCTACCGGGTGCCCGGCGATGACATGCCCGTCCTGCTCGACACCCTGCACCGGCACCGCCTCATCACCGACCACGCGCTGAGCGGCTTCGTCGGGCTCGCCTGGTCACACGCCGAGCGCCCCGACCTCGCACTCAGCCGCGGCCGTTGGCGGACGCTGTTCACCGCCGCCGGCTACACCGAAGACGGGCGCCGCGTCCCGCGCCCCACCCAGCCGCTTCGGCTCTACCGGGGCTCGGTCGCCGACCGCCGCGACGACTGGTCCTGGACCGAATCCCGCCACGTTGCCCGCACCTACGCCGCCGGCGGCTTCGGCAACCGCCTGCCGGGCGCGATCTGGACAGCCCTCGTCGAACCCGAACGCCTGCAGGCGTGCAACACCGACCGAGACGAAGCCGAATACGTCGTCGACACCGTAGGCCTCGCGATCGCCCCGATCTCCGGCGGCGCCGTACTGATCGACTCCACCGCATGAGAACCCGCGTCCCAACCTGGAAGCGGCGCGTGCCAGGCTGGTACGACGAGCACCGGTCACCGGCACCCTCGGGACCCCCAACCCCTGAGACCTCCAGCCGCGGAGGTGAACCGTCAGGCAGAGGAGGCGTCCGCGGGGTTGCCGTGGCGATGCGAGAAGATGGCGGCGTGCCCATCGCGGACCCCAACAGGAACTGCTGACCTGGCTACATCGCGTCAGCGACCTTCTGCCCCCGCAGGACCAATTCAGGTATCCGAACACCGAAGCCATGCTGATATCGCCCGGCCGATGGTTCACCCCGGCACCACTCCCCGCCGGACGTACCCGCGGCCCACAGCGAGCGTGCTTCACCAACGCGACCAGCCACAGCAAACGCCACGGCCTGCTACGTGGAAGCTTCGCGCTCGCCGACACCGGCCTCGTGACACCCCACGCCTGGTGCGCACATCCTGACGGGGCCGTCGAGGATCCGACCTGGAACGACGCGGGCCGCGCCTACCTCGGCATCGCGTTCACACCGGACTACCTCGCCGCCTTCGCAGCACGCCGCGGCCCCGCCACCGTGCTGTTCGACCAGCACCTCGACGACATGCGGCACCTGCGCGAAGGCCTGCCGGACACCGCGTTCGCCGACACCGGAATTCCCATAAGCACATGACGCACGTGGGAGCGGTGCTGGACCACCCCTCGCTCAGCCGACGCGGCAACCGACACACGGCGTCACGTCACGCATTCCCTGTTCGCCCCGATTCCCAGTACACTGCCCTGGCATAAGCTCCACCGCAGCAGCCCCGCTCTTCTCGGGCTGAGGATCGCAACGACACACCCGAGCGCACACCTGTGCGCTCCTCGTCGTGCCCAGCCTCACGAGAGCGGAGATGAACGTGTCCACACTGGACGACCTCTACCAACAGACCCTGGCCGCCGTTCCCGACCGCGCCTGCCGCATGCTCGTCGCCTACAGCCGCGCACGCCTCACCCGTGTCGAGCCGGTCGCGCACCTGCTCGACCACGACCGAGCCGTGGTGACACACCACGAAGACGGTGGCGTGACGCTCGTGTGGGATGAGTACAACGGCCACGTCGCGGCGGAAATGTTCAAGCTCACGATGGGGATGGTCTTCACCGGGCCCGGCCTCCTGCTCGATCCGCCGGAGCAGTTCTACGCACACCCGGACGGGTGGTGCCCGGCGTGCGCGGAAGCCCTGCTGGAAGGCCCGCCAGTATGGGGAATCTGGCTCGCCCAAGACTGGGAACGCGGCCACGTGCGCGCCGAACTGCAGCACGACCAGCCACGGACGGTGTCCAGGTTCGCCAACCGCGCGGTCGCCGAGCAGGAGATGCGCTCGCACCTGGCCGCGCTACGCCGCGACCGGCAGCGTCGGCGCTCAGCCCTGCCGGTGGAAGTCCTCGTACTAGACCGCGACCCGCGGCGGGCGCCGCGTTTCCGGCGGGACACGGTCAGCGAGAACTCCCAGCTGTGGCTCTGGCACGAGGACCCCACCGCTGCCCCCGCGGCCGCCCGGCGTCACGGCGCATGGCCCGACGAGGTCTGGCTGTTCCCCCACGACGGCCAAGCAGCCGACGAGGTCGTGGTCGTGCCCGGCATGAAGTTCGCGGCCCGCGCCCGCGCAGAAGACCACGACACGGAACGCCGCGAGCGTGCGCGCCGTGCAGCGCGACGCACCGGCGAGCAGGTCACCACGCTCGACGGCTGCACCATCGTCTGGCACCGCGAGAACGACACCGACGTCGAGGGGTATCTCAAATCGATTCTCGATCCCCGCTCCGCCGAGCCCGCGCGGCGGATACGGGCCGACGGAACCCCGGAACCGCTCGACGGCGCTCCCCACGGACTGACGGTGTACGGGACCAATCGGTTCAACCGCCCGGGTTTCGCCGCCGCGGCGACGATGACCCCGCAGTACGCACACCTGCTCGACGGCATCAAGCAGTCTCGCGGCATCACCGTAGGCGGCTGAACCCACGAACCTCAGAGTGCTACCCGTGGCGGCCGCATTCGCAGCGCGTCGCCGTGGCGCGCATGGTCGGCGACGTCGGCTTTCGAGGACGCGGCCTCTCTCGATCCGCGCCACCGGCGTCGTCGATGCTGCACACCGTCCGGGCGCGAGAAGCTTCTCCTCGCGCGCTTCCCGCACCCATCGGTGAAGGATGCTGCTGGGATCGGAGGTAGGCGAGCCTGTCAACCAATTGCTCCACGCTGCCTGGCAGAGGCTGCCGGTCACTGAGGGGCGCACCCAGTCCGTGGGACGTGCCGACCGCGGATGCAGGCCGTCCGCACACCGCGGACTACACCGCAGCGTGCGTCGCGAGCTTCCTCCGAAGAACGCTGGGAACATGCACCAGCCGCAATACAGCAGTGCCGTGCCGCAGTTCAGTGTGGTCGGTCGACCGCTCAACCCGGCATGCGCCGATCCCGGTCACCGGATCAGTCAGGGCCTGGATCAGGTCGTCTTCGTAGGGATACTCGTTCCATTCCAGCGTCCAGTGATCGTTGGCTCCCCAGAGCCTGCGGTGCGTGTCGCTGAACTCGTCGAGCCGGGGCGTCCGGTTCAACGGGTCGTACCACCACGATCCGATCGCCCAGTTATCGTCCGAGTCCCGGGCCTCCATCCGCACGATGAGCGCGGCGAGCAACATCGTCGCGTCTGGAGTGCGTGGGGGGAGGCTCGCCAGGGCGACCAGTTCGTCCTGGCGGATCGGTACGTCGGCAGTCGGCCAGCGATCAGTACCCCATCCGTGGTCGTGCGCCGTCGCCGCACAGCGGGGAGGCTCTTCGGCACTGGTGACGGTCATCCGCGCGCCCGTCGGCACATGGATCAGGCGGAAAGCGCTCCCCGTGGGCCGGCATTCCAGACGCAATCCAGGAACCCCTTTGCCCTCACTGGAGCGGACGAACCAGTTGGTGAGATTGTCGGACGCGTTCGTGCGGATCACGAGCTCGTCGGCGCGGGGTGACACGGACATGGAGTAGTCAGTGGAGTGGTGGACACCGCGCCAGCCAGGCGGGGCGGCGTTCGGACCCTTGTTGAAGATATGGAGTGCCAGCAGCGCCCTGAGTTCCCGCTGAGGTCCCGAACAGGCGTCCAACCCGAGATCCACGGACGTGATTCCCCGTTCGGCGACGTCGACGTCTTCACCGAGATACGCGGCTCGGACTGCGGCTGCGCGCTGCCGTTCCCGCTTGCCGGAGGATGTGTCGCTCGGCGCGAACACCATCCGTTCCCCGGCAGCGAGGCGCTGTGGGATTGGATCGACGCCCGGAATCCGGCACACGGGGTGCGTGAGTGCCCAGGCGACGACCGCGCTGCCGGAACCGCCGCTCCACCGGACCTGCAGGTCATCCGTGGTCGTCCGGACGTCGCTCCAGTCCGCGTTCTTCCACAGGGCATACCGCCGGAGGACCGCGCTCATCACGCCGTCACGCCGATCCGACCGCGCGCGGAGCGCAGCCAACTCCACCGGGTGGCAGCGACGTCGGACATCGCGCCAGATCCGCACGTCCGGGTCCTGATGACCGCACAGGTACTCCTGCACCTCGTTCCAGCGCTTCCGAGTGACGCCGCGCAGCCGCGCGGACGCCACCGGTCTCGTTCCCACCACAGACAGATCGAGGTGGTTCCCGTCGGGCGAGGGCCGCAGACCAGGCACGCCGGAGAGGTCCTCGCTCCACAGATTCGGCAACACGGCCGCGAGGAACCCCTCCAGTGCGCCGTCGGCGATCTTCAATGCGACCCCGTCCGGGAGCGGACGAACCATCTCGATCACGACAGCGGGATCGTCCACGTCGTCCCGACAGACGGGGAACCACTTCTCGACATCGCCGATCGCGAGCAGCAACCCGGCTTCCAGCCGCTTCTGCTGCGCTGTGACAGCGGCGGGGAAACGTCCCCATCCCCGGCGGTAATCGCCGCTGATCTCACGAAGCCATTCACCCGTACAGCGACGACGGGCATGCATCCATTCCGGATACGCAGAGCTGTTCTGTGCCATGACATCCTCCGCCGACGTTCCCCGGTCAACGTCGATGTGAGGTTGCCCAACGACACCGACTTCACGCGATGCTCAACCCGCGGTGACACCCTTGAGGGACGTCTCGGGGAGGCACGCACTCCACACCGGGATCAGGAGGCACCTCGCTGGCTGCCGCGACAGCCACGCGCAGACTACCAAGCAATGTCGCGACAACCGCCCTCCTCCGCCGAGCCGAAGGGATCTTCGTCCGCCCGGAGTCGTCGGGCACGACGACGCCATAACCTCATCGACGCCCGAGCGCGCGACCGGCCCGCTGTCCGGCACGGACGGCATCCGTATCCGGGCCGATTCGTAACACGAGCAGAATCTCGCTATCTGAAACCGTCGGCAGCGATCAGGATCGGGGTTCGATCTTGACCAGGCGAACAAGTTCGCCATCGAGGAGAAGAGAATCGACCAGGGCGTCGGTGACCTCGTCGTGCTCGCCCGCCCGCACGGTCACGGTGATCGCGAAGTCACGCAGAGCCTCCCGGAGGCGCTGGGGCACGGTCGCGAAATCAGCGGTCTCGTCGGCGTTACCGCTGAGTGCCACCAGGGCTTCCCGCGGCGCCTCGATCCCGGACACACTGGTGTCCGCCACGGGCGCCAATCCAGCCTCGGCGATCGCTTTGGCTGCCGAGGCTTGCAGGGCGACCGCGGCCAGGTACTCCATGACCTGGTCCCGACCGAAGGCCGGGTAGGCCGCAGCCGCCACCTCCCTCGCCGAGCAACCCACTACCAGGAAATCGTGAGTCATCGCATCGACCAGATTCCGGCGCGTCCCCAGGAAGTTCGCCACCTCGACCGTGGTGTTGGTTGCCTGCTTCGGTTTGTACGGATGGCAGCACGAGACCCACGGCCCGGTGAGATCCCTGCATGCAGACGCCAGCGGCCGCACTAGGCACCGACCACACCTTCCAGATCCCAGAGCATGAAGCCACCCGCTCGACAACCGCCATTAGGCACTCTGAGACGCTCGCTCCGGGGTCCACGCGGCGGGCACGCACCCCACCGTGGCAGGTACTTTCACTTATCAGACGAGGTGAACTAATAAATTCACAACGCAATATCAGTAACGTTACTGATCACTTTAACAACTGACCCAGTGATGCTTACACGTAAACTTACATGTAAGGCCGCAACTCTAAGTAGAGTCGCAACTTGCTCCTGTACACGTGCAGGAACAGTGTCTGAGCTGCGGCAACTTGCATGTTCGCCTGTCGTTGCGCGAGGTGTGCAATTCCATGCAGCCCCACTGATCGTGCTAACGGGCGCCTTCGCTAAAGTTCTCAGGCATCGGCACATGCCGAATGAGTCGTGTGGATTCGAGCTTCACAGCGGCCGGTTCCGGGGGAACCGGCCGCAAGGTCGGTTGCCGTGAATATCCAGGTAGCCGAACGGAGCACGATGACACATGACGGGGAAGAGAAGGATGAGGGGCACCGCGCTGCTGATCAGCGGGGTTACCCCACCAGGTGGCAGAAGCTCATCTGGTGGGGCCCGGTCATCATCCTGGCAAGTCAGCTGGCGGCACTCAGTAACACACTGATCCAGCTGATCGGCCGATAGGTCCGGTGGTCGGTCGTTGACCCGACCGGCCACCTACCAAAGCCACCCGAAAGGGTTTCTCTTTTGCTGTTTTGACGTTCAGCAAGAGCGATGCTAGACCATGGCGGACATGGTCACCAACCACGCCGGTTTGTTACCGCCCTGAGACATGGCAAGTCTCCGGCGCCACCGTGCAGCACCTACGCACCTGCGCAACCGGGCCCTGACCGGGCCTGATCGATCCGGCCGAGCCTGTAATCCGGAAGCGATTTCGCGAAAGGCTCGGTGGGCCGCTCTAGCGATGATCTCGAGGCGGCAGCCGCTGGAGCACGAGTTCAGGTTCACCGCCGCTGATGCACTGTGGCCGCATGCTTGCGAAGTGGCTGGGCGAGGTCGAGATGGTCGCCGTCCGTAGGCGACCTGCCGACTACTTCGACCAAGGTCTGGGGCCACGGCCCAGGCGCTCCTAGACCGGCAGTGGCCGGTGAGGCGGCTCGTCGAACACTGCGCAGCGTCGGGAGCCTGGTCAGCTCCGGCCTCCCGCGCTCAGAGCAGTGATCGTGAGGCGCCAGGTGCTGTCCCACTATCGGGTGACCTCAGGCCAACATGGCTTCGCGTCAGCGAGACGAATCCATCGGCCCGGTTGGCCCGTCGGCAACGGGGCCGGCGCGTACGCGATCTCCCGCCCCATCAGGAGGGACCGCGGCATGAAGCAGCAACACGATCCTGGCCGCAGGCGTGGCGGCTTCTGTCGGTGGTGGTCCGTAGGATTGTTCGCGTGTTCGACCCTGACCTGGAAGTCTGCGGCGCCTGCGGCGTGACGAGACAGCACCACTCCAAGGCCTGCAACCCCGCTGATCTTCAGCGTGTCACGGAACTCGAGAACGGCATCGACCGTGCCCTCGACGCCCTGCTCTCGGCGTCGTGACGGGCCGGACGATCGACTTTCCGCCACTGCGGCACGGTGTCGACTACCACCAGCACGCCGCACGCGGACTTGGCGGGACTCCGACCCCGGGTGAGCTGACGTACGCGGTGCTGCGCTTACGCGCCAGTGTCGAAATCCTGCTCAGGTATCGGTTGCTCTGCCAGGACTGGCGCTTCATTCTCGAGGACACAGACGCGGACGCGGCGTCCCCGCGCCGCGGACCGGACGAGTTCATGGACGTCTCCATTTTTCAGCTCAAAGATTGGCCGGGCCGGGCCTGGAGCTACCTGGCCACCGCATTGCTGGACATCCTGACCTCCCTCGATGGCCCCTCCCCGAACCGGATCATCGTCCGGCCGCTCGCCCGGCTCTTCGATGACGCCGACGCCGTCTACATGCTCACGATCGCCGAAACCCCGCCCAGGATCCCGCTGGACATGCGGATCCATCTCACCGACCAAGCGGCCACCACGTTCGACGGCTTCGCCCCGAGCACGCGGGGCTATCCGAGATGACCGACCACAACGGCCCGGCCCGGCTGCGCGCGTGGTGGAAGGCCCAGCGGATGGCGGCCGCGGTCACCCCTGCCTCGCCCGAGGCGATCGGGTTCGCGGCGTTCGGCGAGGGCACCTACCTGGCCTGGCCGCAGGGTGTGCTTGACGGCGTGGGACGGATCGTGCTGGGCGCCCGGTGCGTGATCAACGAGCACGTCACGCTGTCGTCAGGGTTCCCCGGCGACACCAGCGACGGCCCGCCGGCGATCGTGCTCGGCGACGGCGTCCTGCTCGGCCGCCGCTGTGAGCTGCACGCCATGACCTCGATCGTCGTCGGCGCCCACGTGTTCTTCGGCCCGGACGTGAAAGTGTTCGACCACAACCACGTCGCCGCCGACCCCGATGTCCCGATCGGACACCAGCTGCCACTGCAGGCCGCGGCCGTCGAAATCGGCGCCGGTTCCTGGATCGGCGCCGGCGCCACGATCCTGGCCGGAGCCCGGATCGGCCGTCACACCACCGTCGGCGCCGGCGCGGTCGTGGCCCGCGGCGACTACCCCGACCACGCCACCCTGCTCGGCGTCCCCGCCCGCCCGTCGACGCGCCCACCAACGGCGACAGCGCGCAGCACGCTCGGCGACATGGCCGAACCAGACGGCCAGACGGGCTACAGCACGGCTTGGGTGGAGCTGACCAGGACGCTCGCCGAGCTGGAGAACCAGGCGAAAGCTCAGGCCGGCGGCGACACGGCACTATTTCACCGGACAATGGCGATGCTGCTCTACGACAAGTGGATCAGCGTCAGCTACCACGTCACCATGCGCCAGTGCGCCACCCCGACGGAGTCCGTGCTGGCGGACCTGCTCATCGAGCGCGCGATCGAGCATCGCCTTGCTGCGAAGAACACCGCCAGCTGATCACGGTCAACCGTGCGGGCGCCGCGAGCGGTTCGTCCCCACGGTCCACCTGCAGCAGGGCGACAGGATGCAGACCGTGCTCGGTGGAAGCGCCCAGCCTCGCCACGCCCGAGACACCATCACGACCGTGCCACACCATCGCCCCCCCACCGGCTGATCACCAAGTACACGCTCACGATGTGGCGGACCGGCTGCATCCCGGGCGACATGTCCGGGCCCCGCGAACGCTGTGCACCGGGTAATTCGAGCAGGCCTGGGTGTGCTGAGCACGGCCGCGGACGCCAAGCACACGAATATTGCTGGGGTGTCCCACTCGCTACGTCACCGACCGGAAGACAGGCCAGGTCAGGCCCGCGTTACCGCAGGACGTGGTGTCTGAGCTACGGCTCTCCAGGGTCGAACCCGCGAGGCAAGCCCAGGGTTCCCTCTACCGTGGCCCTGCCGAACCGAGTACGGGTCACAGTCGCGCCAGTCAGATCGGCCTCGCTGAGGTCCGCATACTCAAGGTCGGCATCGGTCAGGTCCGCGTTGGTGAGGTTGGCCCTGTTCAGGTTCGCGTTTCGCAGGCTCGCGCCCGTCAGGGTCGCTGTGGCCAGGTTCGCCGAACGCAGATTGGTCTTGCGGAGGTTGGCGTTTGCCAGGTGCGCCCCGGTCAAGTCGGCCTCCGGCAGGACTGCAGCCTGCAGGTCGGCCCGGATGAGCTCCGCGTCACCGAGCTGGGCGTTGTGCAACCAGGCGCCGCGCAAACTGGTGTTCCCGAGTTTGGCTCCGCGCAGGTCTGCCCTGGCCAGATTCAGCTGTGCCAGGTCCAGCGCCAGGGCGGATTCTGCCTTGCCGGTACGCGTGCGCAATTCGGCCGCAACTGCGGCCTTGTCTGGCGGCAGACGTTTCCAGGACGACTCAGGAAGGTCGCCGTCAGCCGGGTATTGGTCGTGCAAGAAGTCCAGCAAGGTGCACAGGATCCGGTCTAGGCTATTCGCCGGTGGAATCGCCGGCCACAGAATCCCCAGCGCCCGGACCGCATCCGCACGCTTTCGCTCATCGGCATCGCGCAACGCCTCGGCCGCGGCCAGATAAGCCGTCACCAGGCGGACTTGATCGTCACTCATGCGGTCATTGTGACCGTCCTCCGCACGACGCGCATCGCATTCGCGCAGGTGACGAGCCACATCACATGGCACGATGCCACGCGCGGCTCTACGTGTTCGTCCGGCCGACAATGACCCCGTCGGTCACTCTGATCGTCGGGTGCCAGACCGCGGGTACTCCCCCGGACGACGCTGGATCTGTCACAGTGACCGTATGACCGCACCGGCTCACAATCTCACCGACGACGAGCTACATGCCCTGACCGAACGGCTCGGCGCGGCCGTCACACGCGGCGACATTGCTCGGGAAGCCGCCATCGGCGAACTGCTCGACAAGGCCGACGGCGGCCTCACCCCCATCGGCGCGGCCGAGTCAATCGACCACTGGAACTACGACCTACCCGACTACGCCGAGGCGTTCGAGGACCTTGTCGGCCCTGTGAGCGGGTTCGCCGCGATGCCGCCTGACGAGCGAGTCATGCACAGCCAGCGACTGTTGACCATCAGCACGAACTCTGACGTAATCGAGCGCCTAGGGCGGGACGTGGTCGACGGCCGCAGGACCCGCGACGACGCGATCACCGCCCTGCGCGACTACCTGGATCTACCGATGAGCGCAGGCGACGCGGGACAGCTCATCGATGATTGGGCCACCGTCGGGATCCGGCACTCCCGGGCAGCGCGGCACATGACTCGCCTGATCTCCGGGAACGATGCCATCCCGGCCGAGGGCTGATCACGCCGTTTCCTGTGGTCGCTGCGCCCAGTTCCGCAGCTGTGCAGCGCCGGGTAGACGTTGGATTCATCCCAGCTGTCTGCGGAAGGATCCGGCTCTGGGCCACGGATGAGGTGCTGCCACGCCTCGCGGACAGGATGGCCGAGCTCGACGCGGGCGGTCAGGACGGCCCGACATCGACGACTTCGTGGAAGGTCTCGCGGCCGACACGGTTCATGCCGCCGACGCGGTGCTCGATGCCGGCATCTGTGGATCAGCTCGTCGCCAACAACTGGGAAGCGTCATTAACCGGACCGTGCGCAATTCCCGGTTCTTCCGTGCGATCACCGGAGCGGCGGACTTCCGGCGTACGGATCTCCTGCCAGCATCGCCGGGTGATGGAGTACTTCACCCTCGATCCGACGACGACGGCAACCCGCGACCAGGCGGTGGTCGATGCCGCACTGCGCAGGGCATGGAACGCGTGTACCGGTGTGCCCTGCTCGAAATGCGGCGTCTCCACCGGGCAGTACTGCCGGGATAAGACGCGAGGCGCCTGGTGGGTCACCCGCTTTCACCGGCCCCGCCAGGACGCCGCGGGCGTGCGAGGAATCTTGGCCAAGGTTGGGATTCATGGACTCGGCTGGGCGAAGGGGAACGGCGTGTTCGCGTGGGACGACCGCCGTGTTCCGATGGTGTAAGTCGCCCAGGCCGCGGTGATCGGGAAATTTCAGGCCTTGCCCAGGGACAGGTCCTGGGCGCCGGGGACGTACCGGCGCGGCCCGTGCGTCATGATCGTGCTGGGGTGTCCTGCGTTGGCTTCTGCGTGTTGATCGTCTCTGTCGGTTGCGGCTGGCAGGATGACGTCCATGACCACCAGTAAGCGAGCCGTGTATGTGGTGCACGACCGCACCACGGATGCCAACCCCGGAATCCTCACGACAGCGTACGAATCCACCGAGAAGGCCATCGCGGACCTCGACGGATTCCGTGCCCAGCACCCCGACAACCCCGGCCCGCTCACCTGGTCCACCGGCCCTGGCTGGGCCGATGGCCGTGACGCGAACGGCAACACGGTGTTCTACGTGTTCGGCCTGACGGTCGCACCAGACAATGAACCGGCCTACTTCGAGAAGTTCAACCGCAGGTCGTGACCAGGGTGATCACTGATACGCGAGGTGAGGAGTGCGAATGAGCGGGGACTACTCGACGCCCGGGCCGGGCGTGCACGAGACGGAAGCCCTGACGGCGCTGGACAACGGCGACGTCGAAGGGGCGAGTCGGAGCCCAACTCGCTCAGGCGACCACGGTAAACCGGCTGGCGTCGATCCTTCAGCACGCCGCGGCGCCGAAGGACGACCTGTAGGCCCGCGATGACATGCAAGCTCTGGGTGCAGAGCGCCAACTGGCAGACGACCATCCGCGCCGACCGCATCCTCGGATTTCGCGTGACCGCGGCACCAGGCACCAGCGACCCGTACGACCCGTTCCGGCTAGAGGCCGTCACTGCCGACCCGGTCGGCGAGCACGGCTCCACCATCGTGCGGCTCTGCTCGGGCAAGATGGAGACCTTCCCCGAGGACACCGCCCAGGCCCTCGCCCAGAAGATCGCTCAGCACATCGACGATCCGGACGGCGGCATCATCAGCTGTATGGACGAGGACACCGCCGAGGGCCTCAAGCTTGCCATGTTCGAGTTCAGGTCGTTCGCCGAGCGGACTGGGCCGCGCCCGGTCCGCTGACGTTCGAGCGATCGGGCGGCAAACCGTCAGTGCTGGTGCGGGTTGTGATGGCGGAGCTCGGCCTGGAAGTCGGGGGCCGGCGAGGTCACGCTGAACGATGGCGGCGAAACGGACTACTACCCTGATCCCTATCACGGGGTCGCCTGGCATCCCGATCACGCCTACCAGTTCGACGAGTACGGCCAGCTCGATAGCAGCGCGGCGCTGCGACTGGAGGGACACCCGGCCGGTTTCCCGGGGACAAGCATCCTCCGCGTCGGATCCATCGCTGTACGCCACCCACCATTTCCCGGACGACGCAGGGGCCAACCTCGATGTAGTCGGGGCCGAACTCGTCGGCCACTGCGCCGATCACAACCCGCTCGTGGTGGAGGTCGACGAAACGAGACTTGCCTGACCGTCTGCCGGTCAGGGCGTGGTGACCAGCGAATCGGGGCCACGGTCTTTCGGTGCGGTCCGAACGATATGGCCGACCAGGAGTGCGAGCTGGATGACGGCGGCCATGCCGTCCTCGGTGGCGTCCGCGATCTCCGGGCCGAGGTCGTCCAGCGCGCCCGGAACGCCGGCACGGATCCGCTTGGCGGCGTCGCGCACGCGAATCAGGACGCGCTGTTCCTCGTGGGAGGGGTCGAGCCGGTGGAGGCCGTCGACCATGCCGGTGGGAACACCGTGCGGATCGACGACCGCCAAGGTCACGCGGTCGAGGTAGTGCAGTCGTTCAGCCAGGATGTCCAGCCACGCCCCGGCGACCGCCAGCAGCGCGGGACGACCACCGACGCGGATCAGGCTGTCCAGGTAGGTCTGCGCCTGAGCGTGGTGGTCGCTGGCCGCGGCAGCGGTGATCGCCGCCGCGCGCCGGCACCAGCCACCTTCCTGAGCCCGGAAGTGCGGGGCGTGAATCACCAGCGCCGCGATGAGATGGCGGCGGCCACCGATGGCGTCCATGACCTCATACACGTGACGAGCCAGCGGGTACACGTCCTCGAGGAGCTGCTCGCGGGTCGCGGTTAGCAGGACGGTCACGAACGCGGCCAATGCCTCCAACTGTCCATCGACGACGGTTTCCTGGACATAGCTGTGCAGACAGGATTCGGCGGGCATGATGTCCGTCGCGGCCGCGACCGTGCTGGCCGCGATCGCGGTCCACCACTGCACGAGTCCCAGGAGCCGGTCCCTGACGATCAGGTCGTCGATCAGGGCGGTGTAGCGGTCGGTGTCTCCCGCCGCGGCCGCGGCGGTCAGGTCCGCGGTGTCCCGGCCGCCGTCACCCAGCGGCTCCAGGAGCAGCTCCCGAAGCCGCCACACCAGAGCCCACTGTTCCGGTCCAGCCAAGGTCAACACGTCGCCGACCACCGGGTGCCGCCGGTGCAGCTTCCCCTCGTGAGCGGTGTCGATCAGCGCGGCTGCCTTCACCGGCCACACCGAACGAGTGTCCTCGTCCGGCTTGACCAGGGACACGCCCGGCGGGGTCGCACCCGGCTTCGTCGCGTGCGGCGACCGGCCCGCTGACGACAACGTCGCGATCACGTGCGCCCAGGCGATCACCGCATCCCGGGTCCCACCAGCCCGATGCAGATCCTCCAACACCGTGACGATCTGCTGCTCCCGACTGTGGGGATCCATCCTGCTTTCTTGCGCGATCGACACCACCCGACGCGTCGCAGTGATCACCAGGCCGAGCGGTGCGATCTCCCTCTCCCACATCGCTCCATACTGGCAGGCTCGTCCCGGCACGAAATGCCGAGCGTCCTGAGTAGCGGCCGCAGTGAGTGCCGGTACCGTGCGAGCTCATGCAGGTTTGCCCGTTGGATGCGGCGGCCGCCCTCGCCGCGCGGTGTCGCCGTCCACTGCACGTTGAGAGACCCCGCAGTTACTGGACGCTGGTGCGATGGGGGATCACCGCAGTGCGTCCGGATCGGCTCGCCAGGCTCGCCGGCGCAAACCGATGAGCACGGCCTACTGGGACCGCTACGCGGCTCGCACGGCCAACGCCGACACTGCCGAGGTGCCGCTCGATCCGTTCGGGTGGACCCAGTATCCGTCCCACGGTCCCGGGATCGAACTGCTCGGCGACCCGAATTCAGCTCTCGAACTCGGATCCGGCCACGGGGACGCGGTCGCGGCACTGGCCATGCGGGGCGTCGACGCGACGGGCGTGGACACCTCCGGCACGCAGTGCGCTCACGCGCGTCGCCGCTGGGGACACGTGGCGGGAGCCCGCTTCGACCAAGGCGACGTGGTGAAGTTTCTGGCCAGAGCGGACCGGAGCTGGGATGCGATCTACTCGATCTGGGGCGCGCTCTGGTTCGTCGATCCCGCCGTGCTGTTGCCGCTTATGCGGGATCACCTGACACCCAGCGGGAAGCTGGTGTTCTCCCACGCTCCCCCGGTACCGGGCGCCTACGGCATACAGGGCACGTACGGAGCCAAGTTCAGTGCCGAACCGCAGTGGGTGTACCGATGGTCCTACGAACCGGAGACCTGGGCGGAGTTGCTGCGGGGCAGCGGCTTCGGGAACATTCACGCCCGTATCGTGGTGGCTCCGGATCCCAGGAAGCTGGGCACCCTGATCGTGGAAGCCGACCTCCGGCCCGACCAGCCCAGGTGCGTCGCGGATGCCTGAGAACCTCCCAGCAGCCGACCTCGCGGTGCTAGGCGTCGAACTTCTCAGTCGCGCTGACACCGACCAGGCCGCTCGGCGGGCGCTCGATCCCCACTCCCCCACGCCGGCGCAGTGGCAGCGCGTCAGCGAGGTCGACGCCGGCAACACCGCGTTCCTGGCCTCGGTGATCGATAGTGTCGGCTGGCCAAGCACGAAGCTGGTCGGCTCAAAGGCCGCGCACGCGGCATGGCTGCTCGCCCAGCACGCCCCCGCGGACGATCGAGCGCGGTGGCTTCCGCTGCTCGCCGCGGCCGTCGATCCCGACGACGAGGTCGGGGTGCGCGATCACGCCTATCTCGCCGACCGCGTCGCCACCGACACCCGACGCCCGCAGCGCTGGGGCACCCAATCGCTGTGCTTCCCCCGCAAGGGATGCCGGCTGTACCCGCTCGACGACGCACCGGGCGTGAACGCGCGGCGCGTGTCGATCGGGCTGGAGCCACTCACTGAGGCAGCCCTCGCCGCGGCGTATCCCGACTACGACACCGTCGACGCCACGCGTCTGGCCACCCTCTAGCGGACCCACTTGGGAGGTTTCTCGCGCATCCCAGGTCGGGCGGCCTACCACCTGGCACCCAGCGCTGCGGGTCACTCGCATGCCCGCTACCGTGCCGCGTGATCAGATTGGCATCGGTTAACGCGTTCAACCTCTACGGCGATCCGGCGGACGAGGCTCGGTTCGCGCAAGTGGAAGAGATGATCCGCCGGATCGACGCGGATGTCGTCGCTGTCCAGGAGATCGTCGCTCACCCGCCGACGGACCCGGGAGACCCTGATAAACGCGGGCTGGCCGAGGACCGTGTCCAGCGGCTCGCCGAAGCCGTGGGTTTACGCTGCGACATCGACGGCGAGGTCGTGTGCGCACTGGGCGGCGGACACCACCACGCCGCTCTGCTATGGCGCGACGGGGTCCACCCCGGCAAGGTCACAATCACGCCGATAAAGGGGAAAATCGGGCGGTTCGAGCGTGATCCCGCAGGGATGTGGCACTCGTTCGTCACCGCGGTGTTCGACCTGAACGGCAAGAAGATACGTGTCGGGAACGGGCAGCTCTCCCCGTTCGAACCAGGCAGGGGATGGGGCTGGGCTGACGCCGGGCAGGTCATGCGGGCCATGAACGGCGACAACATCCCCGGACTCGCCGCCGCCGACTGGAACGGGGTGGGCGCCACCAAGGTCATGTTGTCCGACGGCGGCGAAACCGATTACGACCCTGATCCCTATCACGGAGTCGCTTGGCATCCCGATCACGCCTACCAGCTCGACGAGTACGGCCGGCTCGATCGCAGCGTCGCGCGCCGTCTGGAGGGACCGGGCCGGTTCCGTGACTGCGCCCGGATCGCGAATGTGCCGTGGAAGGCCACGACCGGCCGGTTTCCCGGGGACAAGCATCCGCCGCGTCGGATCGACCGCTGGTACGCCACCCACCATCTCCCCGACAAGGCTGTGATCACGGTCGATGTCGCCGGCGCCGACGTCGTTGGACAATGCACCGATCACGACCCCGTTGTGGTGGCTGTCGACGAGACAATGCTCGGAACCTAATCGAGCGCGCCGATCGCGGTCGCCGGCACCCGAAGACGGCGCCGGGGCTACTGCAACGCTCACCAAGCCGCGGTCGCACTGGTCACCGCTCCTCTGCGCGGCCCGGCCACCGGCAACGACACCGACTTCGACCAGCCGCACACCGCTGCGCCGATCGATAGCAAGGCAGTGGTATCCCGGACGGCTCGTCCGCCGAGTCTGGAGGCGTCTTGGCGCCACGCCGCTCGGGCTGATCGACACTGTCGCGGCCGAACACCCCTCCCTGGCCGGCGGCCGCCCGGCGTCCAAGGGCACCGCTAGGCCGCAGCAGGTAGGTGTTCAGCCGGCGCATCGTCGGCGCTGGTCGACGCCCTCGAGTGGCAGTTTCGGTGCACGTCGACGTGGATCGCTGCAGGAGGCAGGAGGCCGTCCTGCCTGCCCGGGACGAAGGCCTCAGCGATTGTCCCAGTGGCGGGTTCCCGACCCGGTTTCGCCGCTTCCCGCCATGCGCGTCGCGCTGGCTTGCAGAAGCCGGCCGGGCTTAGGCTGACGTGATGGACCTGGAGTGGGGAACTCTGCCGGCGGTGGGTGCGCGGATGCGGCTGGCAGTGTCGATTGGCAGGATGACCTGGCACGGGCACGTGGTGACGTGCCCGCGGTGCGGGGCATGTGAGCGGTGGGGGCTCGTGGTGTGGTCGCTGTCTGAGGAATACATCGTGCGCACCTCGGGGTTGTGCGCGCGCGGGCATTGGGTCGACCATCCACTGATCAACCCAGAGCTGGTGTTCGACCTGGTCGCGTGCGGCCAGGAACGGCCTCACGATGGCGTGACCGTCCGGGAACGGCTGGACGACGTGACCTACCGGTGGCAGCCCCGGATGCCGGTCCGCGGATCTGGCGCCCGGCAGGGTCTGTCCTGGTACACGACACCTCCCCCCGGCTCGGACTTCGCCTCTGCGTACGGCTGTGTGTGGCCGGGCTATGAGGACGTCGTCCGCGCCGGTGGCGCCCCGACCGAGGCGACGGCGATGTCTCTGCAGGCCGCGTCAGAGGCCGCGGCCCCACCCGCTGAACCCGCCGTTGACGTCGACGCCCGAGCCGACCAGGTGCTGCAGCTGCGCACGGAGATGAGCGAGCTCAGCGATCGCATGCATCTTGTCGCGAACGACGCCGCTCCCGACCTCCGCTTTGAGTTCGCCAGGATGGAAACGATCAGGGAGGAGATGGCGGTCCAGGGAGACGGTATCGTCGGGCCGTCGCGACGCTGGCCGGGCGGCTGGGTCCACGAAACCGTCGCCGAGTACCACCGCAAGCGCCAGCTTCGCGGGCCAGTCACCGACCTCGCCTTCGGCGGACCGTTGGCCTGGGCGAGCCAGGCCGAGGCGGAGCAAGCCGCCGCAACCCGCGCCCGGCCCGGACGAGTACCGCTTAGGGTCGTCTGGATCGCCACCCGCCCTGCCCAGTCACACCGAGGTGGGGAGCCGCTGGATGCCACCAGCGCGGCCTTCGCCGGAGGGCCCACAGCTTAGGTCGCGGTCGACACTGCCGGCGCAGCTCAGGGAATGAGTACGCAGCGCTGATAGCTGGGCGTCACGGGCGAGCCCCTTGTGGCTCCTGCTCTCGCCCGTCTCCAACGACCTGACCAAAGGCCTCGACCATCGTCCTTGGAAACGATCGTGACCATCACGAAGCTTCGCGCGGTTGGCAATGCCCGCGAGCACGACCACATCGACCCCGCGTGTGGTCGGGGTATGTCCGACGTGGATGCGAACAAACGCCGAGGCGTCTGTCAGCGGCCAGGTGGGGTTCCCCCGCGTACGGCCAGCTGTGACGGCCAGTTGAGCCCCCCGCTCGCGGCCGGATACACAGTCAGCCTGCTAGCGGTTGATGGATCAGCGCTGTCAGCGGGTCCGTGCCACTCCGGCCAGGCCGCGCGACCGCGCGGCATCCTTGACCGTGATCGGGGTGTCGGGGCGCCATTGAGGCAGCCACACCAGACCGGGCTCGACCAGCTCCAGGTCCCCGAAGAACTCGCCGATCTGTTCCCGCGACCGCATGATCGCGGCGTGGTTGGTCCGCCGCCCGTACTCCTGCGCCACCTTCTTGCCCGCGTTCTGCGTCTCGACATCCTCGGGCGCGACGTGGATATGGGAAACCGCCAGGAAACTGCCCGGCGGAAGCATCGTGCGGTGGAAACCGAGCGCGGCGTGCGGATTCTGGTCGTCGGGCATGAAATGCAACAGGGCGACCAGCAGCAGCCCGATCGGCTGGGTCCGGTCGATCAGGCCGGTGCCGAGCACGCGGTCCCACAGCAGGCGCCGGTCGAAAAAGTCGGCGTCCAGTGCCGCGTGCCGGTTCGGGTCCGCGGTCTGCTCGAGCAGGATCTGCGCATGCGCCTGGGCGATCGGCTCATTGTCGATGTAGACGACCCGGCATTCACCCGGCGCCACCTCGTCGGCGACCTCGTGCACATTGCCCTGTGTCGGCAGACCGGAGCCGATGTCCACGAACTGCCGGATCCCCTGCGCGACCATGAACCGCACAGCGCGCCCGAGAAACGCGCGGTTCGCGCGGGCGAAGTCCCGGATCTCCGGCAGCACCGCGAGCTGCTTCTCAGCGAAATCCTGATCGACGGCGTAGTTGTGCGTCCCGCCGAGCAGATAGTCATACACCCGCCCCACCGAGACCTTGTCCACCGACGCGGCCACGCGGGCGGCTTCGTCCATGCTCATCGTGTTCCCCAATAGTCTTCCGGCGGCGCGTCGAATGCTGGCACCCTACCGGCTCCAGGAACAACCCAGGTCCCGACCGACACCACGATGCCGCCGCCCCGCGCACTGCAGCGCGCGGTTTCGCATCGAGAGGATGGCGGATGCACTGCGTGACCGCGTCCGGGGTGCCGGCGCTCGCGGTCGGAAACCAGGAATTTCACGTCGGGCTCCTGTGGACCGACGGGATCACCCCGGTCACCGGCGGCTGGTACGGCATTGCGGGCACGAGCTTCTGGCAATCCCTCGCCTTGCAGACCCTGGACGTCGGCGGCCCAGTCCCGATCGTGCACGGCTCCGTACATGTGACGCCGTTCGGCCGGGAGCGCCGTACGGACGAGGGCGAACGGGTGCTCGTGGCGATGACCCGCCCCGCAGACCACAGGCCCGCGCTGATCGCCGGGGATTTCAACAGCGTCTCCGCCGCCCGCGTCCTGCCCCCGCGAACCCCTGGGGGCCGTGGTGGGGTCCGTGCTACGACTGCGAGCTGGGCCAGACCCAGTGGCGGCCGGGACTGACCAGCTACTGCGACATCACCCTCGACGCAGACACCGGCAAACGGACCTGGCTCGCGGACCGGCGCCCCACCGCCCACCTCGCCCACGCGGGGATGATCGACACCGCCTGCGCGTGCGGCGCGGACCGGCGACCCACCGTCGGACATTGGCCCGGTAGCGAGCACCCCTACGCGCGATTCGACCAGATCTGGGCCACACCCGACCTCGGGCCCACTCTGCTGCGGTACGACACGATCTGCGAGCCCCGGTCCTCCACGACGGCCTCACCCTTGATCCCACCGTGCTGGCCGATCATTTCCCGGCAATGCTCACCTACCGCACCGGACGACTTGCCCGGCACCTCGGCTGACCGATATTGGCCGCGATCCTCTGTCCCGACCGGGCTATCCGGCAGACGCCTGCCCATCGGTGTCGCCGAGCAGAAGACGAACATGTCGGTTTCCGAACGCTTTGAAGAGTTCGGTGGTGGCCTGTCGTGTCCGCCCCACACCGGACGCATCGGCTACAAGGAGCTAAGGTCGCCAGTGTGATATGGACGCCGTGGACGGTCGGGCTGGCCTGGGGTGACGTTCTGGTCGCCTGGCACTTGCGTCAACGACCGGAGGTCTGGGAATCGGCGCCGGCCGGATGGGAACGACTCGCCGTGCTGGTATTCGGCCGCGCGGTGCAGACTGCGACCCTCGTCTGTGACCAGGCCATGCCCGACCCTGCCGCTCTCAATGATGTTCTATTGGCCCCGGTGGTGCTGCTGACCGGAACGCCGGAGACCTTCCGTGAACTCGTCGAGAACCCGACGATCGGCCCGCACAGCAGCGACGCCCTCGGCTACGAGGAAAGCCTGAACCTGGGCGAACTGACGACCATGGGGCCCGAGCTGGACCAGCTGCGCACCCTGTGCCTGAGCATCGGCACCGGCCACCTGACCGCCACCCCGAGCCCCGAAACCGCCACCCTTGGCGACCGCGCCCGCGCCTACCGAAACCTTGTCCACGACGCCCAGACCAGACCTCTGATTTCTACCCTGGACCACGCGGGCTTCTTCGGTCGTGACTACTGATGCTCACCGACCTGACGAGCGGCATCCTAGAGACGACGGGCGTCTCTCGTTCGGGCTTTCCGCGCAGGCGGTCAGCGGTAGTAACCGATGAGCCAGCGGCAGGTCTCCGAAGAACTCGCGAATCCGTTCCCGCGACCGCATGATCGCCGTGTGATTGGTCCGGCGCCCGTACTCCTGCGCCACCTTCTTGCCCGCGTTCTGCGTCTCGACGTCCTCCGGCGCGACATGGTTATAGGAGACCCGCCAGGAAGCATCGCGCGGTGGAATCCAGCGCGACGTCCGGCGTCTATTCCGCTGCTGAGCTTGCCAGCGGCTGCTCGGCGGGTTCGGTCAGCGCCAACGTGATGTCGCCGCCGGAGCGGCCGACCGGTCGGACCCGATGCTCCAGCCGGCCCAGGAATTCCCGGAAGCTGGCACAGCCGTAGTTCGCCTCGTCGAACGTGGGGTCCAAGGTCATCATCTTCGATTTCAGTCCGGAGGCCGTGGGTGCCGACGTCGGACTGTTCTTCATCGCGGCGACCACGAGCGCCTCGGCGTCGGCCAGGCGCTGCCCACTGCGCGCATCGGAAGGTGCCTCATCCGACGGCGGTGCTACCTGCGCGACGATCGAACCCCACAGCTGGTATTCCGAGCACACCGACACCAACCGCGTGCTCGCGGAGGTTTCCGCGCCGACGCCGATCACGTACTTACCGAATTCCCGCAGCTTCGACACCAAGGGTGAGAAGTCGCTGTCCCCGCTTGCCAACACGAACGCGTCGACCGACGGGTGCACGATCAAGGTCTCCATCGCGTCCACCGTCATCCGGATGTCCGCGCCATTCTTGCGGGACGGCCCGTGTCCCAGCTGTACCAGGTCGACCCCGTTGCGCTCCAGGGCCTGCTGGTAGCGGCCGAACCGCGGGTCGGCCCAGTCGGCGTAGGCGCGGCGGATCGTGGTCGGCCCATACGCCCGGCACAACCATGTCAACGCCTTCGCCGGGACCGGCTCATACCGGTCGGGCAGCGTCGAACCAGCCCCGAGAACCACGTTCTCGAAATCGATCAGCAACGCCACCTGCAGTCCCCGCGGACCGGTGCGCTCCCACCGACCGTACAGACGCCGCCGGTCTGCTTCGGCCTCACGGACCAGGCGGACAGCCTCCCGCTCCTCGAGAGGCCCGCCGACAACGTCGTTACCGCACCGCGTCACAGCTCGACAATAGGCAAACTCACGGTCATCATCGGCTCTGACGCCGCTGGTTCACCTGGTCGAGCGGTCCACACACGACTGGCAGACCGAAACGAAGCCGCGCCGATCGCCGGGTGTCCACACCAGACACCCGGCGTCCCGTGTCACGAGCGCAGCCCCCGAGGGGAGATCAGGTCGATTCCCGTCGAGGGCTGGTTGCCAGCGCGCTCCGCTATTTCTTCTTGTGATACGCCTCGACGACCTCGGACGGGATCCGCCCGCGATCCGACACCTGATACCCGTTTTTGCGGGCCCAGGCACGGATGGCTTGGTTCTGCTCACGATCGGCCGCCGTCGGCGCCTTGGACACCGGCGACAAAGCAGCGACAACCGCAGCGGCCGGGGCCGCCCTGCGTTTACGTCCCCCGGCCCGGCGACCGTGCTCGACGTACTGATCCAGGACGTCGCGAAGGCTCTCCGCGTTGTCCGCGGACAAATCGATCTGATACGTCACGCCGTCGAGACCGAACTCGACAGTCTCTTCCGCGTCCGTACCATCAAGGTCGTCTATCAGACTGACCGAAACTTGCTGCGCCATTGCCTGTCCCTCCAGAATGTGTATCGAAGGACAGAATAGTACGCTCGAAGCAACGCCGGGAACCCGACACCGCGCGAAACAATATCGCGAGCAACACGCTCGGGCCGGCGTCGCTGTGAGTTCAGCACGGCAGCTATGGAGGACTGCCGCCGCGACCATCGATGTGCACGATTCGTTCTACGTCACTTAGTACAGCGCGACCCCGGATTTCGCCGGCTTCGACACCACGCGTTTCAGGCAGGTGCGGTCACGTCGTTGGCTGATTGTCGTTGCAGGATCGCGAGTATTTCCAGGGCCTGGATCCGGGAATCCTCGGATATCTCGCGTGCGTCGGCGAGCTCGTTCCAGGTGAACCACAACACCTCGGACTCGGCAGTGTCGGAATAGTCGCCGTCGGGTGCGGCGACGAACACGTGGTCGCGATGGATGTGAGGCTCGTTCGTGTGTTTGTCCGGCCCGGCTGGCACATCAGCGATCCACCATGGTGCCCCGTTCAGCTTGTGGGGAAACTGCGTGGGTAGTGGCAGCGACATCAGCGTGCACCGCACTCCCGCCTCTTCGAGTACCTCGCGTACCGCCGTTTCGGCGATGGACTCTCCATGCTCTTGATGTCCGCCGGTCGGGAGCGTGATGTGCAGGCGGTGGTGCCAGATCAGCCCGACCGACCAGTGGTCCTCCTGGCGTTGCACCAGAAATGTCGAGGCTGTGCGTTCGGTGATCGTCACGGACAACGTCCCCCTCTCAGCTGGATCGTTCGCGCCAGCCTGCCACACCCCCGTCGAGCACGGACTGGTCTGCGCCGGGGGTGCGGCGCCGTAGCCCAGGGCGTGCACATCACCCGTTCCGCGACGGCCGTCCGGGTGTCGTCCACAGTGGACGAGTTTGCGTCAACTGCCCGGCATCGATCGAGTGGCGTCATACTGGAATCTGGTGCTGTGGAAGAATCCGCGCCCGAAGCCGGGACCCATGTCGGGTCACGGTCGTGGTCCTCCGATAAGTTGAGAAACAGCAGGTTTGACGATGGATGAGCACACCTCGACGCAGGTCGGCACCCAGCGCCGTGAACAGGCGGCGCAGCGGCCGTTCCGGTTGTTGGTCACGGGAGGCGGGACGGGCGGGCATACCTACCCGGCGCTGACGGCCGTTCGTACGGTGCAGTCGCGGCTGGCGGATCAGGGCAGGACCGTGGAGGTCCTGTGGGTGGGGAACGCAGCTGGTTTGGAGGCTCGCGTCACCGCGGACCAGGGGATCCCGTTCCAGGCGGTCGCCACGGGCAAGATCCGCCGCGCGCGCAACCCGCTGAAGATGCTGTCCCGGGCCAATGTGACCGATATGGCCCGGGTTCCGCTCGGGGTGCTGCAGGCGCGGTCGGCCGTCGCCCGCTTCCGTCCCGATGTCGTGCTGGCGACCGGCGGCTACGTCGCCGTGCCCGTGGGCGTGGCCGCGCGGCTGTGTGGCCGTCCGTTGGTCATTCACGAGCAGACACTGCGGCTGGGTTTGGCGAACCGGGTGCTGGCCCGGTTCGCGGCACGGGTGGCGGTGTCGTCGGAATCGACCCTGCCGTTGCTGTCGGCCGCGATGCGCAGGCGCGCCGTCGCCACCGGAAATCCCGTGCGCTCCGAGGTTTTCACCGGGGAGGCGGACCGAGCGGTACACGCGCTCGGTCTCCACGGTTTCGATCGTGCGTCGCCGACGGTGTACGTCACCGGTGGCGCGCAGGGCGCGACCCAGATCAACGACCTCGTCGCCGCGAACCTTCCGTGGCTGCTCGAGCACGCCAACGTGGTCCACCAGTGCGGGCCCGCCGCAGTGGAGACGCAGCAAGACCGCGCCGCCGCGTTACCCACCGACCTCGCCAGCCGCTACCTGCCGGTCGGTTTCGTCGGTGCTGAACTGCCTGATCTGTTCGCGCTGGCCGATGTCGTGATTTCCCGTAGCGGGGCAGGGACCATCGCGGAACTGACCGCGCTGGGCAAGCCGTCCGTGCTCATTCCCCTGGCATCCTCGGCCGGTGGCGAGCAGGCCCACAACGCGCGGCATCTCGCCGATCACGGAGCCGCGGCCGCGCTACTCGAAGCCGAGATCTCTGCAACGGACCTGCGGGACGCGGTAGCGCCACTGCTGACCGACCCGCACCAGCGCCGCGACATGGCTGCACGGGCACGCAAACTGGGCCGGCCGGACGCCGCCGACCGGCTCGTTGATGTCGTCTTGGACGCAGCGGGTCAACGGTGAGCACTGTCGCCGAGCGGTTGGACCAAGCACGTCGTGCCCACCGTGGCTGCGGGCTGCGTAGCTAGTTCTACTGCAAGGCCAGAAACTGCGCTCTTTGCGGAAGCGCGGGCGTAACTCAGGCTGCAGGAGCCAGCAAAGTTCGTAATCTGTGCAGAGCGTTGTGTCCGTGGTCAGTAACAATGTCGAGGTCGTGGTGGTCGGCCGCTCGGATAATTCGTTGGATCTGATGCGGGAGTCGTCGTTGTTCGGCGGCCAGCAGGCCCACGGTAAACACGTCGGTCGCGCCGGTGTGGTCGCCTGTGGCGGCGAGTGTTTCGCCGTGTGTGACGTTCTCGATGACTTGCCATTGCGGTGCGGCAGCGTCGGCCGCCGCGGGTCTGGACAGGATGTGCAGGGCGTCGGTGGGACGGGCTAGGGCCAGCAGGCCGCGGGCGTGGATTTCACGTAGCGAGAATGGGTTCAGCAGCATGCCATCGTGGTGCGTGATGTCGTCGAGTAGGCGGCGGCACTCGGTGATCGCGGCGGTGAAGCGTGGCTCGTGGCGTGCTTCGCCAGCTGCGCGGGCGAGTAGCGCGAATGCGGTGCCGCGCTCCTCGGGTGTGGTGGCGATGGCAGTGGCGTGGTCGAGGCGAGCGATGGCGGCGGGAAGCCGTTCGGCTTTGCGAAGTTCGTTACCGTGCATGCGCAGGGTGTGCCCCAGAAAGGCGGGGTCGTCGAGATGGCGGGCGAGCAGGAGTGCTTTGCCGGTCCAGACAGCGGCGCCGGTAAGGCGTTCCTCGGGCAGAACCGTGCCCAGTGAGACACCCAGAAATAGGCGACCGTGGGCCAACAGCCGAAGAGTGTGGGGATCGAGGCGGCCTTCCCCAGCACGTGCTTCGAGCCGCGCTACCAGGGGCCACAGCTCATTCACGGCATCGACGGCGCGGCCGGCTTGGCGGGCGATGTCGGCCAGCCGGATGACGCTGTCGCCGAATTGGACGAGTGCGGCGAAGTCGGCGTCGTCGGGGTCAGTGACGCCGAGAAGGTGGTACGGCAGGCCAAGACGGTGCGCCAGGTGCTGTCTGGCTCGGACACCGTCGAAGGACCGTTTCCCTGTCTCGATCATCGCGATGTACGACTTGTCGTAGTCGAGCAGCTGGGCGAGGTCCAGTTGGGACAGGTCGTTGATGGCGCGGTAGGCGCGCAGGATGGTCGGTAGGTCTCGTGAGGCGAACGCCGTGGCGGCGGCGGGATCGGACCACATCCACACTGCCGGAGCGAGCCGGGGCGGTGCGGTGCGGTGGTGAGGGATGCGATGCCGCTGCGACAGGCCGGACACACCGCCGAACTTTCGACGCCGCTGAGGCGATGTCCGCAGCGTTCGCACCGCCGGTCCACGACAGACCTACCCGACCGCACTGTCCGCGCCGAGCCGCGTGAACCAGGCCGCGATCGAGCGTTTGTAGCCGTCGGGCATGACCAGTCCCGAGACCTCGTCGGCGGTGAATTCGCCGACACGCTTGTGTTCATGGCTCAGGACAGGCTCAGCATCGGTGGTGGCGCGGCACCCGTAGGTCACGATGAGCACGTTCTTGTTCGCCGCGGCGATGTGGTACGTCCACGAATCGAGGATCTCCACGACATCGACGCTGACCCGCGTCTCCTCGTAGATCTCGCGGGCAACGCATCGTTCCGGCGTCTCGCCGATTTCGAGACGGCCGCCGGGTAGTTCCCATTCGTCGCGTTCGTTGTGCAGGAGCAGCACGCGGCCCGCGCGCACGACGACGCCTTTGATGGAAACGGGGTAGTCAGACATCGTCGGCAGACCTCCCTGCGCAGGGGTGAACGAGGTGATCAGCACCGTAGCAGCCACCTGGCGAGACAGACCGCTGACAATCTGTGAGTGGACACCGACAGTGAGACACCGGTTGTGTTGGAAGCCAGCCACAGGACGAAGGAGGTTCTGGATGACCAAGCCGGGGCTTGCCGATCGGATCAAGTCTCCGCTGGACGTCTGTAGCCCCAATGCCACGGACCGGATCACCGCTGCCCTGGCTGAGCACGGTGTCGCCGTGTTCGACGGCGTCGACGACCGGACAGCACTGCTCCGCCTTGCCACCCAACTCGGCGCGATCGCACCACATCCGCACAGCGATCCCAGTGGCGTTACTACGATCACGACCCGACCGGTCCGCCGCGCGCGGGCGCAACGGCGTTCACCGACCGTGACCAGACCCCGCACTCCGACCGTTCGAGCCTGCCCTGTCCCCCGGCTCTGGTGCTGGCTGTGTGTGCGCGGGCCAGCGCCTCACGGCGGGGAGACTGTCCTGGTCGACGGACGGGCGGTGCACCGGACGCTCCGGGCGCAGGCACCTGAGACCGTGATGGACTTGGCCGGCGAGCGCAGCATGCTGTTCGGCGGCGCAGCACCGCCGACGCCGAGCCAGTGGACGCCGAGATCGTTGACGAAGCGGCCAGGCCGATGCCGGAGGTGCTGGCGTTGCTGGCCGACGTCATCGGCGAGGACGAGACCGGGATCGTGGCCACCGCCGACCTCGCCGCCCGGATCGGGTGGGAGGCGAAGTCCTTCGGGGAAGCGTTGCGGCGCTTGAAAATTCCTGCGCCCCAGCCGTCGCGGCAGCATGTCGGCGGGAACAAGCATCCAGTGTCGGTGCAGCACGTGGACGCGATCGTCGAGCACAACTACGCCGAGTAGACGTGCTGCCCTGCGAGATAGGCATCGCTCGATCGTGGCTAGCTGCGTGGTGCGCAACACTGGCACACGTTACCCGGCAGAGGGAGGTTGTGGAGAGCATGACGTTAGCCATCGCGGCGGACGAGTTACAGCAGGACGAGCAGACCGACGGGCCGGGCGGAGCGGTTCAACGTGCTCTGAGTCGGCTGCCCCAGGAGCTTGTTCTTCGCATCCGTGCTCGAATTCAGGCTTACGAAGCCGCGGGCGAGACGATCCTGCAAAGGTCGGCCCTGGGCCACGTCGATGCCGATTTCGATCGTGACGACGTTGATCAGGTGCTTGAACTACTGGTTGACCTCCGCGAGCTTGGGCCACGCCATTGGAGGGGGCCGGTCTACCGGATCTTGCCGCGGAGTTAGAGGTCCCTAGGCAGCGCTTACTTCTCCAACGGTTCTGACTGCCACTGTGAGCCGCACAGCTGTGCCGATCCGCTACTGGCCGGTGTGCTGACCCGGATCGGCAGCGTGTAGTCACCTGAGCTGCAACGAAGGCCGTGAGGGCGGCGCCTGTCCGGTGTGCGGACCAGCGCGAGCGGGTCCGCCCACACCTGCATTGAGCGCTTCGGCGGCCAACACTGGGCCGGGACGCCGGCGCCAATCCTCGCCGAACAGGGCGACGGCGCGACGTGCGCTGCTTATGGGTGCTGGCGGCCATCGTTCGGGTCCTGACGTCGACCACTGTCTCGACACCCGAGCCGGACCCCCCCCAATGCCACTTACTTAGCATTTCCGCAGGTGGACACGGGTGTTCGAGGCTCTTCTGGCCGGTTTCGGGTACGGATGGCGATGATTGGTG
>NZ_JBVHDI010000030.1:0-84173 GCF_055563465.1 Amycolatopsis sp. NPDC000009
ACGCCTCAACACCCGACCACGCCCTACACTCGGCCTCCTCACACCAGCACAAGCACTCGACAAAGCACTACTTGCAACAACCAGTTGAAACCGCCTGGCTTTCGCAACGTTGAAGGTTGCGAAAGTGGCTTTCGCAACCGGCTGGCCGGGCGTGGCCGAGGCAGGTCGCGAAAGCCACTTTCGCGACGTCTGATGTCCCGAAAGTGGCTTTCGCGACATGCGCACGCGGAAAGTCGGGGGCGGAGGGGAATCCGGGACGTCGGGGGACCCGGATCCCCCTCCACGAGCGTCGCGGGTCGCGAGGGGCGCGACCCCCGGGCCTGCTCTAGGTGACGAAGATCAGAAGTGGCAGGGCCGGACACAGTCCGGTTGCGCCGAGACCCCGGCCGAAGCGGACACCGCGGGGGCGGCGAGGGCGACGGCGAGGACGGCGAAGGTCGCGGCCAAGAGGGTCCTCAACTGCTTCTTCATGGTGGCTCCTCGGGGAAACGGGCGGAAATTCCCACCCGGCGCCGAGCATCCGCGCGACCCGCCGCCGAAACAACGGGGGTATCACTACGTACCCCTACCTAATCGCGGTCCGTGACCGGTTCGTCCGGTCCCGTAAGCCGTAACTCACGTGTCTGGAGGCGTAACTCGCGTGATTGGAGGCGGATCATCGTGTTACGCCTCCAAGCACGCGAGTTACGCCTTCGATCACGCGTGTTCGGCATGAGAAAGCCGCGAAGGCCCCGTCCACGGTGGTGTGGTGAGGACGGGGCCTCCGCGACGGGCGCACGCCCGACTGGCGCTACCGGAGGGGCGCGCGCGTGAAGCGGGTCCGGTGGCGGGGAGCCGCCGCCACCGGACCCGTTGGGCCACACCGTCCCAAACCGGTGTGGAACCCGGCCGCCCCGCGTCAGGTAGAGGCGGCCGGAGCCTGGATCAGTGAGTGGTCAGGTATCGCGCGTACGCGCCGGTGGTGAGGAAGCTCGGCAGCTTCTCGCCCAGCGCGGTCTCGGTGAAGATCTCGTAGGCGTCGCCGAGCCGGTTGCCCTCGCCCAGTTCGGCTCGCACCGACGCCAGCTCTTCGTCCAAATAGGACACGGCCAGCTCGCGGGTGAGCGCGGTGCCGTCTTCGAGCTTCGTGCCGTTGCGAATCCACTGCCACACCTGGCAGCGGGCGATCTCGGCGGTGGCGGCGTCCTCCATCAGGTTGTGGATCGCCGCCGCGCCCGTACCGCGCAGCCACGCGTCGATGTAGCGCAGCGCGACGTTGATGTTGGCGCGGACACCCGCTTCGGTGACCTCGCCGCCCGCGCTGGCGACGTCGAGCAGGTCCTCGGCGGTGACGACGACGTCCTCACGGAGCTTGCCGAGCTGGTTGGGCCAGCCGCCGAGCACCTCGTCGAACACCTCGCGGCAGACCGGGACGAGGCCGGGGTGCGCGACCCACGAGCCGTCGAAACCGTCGTTCGCCTCGCGTTCCTTGTCCTGCCGGACCTTCTCCAGCGCGGTCGCGTTGATCTCCGGGTCCTTGCTCGGGATGAACGCGGCCATGCCGCCGATGGCGTGCGCCCCGCGCTTGTGGCAGGTGCGCACCAGCAGCTCGGTGTAGGCGCGCATGAACGGGACGGTCATCGTCACCTGCGCGCGGTCCGGGAGCACGAAGTCCGCGCCGTGCGACGAGAAGTTCTTGATGACGCTGAAGATGTAGTCCCAGCGGCCGGCGTTCAGGCCGGCGATGTGCTCGCGCAGCTCGTAGAGGATCTCCTCCATCTCGAACGCGGCGGTGATCGTCTCGATCAGCACGGTGGCCCGGACGGTGCCGCGCGGAATGCCGAGTTCCCGTTGCGCCAGCAGGAAGACGTCGTTCCACAGCCGCGCTTCGAGGTGGTTCTCGAGCTTCGGCAGGTAGAAGTACGGGCCGCTGCCGCGGGCCAGCAGCTGGCGCGCGTTGTGGAAGAAGTAGAGGCCGAAGTCGACCAGGCTCGCCGAGACCGGGCGGCCGTCGATGCGGATGTGCTTCTCCACCAGGTGCCAGCCGCGGGGGCGGGCGACGATCGTCGCGGGCTCGTCGCCGATCGTGTAGCGCTTGCCCGCCTCGGTGGTGAAGTCGATGTTGCGGCGGATCGCGTCGAACAGGTTGAGCTGGCCGTCGATGACGTTGTGCCAGGTCGGCGAGGTCGCGTCCTCGAAGTCGGCGAGCCAGACCTTCGCGCCGGAGTTCAGCGCGTTGACCGTCATCTTGCGGTCGGTCGGGCCGGTGATCTCGACGCGGCGGTCTTCGAGACCGGGCGCGGCCGGGGCGACCGACCAGCCGCTGTCGTCGCGGATGGCGCGCGTTTCGGGCAGGAAGCCCAGCGGCTCCTCACCGGACTGGAGCTTCTCGCGGCGCAGACGGCGGGCGTCGAGCAGCTCGCGGCGGCGGCCGGCGAACGCGTTGTCGAGTTTGGCCACGAAGTCCAGTGCGGCCGGGGTGAGGATCTCGTCGAACCGGTCACCGGCGGGTCCGCAGACGTCGATCCGGTAGTTCAGCTTCTCAACCATGGTGTGCCTCCGCTGGGGCTTCGCGAGAGATAGACGGGAAGGGCGGTGGCGGTCTCCCGCTGGGAGTCGAGAGACCGCCACCTGGCACCTAATTGCGAGGGATCAGAACTGCTCGGCCTCGGTGGAACCGGCGAGCGCGGTGGTCGAGCTCTCCGGGTTCAGCGCGGTCGCGACGTTGTCGAACCAGCCGGTGCCGACCTCGCGCTGGTGCTTCGTGGCGGTGTAACCGCGGTCCTCCGAAGCGAACTCGCGCTCCTGCAGGTCGACGTAGGCGGTCATGCCTTCGCGGGCGTAACCGTGCGCCAGGTCGAACATCGAGTAGTTCAGGGCGTGGAAGCCGGCCAGCGTGATGAACTGGAACTTGTAGCCCATGTGGCCGAGCTCGCGCTGGAACTTCGCGATCGTCGCGTCGTCCAGGTGCTTCTTCCAGTTGAACGACGGCGAGCAGTTGTAGGCCAGCATCTGGTCCGGGTACTTGGCCTTGATCGCCTCGGCGAACTGGCGGGCGACCTCGAGGTCCGGCTTGGAGGTCTCCATCCACAGCAGGTCGGCGTACTCGGCGTAGGCCAGACCGCGGTCGATGCAGGGGTCGATGCCGTTGGTGACGTTGTAGAAGCCCTCGGCGGTGCGCTCGCCGGTGACGTACTTGCGGTCACGCTCGTCGACGTCGCTGGTGATCAGCGTGGCGGCCTGCGCGTCGGTGCGGGCGACGATCAGCGACGGCACGTTCAGCACGTCCGCGGCGAGGCGGGCGGCGTTCAGCGTGCGCTCGTGCTGCTTGGTCGGGATCAGCACCTTGCCGCCGAGGTGACCACACTTCTTCTCGGAAGCGAGCTGGTCCTCCCAGTGCACACCCGCGGCACCGGCGGCGATCATGCCCTTCATCAGCTCGAAGGCGTTGAGGGGGCCACCGAAGCCGGCCTCGGCGTCGGCGACGATCGGGGCGTACCAGTCGATGTCGGTGTTGCCCTCGGCCCAGTTGATCTGGTCGGCGCGGCCCAGCGCGTTGTTGATGCGGCGGACGACGGCGGGCACCGAGTTGGCCGGGTACAGGCTCTGGTCCGGGTAGGTCTGGCCGGAGAGGTTGGCGTCGGCGGCGACCTGCCAGCCCGACAGGTAGATGGCCTTCAGGCCGGCGCGGACCTGCTGCACCGCCTGGTTACCGGTCAGGGCGCCCAGCGAGTGGACGTAGTCCTCGTTGTGCAGGAGGTCCCACAGCTTCTCGGCGCCGCGGCGAGCGAGCGTGTGCTCCTCGACCACGCTGCCGCGCAGCTTGACCACGTCAGCCGCGGAGTACGAACGCTTCACGCCCGCCCAGCGGGGGTCGGTCTCCCACTGCTTGGCCAGTTCGGCGGCCGCCTGCTCCAGCTGCTGCGCGTGCTGAGTCATCGGATTCTCCCGGTGTTGCGAAGTTTGCGAGTGATCGCCTTTCCTGATCCGACCCTGACATGACTGGGGAAATCCGATCCAGGCCTCCAATTTGCCAATTTCTGCGAAGCTTCCGTAGCATCTTGCAAAGGTTGCGAATCGCAGATTCGCAAGCCAAGGCAAAATCCACGTGCTTGACCGTTCACTGAATCGTTCAGGCCCGGAAACCTTGCGGACAGAGAGGCCTCAGTGGACAAAACCTTCGCCGGAGCGAAGCTGCGACATCTGCGCGAAAGCCGGTCGATGAGCCAGGCGGACCTCGCTCGTGTGCTGGAGATCTCACCCAGTTACCTCAATCAGATCGAGCACAACTCGCGTCCGCTGACCGTCCCGGTGCTCCTTCGCATCACGCAGGCGTTCGGAGTGGACACCGAGTTCTTCGCGAACAACGACACCGCCCGGCTGGTGGCCGACGTGAAGGAGGCGCTGCTCGACGAGGTCCTCGGGGTCGACGTCACGACGAGCGAGCTCAACGACCTCGCCACGAACCTGCCGACGATCGCCCAGGCCCTGGTCAAACTGCATCGCAGCTACCGCAACGCCGTGGAGAACACGGCCGCGTTGACCACGGAAAACGGCCTCGGCCTGCACGGGAGCGCCGCGACCGCCCTCCCGCACGAAGAGGTCCGCGACTTCTTCTACGAGCGGGAGAACTATGTCGCCGAGCTGGACGAACGCGCCGAACGGATGGCGCACGACATCCCGCTGCAACGCGGTCAGGTGCTCGCGGCGCTGAAGGAGACGCTGATCCAGCGCTATGGCGTCGACGTCACGAGCGAAGGCATCGACGAGACCAACGGCGAACAGCACCGCTACGAACCGGGGCCGCGAGTGCTGCGGCTGGCGCCGAGCCTGCGGGTCGGGCAGCAGGCGTTCCGGATGGCTTCACAGATCGCGCTGCTCGAATACGACGACCTGATCACCGAACTCGCCGACTCGTGGGCGTTCTCCGGGCCGGCCGCGCGTTCACTGGCCCGCGTCGGGCTCGCGAACTACTTCGCGGGCGCGCTGATCCTCCCTTATGGACCGTTCCTGGCGAGCGCGGAACGCTTCCGCTACGACATCGAACGGCTCTGCGACCACTTCGGCGTCGGCTTCGAGACCGTCTGCCACCGGCTCTCGACGTTGCAGCGCCCGAAGAACCGCGGCGTGCCGTTCTCGTTCGTGCGCGTCGACCGGGCGGGGAACATGTCGAAACGCCAGTCCGCCGCGGGTTTCCACTTCTCCCGCGTCGGCGGCGCGTGTCCTCTGTGGAACATCTACGAAGCGTTCGCCCAGCCCGGCAAGATCCTCACGCAGATCGCGACCCTGCCCGACGGCAAGAGCTACTTCTGGGTCGCGCGGACGGTGTCCCGCAACATCGGCGGCTACGGCAGCCCCGGAAAGACGTTCACCGTCGGCCTCGGCTGCGAACTTCGGCACGCGAAACGGCTCATCTACTCGACCGGGCTCGATCTCGACGACCGCGCCGCGGCCACCCCGATCGGCATGGGTTGCAAAGTCTGCGAACGCCCGGCCTGCTCGCAGCGCGCGTTCCCGACGATCGGCAAACAGCTGACCGTCGACGAGAACACCAGCACCTTCGTCCCCTACCCGGCGGTGCCCAAGTCGCCTTGAGCCGCCCTGATCTCCCTGGCAGGGTGGCCGACGACGGCCGCGGCCTGTGACGGCGGCCACCGCACTGGGGAGAAACGCATGATCTTGGTGACCGGGGCAGGCGGCAACGTCGGCTCGGAACTGACCGGAATCCTGGCGCGTGGCGGGCATCCCGTCCGCGCGCTGGTCCGCACGCCGCGGCCGTTGCCGGACGGCGTCGAAGGAGTGACGGGAGATCTCAACGAGCCGGCGAGCCTGAAACCCGCGCTGGAGGGTGTCCGGGCGGTCTTCCTGCTCGGCGGCTACGAGGACATGCCGGGCGCGCTCGCGGTGATGCGGGACGCGGGCGTCGAGCAGGTCACGCTGCTGTCGTCCCGTTCGGTCGTCGGCGGGCACGCGGACAACGCCGTCGCGGGGATGCACATGGCAGCCGAGGCGGCGGTGCGCGCTTCGGAGCTGGCGTGGACCTTCCTGCGGCCGAGCGGGTTCATGTCGAATTCGCTGCAGTGGGTCCCGCAGCTTCGCGCCGGGGACGTCGTCCGCGAGCCGTTCGCGAACGTCCCGGTGGCGACGATCGACCCGTACGACATCGCCGCCGTCGCCGCGGAGTCGCTGACCACGCCGGGACACGAGGGGCTCGCGTACGCCATCACCGGCCCGGGTTCGCTCCGGCCCGCCGACCGGCTGCGTGTCCTGAGTGAACTGCTCGGACGGGAGCTACGGCTGGAACCGCTTCCGGACGCCGAGGCCCGCGTGACGATGAGCGCGGAGATGCCGGAGAAGTACGTCGACGCCTTCTTCCGCTTCTTCGCCGAGGGCGAGTTCGACGACTCGGCGGTCACGAACGCCGTCCAGGACCTCACGGGACGGGAGCCGCGGCCGTTCGCGACCTGGGCGCGGACGCATCTGGCCGCGTTCCGCTAACCGGCGGCCGGGTCGCCGACCCGGCCGAGGAACAGCGGCGACCCGGTGGCCGTGTCGGTGATGACGAAGAGGAACGGGCGGTCGACGGTCACGGTGCGCGGCAGCTCGGCGGACACGGCGCGGGCGTCGACCCCCGTGGCCGCCGCGGCCTCGGTGCCCTCCTCGTCGACCTGGACGAAGGTCTTGTGCTGCACCGAAGCGATCCGTAGCCGGGCTTCGTCGGTGATGCCGCTGAAGTCGGCGGCGGGCCCGAACGCCGCCGGCATGCCCGCCTCCTTGAGCGGCGCCGTCAGGTCCAGCGCGGACCTGACGGTGAACCTGGGCATGGCCAGCTCCACGGTGGCAGGCCGGATCTCGCCGAGCAGCGCGCCGATTCCCTTGCCGCGCAAGGCGTCGATCGCGGCGGGCACGATCACGGTGAAGGCCAGCCGTCCGCCGCGATAGGGCAGCGTGACCGCCTGGTAGCCGGGGCCCTCGGCGTAACCCAGCTGGACCTCCGGGGCGGTGCGCATCATCGGGACGGTCACCGCCGACCCGTCGGCCCTGGTGAACGGCGCGTCCGCCGTCCGGTCGCGGGGGAACTCCCGCGCCCAGGGCACTTTCAGGTACAGGGCGTTGGCGAGGACGAGCCTGGTGTCATCGGTGATCGACTTCTCCGGGAACAGGTCTTCGATCCGCCCCTCGGTCTGGTCCGCCACCGTCCGGTTGATCCGTTCGCGGGCACCGCCGGGGTCGGCGACGAAGTCTTCGTCGCTCGTCACCGCACCGAACCGATCACGCAACGCGTCCCGGTACGCGGGCTTGATGCCGAGCCCCCGCTGGATCCAGGCCGTGTTCGACACCTTCAGATCCTCGTGACCGGCGACCGGCGGGACGGGAGGCCCGTCTCCGGGAAGTCGCAACACCTTCCGGATCTGCGCGGCGGTGTCGCCCCTCGCCCCCTCCCCGACCATTTGGAGCGCCGTGGAGACGCTCACCGGGGACAGCACCAGGTTCGTCTCGTTCGCCAGCGCCGGCGCGGTGAGCAGGTCGAGCCCGAAGGCGTCGGCCGCCGTGACCGCCGCGGCCGTGCCGGACGTCACCTGCTGGGTGACGGGCAGCGGGGTGGGTGGTTCTTCACGGACAGGTTCCGCACCGCACGCCGTGAGCAGCACGACCAGGCCGAGCGCGAAGAACCGAGTGAGCACCGTCATGACCGGGAGACGGTCTCCGTGTCCGGTTCGGTTGCACCGGTCCAGGCCGAAAGCGGACGTCTCTCCGTCGTGGCCGGGGCCGGTCAGTACATTCAGCATTCGTGCAAGGGATCGAAACGGTGAGCGCCCGAACGGTCGAAGAGGCCGCCAAGCGATTGGCCGGGGTGGTGACCCGCACGCCGCTCGAACCGAACGAGCGTCTCTCGGCGCGGGTCGACGCCCGGGTCTGGCTCAAACGCGAAGACCTGCAGACCGTGCGCTCGTACAAGATCCGCGGTGCGTACAACTACATCGTCCAGCTCGACGCGGAGCACCGTGAGCGTGGCGTCGTTTGCGCGAGCGCGGGCAATCACGCGCAGGGCGTCGCGTACGCGTGCCGACGGCTCGGCGCGGACGGCCGCGTCTACGTTCCCGGTACGACTCCCCGGCAGAAGCGCGAGCGGATCGCGACGCTGGGCGGCTCGCATATCGAAGTCATCGTCGTCGGGGAGACCTACGAAGACGCCTTCGCCGCCGCGAAGCACGACGCGGAGACCACCGGTGCGACGCTGGTCCCCGCGTTCGACGCGCCGGAGACGGTCGCCGGTCAGGGCACGGTCGCGATGGAGGTCGTCGCGCAGCTCGGGTTCGTCCCGGACGTCATGGTGGTGCCGGTCGGCGGTGGCGGGCTGCTCGCGGGGATCGCCGCGTGGGCCGCGGAACGGGCGCCGGAGATGCGCATCGTCGGCGTGGAACCGGCCGGCGCGACGTGCATGGCGGCCGCGCTGGCGGCCGGTGAGCCGGTGCGGCTCGAAAACGTCGACACCTTCGTCGACGGCGCGGCGGTGGCGCAGGCCGGAGCGGTGACGTATCCGCTGGTCCGCGACGGCGGTGTCGAGCTCACCGACGTCGCCGAGGGCGCGATCTGCACGGAAATGCTCGCGATGTACCAGTCCGACGGCGTGATCGCCGAACCCGCGGGGGCGCTCGCGACCGCCGCGCTGGGCACGACGGTGAAGATCGACCCCGGGCAGATCGTGGTGTGCGTCGTCTCGGGCGGTAACAACGACGTCAGCCGCTACGGCGAAGTGCTCGAACGGTCGCTGATCCACGAAGGACTGAAGCACTACTTCCTGGTGGGTTTCCCGCAGGAGCCCGGCGCGCTGCGGCGGTTCCTCGACGAGGTCCTCGGGCCGGACGACGACATCACGCGGTTCGAGTACGTGAAACGCAACAGCCGCGAGACCGGCCCGGCGCTGATCGGCGTCGAACTCGCGCGGCCGGGTGACCTGGAAGGCCTGCTGCACCGGCTGGAGACGAGCCCCCTGCAGGTGGAGCGGGTGGAACCGGGGAGCCCGCTGTTCCATTTCCTGGTCTGAAGCGCCGCGGTGGGCCACTGGGGAAGTCGTCGGTGGCCTGTGGTCCACTGGTCGCCATGGTGAGCAAGGTCGACGGAGTCCGGAGTCTCGATGCGTTGCGCGAGCTGGTCCACAGCGGCGCGGAGCCCGAGTACCAGCTCTTCTACGGCCACACCCCGCTCAAGAGCGGCCGGATCAACGCGGCCTGCCTGAGCCAGTGGTGGCTGGCGCCGTTCGTCGCGGGCGGCGAGCGGTACCCGACGGCCGAGCACTACATGATGGCGAGCAAGGCGGAACTGTTCGGCGATCACGAGGCCGCGGCCAACATCCGTCAGGCTCCGGACCCCAAGACCGCCAAGATCCTCGGCCGCGAGGTCACCGGTTTCGACGCCGAGGTCTGGGAGCGGCACCGCTTCGACATCGTCATCGACGGCAACCTGGAGAAGTTCCGGCAGCACCCCGAGGAGCGCGAGTTCCTGCTGGCCACGGGCGACAAGGTGATCGTCGAGGCGTCCAGGATGGACCTGGTCTGGGGCAGCGGCCTCGCCCGCGAGGACAAGAACGCCACCCGCCCCGACTACTGGCGCGGGCAGAACCTCCTGGGCTTCGCGCTCATGGAGGTCCGGGAGCAGCTGCGCGGCTAGCTTCGTTCGATGGCGTGTCGTCCATCCAGTCACGCGTGTCGTCCACCTGATCACGCGTGTCGTCCATCCGGTCACGCCTGACGACCGTTGGGTGCCACCGCGTGGACCGGATCCGCCGGACAGCTTCCCCGCGGTGATCCGTGGCCGTGATCAGGCGGACGACACGCGTGATCGGATGGACGACACGCGTGATCGGGCGGACATCACGCGAGTCACGAGTCGACGCCCAGGGTTTTCTGCAGTGCCTTGTTCGCCTTGCGCGCCATGTCGGCGACGGCCTCGCGGCGGGCGGCGTCGGCGGCGTAGTCGTCCTGCCGGTTCCGCACCACGCGCGCGGGCGAACCGACGGCGATCGAGTAGTCCGGGATCTCGCCCCGCACCACGGCGTGCGCGCCGAGGACGCAGCCGCGGCCGACCCGGGTGCCCTTGAGCACGGAGACCTTGGTGCCGATCCAGGTGTCCGGCCCGATCCGCACCGGCGACTTCACGATGCCCTGATCCTTGATCGGGACGGTGATGTCGGTGGTGACATGGTCGAAGTCGCAGATGTACACCCAGTCCGCGACGAGCGTGGCCGCGCCGAGCTCGATGTCGAGGTAGCCGTTCAGGACGTTCTGCCGCCCGAACACCGCCTTGTCGCCGATGCGCAGCGAACCCTCGTGGCAGCGGATGGCGTTGCCGTCGCCGATGTGCACCCAGCGGCCGATCTCCAGCCGCCCGTAGCCGGGGCGGCAGTGGATCTCGACGTCCTTGCCGAGGAACACCATCCCCCGCAGGATGATGTGCGGGTTCGCGATCCGGAACTTCAGCAGCCGCCAGTAGCGGACCAGGTACCAAGGCGTGTACGCGCGGTTTCGCAGCACCCAGCGCAGCGAGTCCTTGGTCAGGAACTTCGCCTGACGCGGATCACGACGGGCCTGGCCCCAGGCGCGGAGCCGCGACAGCGCGGGCGCACCCCACATGGACGTCATACCGGTGACCGTAACCTGTGTTCAGGCCGCCGACCGCAAAGGGGAGCACGCGCATGGGCACCAAGCTGATCATCGACACCGACCCGGGGGTCGACGACGCCTTCGCGCTGGCGCTGGCCGCGCAGTCCGAGGACGTCGACCTCCTCGGCGTGACCACGGTGTTCGGCAACGTCCCGCTGAGCCACACCACCTCGAACGCCCGCCGCCTGCTGGAGCTCTTCGGCCGTGACGACGTTCCCGTCGCCGCCGGCGCCGCCCGGCCGCTGGTGTACGACAACGCCAAGCCCGCCGGGTTCGTCCACGGCCAGGACGGACTTTCCGGCCACGCCGGGACGTTGCCCGAGGCGAAGCGCCCGCTCGACGAACGCGGCGCCGTCCGGCTGCTGGTGGATCTGCTGGAAGCCGCCGACGAGCCGGTGACCATCGCCCCGATCGGCCCGCTGACGAATATCGCGCTGCTGCTGGCGGCCCATCCGGACGTCCGCGAGAAGATCGGGCGGATCGTCGTCATGGGCGGAGGCGTGACCAAGGGGAACTCCACCACGGCGGCCGAGTTCAACATCTGGAGCGACCCCGAGGCCGCGCGCCGGGTGCTGGCCGACGAGGACATCCCGACGGTGCTGGTCCCGCTGGACATCACGCACCAGTGTTCGGTCGACACGGACTGGCTCGGCAAACTCGCCGCGTCCGGCCCGCTCGGCGCGGCGCTCGAAGCACTGACCCCGACGTACGTGAAGCACTACACCCCGGTCCTCGGCATGCCGGGGATGGTCATGCATGACGCGGTCGCGGTGGCCGAAGCGATCCGCCCGGGCATCCTCGACGTCGAGGCGTACCCCGTGGACGTCGAGTGCGGCTTCGGCCCCGCGCGCGGCGCGACACTGGTGGACCGGCGAAGGCTGCGAAGCACCGATCCGCAGGCCGTGCCGGGCCGCACCATCGACGTCGCGCTGACCACCGATGTCGACGCCTTCCGCGAGTTCGTCCTCGGCCGGATCACCGGGGGCCGGTGATGGAACAGGAAACCTCGCGCCGCCGCAGACTTCCGGTGATCGGCGCGGCCGTGGTCGTCGCGGCCGCGGCCCTGGTCGCCGCCATCACCTTCGCGCCGAAGGACGAGCCGAAGACCGAAGCCGCCGCCGTCCAGTCCTCGGCTCCGCCCGAGCCGCCGCCGTCGTCGTCCGCCCCGGCGGAAATGCCGAAGGAACAGCAGAAGGTCCCGCAGCAGATGGGGCGGGAGTTCGACGCCTGGGTGTCGAAGACCAGCGGCTGGCTCGACATCCCGCTGCGCGCGATGACCGGATACGCGAAGACCACCGTCACGCTGAGCAAGGAAACGCCGGGGTGCCGCCTTTCCTGGGTGACGCTGGCCGCGCTCGGGAAGATCGCCTCCGATCACGGCCGCGCCGCCGGTTCGGGCCTGAACGCCGACGGGGTGCTGACCAAGCCGCTCGGCGCGGTCGAGGTCCGCGACTTCTACAACAAGGTGGTCTCGTCGACGAACGCCAGTGGCCCGCTGCAGCTGACGCCGTCGGTGTGGAACCAGTTCCAGGCCTCGGCCACCGGCGGGAAGCCGGATCCGCAGAACATCGACGACGCCACGCTCACCGCCGGGCGGGCCCTGTGCGCGGGCGGCCGCGACCTCGGCCAGGGCCAGACGTGGTGGAACGCGGTGAGCACGCTGCAGCCCGCGCCGCTGCTGATGCACCGCACGCTCGCGACGGTGAACGTCTACGGCACGGTCGGCCAGAGCCCGCAGCCGCCGAACGCGGCGGCCCTGAGCGCGGTCAACTTCGCCATCGACAAGATCGGGCTGCCCTACGTCTGGGGCGGCAACGGCACCGGCGGCAGCGACCCCGGTTTCGACTGCTCGGGCCTGACGACGGCCGCGTACGCGAGTGCCGGCGTCAAACTCATGCGCACCGCCCACACGCAGTACCACAGCGTGAACAAGGTGACCGATCCCCAGCTGGGCGACTTGATCTTCTACGGCGAGCCGAACACGAAGATCCACCACGTCGGGCTGTACATCGGGAACCAGCAGATGATCGACGCCCCGCAGACCGGGCAGGCGGTGCAGGTGCACACCTACCGGAAACAGGGCGACGATTACGCCGGAGCGGGCCGCCCGGCGGCCTAGTGGCACAGCTGTCCCTTGTGGACACTCAGGGCCGAGGTGCTCAGCCGCGGTAGTAGTCGGCGAGGGCGGTGAACGCGGCCTTGGGTTCCCACGGCATGCCCGGATAGGTGTCGCCGACGCGGTCTTCGAGGACTTTGACGATTCCGAGGCTGGCCAGGTCCAGGTCACGACGAGGATCGCCGGGACGGTGCGGGTAGTTGGAGAGCGCGAAAAGATAGACGAAGGCGCTGTCGACACCTTCGGCGTCGAAGATCTCCAGCAGCTCGCGCAGGTAGGTGGCTTGACCGGCCTCGTCGCGGTCGTACTCCCCGTTCAGCCGGACCGGGCGGCCGGCTTCGTCGTGCTCGACGATCTCCATGCTGCGCGGCGCATTATCGCCGGCGCCGTGCCAGGTTGCCGTGCCGAATCCAGTGATCGCGACCGGTTTTCCTTGTGCCACGAGGGTGCGCACCCCTTCCTGGAACCGGTCGGCCACCTCCGCGGACCGGATGAGTTCGACCGACATGAAGTCGAAGAGGCTCCAGTCGACCCGCTCGAACGGGATACAGGCGTAGGTGATCTTCCCGTGAAAGCACTCACGGACCGTCGCCACGACCTCCTTGAGGAAGTCGTTGAGGCGCGCGCTCGCCTCGGCGGTCCGCTCCCCCAGGCTCTCCGGCCTGCCGAACAGTCGCCCGAGCCGCTCGGTGATGTCGTCACCGGGCAGGAACCCGTGGTCCATGAGACTCAGCTCGACGCCGGTGACGAACACGACTTCGGCTCCCGTCCGCCGGACCCGCTCAGCCCGCCGCGCGCAGTCGGCGAACAACGCCAGCATCTCCTCGGCCGTCAGCTCCAGCGGGTAGGGCGAGAACCAGACCTCCAGCCCGAGCTCGGCGGCGAGGTGGGCGGCCAGTTCCAGCCGTTCCGGATCGCCGCCGACGAGATGCACGGCGGTGCAGTGCAGATCGTCACGGATGATGGCCAGTTCCCGTTCCACCAGGCCGGGATCGAAGTTCTCGCGGGAGTTCTCGCCGCCCCGGACGAAGCCGGTGTCGTAGGCGATGCCTTTGGCACGCATGGGTTCGGTCCTCTCGTGTCGCTGTGGAGCCCGAGATTAGAAGGAAACTTGCGCGCACGCAAGTTTGCGCATGCGCAAGTTCGCTGGAATACTCGGCCGGTGACCGGATTGCGCGACCAGAAGAAGCAGGCCACCAGGAAGACCTTGCGCGAGGCGGCGCTGCGGCTGGCCCTGGAGCGCGGCCCGGAGAACGTGCGCGTCGACGACATCGCCGAAGCCGCCGGAGTCTCACCCAGGACCTACAACAACTACTTCTCCAGCCGTGAACAGGCCATCGTCGCCGCCGTCACCGCCGAACGGGAAGAGCGGATCGCGGCGACGGTGGCGGCCCGGCCCCCCGGAGCCGGTCTCGCCGACGCCGTCATCGAAGCGATCGTCGAGCAGTACACCGACCCGGGCGAACACCACCGCGACGCGCTGCTGCTGATCACCACCCGGCCGGCGCTGCGCGCCGCGTTCACCGACGCCACCAGCGCGATCGAACTCCCTCTCGCCGACGCGATCGCCCAGCCCCCCGGCGACATCCCGCCGGCGACCGCCCAGGTCCTCGCGGCGAGCGTGGCCGCAGCGGTGCGCATCGCGCTCAAGCGATGGCTACAGCCGAGCACGGCCGGCGGGCTCGTCGTGCCCTCCGGCTCGATGCCCGACCTGCTCCGCACCGCACTCGCACCACTGGTCCCCGCGTTCGACGCCGCCGAGGCCCAAGCAGGCATAAGGTGACCGCGTGTATTCACCGATCCCGGTCCTGAACGAACTCAAGGACCTCCACGACTCGGCCGGCGACTACCTCGCCGACGGTTTCGAGCCGCACGACTACGACGACAAAGGCCGGTTCCCCCAGGAGCTGGACGACCCCGCGTTCCTGTCGCGGCTGATTCCCTTCGCCCAGGCGAACGGGAGCGGTTCGACGTACGCGATCTGGCGGGCCGACGACGGGACGGATCTCACCCTGTCGCCCGTCGTGGTCTTCGGCGACGAGGGCGGCGAGCACGTCGTCGCCCGCGACTTCCCGGATTTCCTGCGGCTACTGGGTTTCGACGCCGAGATCATGGTCGACCACGAGTCGGCGTACTTCTACCGCGAGGAAGACGACGACCACAGCGGCTCGCACGAACTGCTCGTCGAGTGGCTCCGGGCGCGCGGCCTGACGCCGGCCGAAGATCCGGACGGCGTCGTGGCCGCGGCCCAGGAGGCCTACGGTGAGCGGTTCAGGACGTGGATCACGCCGTTCTACGAAAAGCTCGGCTGGGCCTGAGCGTTCCGGCGGCAAGGCCCGACTCAGGCCTCGCGTTCCTCGATCCCGAACAGGTTCAGCAGCCGCTCGGGGATGTCGTCCCCGAAGATGCTTTCGAGCAGGAAGTCCTCCTCCATGGGCGTTTCACAGCGGACGAACATGGCCTGCTCGTACTCGGCGAGGGCGGTCTCGACGTCGTCGGGACGCGCCGCGAGGGCTTTGCCGAGTTCGGCACCGTCGAGCATCGCCAGGTTGGCGCCTTCCCCGTTCGCCAGCGCGAGATGCGCGGCGTCACCGAGGAGGGTCACGCCGGGGACGCGTTCCCACCGCAGCCCGGACGGCAAGGCGAAGGCGGGGCGATGGATCGGCGCGACGTCGCTTTCGGTGATCAGCGCGGTGAGCTCCGGCGACCAGCCGTCGAACTCCGCCGCGATCCGCGCCTTGGCGGCTTCGGCGTCGGTGAAATCGATGGCGTCGAACCACTCCAGCGGTTCGGTGAGCTCCACGTAGGCGTGCAGTGTGTCGCCGCTTTCCCGGTGGGCGTTGATACCCGTGCCCTCGGTGGGTCCCGCCCCGAACATCGATCCGCCCCCGACCGTCTTGGCCACCGCGGCATGCCGGGTTTCGGAGTCGTACAGATAGGTCTCGACGAACGACGTGCCGGAGTACCGGGGAACGGCGTCGGTGAGCAGCGGCCGGATCCGCGACCAGGCGCCGTCCGCGCCGACCAGGAGTCCCACGACGACGGTGGTGCCGTCGTCGAAGGCGACCTCGTGGCGGCCGTCGCCGAGCGTCCGGGCGCCGACCGCCTTGCGCCCCCACCGGACGGTGCCCGCGGGGAGCGAGTCGAGCAGCATCCGCCGCAGGTCCCCGCGTTGCGCCTCGGGGCGCCCGCCCGTGCCGTCGTCGCCCCGCTCGAACAGGACGGTCCCGTCCCAGTCGAGTACGCGCAGCGCCTGACGGCCCTCCAGGACGATGCCACGGAACTCGTCCGTGAGCCCAGCGGCTTCGAGGGCGAGCTGCCCGTTGTAGTCGTGGATGTCGAGCATCCCGCCCTGCAGGCGCGAAGCCGGGGACGCCTCCGCTTCGAAGACCTCGGACGGGATGCCGTGGACGTGCAGGACCCTCGCCAGGGTGAGCCCGCCGAGCCCGGCGCCGATGATCGTGACAGGTGTGTTCATTGGTGACCCCTCGAGTCGCTTCTGGAATGACATTCCAGAGCGTGCTCCGCGCCGCTGGCAGGCGGCGCACACGACGCTGGCACCGGGCTGGCGGGCGCTGTCAGCCGAAGAATCCGACGGTGTCCGCCTGCCAGCCGGGGTCGCCTGCCCTCGCGAAGGCGACCCACGCGCCGTGCATCCTGGCCGCGAGACCTTCCGGGGCGGGATCGGGCCCGAGCAGGCCGGCCTCCCCGTGCAGCCACGGCTCGCCCGCGACGTCGAAGACGAACGGCAATTCGACGGTGTGGGCGGCGCCGAGCCGTCCGTTCAACGCCGTCGAGCGATGGCCGAACGAGTACCGGTGGGTGTGGCCGCCCGAGATCCGCGCGTGCGCCCGCGCCAGGCGTTCGGTACCGGCGCCGAACAGTGTCCACCCGAGATCTGGGCGGCCGTAGAGGTTCCCTTCCTCGGTGTTGGTGCCGATGAGCAGCGCGACGGCGCCGTCGAGAGGACCGTCGGCGGGCTGGACCGGCGACACGAGGCTGAACGGGCTCAGCCCGGCCAGCGGATCCTCGGCGGTTCCGGTCCGCAGATCGAGACCGGCCAGCGCGGGCAGGATCTCCACGAACCGCTCGTCCGGGATCTCTCCGAACGCTCGCGCGGTCGGCTCGGTTCCCAGCGCCGAAGCGGCCGCCGCGGTGACCCGGGCGGCCTGCTCCGGCGTGAAGGCGCCGGTTCCGCTGCCGCTCTGGACGATCGCCCGGCGGAACATTCCCTCGGCCTCCGGCGTCGCGAGCAGCGCGCCGGTGAGCGTCGCCCCCGCGGATTGCCCGAAGACGGTGACGTTGCCCGGATCGCCCCCGAACACCGCGATCGTGTCCCGCACCCAGCCGAGCGCGGCGAGCACGTCGAGCAGCCCCCGGTTGGGCGGAGCACCCTCCAGGTCGAGGAAACCGGGGACGCCGAGGCGGTAGTTCACCGTCACCAGGACGACGCCGTCGCGCGCGAACGCCCGTCCGTCGTACAGCGCGGCGCGGGCCGAACCGGTGACGAAACCGCCGCCGTGCACGAACACCATGACCGGGCGACGGCCGTCGTCCGCCGCGGGGGTCCGGACGTCGACGGTGAGGTATTCGTCGCCGCGCCTCCAGCCGGGTCCGAAATACGGCGTCATGTCGAGCCCGCCGAAGTCGCGCACCGGCTGGGGAGCCGTCGGCCCGGGCCGCGTGCCGTCACGGACCCCTGGCCAGCCAGGGTGCGGCGACGGCGGGAGGAAGCGGCCAGGCCCGATCGGCGCCGCCGCGTAGGGGATGGCGTGGTAGAGCTCCCCGAAGGAGTCGCGTCGGCCGCGCACGACACCGGACGGGGTTTCTGCTTGTACGTACACGAAAAACTCCTCAGGAGAGGGCGGAGAACCCGGCCCACCGCGCGATCGCGAACTTCGATCCCCGGCGCTCGACCCGCAGGGCACCCTGAGCACCGAAATGCGCCGGGAAGACGAGTGCGTTGTCGTCGGCGGCCTGGCCGAGCAGTTTGTGCCGGGTGGCCCGGGAGGCGGCCGGGTCTTCGCAATAGGGCGAATTGGTGTCCGGCTCCACGATCTGCAGCGCGGTGTGCACGAGGTCGCCCACGAACAACGCCCGCTCCCCGCCCGATTCCAGGGTGAGCACGGACGAGCCGGGGGTGTGGCCGGGCGCGGGATCCAGCCGCAGATTCCGGTCGATGCGGTGCGTGCCGTCCCACAGGCGGGTCAGCCCGGCCTCGTGCACCGGCGCGACACTGTCCTCGAAGACGTTCTGATTTCCACGCCCCAGCACGGAATCGTGCCCTTCGGCCGGATTCCAGAAGTCGAAGTCGGGCCGCGGCATCAGATACGTGGCGTTCGGGAAGGTCGGCACCCAGGTGCGGCCGTCGAGCCGCGTGTTCCAGCCGACGTGGTCGATGTGCAGATGCGTGTTGACCACCACGTCGACGTCCTCGGGCCGCACCCCGGCCGCCGCGAGGTTGTCGAGGTAGGCGGTGTCGAGGCGGTTCCACACCGCCGCGTAGGGCCGGTCCTTGTGGTTGCCTGCCCCGGTGTCGACGAGGATCGTGCGTCCTTCGCTGCGGATCAGCCAGGACTGCAGCGCCGCACGGCATTCGTTCGTCTCTGGGTTCCAGAAGCCGGGCGCCAGCCAGTCGCGGTGTTCGTCCCACGCCCCGCCGGGGCTGTCCGGCAGGAACTCGGCCGGGGTCATGCCGAGCGAACCGTAGAACTCCTTGACCCGGGTGACCGTGACGTCCCCGATGGTGATCTCGTCCATGTCACCGAGCCTGGAGGCCGGTGAGCGCCCGGACCACGCCCCGGTTTTCCTCCCACTGGGAGGGTGTGGCCGAGGGCGCCCGCGCCACGGATACTCGGGTTCATGGACGGACCTGGCCCGCTCGGCGACTTCTTGCAGGCGAGAAGGGCTCAGCTGCGCCCGGAAGACGTCGGCCTCCGCGACTTCGGGGCGCGCCGCCGGGTGGCCGGGCTGCGGCGAGAGGAACTGGCCCAGCTCGCCGGAGTCAGCGTCTCCTACTACGCGCGGCTGGAGCAGGGCATGTCGCGCGGCGCCTCGGCCGAGGTGCTCGACGCCATCGCCCGCGCGCTCCGGCTCGACGGCCACGAACGCGAACATCTCGAACGGCTCGCCACCGCCGCCCGCCGCGCCCCGCGGCCACGCCGCCCACGGCTCGAGAAGCTCCACGCCGAGACGCGGGATCTCCTGGACACCGTCGACGCTCCGGCCCTGGTGCTCGGGCGCCGCTCGGACGTCCTGGCGTGGAACGCCCTCGGCCACGCCCTGCTGGGCGGGCATCTGGACTTCCACGCCCCGGACGACCCGGCGCGACGGCCGAACATGAGCCGGATGCTGTTCCTGGACCCGCACTGCCGGGACCTGTACGCCGAGTGGAAGCGGAAGATCCGCGCGGTGGTCGGCAACCTGCGGATCGCCGTCGGCAAGCATCCCGAAGACCCGTTGCTCGCGGAACTGATCGGCGAGCTGACGATGAAGAGCCCCGAGTTCGTCGCGCTCTGGAGCGACCATCGCGTGCGGCCCTGTGACGCCGAAAGCTACGAACTGCGGCATCCGGTCGTCGGCACGGTCACGGTGGCCCAGCAGACCCTGTCGATCGCCCGTTCACCGGATCAGTCGCTGATCGTGTGCACGACTCCCGCCGGCTCGTCCGACGCGCAAGCCCTCGCGCTGCTGCGGCAAGCGGGATCAGGCCTTGTCGTGCACGGTGATCGCGTAGCCGTCCAGGTCCGCGAAGGCGAACGTGCGGCCGAACGGCCCGTCGAAGGGCTCCGTGAGGATGGTGACGCCGGCGTCGGCCAGCCGGTCGTGCAGGCCCTGGGCGTCGTCGGCGTGCAGCCACATCGCCACCCCTGACCCCGGTCGCGGGGAGATGGCGTCGAGATCCGTGCCCGGCATGGGTTCCCGCACCGCGAACGGGATCGTCTCGGTGCCGAAGACCACCGCGTGCGGCGGCGCGACGGGAAGCCTGTTCAGCCCGAGGTGGGTCTCGTAGAACGCGGCGGCACGGTCGAGGTCGCGCACCTGCAGCGAGAAGAAATCGGGTCCGGTCACGGTCATGTCGTCCTCCATGTCAGGGTGTTGACATAGCCAACGTATGTCATGATGCTGACATGAGTCAAGGCGAGACGGTCGGACCGCTGGACCTGTCGGTGGGGTACCTGCTGAAACGAGCGGCGACGGCGCTCCGGACGGCGATGGACTCCGCGTTGCGTCCCCTCGATCTGACCGTGCCGCAGTACTCCTGCCTCGAAGTGCTCTCGCAGCGGCCGGGACTGTCCAACGCGGAACTGGCCAGGGCCGTGTTCGTCACCCGCCAGTCGATGAACCTGGTCCTGCGCGGATTGCAGGACCGCGGACTGGTCACCCGGCCGGCGACGGCACCTCAGGGCCGGGCCCTGCCGAGCACCCTCACCCCCGCCGGCCGTGCCCAGCTCCGCGCCGCGAGCGGCGTCGTGCGCGCGGTCGAGGAGCGGATGCTCGCGCCGTTTTCGCCCGCCCAGCAGGGCAGGTTGCTGCACGACCTCGCCGCCTGCACCGACGCGCTCGCCCCCGAGGAGTGACTCAGGACCTCTTGCTCACCAAGGTCTCCGGCTTGAACGCGTACACGTCGGCCCCCTGGACCAGCACGTGCCATTCACCGCAGACCTTGTCGGTCCGGCGCTCCTGCCCCGGCGGCCACCATTCGGCGGCGAGCGTGGCCTGCTGTTCCGCGGCCGCCCCCGGCACGCAGACGGCGGGCAGCGTCCCGCCGGTGAACTTCAGGAGCCGCTCCGAACCGGTCGTCCGGATGACCTCCGTGACCGACGCCGCCCCGTCCGGCACCCACTCCGGCAGCCGGGCGTCCTTGTCGCGTTTGCCTTCCGCGCCCGTCGCGTAGCCGACCGTCTTGACGTGCCCGTTCGCTTTTTCGGTCAGCCCTTCCTTGAGACCGCATCCGGACAGGGCGACCGTGGCCGTCGCGGCGGCGATGACCGCCGCGGTGATCTTCGTGTTCATACGATCGAGTCAACCTCGTCGAAACCCCCCGCGGGATCGGACTTTCGGCTCGCCCTGGTCGCCATCCGGCCGATCTCCACGACGGATAACCGCCAGCGATCGGTGGCGATTCACGCCACAGTGGTCGTCATGACGACGACAACAGACGCCCTGTCCGTACTCAAGGGCATGTACGCGGCGGAAGCCGAGTACCTCGCCGCGGGCGGTCCCGGCCAGGCCACCTTCGCACCGCTCGCCCCGTTCTTCGCCCCCTCCGTGGTGCTGTACCAGGCGGATTCCTTGCCCTACGGCGGAATCTGGCGCGGCCGCGAGGGCATGGAGCGGTTCTTCACCGCGATGAGCGACACCTGGGACGTCTTCGACATGGTGGAGCAGAGCTTCCTGAGCGAGACCAGCCCGCTGGTCGTGCTGACCCACGTGCACGCCCGTGCCAGGGCCACCGGCGACGAGCTCGATTTCCCGATCCTGCAGACGATCACCGTCGAGGGCGGGCGCATCACCGAGGTGCGGCCGTTCTACTGGGACACCGCGGCGATCGCGGCGGCCTGCACGAACTAACATTCCGATGATGACCGCCTACCAAGATCTCGAGCTGTTCGAGGAAGCCGCTTCACTGCCGGAGCGGCAACAGAAGATCCTGCTGACCATCCGCGAATGGGTGATGGAGTACGGATACTCGCCGAGCACGCGCGAGATCGGTGAAGCGGTCGGGCTCCGCTCGACGTCCTCGGTGTCGAAGCACCTCGCGGCCTTGGAGGAGAAGGGCTTCCTCCGCCGCAGCAGCTCGATCTCCCGCCCCATCGACGTCCGCGCCTTCCTGCACGGCACCACGTCGAAAACGTCCACAGAGGACTCCGTGCCGGTCCCCGTCGTCGGTGACATCGCCGCGGGAACGCCGATCTCGGCCGTCGAGCACGTCGACGACGTGATGACCCTGCCGCGTGAACTCACCGGGCGCGGCAACGTCTTCGGGCTGCGCGTGCGCGGTGACTCGATGATCGACGCGGCCATCTGCGACGGCGACATAGTCGTGGTGAAGCAGCAGCAGGAGGCGCATTCCGGCCAGATCGTCGCCGCGATGATCGACGAGGAGGCCACGGTCAAGGTGTACCGCCGCCGCGACGGCCACGTGTACCTCGAACCGCGCAACCCCGCCTACGACGTCATCGACGGCGACCGCGCGAGCGTGCTCGGCGTCGTGGTCTCGGTGCTGCGCAGCGTCTGAGCCGTTTTTGTCGGTGCCCCGGAGTAGCTTCCGGCCCATGTACGAAATCGACTTCGTCGAGTTCCCGTCGAGTTCGGCGGCGGGCTCGGGCGAGTTCTTCGAAACGGCCTTCGGGTGGACGGCGGCGGCGTACGGCCCGACGTACACCGACGTCCAGGGCGGCGGCGTGGTCTCGTTCGGTTTCCAGCAGGACACCGCGCGGCAGACGGCGGCGCCGCTGGTGACGATCCGCACCGACGACCTCGAACGGGCGAAGGCTTCCGTCGAGGCCGCGGGCGGAGTCGTCACGGCCGAGCCGTTCTCGTTCCCCGGCGGGCGCCGGTTCCACTTCCGCGAGCCCGGCGGCGCCGAACTCGCGGTGTGGTCCCCGGATTCCTGACCTCAAGCGGCGAAGCCCAGCACCAAGGAGGCGGCGACAGGCGCCATGTACATCAGCGGGAACGCGACGTGCGACGGCCAGTGCGCGCGGAGCACGGTGATCACGGCGCCGGTGAAGTAGAGCACCAGGCCGATCCCGGCCGCGACGCCGAGCGCGGGCACCCACAGGCCGGCGATCAGGCCGAGCGCGCCCGCCGCCTTGGCGACGCCGAGCGGCGTCCACCAGCCACGGGGAACGCCGTAGTCGGCCAGCGGCTGCACGACCCACTTGGCGCGGAAGAAGATCGAGGCGGCCGAGAAGGCGGCCATGAACGCTCCGACGACAGTGACGATGACATAGGCGGTGGTCATTTCGGTTTCTCCTCGGGTTCTCGGTGGTTCGCCGGGTTGACCCGCGCCGCACGCCGGATGTGACAACCTGGCCGCGGAGGTGCTCATGACCTGCGTCACATCCCCCGGCGGCACGCCGATCGGCTCTGAGCTACTGGCGGACTTCGTCGCCTGACGAAGTTTTGGAGCGAGCGCTCTGTTATTCTCGCGTCGTGGCCCGCCCCCGTGTGCACGACCTGGACCGGCTGCTCGACGCGGCCGAGCGCCTTGTCGTCGACGTCGGCGCGCAGGGCGTCACCGTCCGGTCGCTCGCGACCGCCGCCGGGGTGTCCAACGGCACGATCTACCACGCCTTCGGCTCGCTCGGCGCCTTGCTGGCCCGAGTCTGGCTCCGCGCGGCGGGCGAGTTCCTCGACCTTCAGACCGAACTGGCCGACCGATCGGCGGACCCCGCCGCGGCGGTCGTCTCCGCCGCGAGCGCGCCGGCCGTGTTCGCCGACCGAAGGCCCGAGGCCGCCCGCTTGCTCATCACGGTCAAGAGGGAGCACCTGCTCGGTCCGCAGGTCCCCGACGACCTCGCCGGTGACCTCCTGGCACTCGACAAACGCCTGATCGCGCTCCTGGTCCGGCTCGCCGACCGGCTTTGGGACCGGCGGGACGCTCAGGCCGTCGAGGTTCTCACCACCTGCGTGGTCGATCTGCCGACGGCCCTGTTCCGCCGCGCGTTCACCGCGGGCGAGCCGATCTCCGAAGACTCCCGCACCCGGCTGAGCGCCGCGGTGCGCGCCATACTCCTGCTCCCGCCCCCACGAAAGGACTGACATGCCCACTCTGCGCCACGACGCCCCGGTGTTCCTCCTGGACCTCGGCGACGACGAGAACCGCTTCTCCCCCTCCTGGCTGGAAACCGTCCATTCGCAACTGGACACCGTCGTCGCCTATCCGGATCCGGCCGTGCTGGTCACCGTCGGCTCCGGGAAGTTCTACTCGAACGGCCTCGACCTCGAATGGCTCACCGGCAACCCCGCTCAGGCCGCGCAGTACGTCGCCGACGTCCACGAACTGCTGGCCCGCGTCCTCACGCTCGGCGTGCACACGGTCGCCGCGATCAACGGGCACGCGTTCGGCGCCGGGGCCATGCTGGCGATGGCGCACGACTTCCGGGTGATGCGCGCCGACCGCGGGTACTTCTGCTTCCCCGAAGCGGATATCAACATCCCGTTCACCCCGGGGATGGCGGCGCTGATCCAGGGCAAACTCACCCCCGCCGCCGCGATCGCGTCGATGACCACGGGACGCCGCTTCGGTGGCACGGACGCGCGGGACCTGGGTCTCGTCGACGCCGTCGCCGAGAAGCCCGCGTTGCTGGAGTACGCGGCCGACCTCGTCCGCCCGCTGGCAGGCAAGGATCGCGGCACGCTGGCCGCGATCAAGACGACGATGTTCACCCCGGCCGTCACCGCGCTTCGCGCCAAGTAGCCGTCGTGCCCACCGACGACGCGGCGTTCGATCGCCTGGTCGGGCCGCTGCGCCGCGAGCTGCACGCCCACTGCTACCGCCTGCTCGGCTCGGCCCACGACGCCGACGACGCCCTGCAGGACGCGCTCCTGCGGGCTTGGCGGGGGATGGACGGGTTCGAGGGCCGCAGCTCGATGCGCACGTGGCTCTACACCATCGTCACCCGCGCCTGCCTGGACATCGCGGCCGCGCGGGGCAAGCGGGCCTTGCCGATGGACCTCGGCCAGTCGAGCGAGCGAGTCGTACTCGAAGACGCCCCGGCGACCGAGGTGGCGTGGCTCGGCCCGTACCCGGACGCGCCGGACGCCCGGTCCGAGCGGCGCGAGGCCATCGAGCTGGCGTTCGTCGCCGCGTTGCAGCACCTGCCGGGCAACCAGCGGGCCGCACTGGTGCTCTTCGACGTCCTCGGTTTCTCCGCCGCCGAAATCGCGTCCACAATGGACACTTCGGTCGCGGCGGTGAACAGCGCGCTGCAACGCGCGCGGGCGATCGTGGCCGAGAAGGTCCCAGCGCCGGGGCGCCGGCCCGAAGACGCCCTGACGCGCGAGATCGCCGCGGACTTCGCCTCCGCGCTGGAGCGTGGCGACGCCGGCGCGCTCGTGGCGTTGCTGACCAAGGACGTCACCTGGTCCATGCCGCCGCTTCCGCGCTGGTACAGCGGCATCGACGCGGTGACCGACTTCGCGGTCGCGGTCCCGCTGGGCCGGTGCCCGAGCTGGCGCACCGAGGTCCTCACCGCCAACGGGCAGCCCGCCGTCGCCTGCTACCTGGGCGAATCGGCCGACGCCGTCCATCGCGCCTGGTCCATCAACCTGCTCACCCTGCGCGAAGACCGGATCCGCGAGATCACCTCGTTCCTCGACGCGGATCTGTTCACGCGGTTCGGTCTTCCCCCGGCGAAGGCCTGAGCATGCGGAAGAGGGTGTTGATCGCGCTGGCGGTGGCCGTCACCATCGTCGGCGTGGTCCTCGGTGGCGCGTTCGCCTTCCAGCGCAAGCTGATCTACCTCCCCGAGGCAGGTCCGCTCACCGGTGCCGCCGGCGTCCTGCCCGGCGGCAGGGACGTCACGCTCACCACGTCGGACGGACTGAGCCTGTCGAGCTGGTACTTCCCGGTCACCGGCGCGAAGGCGGCCGTGCTGGTCGCGCCGGGCAACGCCGGGAACCGGTCGTACCGCGTGCCGATGGCCCGCGCGCTGACCGCCCGCGGGCTCTCGGTGCTGCTCTTGGACTATCGGGGCTACGGAGGCAACCCCGGTGAGCCGTCCGAGGACGGCCTCGCGCTGGACGTCCGTGCCGCACAGGACTTCCTGGTCCGCGAGGCCGGGACACCACTGATCTACTTCGGCGAGAGCCTCGGCTCCGCGGTCGTCACCGAGCTGGCCGTCGAGCGGCCGCCGTCCGCGCTCGTGTTGCGTTCGCCGTTCGTCGACCTCGCGTCGGTCGGACAGCGGCACTATCCGTTCCTACCGGTCCGCTGGCTGCTGCGGGACGAGTTCCCGACGAGGGAAAACGTCGCGCGAGTGAAGGCGCCGGTGACCGTCGTGTACGGCACGGCGGACTCGATCGTCCCGGCCGAGCAGAGCCGCGCCGTGGCGCGGGCGGCCGGTGCCGAGACGGTCGAAGTCCCCGGCGCCGATCACAACGATCCGGCGTTGTCCGACGGACCGGAACTGATCGGCGCGATCGCGGGCGCGGTTCGCTGACGGGCTCAGGCCCGGTTCGCGCTCCGGCCCAGCGACAGGGCGTGGCCAGGGTTGAGTTTCCGGCCGAGGCGGTCGGCCTTGGGCCAGCGGACGTCCGTCGCCCAGCCCGCCTTCTCGAACAGCCAGATCAGCCGCGCCGAGATGTCGAGCTGGCCACGGCGGACGCCGTGCCGGGCGCCGGTGGGGTCGGCGTGGTGGGAGTTGTGCCAGGACTCACCCATCGAGGCGATGGCGAGCGGCCAGAAGTTCGCGGATTTGTCGCGGGCGGCGAACGGGCGATCGCCGATCATGTGACAGAGCGAGTTCACCGACCAGGTGACGTGATGCAGCAGCGCCACGCGGACCAGGCTCGCCCAGAAGAACGCGGTGACCGCGCCCCACCACGACATCGTGATCACGCCGCCGAGGACGGCCGGCGCGAGCAGCGTCACGACGGTGAGCAGCGGGAACAGGCGATCGATCCGGGCGATGTCACGGTCGGCGAGCAGATCGGGGGCGAACCGGTGCGCGTTGGTCTTCTCGCGCTCGAACAGCCAGCCCATGTGGGCGTGCCAGAAGCCGCGGGCCAGCGCGGCCGGGGTGGTGCCGAACCGCCACGGGGAGTGGGGGTCGCCCTCGCGGTCGGCGAAGGCGTGATGGCGCCGATGGTCGGCGACCCAGCCGATGACCGGGCCCTGCATGGCCATACTGCCGGCGACCGCGAGGGCGATCCGCAGGCCGCGGTTGGCCTTGAAGGCGCCGTGGGTGAAGTAGCGGTGGAAACCGATGGTCACGCCGAGGCCGGTGAGGAAGTAGAACCCGGCGGCCAGGCCGAGATCCACCCAGCCGAGGCCCCAGCCCCAAGCGAAGGGGACGGACGCGGCCAGTGCCAGCAACGGCACCACCGCGAACAGCTTGACGAGAAAGTTTTCGGTGTTGCTCTGCTCCCCGGACAGCAGGGGCTGTGGTGCCTGCCGCTCTTCGCTGTCCGGGTGTCTTAGAACTGAAGTCATATCGCCGCTTCTTGTCGATGGCCAGGCTGTGCCTCTTGCCAGCCTGATACCGGCCTTGTCAGCCGATGTCACGGCGCGACGCACGAAGGGCGACGCCCGCGACGAATTCTGCGCGAGCGTGCTTGGACAACACGACACCCAAAACGTTGGTCTACCCCGGTCAACGAACGGCGTCGGCCGAAGGTTCCGGTGCGGGGTAAGAAGGTTCGCGAAAAAGATCCATGTATCGCTCGCCTTGGGGCGTCGCGGGGTCGTGTCGCTCGACCTGGGTGTCGAGCGGGTGGCTGAACAGCGCACTGTCGGTGCTGTGAGTTTTGACTGTGAAACCTTTCGAAGGGACCGCGGGGTTCGCGGTCTTCGGCGAGGCCGGGGGCGAATTCCACCCGCCTCGTGCCGGAACGGCGTCGCGCCGCGAAGACGCCGCCGTCTCCCAGGATACACGCCCCGGGGCCGAAACCCCAGGGCGTCGGCATCCCTCAGCCGGGCACCGTCACATTGAGCGCAGCCACGACCGTTCGCTCTTCGTGGGCGAAATGCGCTTCGAGCGTCCCCGCGAGTGCGTCGAACTCGTCACGCAAGCGGACGGGGTCACTCTCGCCGTGGACGTACCCCTCGACGAGCTCCCGGATCCGCTTCTGCAGGTCCGCGACGACGACATGGTCCTCCCCGAGCTCGGTCAGCACCGGCGCGAGCGCCGGAAACCGTTGCGCCAACATGGGAAACGCGCCCATGTCCTCGCCGGTGTGATGTTTGGTCAACGCCTCGCAGAACGAAACGCAGTGCGCCCGCAGGGATTTCTCGATGACGAGCGTGTCCGCGCGCCCGGCCACGATGTCGTCCACCCCGGCTCGCAGCGTCTTCAGCTCGTCTCGCAGCCAGTCGTGGACCTCCACCATGAAGTCGCCCATCCCCCGCACCCGCTCGTCGAGCCGGTGCAGGATCACGACCGGCAGTTCGCGCGTCGTTTTCGCCTGGTATTCGGCGAAACCCGGCTCCTCGGCGACGATCTTCGCGAACAACGCGTCACGTTCCGCCGCCGGCGGAACGGCCGCGATGGCCTCGTAGGTCTCGGTCCCCGTATCGATCGTGACCCGGTGGTCACGCCGGATGTTGTGATACCAGCCCGGATGCGCCGGCGCCCCCATGTTCGAAGCGACGACGACGGTCTTGCCGTCGATTTCGAGATACCCCAGCGGATTCGTCCGCCGCTCACCACTCCTGGCGCCGACGGTGGTGAGCAGGATCAGCCGCCACCCCTCGAACATGCCGCCGAGCTTTCCCTTGCTCTGCCTGAATTCCTCGATCACCTGGTCGTTGAAGCCGGTCAATGCGGTCCTTTCCCGTCGATGTGTCGACAGGAGGGCGCGGAACCGCCACCGGAAGAGCGCACACGAGCCCGGACGCACCCGGTTTCGGGCGCATCACATGGAGGCGTCATCCCACGACGTGGGGATGACTGAATACGAGAGACGGTGTGTGCCGATCTCCAGTGGCCGAGTAGCCGCTACCTCCATGCGTAGGCCCATACGGGGCTCGGGGACGACGTTAGCACGAGACCAGGCCGATGCGCACCCGCCTTACCTTATCGAAAGACACTCGACGACCTAAGGCGCGCTTCGCACCCTTAAAGGCGCTTCGCGCTCTTAAGAAGGCTTCGCTACCTATTTCCGAAACATTTGCCCACTGGGCCGTTTGGGCTAGCGCAGGTGTTCGATTCGGAGTAACGTCGGTGTCGTGGCCAGCAACGATGCACCCCAGAGGACGTCCACCGAGTGGTGGCGCGCCGACACCGCGACGCTGCATGCCCGCAAACAGGAACTGGAAGTCCTGAAGCGCCAAGCGGATGCGGAGCAGAATGCGATCCTGGCGGAAATCAATCGTCGCGGGGTGCGCGGATGTTCGGGCCATTCGACGTTGGCGGGGCTGATTGTCGAGGACTTCCTGGTGTCGGACAAGGAAGCCGGCGCTCGTGCCGATCGGGTGCTGGCGCTGCATCCCGGCCCGGCCATCGGCGGGGATCCCGAGCCACCGTTGGCGCCGTTGACGGCTGAAGCCGCCGCGGAGGGCGCGATCGGCGGGTCGCAGATCGACGCGATCATCAAGACGCTCGCCCGCATCCCGTCCACCGTCCCGGAGGAGGACGTGCGAGCCGGGGAGAAGATCCTGGTCGCACTGGCTCGCCACGCCGGACCCCGCCAGATCATGCGCGCCGGACGCCGCCTGCTGGACGAACTCGACCCCGACGGGAAAGAGCCGCGGAACGAGGACCCGAAAGACACCCGGCCGGAGTTGCGGTTCGTCAAGCACCGCGACGGCACCCTCGGTCTCAAAGCGCGCCTCGATCTGGAAACCTACGCCCGCCTGAAATCCGACCTCGACCCCATGGCCAAACCCCACAAAGCCATCGACGGGGTCCGCGACTCCCGCACCCAGGACGAACGCTACGGAGACGCCTTCACCGACTATGTGCGGCTGAAGACCACCAGCCGCAACCTCCCCGGCCAAGCAGGCGAAGCCACCCACATCCTCGTCACCATGTCCTACGACGACCTCATTCGGGATATCGGCGAAGCCCACCTGGACCTGGTCGGCCCGATCAGTGCCACCGACGCCCGCATCCTCGCCTGCGACGCCCGAGTCCGCCCCGGTGTTCTCGGCACCGCCGGCGAACCACTCGACATCGGCCGGTCGAAACGCACCGTATCGCTAGCGCAGAAGTACGCGTTGACACTTCGCGACGGCGGCTGCGCCTTCCCCGGCTGCGACATGCCCGTGCCCCGCTGCACCGCCCATCACATTGTTTTCTGGCGACACCACGGCGAAACGAAGATCGACAACCTCGTGTTGTTGTGCACCAAGCACCACCGGTTGATCCATCGCAGCGAATGGAAAGTCCAGATCGCCCAAGACGGCCTACCCGAATTCACCCCACCCACCTACCTCGACCCCACCGGCACACCGAGACGCAACACCATGCACCTCAGGACGTAGGCCGAACCGGACGCTGAGGGACCTCCCTGGTGCCCGTCAGTCCACATGGGACACAATCTCGAGTCGTAGTACCCGATTCGGCACTTCGCCAGTGGCGTGAGCGAAGCGCGTCCAGCGACACCAATCGGGCATTGGCGACCCGAGTGTCGGGTGTCGACTCGGAGAGCACGGCCAGTCCAGAACCACGAAGGCCTGCTCGGCAGAGGCTCGGTCATACCTTGCTCCGCTCTCGAGAACCCACCACCTCAGACCGAACGCCCCTGCCAAGGCTCTCCGCATCACGACCGGCTCGCCCCGCCGCCACCTACCAGAATCCCCTGCGTGAAAGGCGCTTTCCCGCATCCGATGCGGCGAAGGTCCCCTTCAGCTCACCTGCCCGATCCAAGACGCATTCCCCCACCCGATCCGGCGAAGCCCCCCTCACCTCACCTGCCCGATCCGACCCATCCCGATCAATCCCGCGGCACCCGACGGAATCCCTGATCCAGCGCCAACTCCCCGACCACCTGGTCCCCGCTCGTCTCCCCGGTCAAGCGGAACCCGAGCCTCAGGTAGAAGCGCTCGGGCCCGTCGTCGCCTGGGTGCCAGGAAGCGGTGAGGCGGCTGCCGCCACGCCGGCGGATCTCGGCGGCCACGGCGTCGACCGCGAACCGGCCGTAACCCCGGCCCTGCTCGCCTGCCGCGATGGCGAGCCGCCAGAGACCCGAGCGGATGTCCGTACCCGTTCCGTCGCCGGCGAAGTCGATATCCAGGAAGGCCATGAGGAAACCGACCAGCCGGTCACCGTCGAAAATGAGGCGAGGCCAGGCGACACCGGGGTGCACGTAGGCCTCGGCGAGGGACTTCACGACCGGCGCGACCAAATGAGCTTGCTCCGGGTGGACCTTCAGTTCGATCGCGGCGTCGAAGTTGGCGGCGGTGACCTCGGCCAGCCGGAGCTTGCTCGTCATATGCGAACCGTAAACCGATGATCAAGCCATTTCGTCCAGCACCGCCCGGATCACGTGCCTCGCGTTTCCCGCCATCGCCTCGTTGGTCTCCCGGTAGTACGGCAGCGCGATCAGCGCCTGCGAGAGCGTCCGCGCGCGACCGCGGCTCCAGGTCGCGTCGTCCACGCTCAAGGCCTCCCGGAAGGCTTCCCTCGCGTCGGTGGGCAAGAGATTCCACGCCGGGAACAGGTCGCACGCCGGATCGCCCGCGCCCATGCAGCCGAAATCGATCACCGCGGAGAGCCGACCGCCGTCCACGAGCAGGTTGCCCGGCATCAGGTCGGCGTGCAGCATCACCGGCGCCGCCGACGGCTCGGGCGACCCCAGCGCGTTCTCCCAGAGAGCGAGGACGGCGTCGCAGTCCACGTTCTCCTCGGGGATCGCGCGCAGACGTTCGATCGCCGATCGCGTCTCCGCGTCCAGCGTCGTGAGCGGTCCGCCGCGGTGTGCTTTCGGCGCCCGCGTCGTGGGGATACGCCGCATCGCCAGCACGAACCCGGCCAGGTCTTCGGCCAATTGCCGGGGCAGGCGGAGCGCGTCCGGCCGCGGGTTCTCGCCCGGCAGCCAGCGATACACCGACCATGGCCACGGGTAGCCGTCGGCGGGCGCCCCCGCTCCGAGCACCTCGGGGATCGGCGTCGGCAGCCGTGACGCGATACGCGGCAACCACTTCTGCTCCAGCGCCACGTCTTTCGCGCCGCCGTTGGTCAGCGGCAGTCGTACGACCATGTCGTCGCCCAGCCGGAACATGGCGTTGACCGTGCCGCCGGACGGCCATCGTTCGACCGTCCGCCCGGCCCACCGAGGGAACTGTTCCGCGAGCAGCTTCCGTACCAGGTTCTCGTCGACCACGCCGGACATCCAACCACCGCACGGGCATCATCGAGCCATGCCGATCCTCACCGGCCCCGAGCCGCTCACCCCGGACACCACCGTCCGCCCGGCCCGCCCGGGCGAGGAGGACGCCGTACTCGACCTCCTCGCCGAGGCCGCCGCCTGGCTCGCCGGGCGCGGCATCCACCAATGGCCGCACCGCTTTCCCCGTGAGTCGGTGCGCGATCAGATCCAGGCGGGCGAGGCGTTGCTGGTCATCCGGAACGGCGAGCCGATCGCGACCTGCGTGGTGACCGAGGCCGATCCCGGGCTCTGGGGCGACAGGACGGAACCGGCCTACTACCTGGGCCGCCTCGCGGTCGCGCGGGAGGCGGCCGGAGCCGGGCTCGGGAACACGATCATCGACTGGGTCGGCGAGAAGGCCGCGCTTCACGGCAAGGCCTTCGTCCGGGTGGCGACCACAAGGGACAACCCGGCCCTGCGCGGACTCTACGAGCGCAGGGGTTTCGAGCACGTGGCCGACCCGCCCGGGGCGAAATGGCCCACCAGCCTCTACGAAAAGGAGGCCGGATCACGGCAGGCCGAGGATTTCCGGCCGTGAAGCGTATTCCCGCCAATGCCGTCCCGGATCCGGGACGAGGCGGCGATGTTCGAGATCCAGCAGCCCGGAAAGGCTTTCCACCTCGGCCACGACGGCTCCGTCCGGTGCCACGAACTCCTGGACGACCCGGGACACCTTGCCCGGCTCCCAGGTGAACCTGGTCAGGACGTCGATCCGCGCCCGGGCACGCAGTTCCCGGCGGAACCGGATCGTCGTTTCGAGGTTCACCGGGCCGAGGTTCCCGGCCTTGAGCGCCAACGGGTCCACGCCCGCCGCCCACACGCACTCCCAGCGCGCGTGATCGGCGTACGCGAGGTAGGCGGGGCCGCGGACGTGACCGTTGATGTCCAGGTCGTCCGTGCGGATGTCGATGGTGACGCGGAAAGGTTCGGGCACCTCCCGATCTTCGCCTCGGCGGGCGGCCTCAGTCTGGAACGTTTCGGCCAGTCCAGGACCGCACGAGCGCGCCGGGCGAAGCGCCGGACAGCCTGCGGCATTCGCGCCCGAGGTGGGACTGATCCGCGTACCCCACGTCAGCGGCGACGTCGGCGAGCGACGCCTGGTCCCGCGCAACGGCCCCGACGCGCTCAAGGAACCGGTGGAAGCGCAGTACCCGCTGCAACTCCTTGGGACCGACACCGACGTCATACCGCACACGCCGCCGAAGACCGCGCTCACTCACACCCAGCTCCGCGGCCACCCGGTCGGTACGAGCACCGGGCGCACGCAGCGCGCGAGCGGCCGCGAGAGACAGCCCGTCCACCTCGACGTCCCGGAGCCTTTCGGCGATCAGTGTTTCCAGCACCGATCGCGCCTCGCCGGGTGTGGCGCACCCGGCCAGCTCGGACTCGGCGCGGCGCGCACCGGCGGCCCACAGGTCGCGCAACGGGGTGGCACCCGCGCTCAGCTCCGTCATCGGCAGGCCCAGCACCGCGCCCCCGACGCCGCACCTCAGGCGCAACCCGACGGTCCAGTCCGCCGACGGCAGCTCGTGCCGCAGCACCCCGCGCACCGTGGTGACAGCGGCGAGCACCGCCCCGTCCCAGACGAGGTCCACGCAGCCGTCGGGGAACACCCTCAGTGGACGACGGCAGCCCACCACACCCGTCCATGCGCTCTCGACCACGCCGGTCACGGCCGCGACCGGCGTGCTTTCGCGGTACACCGAACGGCCCGAACGGCGGCGCAGCGGAACACCCACGTCCGGCAGTATGCCCCCGCCCACCGACAAGATGCGCTTCACCTGATCTTGCTGAAGACTTGCCGCCGTGCTGCGACCGGTGCTCGACCCGTCCTCCGCCGAGTGGATCTTCCCCAGGCTCGGCGGGGCGTTCGGCGCGGCAGGCCGCACGGTTCCGCGTGGCTACGCCGCCTACGCGCGTCTCTGCCACCCCGCCGAGCGCGACCGCGGCGGCTGGGCGAGCTGGTGTGAAGCCGCTGCCGAAACGGGGCGGCGCGCCCATGGCGCCATGCAGTGGCACGCGCTGGTCGGCTCCCCGGATCCGGTGAATCTCACCGGCTCACTCTGGCGCGGCTCCCCTCCGGGGCGCGGCACGCTGCCGTCGCACAGTCTCACCGCGCTGTTGGCCGTTCTCGGCGACCACACGTCCGCTTCGGACGCCTGGTTCGGCCTCTGGGACGGCTATGGCTGGGCCGACGAGACGACGTTGTCCCGCGAGCACCTCGACGCGCCGCGCCTGCGCCATCCCGGCCGGGACTACCTGCTCTTCCACGGACCGCTGACGTCCGCGACGGAACTCGGCTGGCGGCCCCGGCCGAACTGGTTCGAAGCCCAGTCGCCCAACCTGTTCTGGCCGGACGACCGCGCGTGGTGCGTGGCCACCGAAGTCGACTTCGATTCGACCATCGTCGCGGGCGAGGATGCGCTCGTCGACGCCCTGGTCAAGGCACCGGGCCTGGAGGTGTGGCGGATCGAATCCGACACCTCGCTCGCGGCCGACGGAGACCGGATCAACCAGCTGCGGTGAAGGTCAGCGCTCTTCGATCGCGTCCACCTTCGCCGGGTAGAACGCCACGTGGTCCTTGATCCCGGCGACCGCGTCGTGCGGCGCCTCGTAGGTCCAGACGGCGTTCTGGGCGACGCCGTCACCCGTGCGGATGCTGTAGTACGACGCGTCGCCCTTGAACGGGCAGTACGTCGAGTGGTCCGTCCGCTCCAGCAGGCCGAAGTCGACATCGGCACGCGGGATGTACTGCGCGGGCGGGTAGTTCGCCTCCCGCAGCGTGAGCGCGTTCGCGCTGTCCGCCACGACCTTCCCGCCGACCGTGACGACCACGCGCGCCTTGTTCGGCTCCACCGTGATCGGGTGGGCCGCGCTGGGCTTCAACACCTTTTTGTCAGACATACCGGGCACAGCGACGCCGAACGCGCGGATATTCCCCTCAAGGCAGGTAGTACATCGGATTCGGCAGCTTGACCGGGAATTCGGCGTAACCGCCTTCGAGGTCGCTGAACTGGTCGCCGAAGTTGGCGAGGATGGTCACGCCGGTCGAGGCGATGTGCTTCCGCGTGCCCGATTTGTACTGGACGGTGGTGCAGGTCAGCCCGCACGGCAGGTAGCCGGGTGCGGTGGTCTTCGGTTTGAAGAACGCCCCCGCCGGCGCCGGGTAGCCCTCGTTCGCGAGGTTCTTCAGCGACCGCGGGCCCTGGAATTCGTTGCGCCCGGTCAGGAAGTAGATCTTCACGCCGCGCCGCGCCGCCCAGTTCGCCAGCTCCAGCACCGGTTTGTTCGCGACGAACGTGCCCTTGTCGATCGCTTCCTGCTGCTTCACCGGGTCGAAGCCGAAGTCGTTGTCCGCTTCCCAGCCGTAGGTGACCTCGGCGGTGTCGTCGACGTCGAACACGACGGCGGGGTTCTTCACGCCGCGGTCCAGCCGCCGCGTGAGATAACGCTTGGCGTCCTCGACCTGGCGCCGGGTGTCGGAGACGAACCGGCTGGTGTCGGAGTACCGGTGCTTGCCGTCGCTGCCGACGACATCGCCGTAGTAGGCCTTCACGTCGAGCTTGACCTGGCCGATGTTGGCGGGCTCGTGACCGCGCCACCCGTCGGCGTCGCCGGTGTTCGCGACGGCGGTGGCGCCGCCCGCGAGGACGGCCCCGGCGGCCGCGGCGGCGGCCAGTTTCAGCAGACCGGTGAACCGGCTCATGGAAATGCTCCTCACGTCAGCTGTGCGCGGCAAAGGAACGCTACTCCAGAACGACCGATTCTGGTCAGTACCAAAGTAGCTTCTTCACCACCGCGCGGTTTCAGCTTGCGCCGCAAGGCATCCGGGTCTATGTCGAGACCCCGGACGAGGATCTCCAACCGACCGATATCGTGTTTTTTCAGCAATACACGAAGATTCTTCTCGCTGTACGGTCCGTGCTCGAACACCCGGAACGCCCGGATTCCCGGCGGCGGAGTGTTCCCGGTCAGATAAGCGATGCGTTCGTCGAGCTGCCACAAGCCGTGCCGTGCCGCGTAATGCCGCACGAGCCCGGCCCGGACGACGGCGCCGTCGGGGTCGACGATCCATTCACCCGGTTCACGCGCGGGGATCTCGTCGGGGTCGGCGTCGGTGACCGTCCACTGTGCACCGTCCGAACGCAACACCGTCGCGCGGCGTGACACCGTCGAACCCACTCCGCGCCACAGGCACGCCTCGCGGACCTGACCGTCCAAAGAGACCAGTTCGACCTCGTCCGCCCAGGGCGCGATGGAGAAATCGAGGCCCGGCGCGCATTTGACCGAAAGTTCGCGGCCAGGATAGGCGTCGACAAGGCCGTCCAGCGGTGGCAGGAAATCGGCGGGCTTCCACGCCCGGCGCCCGGCGGAGTCACGGCGGGCGGGGTCGGCGACGACGACCGAAGCCCGGCTGACCGGCCGCAACGCGTCAGCACGCACCAGAACAGGCGAAACCCCGGCCTCGGAAGCGTTGTGCCCGGCCATCGCCAGCCGGACGTCGTCCAGGTCCGAGCCCAGCGCCTTGGCGGCGACGCGGGCGATCTCGACCAGGTCCGCGCCGACGGAACACGTCACGTCGTGGACGTCACGGCCGGCGAGCCGCGCAGCCCGGTGCCGGGCGACCAGCGTGGCGCTGGCCTGCTGGAGGGCGTCGCCGGTGAACAGCCACGAGCCCGCGGAGTCCAGTTTGGCCGACGACTTCCGCCGCAGCACCACCGTTTCCAGTACCGCGGCCGCGTGATCCGGGGCGATCCGGCGCACGGCGGCGACGTCGGCGATACGGGTCTTGTCGGTCAGCGGCAGGGAAGAGCATTCGGCGAGCGCCGCGCTTCCCGCGCCGGAGCGCAGGAAGGCGACGTCGTCGAGGGTGAACCGGTACGGCAACCTACGATCGCTTGGTACCGGTGATCATCACGTTGTAGAACAGCTCGCGCGGCAGCACCTTGGCGAGCAGCTTCTTGTCCAAAGCGGACAGCCGCAGCCACAGCCGGTACGCGAACAGACGCCAGCGCAGGGTCAGCTTCTCCTGCGGCACGGCGGCTTCGAAGGTCCGGATCGGCCAGCCCGCGAGCGCCGCGGCGAACTCCTCGGTGACCGCGCGGACGTCCTGCGCTCCCGCGCCGCGGGCCATCGACTCCAGTTCGGACGGGTCGAAGGTGTGGATGTCGACCACGGCCTCCAGCGCGGCCGCGCGGGAGGACTCGTCGAGCTCCTCCTGCGGGCGGCGCCAGCCGTTCAGCACCGGGAGCTTGGTCAGGTTCGTGGTGAGGTACCACGTGATCTGGCCGAGCTTGCGCGCGTAGAAGTCGCCGACCTTCGTCGGCTCGCCCGCGAAGACGAACCGCCCGCCCGGCTTCAGCACCCGCAGCACCTCGGCGAACGCCGCGCGCACGTCCGGGATGTGGTGCAGCACGGCGTGCCCGACGACGAGGTCGAAGCTGTTGTCCTCGTACGGGATCCGCTCGGCGTCGGCGACCCGGCCGTCGACGTCGAGGCCGAGGTTCTCGGCGTTGCGCAGCGCCACCTGCACCATGCCCGGCGAGAGGTCGGTGACCGAACCCTTCTTGATCACCCCGCCCTGCATCAGGTTCAGCAGGAAGAAACCGGTACCGCTGCCCAGTTCCATCGCGGTCGGGTACGGCTGGCCGTCTTCACCGGCGACGGCGTTGAACACGTCCGTCGCGTAGGAGATGCAGCGCTCGTCGTAGGAGATGGACCACTTCTGGTCGTAGGTCCCGGCTTCCCAGTCGTGGTAGAGCACGTTGGCGAGCTTGGGGTCGTCGAAGGCGGCCTTGACCTCGTCGGCGGTGGCGTGCGGGTTCGGCGCCGGATCGTTCACCTGCGTCATCGCGCTTACTTCCCCTCGAAGGTGGCCTTGCCAGGGCCGTTTTCGATGAACGACTTCATGCCGTTGCGCTGGTCCTCGGTCGCCCAGAGCGCGGCGAAGAGGTGGGATTCGAGCTTGAGACCGCTCGCGAGGTCGGTGTCGAGACCGCCGTCGATGGCGGCCTTCGCGGCGCGCAACGCCACGGCCGGGCCTCCTCCGAACTGCGAGGCCCACTTGTGCGCGGCGGCGTAGACGTCGTCCGGTGCCACGACCTCGTCGAGGATGCCCAGCGCGAGAGCCTCTTCGGCCTTCACGAACCGGCCGGTGAACACCAGGTCCTTGGTCTTGCTCGGGCCGATGAGGCGCGCGAGGCGCTGCGTGCCGCCGGCGCCGGGGATGACACCGAGCTGGATCTCCGGCTGGCCGACCTTGACGTTGTCGCCGGCGATCCGGCGGTCTGCGGTCAGCGCGAGTTCGAGGCCGCCGCCCAGCGCGTAGCCGGTGATGGCCGCGACGACCGGCTTCGGGATGTTCGCGATCGTGGCCAGCGACGCGGTCAGCGCGGCGCCGAACTTCGCGATCTCCGGGTAGGTGCGCTCGGCCATCTCCTTGATGTCCGCGCCACCCGCGAAGGTCTTCTCACCGCCGTAGAGGATCACGGCGCGCACGTCGTCGCGCTCGGAGGCCTCACGGGCCGCTTCGGCCAGCTCGGCCTGCACCTGGTTGTTCAGCGCGTTGACCGGCGGGCGGTCCAGCCGGATCGTGCCGACCCCGCCTTCGACCTCGAGACTTACGAACTCTCCCACGCCGTCCTCCTTAACCGTCCAAGACAGAGTGCAGGCTACCGGTCAGTACGACCCGTCAGCGGCGACGGGCGAAGAAGCGATCACCGGACCGTTCGAGCAGGAGGTCCTGATCGAACGTCTTGGACAGGTTGTCGCTGGTCACGACGTCGTCCACGAGACCGGAGGCGACCGCGCGGCCGTCGCGCAGCAAAAGCGCGTGGGTGAATCCCGGCGGGATTTCTTCCACGTGGTGGGTGACGAGCACCATGGCCGGGGCCTCGGGGTCGAGGGCCAGCTCCGAAAGCCGGGCGACGAGGTCCTCGCGGCCGCCGAGGTCGAGGCCGGCGGCGGGCTCGTCGAGCAGCAGCATCTCCGGGTCGGTCATCAGCGAACGCGCGATCAGCGTCCGCTTGCGCTCGCCCTCCGACAGCGTCCCGAAGGTGCGGTCGGCCAGGTGCGCGATGCCGAGGGCGCCGAGTAGCTCCACGGCGCGGTCGGTGTCGAGGCTGTCGTATTCCTCACGCCAGCGGCCGACGACGGCGTAACCGGCGCTCACCACGACGTCGACGACGCGTTCCTCGCCCGGCACACGCTGGGCGATCGCGGCCGAGGTGAACCCGATCCGCGGGCGCAGCTCGAAGATGTTGACCTTGCCGATCCGGTCGCCGAGCAGGTCGACCGTTCCGGTGGTCGGGTGGAGTTCGGCCGCGGCCAGCCGGAGCAGGGTGGTCTTGCCCGCGCCGTTCGGGCCGAGCACCACCCAGCGCTCGTCCAGTTCCACGGTCCAATCGAGGTCGGCGAGGAGGTCGTTGCCTGTTCGGCGGACCCCGACACCGGTCATCCTCACCACGAGGTCGTCAAGTTCGCTGGGCTGGATCGGCTCGCTCACGCGCCCATTGTGTCCGCACTCGCGCGCGTGTGTGCACCGGGCCGCCGGTCGGCGGAAAGCGGCTGGTCCAGGAAGTGGGACGCGGCGCCCCTGGGCAGGACACTGTGGCACCATCGGCGACGTGATCAGGTCCGTGTCCGCCGCCTTCCCCGTCATCGGGGGCTCGTTCTGGCGCCGCCGGGCCATCGACCTGCTCCTCGTCGCCTCGTGCGGGTGTACCACCGCGCGACACGGCTGAGTTCCCCCTCTTCCGACGGCACCTCCGTGTCGCGCCGCGCTCCGCCCTGCTTCCGCGCCCGCGAACCTCACGAGGAGCCTCTCCGTGACCACGTCCATCACGCCCCGCCAGGATTTCGAGATCCACCCGCGGCTGACCGACCCGCTGCTGCCCGAACTGCTGCACCCCGACCGCCTGCTCTGGACGCCCCGCGAACTGGCCGGGCTGACCTCCACGGTCACCACCGAGCTGACCTCGGGTCTGCGCGGCCTGCTGCGCTTCGACCCGGACCACCGCTGGTGGGCGCGGCTCGCGCTGACCGACGGCGTCGAGCTGTGGCTGCTGTCGTGGCTGCCCGGCCAGCGGACCAAACCGCACGACCACGGCGGCGCGTCCGGTTCGTTCACCGTGCTGCAGGGCGAGATCGGCGAGGAGTACCGCTACCCCGGTGGTCCGGTCCGGCGCCGCACCCACGTCGCGGGAGAAAGCATCGGCTTCGGCGCGGGGCGCGCGCACCAGGTGACCGGTATCGGCATCGAGCCCGCCGCCAGCGTCCACGCCTACTCGCCGCCGCTGGTCGCGACCCGCGAATACACCACGCTCGCCGACGTTCCCGCCGAGATCCCCTCGCTGGCCCCGATACTGGCCCGATGAGCGCGATCGAGAGCCTGCTGGCCGCCGCCCGGGCCGGACTGGACCGGGCGGAGCCCGAGCGGGCCCTGCGGCTGCAACGCGACGGCGCCCTGATCGTGGACATCCGCCCGCACGCCAACCGGGCCGAAGAGGGCGAGATCCCGGGCTCGGTGGTCGTCGAGCGGATCCACCTCGAGTGGCGGCTCGCGCCGGACAGCGAATGGCGGCTGCCGGAGGTGAAACCGGACTCCACGGTGATCGTCGTGTGCAACGAGGGGTACTCGTCGAGCCTCGCCGCCGCCGACCTGCAGCGACTCGGCCTGCCGGGTGCCACCGACCTCGAAGGCGGGTTCCGGGCCTGGCGTTCGGCCGGCCTCCCGGTCCGGGAAGGCGGCACCCCCGCCGTTCCCTAGCGGCGGACCGCCAGCCTGGCGACCGACTCCGGGGTGAGCGGGAGCGCGGCGTGGATCCCGGTGCCACGCGTCGGCCTGGGGTTGACCAGCACGCCCGTCGCCGCGGCGCGGCCGGCGGCCGCGAGCACGACCTCGCGGCCGGTCCGGTGCCGGATCCGGCCCCAGCCCGCGCCGGTGACCGCGCGGTACTCCGCCAGCAATCGCTCGTCGGTGAAGACGCAGAGCCAGTCGCCGTGCGCGCCGAGCCGGGCCGGGACCGGGGCGCCCGCCTCGTCCGCCGGGCCGCACACCGTGCCGTCGAGGAACATCCGCATGACCGAGGGAACCGGGTCGCGGGGATTTCGCTCCCGTCCCGGACGGACGTTCTCGGCGATCCACCGCGAAGCGAGCCTGAAGTCTTCGCCGGTGAGGTCTTCCTGGAAACCGTCGAGACTGTTCTTGACGCTGCCCAGGAAGTCGTAGAACCGCCGGGTGCAGGTCCGCTCGGAGACCGGCACCCGGCCGCGGCCGACCATGGTCCTGATCCGGCCGACCATGCCCGCCCCGCCGTGCACCGGATCCACGCCGAGGTTGTAGGCGGTCCAGACGATCTCGGGCATGAGCGGGTCGGCGAACCGCTCGAGAACGCGGTTCAGCCGCAGAAGAACGATCTCGCGCACCCGGCCGGGCTCGGCGTCCTCGGCGATTCCCCAGATGCCCCGCAGCTCCGGCCCCAGCGCGCGGAGCAGCCCGTCCTGCCGGATCCCGGCGCGGGCGTGGACATGGTGCAGCCGGTCCTTGGCTCTGCGCGATGTTTTCGTTTCCTTAGCCGAAGCCACCATTCCTCCGCCATTCGGATCGGCCCGGCAAAGTGTATTTCACCGGGCCGATCCGCATTGTTCGGCGGAAATCGGGAATCAGGGGTTTCCTTTGTTCGCCACCGGCTTGACAAGCGGAGGCATGGACCAGAATTGCCACATGGCGTCACTCAGTCCCTGCGCCCGCCGGTCGAATTCGACCGGATCGGCCAGCAGGAGAGCAGGCACCAGTTCAGTCTGCTCCGGGACGGGGTCGGGCGGCGGTGAAATCGGCCCCGCGGTACGCGCGGGCCGGGATTCCCGGACCGCGCGCCGGTCGACCTCACCGAGCACCGTCTTCAACGCGGCGAGGTCCCTGCCCACTTCGGTGAGCGTGGCCGCGGCCCGCGCGGCCGCCTCGGTGCGCTGGGCCATCAACCTTCGGATGAGCGCGGGATCCGCGGTGTCCCGCGCGGTTCGGGTCAACTGCTCCAGGACCGCTACGAAATCGTCCAGCGCCCGCGCGGCGCGGGCGTGCTCCTCCGCGACCATCCGGCACCGGGCGGCCAGCTCGGTCCGACGGCCCGAATACGCGTCATGTCCAGGGCCGGACCAGCCATGAGGATCGATCTGTCGCACCTCGACGGCTTGGTCTTCCAACGTCCGGGAAACCGCCCGCAAGCGCTCCGCCTCGCTTCGGAGCACGCTGACCGTCCCGGCCGTCCAGGGCGCGCTCGGCCCGTCCGGGTCTTCCGGGTGCATCGTCCGTCCTGTCCGCTCAGCCGAGAACGGCCTGGATGGTGCCGGCGTTCCCGGCGTCGAAGGCGATGGCCCGCCGGGTAAGGCTTTGGGCGGCTTCGATCAGCGAGACCTTCTCGATCGCCTCTTCCTCGCCGTTGCGGTAATCGCGCGCGGCCTTGCCCAGCCGGTCACCGAGGCGCCGCACGTCCTCGGCGAGCACGGTGACACTGTGCGCGGAAGCCTCCTGGAAGCTCTCCAGCGCCGCCACGAGCACGGGATCCCCCGCTTCGCTCGCCGTGGCCTTGAACTTCAGCGCCGGTTGCCTGGTGATCATCTCGGTGATGTCGTGGAGCCGGTCACCCGCCCGGCTCAGCTCGTCGGGAACGGCCTCGAAATCGATCATGTCCGGTGTCCTCGTCTCGGGTCAGCACTCACGGGCGAGCCGGGCGATCTCCTCCGGCGGGAGGGGCAGCGTGGCGTCGGCCCCCGCTCCCAGCACCGGACTCGGATCGATCAGGATCCCGGTCGGGAAGATGCGGCCCGCCGCCGTCCGCACGACGTCACGACCGGTCCACCGGCCGATCCGGGCCCAGCCCGCGCCGGTGGACTCGCGATAGGCGGCCAGCAGGCGCTCTCCGGTGAAGACGCACAGCCACTCGCCCCGGGTATCGAGCTTCGCCGCGAGCGGTACACCGTCTCGGTCCGCGGGGCCGTGGACCGGGCCGTCGAGGAACATCTTCAGCACCGGGTCCATGGGGGTCCGCAACCCTCGGATCGCGGCGGACAGTCCGTCGGCGACCGCGGCGGGTTCCGGGGGTTCGGGCCGGATGTTCCCGGCCAGCCAGCGCGAAGCCCGGCCGAGGTCCTCGTCGGTGATCGCGCTCTGATCCGCGCTCAAGCTCTTCACGACGGCAGGCAGGAAAGTGTCGTTGAACCGGCGGGTACAGGTCCGGACGCTGTACCCGATGCCATCCTGTTCGACCAGTTTTTCGAGCCGCCGGACGACGCCGCTCTCCTCGTCGGGCGAAGCGGCGCCGAGGTTGTACGCGGTCCAGACGATCAGATGCATTTCGGGTTTCGGGAACTGGTCCAGTACCCGGTTCAAGCGCAGGAGCACGATCTCCCGCACGCGGGACACCCCGGCGTCTTCCGCGATCCCCCAGCGTTCGAGCAGCTCCGGGCCCATCACCGTGGCGAGCCCGTCCTGCCAGATGCCGTTGCGCTTGTGGATGCCGAGCACACTGTCCTCGGGTTTTTTTCTTTTCCTCGTCGAAGTCACTATTCCTCCCCTGCGCGACCTCAAGGACGAAGAGCCTAGGCGATCACAATATGCTCCACGAATCAGCCCCGGCGGCCCGATAAACCGGCTTCAACCTGCACTTTTGCCAATTTTTGGACACCATCGGGCGCACTCACGCCTTTTGTTCGCCACCGAATTGACAACGAAGGAGGATGACCAATCCGTGGCGAACGAAAACCGTACGTACGTCTCCTGACCACTTACTGGCCAACGTCCGGCGGGAGGATGCGCGAAGACGATCACTCCGCTTAGCGTCGAAGCGACAGCCGCTGGTCGAGCGGCCGGGAATCAGGAGCACGGAATGGAACTCGTCGTGATCGTCGGGCTGGCGATGCTGCTCGGAGCCGCGGCGGGCTGGCTCGTTTCGGCACGGTGGCATCAGCGCCGCCGGGCCGAACTCGTTCAGTTCGCCCAGGCATGGGAATACGCGCGGTACGCCGGATACGTCTCGGCGCACCGGTACCCGCATGGGACCGGTGCGCCGTTCTTGAGGTGATTCAGGCGTGGACGACGCGGGCCAGTTCCGCCGGCGTGGCCAGCAGACGGTGCTTCGGCAGCACGCGGACGGTGTACCCGATCGAGCCCGGATGCGGCAGTTTCAGCCGCGCCGCGAACGCGCCGATCCCGTCGCCCGACATGGGGACGGTGACGGGGTCGCTCAGTTCGTCCCCGTCGCCCACCTTCCCGACGACGGCCTGAACGTCCACTTCGGACGGTTCGAGCCCGGCGAGGTCGATCCGCGCCCGGATGGTCACCTCGGTCCCGGTGACCATCGGCGCGGAGCCCTCGACGAGCAGTTCGGTGTCGAAGATCCGCACCCGCGGCCAGGAGACGTCCAATTTGGTCCGGTAGTCGGCCAGCGACAACGCGCCGCGGTATCCGTCACCCGTGGCTTCGGCGACCATGCGCGAGGCGGGAAGGTAGCCCGATTCGACGTACTCCCGCACCATCCGCGCGGCCTGCACGCGCGGCCCGAGGGTCTCCAGCGTGTGCCACACCATCGACATCCAGCCACCGGGAACGCCGCCGGCGTCGCGGTCGTAGAACAGCGGCGCGATCTGGTGACCCAGCAGGTCGTAGAGCGCCGCGGCCTCCAGTTCGTCGCGGCGCAGCGGGTCGGTGACGCCGTCCGCGGTCGGGATGGCCCAGCCGTTGCTGCCGTCGTAGCACTCGTCCCACCAGCCGTCGCGGATGGACAGGTTGAGGCCGCCGTTGAGCGCGGACTTCATCCCCGAGGTGCCGCACGCCTCCAGCTGCCGCACCGGCGTGTTCAGCCAGACGTCGCAGCCGCGGTAGAGGTAGCGCGCCATGGACATGTCGTAGTCCGGGAGGAAGACGATGCGGCGCCGGACCTCGGGATCGTCGACGAACCGGACGATCTGCTGGATCAGCTGCTTGCCGCCCTCGTCGGCCGGATGCGACTTGCCGGCGACGACGAGCTGGATCGGGCGCCGCTCGTCCAGCAGCAGCGCGCGCAGGCGTTCCGGGTCGCGCAGCATGAGCGTGAGCCGTTTGTAGGTCGGCACGCGGCGCGCGAAGCCGACCGTCAACACGTCCGGGTCGAAGACCGTGTCGGTCCATCCGAGTTCGAGCGCGGACGCGCCGCGCTGCATCCACGCGGCCCGGACCCGCCGCCGCACCTCGGCGACCAGCTTCTCCCGCAGCTCCCGCCGCAGCGCCCACAGCTGCTCGTCGCTGACGCCGTCCCGCAGCGGCTTGCCCCGGGCGCCGTCGAGCCCCAGCTCCTCGTGGTTGCGCCCGAGCAGCGCGCTCAGCTCGCGGGCCACCCAGGTCGGCCCGTGGACGCCGTTGGTGACCGACGAGACGGGCACCTCGTCGAAGTCGAAGCCGGGCCACAACCGCGAGAACATCCGCCGCGACACACGGCCGTGCAGCGCGGAGACGCCGTTCGCGCGCTGGGCGAGCCGCAGTCCCATATGCGCCATGTTGAACAGGCCGGGGTTGTCCTCCGCGCCGAGCGCGAGCACGCGGCGCGGGTCGACGTCCGGGACCAGCCTGCCGTCGGTGAAGTACCGCTGGACCAGATCGACGGGGAACCGGTCGATCCCGGCGCTCACCGGGGTGTGCGTGGTGAACACGGTGCCGGCGCGGACGGCGGGCAGCGCCTCGTCGAACGCCAGCCCGTCGGCCTGGATGATCTCGCGGGCGCGTTCCAGCCCGAGGAATCCGGCGTGGCCTTCGTTGGTGTGGAACACCTTCGGCTGCGGATGCCCGGTCAGCTCGCAGTAGCGCCGCACCGCGCGGAAGCCGCCGATCCCGGCCAGGATCTCCTGACGGATGCGATGGTCGGCGTCGCCGCCGTACAGCCGGTCGGTGACCGCGCGCAGGTCCTCGTCGTTGGCCTCGGTGTCGGTGTCCAGGAGCAGCAGCGGGATCCGCCCGACGCGGGCCTTCCAGATCTGCGCGTGCAGCGTGCGCCCGGCGGGCATCGCGACGTCCACCAGCACCGGCTTGCCGCCGTCGGTCACCAGTTCCAGCGGGAAGGCGTTCGGGTCGATCACCGGGTAGTGCTCGACCTGCCAGCCGTCGAGCGACAGCGCCTGCCGGAAGTACCCGGCGCGGTAGAGCAGCCCGACACCGACCATCGGCACGCCGAGATCCGACGCCGCCTTGAGGTGGTCCCCGGCGAGCACGCCGAGGCCGCCGGAGTAGTTCGGCAATGCCTCGGTGACCCCGAACTCCATCGAGAAGTACGCGACGGCGGGCGGGAGGTCGGCGTCGTCCTGCTTCTGGTACCAGCGCGGCTCGGCGAGATAGCGCTCCAGATCGGCGACCGCCTCGCGCGCGTGGGCGAGGAAGGCGTCGTCGACGGCGAGCTCGTCGAGCCGGGCCGGGGGCAGGGCGGTGAGCATCCGCAGCGGGTCGCGGACGCGGTTGAACAGCTCCGCGTCCATCGACGCGAACAGGTCGCGCGTGGGCGGGTGCCAGGTCCAGCGCAGATTCGTGGCGAGGTCACCGAGGCCGGAGAGCGACTCCGGCAGGCTCGCGCGGACGGTGAACCGGCGGACTGCTCTCATGAGGAGCGACCATATCGGCAGCGACCCCGCCCCGCTCAAGACCCACTTCGGGGATTACCTGCACGCGGGCCATAAGCGCTGGGTAGGGTCCCTGCTTGCCGGAGTACGCGGCCCGGTCGGGGCCCTGACGACAAGCGAGTGAACATGATCCAAGGGGGAGCGCGGGGCCGTCGACGCCCGGCTCTGATCGCGGTCGTGACGGTGCTGGCCCTCGGGCTGAGCGCTTGCAGCGACAAGGGAAGCTCGACCGGCCAGCAGGGCAGCCAGCCGGGCGCCGGTGACATCGCCGGCCTGCCGGTCACGCATTTCGAGAGCGGGCTGAAGCCGAACGCGCCCAAGCCGGGCCTCCAGGTCCGCAACGAGGACGGCTCCGAAGACGACCAGCTCGCCATCGCCGCGATCGCCGACGCGCAGGCCTACTGGACCGAGGTCATGCCGCGCGACTTCGGGCAGCCGTACGAGCCGCTGAAGTCGCTGCTGTCCTACAGCGCGAAGACCGACGACGAAAAGACCGAATGCGGCAGTGTCAAGAAGCTCGTCAACGCGTTCTACTGCCCGCCGGGTGACCTGGTGGCGTGGGACCGCGGCGTGCTGTTGCCGATGCTGCGCGAACGGTTCGGGAAGATGGCGAGCGCCGTCGTGCTCGCCCACGAACTCGGGCACGCCGTGCAGTACCGGCTCGGCGAGAAGGCCAGCATCAAGAAGAACACCCCGTCGATCGTCAAGGAGCAGCAGGCCGACTGTTTCGCCGGCGGCTACTTCCGCTGGGTCGCCGAGGACAAGAGCAAGTTCTACCGCGTCTCCACGTCCGAGGGCCTCAACCAGGTCATGGCGTCGCTGTTCCTGATCCGCGACCAGGCCGGCACCAGCGCGACCAAACAGGGCGCGCACGGCACGGCGTTCGACCGCACGTACGCGTTCCAGGTCGGGTTCGAGAAGGGCCCGAAGGAATGCGCGGCGATGAACGAGGAGAACATCAAGGCGCGGATCACCGAGCGCCCGTTCGACAAGGGTGACAAGGGCAAGGGCGACGCGAAGCTCGACATGAAGATCATCGGGATCCTGAAGGAGAGCCTGGACAAGGCCTTCGAGGGCGCCGGTGTCCCCGGCCCGGAGATCACCGAGGACGGCAACGGCAGCTGCCCCGGCGGCCCGAGCACCCCGCCCGCGTCGTACTGCCCGTCGAACAACACCGTCAGCATCGACCTGGTCAAGCTGCGCGAACTCGCCCAGCCCGTCGACCAGCAGGCGGAATGGGAAAGCGGGCACAGCGAGGGCAAGGGCGACTTCGCCGCGTTCTCGGAAATCGCGTCCCGGTACGCGATGGGCATCCAGAAGGGTGTCGGCGCGTCGATCGACAACGCGAACGCGGGCCTGCGCACCGCCTGCCTGGTCGGCGCGTGGGCGAAGGCGAGCACCGTGCCTGGCGCGACGCTGCGGCTTTCGGCCGGTGACCTCGACGAGGCCATCTCGGACCTGCTGAGCCCGGAGAGCCTGGTCTCGGCCGACGTCAACGGCAAGCGCGTGGACAACGGCTTCGAGCGGGTCGAGGCGCTGCGGAAGGGCTATCTGGAGAGCTCGGCGGTCTGCTCGACCCAGTACGGCTGAGCATCGGGCTCGTGAGTGGTAAGGACGGTTCTAACCGTCCTTACCACTCACGAGGCTTGTGTCAGTAGAGAGCGCTCGCCAGATCCCGCCGCGCCTTCATGACGCGCTCGTCCGCCGAGTCGAACAGGTCGAACAGCGCCACCAGGTGCTCCCGCACCTTGTTGCGCTCGTCGCCCGCGGTACGCCGCACGACGGCGATCAGCCGCGCGAAGCCCGCCTCGGGCGCCTGCCCCGCGACTTCGAGGTCGGCGGCGGCGAGCTGGGCGTCGACGTCGGCCGGGTTCGCGTCGGCCTTCGCGATCGCGTCCGGGCCGGCGGCCTCGGCGCGAGCGGTGAACTTGACCTGCGCGAGCGCGGTCTTGGCCTCCTCGTTCGCGGGCTCGACGTCGAGGATGCGCTCGTAGGCCGCCTGCGCCGCGGCGAAGTCACCGCGTTCGAAGGCCTCCTCGGCCTCGGTGAACCGCGGATCCTCCGGCACCTCGACCCCGCCGCCGTTCTGCTCGGCGGCCTTGATGCCCGGCAGCCGGTCGCGCAGCGCGTCGAGCAGCGAGCCGAGCCACTTGCGGATCTCGGGTTCGGGCAGCGCGCCCGAGAACGCGTCGACCGGCTGGCCGCCGCCGATGGCGATGACCGTCGGGATGGACTGCGCGCCGAAGAGCTGCGCGATACGCGGGTTGGCGTCGACGTCCACCTTCGCGAGCACCCAGGCTCCGCCGGACTCGGCGGCGAGACGCTCCAGCACCGGGCTGAGCTGTTTGCACGGGCCGCACCATTCGGCCCACAGGTCGACGACCACCAGCTGCTGCAGGGAACGCTCGACGACCTCGGTCTGGAACGTCGCCTCGGTGACGTCGATCACGGCACCCGCCGTGGCGGGACCGCTCGGCGCGGCGCCGTCCGCGGGCCGTGGTGGGGCAGGAGGCTGTTTCTGGGGCGCCTCGGCACGCGCCTTGAGCGCGGAAAGGTCGACCGCGCCGGAAAGCGCGGCGGAGAGGGCCGCCGTCTTCGATGCTGATCCGCGTGGGTGTGTCACGGTTCCATCCTGGCACGCATCCCCGAGCGTTTCACCGCATGCCCCCGGCTGCCCGCTTGGCAGGACGTCGCTGTTCGGGCAGGCTCGCCACGAGGGGGTGATCGACATTCCGACACGCAGGACGGCCACCGTGGCCGTCGCGATCGCCATCGCCGTCACGTGGGTGAGCGTCATCACGGTCCTGATCGTCCATCAGCCCGACCCCGGTGTCGCCAGTCCCGGGCAACTCCGGGAGGGCCTCACCGCCGCACTCAACGAGCACGACGCCGAGGCCCTCTCCGAACTCGTCGACTACCCACCCGCGTCGGCCGGCGACTTCGCGAAGTCCTATATCGGCGCGCTGGCCGATCGCGGCGCCCACGACGTCACGGTGAAGTTCGCGCCGGACGATCTCGCGCCGACTTCGGCGACCGTCAGCGGGAAGCTCGGCGACGGCAGCTCCTTCGGCTATCCGGTGGCCATCGCGGTCAAGAACAAGCTGTGGCTGGTCTCGTTCACCCCGCCACTCCCCTGACTCATTCGCTCAGGTGCTTCTCGACGCGCTCCACCTTCGCGGTCAGCTGCCCTTCGTAACCCGGCCGGATGTCGGCCTTGAGCACCAGCCCGACCCGCGACGAACCCTCACCCGCGGCCTCGACGGCCCGCTTCACGACGTCCATCACCTGATCCCACGTGCCTTCCACATTCGTGAACATCGCGTTGGTGGAATTCGGCAGTCCGGACTCGCGGACCACTTTCACCGCGCGGGCGACCGCCTCGCTGACACCGCCGTCCTCCTCGGCCGCGGACGGGCTGACACTGAAGGCCACGATCATCTTCTGCTCCTCGTTCAGACACTTTTCCCACGCATAACACCCGGTGGTGCGGCATGGCACGGGTACCCGCTGGTAACTTCGAGCGCCATGAGCCGTCCGTTGCCGTTCGACCCGATCGCCCGCGCGGCGCAGCTGTGGGAGGCCCGTATCGGGCCGTCCGAGACCATGGCCGCGGTGACCGGGATCATGCGCGTGCAACAGATCATCCAGTCCGCGGTGGACGGTGCGCTCAAACCGCACGGGCTGACCTTCGCCCGGTACGAGGCGCTGGTCCTGCTGACCTTCGCCCGCGCGTCCCATCTGCCGATGCGGGTGATGGGCGAGCGGCTGCAGCTGCACCCGACGAGCGTCACCAACATCGTCGACAGGCTGGAGAAGGACGGCCTGGTCAAGCGGGTGCCGCATCCGACCGACCGCCGGACGACGCTGGTCGAGATCACCGACGAAGGCCGCGTCCGCCGCGAAGAGGCCACGAAAGCGGTCACCGAGATCGACTTCGGGCTGACCGGGCTCACCGGCAAGCAGACCGAGCAGCTGACCGACCTGCTCACCAAGGTCCGCAAGGCCACCGGCGACTTCACCGAATAGCGCGTGAAGGCCCCCTTCCCTCAGCTGAGCCGAGGGAAGGGGGCCTTCACGCGCCGCAAGATCAGGCGGCGGCGGTTTCCGGGGTCTTGGCGAAGAGGCCGACACCACCGTGCGACAGCCGCTGCGGGCCGTCCAGCTTGCCGTTGCGCAGCGCCCAGGACTCGAACAGCCAGGTGAACAGCGGCGGGATGCTGGAGAGCAGCGCGAGGATCAGGGTCTTCGGGCGCCAGCCGAGCGGCTTCGCCACGGACAGGGAGACCAGCACGTAGAGGACGAACACGACGCCGTGCACCATGCCGAGGACGGGAACGCCGCCCTCGCCGAGCTTGACGGCGTACTTGAGGAACATCCCGACCAGCAGCCCGGCCCACGAGAGGGCTTCGGCTACCGCGGCCACGCGGAATACTAGAGCGGCCTTGCTGGACACTTTCTCCTCCTGTGGGGTCTCACCACTATGGGTACACACATGACTACGTCCGACGAGCACTGTCCAAGGCGGACTCGCCAAGGACGTCAACAGCGCTGTCGGACGTGGTAATACCAGTGTGAGGCGTGACGACGCTCACCGGAACACCGGGGGCCGTGATGCTCCTCACGACCCTTGTATGGACCGGTTTAAAGGCCCGGCACAGGGCGATTTCGGCGCCCCTTCCGGTCCGGTCGCCCAGGTGGCCTTGGCCACGTCCCCGGTCAGCCTGAAGTCCAAAGTGGTCCCGCGCGTCAACTGTTCCAACCCGACATACGCCCGCTGCGAACCGGTTCCCAGTCCTTGGACGTACTGGAGCTTCGACCCGTCGGCACCGTCGGCCTTGATGGTGATGTCGCGGCCGTTCTCCAGATGCACCACCGACTTCTCGAACCGCGGCGCGTTCAGCAGGAACTGCCCGGTGCCCGGCACCGCCGGATACAGCCCCAGCGCGCTGAACACGTACCACGCCGACATGGTCCCGAGGTCGTCGTTGCCGGTGACCCCGTTCGGCGCGTTGGTGAACAACGTGTGCGCGGCGCGCACCACGGCGGAGGTCTTCCACGGCTGCCCGGTCAGCGTGTACATCCAGGGCGAGTGCAGATCCGGCTCGTTGTTCGGGTTGTAGCGGAACTGGTTGTAGTAGTTGTACGGGCCGACGACCCATTCCTCGCGCACGGTCTTCGCCGGGTCCTTGACCAGATCCCCGTAGGCGAAGAAGTCGTCGAGCCGCTTGCCGACGTTCTCCTTGCCGCCCATCCGCTCGACGAGGCCGGGGACGTCCTGCTGGGTCAGCCACTGGTACTGCCACGACGTGCCCTCGTGGAACCCGTCCTGGCTTTGCGGGTCGAAGGGCTTACCCGCCGGGCTGAACCATTCGCCGCCTTCCAGCTTGGGACGATAGAACCCCGTGAAGCCGCGGTCGGTCACCGAGGAGTCCCACAGCGTGCGATAGCTGCGTCCCTTGTCCGCCAAGGCTTTCGCGTCGTCCTTCTTGCCGAGTCCGGCGGCCATGACGGACAGCGAGCAGTCCGCGAGCGCGTATTCCAGCGTGGCCGAAGCGCCGTGGTTCGGGTCGGTGTCCTGGCCCTTCTTCGGGAAGTCCTTGTCGTACTGGACGAACCCGTCCTTCTGGTAGCTCGCGTTCCCCGAGCGGCCCTGGAACGGTGAGGAAGCGGGCGGGATCTCGCGCGAGTTCTGCAGAAGTGCCCGGTACGCCTTGAACTCCTGCCCGGACAGCGCGCCGAAGCGCCACAGGTCGACCAGGAACGGGGTGACCGGATCGCCGGTCATCGTGTTCGTCTCCTGATTCGCGTACGCCCAGCGCGGCAACCAGCCACCCTGGTCGTGGATGGCGAGCACGGATTTCGCGACGTCCTTCGCCCGAGCCGGGCGCAGGAGGGCGAGCAGCTGGTTCTGCGTGCGATAGGTGTCCCACAACGAGAAGAACTCGTAGTACGTCCAGCCCAGCGCGCGATGGATCTTGTCGTCGAACCCGCGGTACCGTCCGTCGGCGTCGTTGCCGGTCAACGGTTGCAGCAACGCGTGATAGAGCGACGTGTAGAAGACCGTGCGGTCGTCCTTCGTCCCACCCTTGATGTCCACGGAGGACAGTTCCTTGCGCCAGGCGCGCTGGGCGCCGTCGCGGACCGCGTCGAACGAACGGCTCTTCTCCGAGGCCAGGTTCAGACGGGCGCCGAAAGCGTCCACATGGGAGATCGCGGTCGTCGCGGTGACCTGCCCGCCGCCGAAGGTCAGCCAGGCTCCGCGCAAGCCTTCACCGCCCGCGGATTCCTTCGAGCCGGGCGTGCCGCCCGTGGGCGACCAGGTGCCGAAAGACTTGAACGGCTTGTCGAACGTCGTGGTGAACCAGGTCTTGTACGGCTTCCCGCCGCAGAACGCCTGCGACTCCACCATTCCTTCGATCGTCCGGTCGCCGACGACGAGGATCTGGCTCGCCGTCACCGGTTCCTTGTCGTTGGCCTGGCCGACGTTGACGAAAACGTTTGCGTCGCCCGATTTCGCGAAGGTGTACCGCTCGACGCCGGTCCGCGTGGTCGCGGTGGTCTCCGCGTCGACGCCGCCGTAGCCGGTGAGCCGCACCTTGTAGTAGCCGGGCTTGCCGACCTCGCCCTCGTGCGTGTACGGCGAGGCGTACTTCTTGTGGTCGAACGTCTCGGGTTTCGTGGTGTCGAACGCCGCGCCGGGCCCGACCGCGCCGGTGGTGGGCAGGGACGACACGAGGCCGCCTTGCTCCCAGCAGCCCGCGCCGGACAGGAAGAAATGCCCGAAGCCGCGGATCGCGGTGTCGTCGTAGCGATAGCCGGCGTAATGCGACGAGATCGGGCTGACCTGCGTCATCCCGAACGGCGCCGAGGCGCCGGGGAAGGTGTTGCCGTCGTCCTTGGTGCCGATGAAGGTGTTGACCGCGTCCACGGGGTCGCCACCGGGTGCCGCCGCCGCGACGGGCGTGACCAGCCCGGCGGGGACGACGAGCGCGGTGAGCAACCCGGCGACGCGGATCGAGGTACTTGCGGGCATGGGAAAGGCCGCCTCCTGACAACGTTGTCGCTGCCTGCCCACCTTCGACAAGAACGAACCACCTGGTCAAGAGGTCCGCCAAACCCTGTCCGATTCAGGACAGTGACTCCGGGGGCCATAACGGTTCGAACTCGGAAAACGGCCCCAGGACGAACCGGGCATTGACACGGACGCGTCGCTGGCGTTCAATTCCGGCCACTATGACAACGTTGTCTTCCAGCGGACCGGACAACGGCCACCGCACCACCGGCCGACGGGCCACGATGAGTGACGTGGCCCGGCTCGCGGGCGTGAGCATCAAAACCGTCTCGCGAGTGGTGAACGACGAGCCCGCCGTCCATCCGGACACCGCGGAGCGCGTCATGGCGGCGATCGAGCAGCTCGGGTTCCGGCGGAACCTCGGCGCGCGGAACCTGCGACGCGGCTCGACGACCGGGACGATCGGCCTGATCGTCGAAGACGTCGGAAACCCCTTCTACTCCGAGCTCAACCGGGCCGTGGAACGCATCGCGACCTCCTTCGGCCGCCAAGTGCTGACCGGTTCGTCGGAGGAGAACTCCGACCGCGAACGCGAACTGGTCCTGGAGTTCTGCTCCCGCCGCGTCGACGGCATCCTCGTCGTCCCGGCCGGGATGCAGCACGGCTACCTGGTCCCCGAGATGCGCGCGGGCACGCCCGTGGTGTTCCTCGACCGGCCCGCCGGCGACATCGTGGCCGACACGGTGCTGGTCGACAACATCGGCGGCACCGTCGAAGCGGTCGCCCAGCTGGCGAAACACGGCCACCGCCGGATCGCGTTCCTCGCCGACAGCCCGGACATCTTCACCGCGGGCGAACGGCTGCGCGGCTTCCGCGAAGGCTGCGTCCGCAACGGGATCCCCTACGACGAGCACCTCGTCGTGATGCGGACGCCGACCGCCGAGAGCGTCGGCGACGCCGTGAAGCGGCTGCTCACCGGGCCGAATCCGGCCACCGCCGTGATCGCGGGCAACAACCGGGTCGCCGTCCACCTGCTGCGCGCGCTGGCGCACGCGGAGCGGCGTCCCGCGATGATCAGCTTCGACGACTTCGAGCTGGCGGATCTGCTGGATCCGCCGGTCTCCGTGATCGCGCACGACGTGAGCGCACTGGGCCGGGCGGCCGCGGAACTGCTGTTCGCCCGGGTCCAGGGAGATCAATCCGCACCGAGAAAGGTAGTTCTGCCCGTGCATCTCGTAGCCCGCGGTTCCGGGGAGGTCGCCCCTTCATGAGCGGCCACCTCGAACCGATCCGCCTGCCGGCGAACCAGCCGCCGCAGTTCTACCGCGGCGGCGACGCCATCGCCGCGTTGCGGGGCGCCTCCTCCGAGTCCGAGTACGGCCCGGAGGACTGGGTCGGCTCGGCCACCACGATGTTCGGCCAGGAGACCAACGGCCTGACCAAGCTGCCCAGCGGGGTCTGGCTGCGCGACGCCGTCCGCGAGAACCCTTCGGCCTGGCTCGGCGCCAAGCACGTCGAGGCGCTCGGCGATTCGACCGGCCTGCTGGTGAAGCTGCTCGACGCGGGCCAGCGCCTGCCGGTGCACTTCCATCCGTCGGACTCGTTCGCGAAGCGGCACTTCGACTCGCACTTCGGCAAGACCGAGGCGTGGATCGTGGTCGGCACCTACGGCGACGACCCGCGCGTCTACCCGGGATTCAAGGAGACCGTCGACAAAGCGACGGTCAACGAATGGGCCCGCACGCAGGACGCGCCCGCGATGCTCGAAGCGCTGAACAGTGTCGCGGTCACCCCCGGCGACACGGTCTACATCCCCGCGGGCCTGCCGCACGCGATCGGCGAAGGCGTCTTCGTCGTCGAGCTCCAGCAGCCGACCGACTTCTCGCTGACCCTGGAATGGCGGGACTTCCTGGCCGACCCGGAGAAGGCGCACCTCGGCATCGGCTTCGAAACCGCCATCGAGACACTGGACACCTCGGGCTGGGACGAAGAGCGGCTCGGCTCGATCGTCAAGCGCACCGCGGGCGAAGAAGCGTCCACTGTGGACCTTCTCGCCGACGGCAGCGACGCGTTCTTCCGTGCCGACCAGCTCCGTCCGGCTGTTTCCGGTAGGTCGACAACGTTGTCACTCGATCCGTCGTTCGCGGTGCTGGTCGTCATGGACGGTTCGGGCACGCTCCGCACGGAACACGGTGGCGAGTACGCGCTGCGCAAGGGCGAGACGTACGTGGTCCCCTACGACGCCGGTCAGGCAGGCGTGGAGGGTGACGTCACCGTCATCCGCTGCCGGCCGCCCGCACCCGAGAAGAGGGAGCGATCGTGAGCGAACTCCTGCTCGACGCACAGAACCTGGTCAAGCGCTACGGCTCGGTGGAGGCGCTGCGCGGTGCGTCGTTCCAGGCGCGGGCCGGTGAGGTCACCGCGCTGATCGGCGACAACGGCGCCGGTAAGTCCACTTTGGTCAAATGCCTCTCCGGCGCGGAGCAGCCGACGTCGGGGAAGATCCTGCTCGACGGCTCCGAAGTGGTGCTCGAATCCCCCACCACGGCGAGGCGGATGGGGATCGAGACGGTGTACCAGGACCTCGCCGTCGCACCGGAACTCGACCCGGCGGCGAACCTGTTCCTGGGTAGAGAGATCCACCGCAAGGGGATCCTCGGCAAACTCGGGATGCTGGACAAGAAGGAGATGAAGCGCCAGGCCGTGGAGGAGTTCCAGCGGCTCGGCGTGACCCTGCAGAGCACCGACGTCCCGATCGGCTCGCTTTCGGGCGGGCAGCGGCAAAGCGTCGCCGTCGCGCGGTCGGTCGTCTGGGCGTCGAAGGTCGTGTTCATGGACGAGCCGACGGCCGCGCTCGGCGTCGTGCAGCGCGAACGCGTGCTCGACGTGATCAAGAAGGTGCGGGACAAGGGCATCGCCGTCGTGCTGATCAGCCACAACATGCCCGAGGTGCTGTCGGTGGCCGACCGCATCGAGGTGCTGCGGCTCGGCAAACGCGTCGCCCGGTTCGCCGGCGACGGCACGAAACTGGAAGACCTGGTCGCCGCGATGACGGGCGCCCTCGTACAAGAGGAGGCGGCGTGACCGTGTCCACTCCGACGAAGAACGGCCCCGAGATCCAGACCTCTGTGGACGGTGGCTTCGGCAAACGCTCGATCGGGCAGCGGCTGATCGGGGCCAACACGTTCTGGATCGCGCTGGTGCTGCTGGCGCTGATCATCGTGTTCACCGCGATCGCGCCCGCCGAGTTCGCGACGCTGTTCACCTTCCAGACCCTGCTCATCGAGACCTCGGTGCTGCTGGTGCTCTCGGTCGGCATGACGTTCGTGATCATCACGTCCGGTATCGACCTCTCGGTCGGTTCGGTGCTGATCTTCGCGGGCATGGTGGCGGGCAAGACGATGGAGGCGCTCAGCCCGGACGGCGACGCGACCAAGGCCGGTTGGGGCGTCATCACCGCCGGGCTCGTGGCGGCGGTGATCGCGGGCACGATCTGGGGCCTGATCAACGGTTTCCTGATCGCGGTGGCGAACATCCCGCCGCTGATCGTCACGCTCGGCACGATGGGTGCCGCGCTCGGCGCCGCGTACCTGCTGAACAACGGGTCCGACGTGCGCAGCGTGCCGACCGAGCTCAACAAGACGCTCGGCTACGGGACGTCGTTCGGCGGCGTGCCGAACCTGGTGCTGGTGGCCGTGGTGATCACGCTGATCGGCGCCTGGCTGTTGCACACCACCAAATTCGGCCGCTACACATACGCCGTCGGCTCCAACGCCGAAGGTGCGCGGCGGGCGGGCATCGGGGTGACCGCGCACCTGCTGAAGGTGTACACGCTCACCGGTTTCCTCGCCGGTGTCGCCGGTTTCCTTTCGCTGGCGTACTACGCGTCGACCACCATTTCTGCGCACACCACCGACAACCTCAACGCCATCGCCGCCACGGTGATGGGCGGGACGAGCCTCTTCGGCGGTGTCGGTTCGGTGCTGGGCACGGTGATCGGCGTGTTCATCCCGGCCGTGCTGAAGAAGGGCTTCAACATCACGCAGGTCCAGGACTTCTGGCAGATGATCGCGGTCGGCGCGGTGCTGATCGCCGCGGTCTGGTTCGACCAGCGGCGCCGTCGTCGCCGCAACTCTCGCTGAGATTCCCTACGCACAAAGAGGTGCTATCCCCATGAAGAAGACCCTGCTCGCCGCCGGTGCCGCCGTCTCCGCCGCCCTCCTGCTCACCGCTTGCGGCGGTGGCACGGTCGGCGAATCGTCTTCCGGTGACTCCGGCGCCAAGACCAACAACAAGAAGCTGTCGCTCATCCCGGGTGTGCAGGCCGAGCCGTTCTACATCTCGATGCAGTGCGGCGCCGAGGCCGAGGCCAAGAAGGCGGGCTACGAGCTCACCACGCAGGCCCCGCAGAAGTTCGACGCGGCCATGCAGACCCAGCTGGTCAACGCGCTGGGCTCCAACCCGCCCGCCGCGCTGCTCATCGCGCCGACCGACGCGCAGGCCATGCTCGCGCCGATCCAGCAGGTCAAGAACCGCGGCTCGAAGATCATCGAGGTCGACACCGCGCTGAAGGACACCAGCGTCGCGGAGTCGTCCATCTCGTCGGACAACGCCGAGGGCGGCAAGCTCGCCGCCAAGACCATGGCGGAACTGGCCGCGGGCAAGACCGGCTCGGTGCTGGTGCTCGACACCATCGCCGGTACCTCGACCACGAACACCCGCGCGAAGGGCTTCGAGGACGAGCTGAAGAACTACCCGAACCTGAAGTCGGCGGGTGTGCAGTTCACCCAGAACGAGCCCGACCAGGCCGCGTCCAAGGTGACCGCCGCGCTGGCGTCCACCCCGGACCTGATCGGCATCTTCGCGACCAACCTCAACACCGGTGAGGGCGCCGCGACCGGCCTGCGGAACGCGGGCAAGATCGGCGCGGTCAACCTGATCGGCTTCGACGCTTCGCCGTCGGAGATCGAGGGCCTGAAGAAGGGCGAGTACCAGGGCCTCATCGCGCAGGACCCGGCCGCCATCGGGCAGCAGGGCGTGCAGCAGGCCATCGCGGCGCTGGAGGGCAAGCCGGTGACCCGGAACCTGACCGCTTCGCTGCACTCGATCACCAAGGCGAACATGGACGCGAACGCGCAGTACTTCTACAAGCAGAGCTGCTGACACCCTCGTGAGTGGTAAGGACGGTTCTAACCGTCCTTACCACTCACGAGACCGGACCGACGCTCACGCCAGTTCCACGCGCGTCGTGCCCGGCGCTAACCGCTCCAACGCTCCGTACAGCCGCGCGCCGCCGCCCAGGTGCCCCAGCGCGTACCTGTACTCGCCGTCCTCAAGCAGCGCTTCGGGCCCCGATCCGGTCCAGTCGAGCCGGTAGTGCCACCAGTGCATCCACCGCCCCACCCGCCGCTTCTCCCGGTACACCCGCAGCCGGGTCACCTCGGTCCACCGGACCTCGAACACCCCCGGCACCGCGAGCCCCGCGGCGGAAATCACCAGCGAGCCCGCCGACTTCCGGAGCGCGAGCAGGATCAGCCCCGCGAAACCCACGCTGAGCAGGCTGAACACCACGCCGGAAACCGAGCCGGAGAACAACGCCAGCACGACGGCCACCAGGCCGCCGACGCCGAACACCACGAACCCCGCCCACGCGAACCGGCGCATCACGACGTCCAGCCGGAGCACCACGGCATCCCCAGTGACCATGCCCGGAGCGTAACCGGCGAAACCACTCAGCGACGTTAGGATCTAGGCCCCGACGTCGTGGAGGAGGCCGGATGACCACCCGTCTGCCCTGGCGTCCCGCCGCGAGCGCGGATCCGGTGCCGGTGCTCGCCGCGGCACAGCGCGTCTCCGACGATCTCATGGACGGCCTGGCCGGACCCCGCGCCCGCCAGGCGGCGCACGGCCTCCGGCGGCTGTTCGGCGTCCCCGGGCTCGGTCTCGGCGACCTCTCCGGCTCGCTCGTCTGGTCCGGTCGCCCGGCGGCGGACGACGTCGTCGCCTCCGCGCTCGACGAGGTCCTCCACTCCGAGACGCCGGTGTCCGGCCCCGGGCTGCTGGCGCTGCCGCTCCACGTCCACGACGAACTGGCCGGCGTCCTCCTGGTCGCCGGCGGCAGGAACGCCATCGCCCGCCAGGCCGCCGAACTCGTCGTCCACGCGCTCGAACGCGGCAGGCTGGAGGCCTCCGCCGAACAGGCCGCGGAAGCCGAACTGCGAGCGCTGCGGGCCGAGATCTCGCCGCATTTCGTCTACAACGCGCTCACCGTGATCTCCTCGCTGGTCCGCTCCGATCCGGACCGCGCCCGCGATCTGATGCTCGACTTCGCCGAGTACACCCGCTACAGCCTCGCCAGGCACGGCGAGTACACGATGGTCGCCGAGGAGTTCCGCGCCATCGAGACGTATCTGGCGTTGCAGCGCGCGGTGCTCGGCGAGCGGCTGCGGGTGCAGGTGCGCGTCGCGCCGGAGGTGCTGGCCGTCGCGGTGCCGTACCTCGTGCTGGAGCCGTTGGTGGAGAACGCGATCCGGCACGGGATCGAGCCACGCGCCGAGGCGGGGTTCATCCAGGTTCAGGGAATGGCGGAAGGGAACGACTGCGTGATCAGCGTCGAGGACGACGGTGTCGGCATGGACCCCGCACGCGCGGCGGCGATCCTGGCCGGGCGCGGCGACGACGGCGGCGTCGGGCTGGCCAATGTGGACAGAAGGCTGCGCAGCGTCTACGGACCGTGGTACGGCCTGACGGTCGAGACCGAGACCGGCGCGGGCACCAGGGTCGTGGTGCGCGTGCCCCGGTTCCAGCCGGGGGTGCTGCCGTGACGAACGGGCTGCGGGTGCTGGCGGTCGACGACGTCCCGCCCGCCCTCGACGAGCTGTGCAGCCTGCTGCGCGAGGCGCCGGAAGTCGCCGAAGTGGTCGCCGCCGGTGACGCGCTGAACGCGCTCAAGCTGTTGCAGGGCAGTCATTTCGACGCCGTGTTCCTCGACATCTCCATGCCCGGCCTCGACGGGCTCGAGCTCGCCTCGCTCCTGGCGAGGCTCAGCGAACCGCCGGTGATCGTGTTCGTCACCGCGCACGACGGGCACGCCGTGGCCGCGTACGGTATCGGCGCCGTCGACTACCTGCTCAAACCGGTCCGGGCGGAACGGCTGTCCGCCGCACTGTCCAAAGTGGTCCGGATGGCGGGCAACCAGCCCGACGAACCGAAGCCCGCCCCGGACGCGATGTCCGCGCTGCCGGTGGAATCCGGGGGGCGCACCCGGTACGTCCGCCGCGACGACGTCCAGTTCGTCGAGGCGCACGGCGACTACGTCCGGCTGCACACGAAATCCGGCGTCCACGTCACGCGGATGCCCATCTCCCGGCTCGAAGAGTATTGGGAGGGAACGGGATTCACCCGCGTGCACCGCGGCTTCCTGCTCGCCGTGGACGCGGTGCTCGAACTGCGCAGCGACACCACCGGCGGGCTGCTGGCGCATACCGAAGCGGGTGACGTGCCGGTGAGCCGCCGCCACGCGCGCGACCTGCGTGACCGGTTGCTCGCCGCCGCGCAACGCGGCGAGCTGGGCCGGGGAAGCCGTCCGTGAGCCGCGTCAAACGGGTGGCCGTCACCAGTCCGCAGACCCGGCTCGCGCATTCGCGGCGCCGTTCACGCGGGCGTTGGCGTGTCCCCCGGCTGGCCGCGGGCGACGCCGAACGCGCGGACGCGCTGTACCGGGCGCAGCGCCGCCGGGGGATACCCGCGCTGGCCGGGATGTTCGGGCTGGTGTTCGGGCTCCCGCTGGTGTTCGGGGTGTTCCCCGGGCTGGACTCGGTGCGGCTGCTGGGGATTCCGCTGTCCTGGCTGATGATCGCGTTCCTCCCGTACCCGGCGATGGCGCTGCTGTCGTGGTGGCAGCTGCGCCGGGCGGAAAAGATCGAGGACGAGTAGTGGTCACCGCGCTCTCGGTGGCCCCCGTCGTGCTGATCACCCTGCTGATCGGCTTGCGCGGGGTCGCGGCCATGCGCACGACGTCGGACTTCCTCGTCGCCTCGCGCCGGATCTCGCCGCTGGTCAACTCCGCCGCGGTCTCCGGCGAATACCTGTCCGCGGCGTCGTTCCTCGGTGTCGCCGGGCTGGTGGTGAAGGACGGTATCGGCGCGCTCTGGTATCCGGTCGGCTTCACCGCCGGGTACATCGCGATGCTGGTGCTCGTGGCGGCGCCGATGCGGCGCTCCGGGGCGCTCACCGTCCCGGACTTCGCCGAAGCGCGGCTCGCCTCCCCCGCCCTGCGCAGACTCGCCGCCGTCGTCGTCCTCGTCATCGGAACCCTTTATCTGGTCCCGCAATTCCGCACCGCGGGGCTCGTGCTGACCGCCGTCGGCGGCACGCCGTACTGGGTCGGCGTCGTCATCGCGGGCACCGCCGTCAGCGCGACACTGGCGCTCGGCGGGATGCGCGCGGCGACCTACGTCCAGGCCTTCCAGTTCGTGCTGAAACTGCTGCTGTTCATCATCCCCGCGATCTGGCTGGTCTCCCAGGTCTCCCCGGAGCAGCGATCGGCTTCGGTGCACCCGGTGGAATTCACCCACTTCGCCCGCGACACCAAGCTGTCCTTCGAGATCGACGTGACGCTGACCCTGCGCGAGCCGACCACGCTGCTCACCCCGGAAAAGCACGTGGTGCCGCCGGGCGAACTGGTGGCCAGGAGCGGGCAAACCCTGGAATTCGCCGAGGGCACACCGGTTCCCGCCGTCCGCGGCGGTGCCCCGCTGGGCGGGCCGGACTGGCAGCGGCCGCTGCTCGACCTCGGCGACCAGGGTTATCCGCTGCTCGGCACGTGGGCGATCCTGATCGCCACCATGCTCGGCACCATGGGCCTGCCGCACGTCCTGATGCGCTTCCACACCAGCCCGGACGGCCGCGCCGCCCGCCGGACCGCGGCGATCACCGTCGCCCTGCTCGGCGTCTTCTACCTGTTCCCAGGGGTTTACGGCGTCTTCGGCCGGGTGCTGGTGCCCGAGCTGTACGTCTCGGGCGCGACGGACACGGTCGTCGTCGCGCTGCCGGCGCAGGTCGACGACGGCTGGGCGGGCTCGTTGTTCACCGGATTGCTGACGGCGGGCGCGTTCGCCGCGTTCCTGGCGACGTCGCTCGGCCTGCTGCTGGTGATCTCGGGCGCGGTCGCGCACGACCTCGCGCCCGGCGGCCTGCGGAGACTGCGCTGGTCGGTGCTCGGGGCCGCGGCGGTGATGGTCCTGCTCGCCTTGCCGTCGGCCAGATTGGACGCGGGCGTCCTCGTCACCTGGGGCTTCACCGTGGCCGCGTCCACGTTCTGCCCGCTGCTGGTGCTCGGCATCTGGTGGAACCGGCTGACCGCCGCGGGTGCGATCAGCGGTGTGCTCGCCGGGCTCGTCGCGTCTTCGGGTTCGATCCTCGTGGCCTTGTTCGTCCCGAGCCTGAGCGGTCTGCCCGCGATCCTCGTGTCGCAGCCCGCGCCTTGGTCGGTTCCGCTGGCATTCGGAGTAATGATCGTGGTTTCCTTGCGGGGCAGGCCTCCCGCCTGGTCGACGGCCGCCATGCTGAGGCTGCACTTGGACGATCGCACAGCCGAAGCCCCTTCGTCGTGGTCCGGCCACCGTTCGTCGACCGTTCGTCGTCTCGGAAGACGTTTGAACCGCTGAAGGTTCCGGTCTCCTTGACCTCTCCTTAACGTGTCGCGGAACACATTCGCGGTGCGAGGAGAGCACGATGAGTACCGAAACGAACGCTCCCAGTCCACCGGAAACGGACTGGGACAAAGCCCATGACAGCGCGGAGTTCAAGGAACTGCGGGCTCGGTTGCGCCGGTTCGTCTTCCCCGTCTCGGCGTTGTTCCTCCTCTGGTACCTGCTCTACGTGCTGCTCGCCGACTACGCGCACGGCTTCATGAGCACGAAGCTGGTCGGCAACATCAACGTCGGCCTCGTCTTCGGCCTGCTGCAGTTCGTTTCGACCTTCGTGATCACCGGGCTCTACGTCCGCTACGCGAACAAGAAACTCGACCCCATCGCGGAGAAGATCCGCACGGACATCGAGAGTGAGGCCAAATGAACCTCGCCGCCGGAGTCGAGGGCGGCAGCCCCGTACTCAACATCACCATCTTCGGCCTGTTCGTGGTGGTCACGCTGTTCGTCGTGTTCCGGGCGAGCCGCAACACGAAGACGGCGTCGGACTACTACGCCGCGGGCCGCGCGTTCACCGGCCCGCAGAACGGCGTCGCCATCGCGGGCGACTACCTGTCCGCCGCGTCGTTCCTCGGGATCGCGGGCGCGATCGCCATCTACGGCTACGACGGTTTCCTTTACTCCATCGGATTCCTGGTGGCGTGGCTGGTCGCCTTGCTGCTGGTCGCCGAACTGCTGCGCAACACCGGCAAGTTCACCATGGGCGACGTGCTGGCGTTCCGGATGAAGCAGCGCCCGGTGCGGGCCGCGGCGGCGACGTCCACGCTGGCGGTGTCGTTCTTCTACCTGCTGGCGCAGATGGCGGGGGCCGGTGGCCTCGTCGCGCTGCTGCTCGGGATCGAGAGCAAGGCCGGGCAGGCCGCGATCATCGTGATCGTCGGCATCATCATGATCGCCTACGTGCTCATCGGCGGGATGAAGGGCACCACGTGGGTCCAGATCATCAAGGCGGCGCTGCTCATCGCCGGTGCGCTGGCGATGACGCTGTGGGTGCTGGGCATGTACGGCTTCAACCTTTCCGCGCTGCTGCAGGGCGCCGTGGACAAGGCGGGCAGGGCCGGTGAGGCGCTGCTCGGGCCGGGCAACCAGTACGGCAAGACCGGCACGACGAAGCTCGACTTCCTGTCGCTGGGGATCGCGCTGGTGCTCGGTACCGCGGGTCTGCCGCACGTCCTGATGCGCTTCTACACGGTGCCGACGGCGAAGGAAGCCCGTCGTTCCGTGGTGTGGGCGATCGGCCTGATCGGTGTCTTCTACCTGTTCACGCTGGTGCTCGGCTACGGCGCCGGCGCGCTCGTCGGCGCGGACAAGATCAAGGCCGCGCCCGGCGGCGTGAACTCGGCGGCCCCGCTGCTGGCGCTCGAACTGGGCGGCCCGATCCTGCTCGGCCTGATCGCGGCGATCGCGTTCGCGACGATCCTCGCCGTGGTCGCGGGCCTCACGATCACCGCGTCGGCGTCGTTCGCGCACGACGTCTACGCCAACGTGATCAAGAAGGGCAAGGCGTCACCGGCTTCGGAGGTGAAGGTCGCCCGGATCACCGCGCTGGTGATCGGCGCGGTCGCGATCCTCGGCGGCATCCTCGCCAACGGGCAGAACATCGCGTTCCTGGTGGCGCTGGCCTTCGCGGTGGCGGCGTCGGCGAACCTGCCGACCATCCTCTACTCGCTGTTCTGGAAGCGGTTCAACACCCAGGGCGCGCTGTGGAGCATCTACGGCGGGCTCGCGGTCTGCATCGTGCTGATCGTGTTCTCGCCGGCGGTCTCGGGCAAGCCCGTCGACCCGAAGACCGGGAAGAGCGCCTCGATGATCCAGGGCGTCGACTTCCACTGGTTCCCGCTGGACAACCCGGGCCTCGTCTCGATCCCCGTGGCGTTCTTCCTCGGCTGGCTCGGAACCGTGCTGTCCAAGGAACACAACCAGAAGAAGTACGCGGAGATGGAGGTCCGGTCCCTCACCGGAGCGGGCGCCGAAAAGGCCGTCGCCCACTAGTCGCCGGGACGGTGCGGCCGGCACCAACGCCCCCGGCCGCACCGTCCCGGTTCCCATTTCCCCTAGTAAGGCAGCTTCCCCGCCGTCAGTTCGGCCAGCTTCGCGCGGAGATCGGCGCGGGCCGACTTCCACAGCCCGGTGCCCAGCGAGATCCGCGCCACCCCCAGTGCCGTGAGCGCGGAGAGATCAGGGCCGCCGGGAATCGGAGCGGCGTTCACCGCTCCCGGCGCGACCGCCTTCACGAACTCGCCGAGTACCTCCGGCGACTTCACCATGATCGGGTAGACGCAGTCCGCCCCGGCCTCGAAGTACGCCTTGGCCCGCAAGATCGCGTCGTCCAGTACCGCTCGTTCGTCGGACGCGCCGAGGAAGACGTCGACGCGGGCATTGATCACCAGCGCGTCCCCGGCGGCCTCGTGCAACTCGGCGAGCCGTTTCGCCTGCGCCTCGAGCGGTCGTACTCCGCCTGAAGCGTGATCGGTGTCCTCGTAGTTGCAGCCGACGGCACCCGCCTCGGCCAGCCTCTCCGCGAGCTCTCCCGCTTCCAGGCCGTACCCGCCTTCCACGTCGACGGTCACCGGAGCCGAGACCGCCCGCGCGATCCGCGCCGCCGCCGCGAACATCTCGGCGGCGGGCGCGTCCTCCCCGTCCTCGTACCCGAGGACCTTGGCCACGGCGAAGGAACTCGTCGCCACGACCGGGAACCCGGCGGCTTCCACCAGACGCGCGCTGTCGGCGTCCCACGCGTTCGGCAGGAGCAGCGGGGCACCGGCGACGTGCAGTTCCCGCAGGCGGGCCGCCGTCATTCGGCGCGCTCGGGCAGCGGCGCGTGGCTGGTCACGCACATGCGGTTCCAGCTGTTGATCGCGATGGCCTCCCAGACCACGGCGCGGTACTGCTCCTCGGTGAAGACCCGGGTGGCCTCTTCGTAGACGTCATCCGGGACGTCGTGCACGGTCGCGACGTTCGTGATCGCCTCGGTGAGCGCGAGCGCGGCGCGCTCCTGCTCGGTGAACAGCTCGGTCTCGCGCCAGCCCTGCAGCACGAACAGGCGCCGCGGCGACTCGCCCATCTGCAGCGCGTCGTGGGAATGCATGTCGAGGCAGAACGCGCAGTGGTTGATCTGCGACGACCGCATCTTCACCAGTTCGAGGATCTTCTGGTCGACCCCGGCGTTGGCGGCGGCCTTCTCGACTTCGGCCTGCAGTTTCGCCATGGCCTGGTAGATCTCGGGCACTCGCTTGCCCACGTGGATTCGCTCGGTCATGCCGTCGAATCTAGCGGCGACTGGCCCACGAGTATGGTCCAGTGTCATGGCAGATTCGTGGTCCAGTTCGGGAATAGACGTCCATCTGGACTGGCGGCCCGAAAGCGGCCGGACCGGGCTCGCGACGGCGATCCGCGCGGCCATCCGGGAGGGACGCTGGCAGGCGGGCGCCTCGGTGCCCTCGACCAGGGCGCTGGCGCAGGACCTCGGCGTGGCCAGGGGAACGGTCACCCGGGTGTACGCCGACCTCGCCGCCGAGGGGTACCTGCGGACCGCCCAAGGCGCCCCGACCCGGGTCGCGACGGCGGGCGCGCTGCCCGCGTCGGCGCCGAGGCCCGTCCCCCGCGATCCGGCGCCACGCTGGGACCTGCGCCCCGGCAGGCCGAACCTGTCCGCGTTCCCCCGCTCCGCCTGGCTCGCGGCGACCCGGCGGGCGCTGCACCAGGCGCCGATGTCGGCGTTCGACTACACGGCCGAGTCCGGCGCGGCGGAACTGAGGGAAACGCTCGCCGCGTATCTGGCCCGCAGCCGCGGCGTGATCGCCGACCCCGCCCGCATCCTGGTGTGTTCCGGGTTCTCGCACGCGATCGCGGTACTGGCGCGAGTCCTGCACGCGCGCGGCGCGGACGAGATCGCGTTCGAGAACCCGTCGCTGCACATCTACCGGAACATCGCCGCCGCCAACGGTCCCCGCGTGGCCGGCGTCCCCGTCGACGACCACGGGATCACGGTGTCCTCTTTGGACAGTCCGGCGGTGGTGGTCACCCCGGCGCACCAGTACCCGCTCGGCGTCACCCTCGCGCCGCGGCGGCGGGCCGAACTCACCCGCTGGGCGGAGGAAACCGGCGCCGTCGTCATCGAAGACGACTACGACGGCGAGTTCCGGTTCGACCATCAGCAGGTCGGCGCGTTGCAGGCGCTGGCACCCGAACGGGTCGTGTACGTGGGCACGACGAGCAAGACGCTCGCGCCGTCGCTGCGCCTGGGCTGGATGGTGCTGCCGCGGTTCCTGGTCGAACCGGTGCGCACGGCGCTGGCCGAGAGCGGGGCGCGGCCCGCGCTGCTGGACCAGCTGGCGCTGGCCGAACTGATCGAATCGGGCGCCTACGACCAGCACATCCGCCGCTGCCGCGCCGAATACCGGTCCCGGCGCGACAAACTGCTCGCGGCCCTGCCGGATTCCGTGCTCCCGCAAGGGATCTCCGCCGGGCTGCACTTGGTGCTCCAGTTCCCCGGCGACCTCCCCCGGGAGATGGAGGTGCTGGCCGCCTGCCGCCGTCGCGCCATCGGACTCGAAGGCCTCAGCGGCTACTGGATCGGCGAGCCGCAGCGCGAAGGGCTCATCATCGGGTACGGCGCCGCCGCGAAGCACGCTTTCGGCGGCGCCACCCAGGCCCTGCGCGAGGCCATCTTCGAAGTCACCTGACACTCCTCCCGCATTTCGTCCTCTGAATGCGGTAGTTGGGAGTACGCACTACCGCATCCAGAGGACGAAATGCATGACGGGGGTCAGCAGAACCAGACGCGCGCCCGGAGGATGTCGGTCTTCAGGACGGGGGCGCCGTCGACCGGGGCTGGGTTCTCCGGGGTCGGCTTGATGCCGCCGGCGGCGACGTCGTCGAGGGTTTCGAGGCCTTCGTGACCGACGGTGCCGAAGATCGTGTAGTTCGGGCGCAGCGCGGAGTCGCCGTACACGACGAAGAACTGGCTCCCGTTCGTCGCCGGGCCCGCGTTGGCCATCGCGAGGACGCCACGCGCGTACACCTTGCGTTCGCCGGTCGGGTCGGTCGGCGCGGGCGGCAGGCCCACGGGCAGCTCGTCCTTGTACTTGTAGCCGGGGCCGCCCTCGCCGGTGCCACTCGGGTCACCGCACTGCAGCACCTTCAGCGTCGGGTACGCGGTCAGCCGGTGACACGTCGTGCGGTCGTAGAAGCGGTGCTTCGCCAGATGCAGGAAGCTCTGCACCGTGCACGGCGCCTTCGCCCGATCGAGGGTCAGATCGATCTTGCCCTGGTTGGTCTTCAGCTGAACCGGGACCTTTCCCCGGTCGGGCGTGTGCCGGGGATCCGGCGGCAACGGGACCGGCCGCGCGGCCGGCTCGTCCGGCGTCTGCGTGTACTGGCACGGCCCCTTCGTGACCTTCGGCGGCGCGCCTTCCGCCGACGCCGTTCCGGTGCCGGCCGCGAGCATCAGCCCGGCTCCCAGCACTGCCACAAAGACCTTCGCGATCCTCTGCACGGTTCCTGCCTCCCAGCCGTGGACGAAGAAGAGAGCATAGGGTGAATCCCCGGCGCTCACACAGGTCCGGAAGTAGGTCCGCGGTTAGGGTCGAAGCCGTGGAGATCGCCGAACGACACCAATGGCAGCTGAACGCCCTGACCTTCCTGTACGCGTACACGCAGTACGTCCTCGTGCACGAGCGGGTCATGGCCGGGCTGCCGCCGGAGAAACCGGCCGAACTCGACAAGCCGCGCGTGCTCAGGCTCGCCAAGGTCGTCGACGACATGATCCTCGACTTCCGCAAGGAGGACGGGCTGAGCGATCTCGAACGCCGCCGCGTCATCCGCCTCGCCAGGGAGATCAAGTCGCACGTCCGGGAGAAGTGGCCGCCTCGCGACGCGTCGCTCACCGAATGGATCGCCTCGGCCGCGGCGCATTTCTACTGCGAGGAGCACATCAACAACGGCTACGTCCGGATGGGCCGCGTCTTCGATCCCGACATGGCCGACAGGTTCCTGGAACGCGTGGAGTTCTGCCGGGGTCAGACCGTCACGATCACGAAGTACGCCCACAAGGTGGCGGACGGCGAGCAGCTCACCTATGGCGAGACCAACCAGCTCGAAGTCTGGAAAGAGGACGCGATCGCCCATCTGGACAATCTCGACAGCGATTTCGGCGACATCAAGATGTACGTCGAATTCTGATCCTCGTGAGTGGTAAGGACGGTTCTAACCGTCCTTACCACTCACGAGCCGCGAAGATCGCCGATGAGTTCTTCGGCCGCCGCGAACGGGTCGAGTTTCCGCGCGACCACGCGTTCAGCCAATTCGGTGAGCCGGTCCCCGGAACGCAGGTCGACGATTTCCGCCCGCAGCCGTTGCACGGCGATCGCTTCGACCTCGTCCCGGGCCCGCGCCGCACGGCGGCGGGGCAGTTCGTCGCGCCGGACCAGCCAGTCGTGGTGTTCGTCCAATGCTTGGACGACGTCCTCGACGCCCTCGCCGCGCGAAGCCACCGTTCGCACGATCGGCTGACGCCAGCTCGGACCGCGGATCTCCCGGCGCACCAAGGAGATCATCTGCTTGAGGTCGTGCACGGTCGCCTCCGCGCCCTCGCGGTCGGCCTTGTTGACCACGAACACGTCCGCGATCTCCAGCACGCCGGCCTTGGCCGCCTGGATCCCGTCGCCCATCCCCGGCGCGAGCAGGACCACCGTGGTGTCGGCCAGTTTCACGACGTCCACTTCGGACTGACCGACGCCGACGGTCTCGATCAGCACGACGTCGAACCCGGCCGCGTCGAGCACCCGGACCGCCTGCGGCGTCGCCCACGACAGCCCGCCGAGATGACCGCGCGTGGCCATCGAACGGATGAAGACACCCGGATCGGTGGCGTGTTCGGTCATCCGGATCCGGTCGCCGAGCAGCGCGCCGCCGGAAAACGGCGACGACGGGTCGATCGCCAGCACCCCGACCCGCAGGCCCCGCGCCCGCAGGGCCGTCAGCAGCGCGGACGTCGATGTCGACTTGCCGACACCGGGCGGTCCGGTCAGGCCGACCACCCGCGCGTTGCCGGTGTGCGGCGTCAGCTTCGCCGCGACCTCGGGCAACCGTGGATGAGCGTCCTCGACCAGCGACAGCAACCGGGCGATCGCGCGGGGGACGCCGTCCCGCGCGCGACCGACCAGTTCGTCGATGTCCAGCTGCACCGGCAAGGGCTTTACGGAACGCGCAGCAGCAGCGCGTCGCCCTGACCGCCGCCACCGCAGAGGGCGGCCGCGCCGAGCCCGCCGCCGCGACGGCGGAGTTCGTGGATCAGGTGCACGGCGAGCCGCGCGCCGGACGCGCCGATCGGGTGACCGAGCGCGATCGCGCCACCGTCGACGTTCACCTTCTCCGGGTCGAGCCCGAGCTTGTCGGCCGAGACCAGGCCGACGGCGGCGAACGCCTCGTTGATCTCGACGAGGTCGAGCGCGTCCGCGGTCAGCTTCTCCTTGGCCAGCGCGGCCAGGATCGCGTTCGACGGCTGCTCGTGCAGGCTGGCGTCCGGACCGGCGACCACGCCGTGCGCGCCGATCTCGGCGAGCGCGGTCAGGCCCAGCTCCTCGGCCTTGGCCTTGCTCGCGACGATGACCGCGGCCGCGCCGTCGGAGATCTGCGACGCCGAACCGGCGGTGATGGTGCCGTCGGAGGCGAAGGCGGGACGCAGCTTCGCGAGGCCTTCGGCGGTGGTGTCGGCGCGGACGCCTTCGTCCTGCGAGAAGACGACCGGGTCACCCTTGCGCTGCGGGATCGACACCGGCGCGATCTCGGCGTCGAAGCGGCCCTCGGCGATGGCGGCGGCGGCACGCTGGTGCGACCGCGCGGAGAACTCGTCCTGCTGCTCACGGGTGATCCCGTAGCGGCTGTTGTACTTCTCCGTCGAGGAGCCCATCGCGACCTGGTCGAAGGCGCAGAACAGACCGTCGTAGGCCATGTGGTCGACGAGCGTGGTGTCGCCGTACTTGAAGCCCGCGCGGGACTTCGGCAGCAGATGCGGCGACTGGGTCATCGACTCCTGGCCGCCCGCCACGATCAGGTCGAACTCACCCGCGCGGATGAGCTGGTCGGCCAGCGCGATGGCGTCGAGGCCGGAGAGGCAGACCTTGTTGATGGTCAGCGCCGGGACGCTCATCGGGATACCGGCGGCGACCGCGGCCTGCCGGGCCGGGATCTGGCCCGCGCCGGCGGTGAGCACCTGGCCCATGATCGTGTACTGGACCGCGTCCGGCGAGACACCGGCCTGCTCCAGCGCCGCCTTGATGGCGAATCCGCCGAGTTGCGCGCCCGAGAAATCCTTCAGGGAACCGAGCAATCGCCCGATCGGTGTACGGGCGGCACCCAGGATCACGGAACCGGACACGGCGTCCTCCAAGCATCGGCGCAAGGGCAAAGGGGGTCTTCGCGACCATACCCGGGTCGCGGGTCTCTTGATGGAGCCAGTGTGAGGCGGCGCACGCCGGTCCACCCGACCGCGCACCTATCCTGCTCTGCATGAACCAGGCGCTGAAACCGTTCGTGACCGCCATCGACCACGTCGGCATCGCGGTACCCGACCTCGACGCCGCGATCGCCTTCCACGCCGAGCATTTCGGCCTGGAGGTCGCGCACGAGGAGGTCAACGAGGAGCAGGGCGTCCGCGAGGCGATGCTGCGCGCGCCGGGCACCGCGGGGACCGAGACCGCCATCCAGCTCCTCGCGCCGCTGCGTGACGATTCCGCGATCGGCAAGTTCCTCGCGAGGAGCGGCCCCGGGCTGCAGCAACTGGCGTACCGAGTGTCCGATGTGGACGCGGCCGCCGCGGCACTGCGCGCGCAGGGGCTGCGGCTGCTCTACGCCGAGGCGAAGCGCGGAACCTCCAACAGCCGGGTGAACTTCGTGCACCCCAAGGACGCCGGCGGCGTGCTCGTCGAGTTGGTGGAGCCCGCGAAGGACGGTCACTGATCCCGCGTCAACGCGGAAGCGATGAAGAGGACCTCGCGGTCGATCTCGGCGGGGTCCCCGTCCTCGGTGTGCCGTGCTGTCGCGTGACGATGGCTGACCGCCCGCGCGAGTAGCCCCGACGCCGAATCGACGTCGGCGATCGCGACCTTGCCGCCCGTCGCGGCGACGATCACGGCCTTCACCTGCCGGACCAGTTGCTGGAAGCGTTCGGCCAGCGCGTCACGGACCGCGCGGTGCGTGTCGGCCTCGCGCCACAACAGATGCGACAGCGCCAAGGACCGGTTGAACCGCCTGTCGAGTTCGACGACGAGGCCACGAAGACTGCCGGCGAGGTCGCCGGGGACGACCACGACGGCCGGTTCGATCCGGGCGTCGGGCAGTTCGGCGACCAGCGCGGCCAGCAGATCCGACTTGCGCCGGAAGTAGTAGTGCACCAGGCCTTTCGGCACGCCCGCCCGCTCCGCTATCCGCGAAGTGGGCGTGGCGTCGAAACCGGATTCGGCGAAGAGCGCCTCCGCGGCCCGCAGGATGCGCTGTTTCGCCGAATCCTCTTTCACGCCGTTTCCTCCTGGGTCAGTGCTGTCCCGCCATCCGGTGCGTCGCCTGGGCGATCGGCATCGCCGCCGCCCCGGCCACCACGGTCAGGACGCCGCCGATCCAAGCGGTCCAGGACGCGCCCATGAAGCCGGCGTATCCCATCACCCATGGCGAAATGAACAGCAGCGCGCCCAGGACGATCTGAATGCCTTCGCCGTAGACCATGCCAGGCATCGCGAGCGACGCGAGACCGTCGAGGGCGACCAGCGCGCCCAGTACGACGAGCGTCCACATGGCGGTGTTGTCCGTGGTCATCCAGAGGGGTGAAAGCGCGACCACGACACCGATGACCACCTCCGCCCAGTCATGGGGACGTGTCCAGGGGCGCGTCGTGGGTTCGTTCATGCGTGCTCACCTCCGAGTATCGGCTGAACCTGCAGGTCGGAGAGATCTCCACCGCTCATGGTCCGCTTGGTTGGCCGGCCGGTCAAGACCGGTGGATAACGCTTCGGGATGTGTACGTGCTCCACGTCTCGTACAGTTGTGGACCTGGTTACCGATCAGTAATTTAAGTCGCCAAACGCCGTCCCCCCATTCGCGGAGGTTCCGATGTCGCAGCTCGGCGAGATCCAGCAGGCCATTCTGAACGATGACCTCGGCGCCGTGGCGTCGCTCGACGTGCCGGAGACCTATCGCGGGGTGACCGTGCACAAGGACGAGGCAGGCATGTTCGAAGGCCTCGAAAGCCGGGACAAGGACCCGCGCAAGTCGCTGCACGTCGACGAGGTCCCGACGCCGGAACTCGGCCCGGGCGAGGCGCTGGTCGCGGTCATGGCGAGCGCGATCAACTACAACACCGTCTGGACGTCGATCTTCGAGCCGGTCTCGACGTTCAAGTTCCTGGAGCGCTACGGGCGGCTTTCGCCGCTGTCGAAGCGCCACGACCTGCCCTATCACGTCGTCGGCTCGGACCTGTCCGGTGTCGTGCTGCGCACCGGGCCCGGCGTGCACAACTGGAAGCCGGGTGACGAGGTCGTCGCGCACTGCCTCAACGTGGAACTCGAGGGCCCGGACGGGCACAACGACACGATGCTCGACACCGAGCAGCGGATCTGGGGTTTCGAGACGAACTTCGGCGGGCTTGCCGAGATCGCGCTCGTGAAGGCGAACCAGCTCATGCCGAAGCCGGGCCACCTCACCTGGGAGGAGGCCGCCTCCCCCGGCCTGGTGAACTCCACGGCCTACCGCCAGCTCGTCTCGCGCAACGGCGCCGACATGAAGCAGGGCGACGTCGTGCTGATCTGGGGCGCTTCGGGCGGCCTCGGCTCCTACGCGACGCAGTACGCACTCAACGGCGGCGCGATCCCGGTTTGTGTGGTCTCCAGCCCCGAAAAGGCGGAGATCTGCCGGAAGCTGGGCGCCGAGCTGATCATCGACCGCAACGCCGAGGGCTACCGGTTCTGGAAGGACGAGCACAACCAGGACCCGAAGGAGTGGCAGCGGTTCGGCAAGAAGATCCGCGAGCTGACCGGCGGCGAGGACCCGGACATCGTCTTCGAGCACCCGGGCCGCGAGACCTTCGGCGCGTCCGTCTACGCCGCGCGCAAGGGCGGCACGATCGTCACGTGCGCGTCGACTTCCGGCTACATGCACCAGTTCGACAACCGTTACCTGTGGATGAACCTCAAGCGGATCATCGGCAGCCACTTCGCCAACTACCGCGAATCGTGGGAAGCGAACCGGCTGATCGCGAAAGGTCTGATCCACCCGACGCTGTCGAAGACCTACGCGCTCGAGGAAACCGGGCAGGCCGCGCTGGACGTCCACCGCAACGCGCATCAGGGCAAGGTCGGCGTGCTCGCCCTTGCGCCGGAAGAAGGTCTGGGTGTCCGGAACCACGAGCTGCGCGAAAAGCACATCGACGGGATCAACGCCTTCCGGAACGTTTAGCGCGCCGGAACGTGCTTTCGCCGCGCGTTGCGTGGGTGCTCACCCTTCCGTGACTCCAGCTCGACTACGGTAGAAGGATGAGCCTTGGCGAGGAACGGGAGCTAGTGCCGCTGGGAGCCGGCTTCGACGTGGCGAAGCGCGGTTACAGCCGTGCGCAGGTCGACGAACATCTCGAACGGCTGGACGCCGATCTGAAGATGCTCACCGCCGATCGCGATGCCGCCATCGGGCAGGCGGGCGACCTGGCACGCCAGCTGGAGATCGCGCGCGGCGAGATCGCGGATCTGCGCGGGCAGGTCGACAGGCTCGCCCAGCCGCCGACGAGCGTCGAAGGCCTTTCCGAGCGCCTGCAGCGCATGTTGCGGCTCGCGCAGGACGAGGCCGCCGACACCAAGGCGCGCGCGGAGGCCGAAGCCGGGCACATCCGCGCGAAGGCGGAGACCGACGCGAGCGCCATGCGGGCCCGCTACGAGCAACTGCTCAACGAGCTCGACCTCCGTCGCAAGGAGATGGAGGCCGAGCACCGCGGCGTGCTGGAGAAGGCCCGCGCCGAGGCGAAGGACATCATCGACAAGGCGAAGGCCGAGCGCGACAAGCTCGACGCCGAATCGCAGCAGCGCCGCACCCAGGTCGAAGAGGACTTCGAGATCGCGATGGCGTCGCGGCGCACCGAAGCCATGCACGCGCTGGCCGAGCAGGAGGCCGCGAGCAAGGCCGAGGCCGCCCGCCGCGTCCGCGAGGCCACCGAGGACGCCGCCGCCATCCGCGCGAAGGTGCTCGAAGAGGAGACGGCGGCCAAGGCCGACATCGAACGCCGTCAGCGCGAGTCCGTCGCCGACGCCAACAAGCGCAAGCAGGACTCGATCACCGAGGCCAACGCCCGGCTCGCCGAGGCGGCCGACGAGGCACGCCGCCGCGTCCGGCAGGCCACCGAAGAGTCCAACCGGCGGATCACGCAGGCCACCGAACGGGTCGAAGCGCTCCGCAAGGTGCGCTCCAGCCTGGCCGAGCAGGTCCGCTCCGCGCGGACCGCGCTCGCCGAGGCGACACACGTGCTCGGCGACGAACCGCATGTCCCGGCGGACCTGAAGGCGAAGCCGTCGCCCGACTCGGAAGCCACCGTGCAGCTCCGGACGGCCGATGTGCCGAAGGCCACATCCGGCGCGAAGCCTTCACCGCGACCTGCGGCAGCGCAGAAACCGACTGGCGAGTAACCTTCTCACCCGACCGTGTTCACGGCGGCCTGCGAGGCCGCCGTGGAGCGGTTATCGTCGCTGCTCGCGCGCAGGTGCGGGCTGTCAGATCGATGGAGGTTGCGGATGGCTGCATATCGGACCGTGGTCGTGGGCACGGACGGATCGGATTCCTCGTTCGCCGCGGTCGACCGGGCGGCGGGTGTCGCCGGGGACTCCGGAGCGACCCTGGTCATCGTGTGCGCCTACTACCCCGCCAACAAGGGCGACGTGGAGAAGGCGCAGGACGTCCTCGGCGACGAGGCGTACCAGGTCGTCGGCTCGGCGCCGGCCGAGGACACCCTGCTGTCCGCCCGTGACCGGGCGGCGAAGGCCGGCGCGAAGACCATCGAGACCGCCGCGGTCGTGGGCGACCCGGTCGACTCCCTGCGCAAGGTCGTCGCCGAACGCTCCGCGGACCTGCTGGTGGTCGGCAACCGCGGGCTGAACACGCTCGCGGGCCGCATCCTGGGCTCCGTGCCGTCCGAGGTCGCGCGGAAGTCCGGGGTGGACGTGCTCATCGTCCACACCACCTGATGGCCGAACCCGGCGAGATCTCGCCAGACGCGCTGCAACAGCGCCTCGAACGGATCCTGCTCGGTGGAAGGCGCAAGTACACCCGGCTCGAAGTCGCCGAGAAGGCAGGCGTTCCCGAGGAACGCTCTCGGCGCCTTTGGCGTGCGCTGGGCTTCGCGACGGTCGACGACGACGAGGTCGTCTTCACCGACGCCGACATCGAAGCGATCCGCACGGCCGATCAGCTGATGAACTCCGGCCTGATCGACCCGAGCATCGAGCTGGCCGTGACGCGCGCACTGGGCCAGCACCTTTCGCGGCTCGCGGAATGGCAGGTCCACATGCTGTGGACGATGATCACCGAGAACAAGGAGATCGGCACCAGCGAACGGCAGATCGGGCGGCTCGTCGAGCGGCTGCTGCCCGAGCTGGAGAAGGTGCAGGAATTCGTCTGGCGCCGCCACCTGGCCGCCTACGCGGGCCGGGCGCTGGCCCAGCCGGACGAAGACCTCGAAGCGAGGACCGAGGTGGTCGGCTTCGTCGACATGGTCGGCTACACCCGGCTGACCAGGCAGGTCGACGAAGAAGAGCTGACCGACATCCTCGACCGGTTCGAATCCGTCGCGACCGAGGTGGTCGCCGATCACCACGGACGGATCGTGAAGATGATCGGCGACGAGGTCCTGTTCGTCGCCGATTCCGCCGTCGACGGGGCCGAGATCGCCCTCGCCCTGTCCGAACGCGCCGATGCCGACGAGACCCTGCCCTCCGTACGCGCCGGGCTGGCTTCGGGCCGGATCCTCAGCCGGTTCGGCGACGTCTACGGCTCGGTCGTGAACCTCGCCGCCCGCCTCACCTCGACCGCGCGGCCGGGCACCATCCTGGTCGACAAGGAACTCGCGGGCGAGCTGTCAGGCTTCCCGCAGTACGAGGTCCGCACGCGGCGGCCGGTCTCGGTGCGAGGCTACAACCGGCTGCGGCCTTCGTCCCTGCGCCGGGCGCGGGACCGGCCCGCGGGCATGTTCGCGTCTTCGCAACAGCTCGCCGCGGAGATGCTGGGACTGGCCGACCCCGCTCCGGAAGCGGCACCTGCTTCCGATGAGGTCGAGGACGCCACCGCGGACTCGTTGCCGCCCCGGCCCCGGTCGAAGCGACGGCGGCGCTGATCCCAGCCCGGGGAGAGCAAGGGACCTTTGCTACCACCGCCGGGCGGCCGCGAGTGGCGATTGGGGTCAGTGCCGGCCTGCGGGCGCGCGATTTCGCGTGACTGGAGGGACGACACGCGTGATCAAATGGACGACACGCGTGATCAGGCGGACGGCTCTCGGCGGCCCCGGCCGCCGACGCGTGTCGTCCATCCAGTCACGCGTGTCGTCCGTCTGATCACGCGAAGCTCTCGCTTCACGCCAGGGTCGTGAGGTCAGGCGGGCAGCACGGCGTACTGCCGCACGTAGAGATCGGTGTAGGTGACCGGGCCGCGCGGGCCAGGGACCTTGTCCAGGTTGATGCCGGTCTCGGGGACGGCGAGGAGCTTGAAGCCGTCGAGCAGCCGGGTCGGGGCGTTCCAGAAGACACCGGTGCCGGTGTACGCGTCGAAGAACGCGTCGGCCGCTTCGCTGCTTTCGGTCGCGATGCCGGCGGCCAGGCCCGAGGTCCGTTCGTTGGCGATCTCCGCCGCTTCGGGCAGGCCAGAGACCTTCGCGACAGTGACGGTCGCTTCACGGTCGGAGTCGAGCGCCCATTCGTAGCCGATGGCGTGCTCGTGCGGGGCGAGCGAGGGCGTGACGCCGCGCTCGGCCAGCGCGCCGGAGATGCCGGGCCAGACGCGATCGTGCGCGCTCTCGTGGATCAGCAGCAGGTTCAGCCGGTTGCAGACGCCGAGCCGGTCGAGGCTGTTGAAGACCAGGTCGCGCACCTTGTCGGTGTCGGCCGCTTCGTCGACGTACAGCACGCCGCCGCCATCGGCGTGCGCCAGCGTGCGGACGCCGTGGACGGCCGCCTCGGTGGCCAGCGCCCTGGTGCTGTCACCGCTGCCGCGCAGGATGACCAGCGGAACGAGCGCGGGGAACCGCACCAGCGCGGAGGCCGCTTCACGCTCGGCTCGCGGCACCAGCTGGATGACATCCGGATCGATACCCGCCTCGGAGAGCGCGGGCGCGATCACGGTCTCGCGCAGGCGCTGGGCCGAGCCGAGCGCGGCGGAACCCGTGCGGAGCACGCCACCGTTGCGCGACTTCACCAGCTGTGAGGCGACGTCCACCGTGACGTTCGGGCGCGCCTCGTAGTTCGCGCCGATCACGCCGACCGGACGGCGGCGTTCCACCAGTCGCAGCCCTCCGTCCAAAGTGGACACGTCGACGGAGCGCTCCTGATGCGGCGCTCCCGCCAGGAGACGGAGCTGTTCGGCCATGCCGGTCAGCCGCTCGGGGGTGATGGTGAGCCTGTCGAGCAGGCCCGCGCTCATGCCGTCCTCGCGCGCCTTGGCGATGTCGGCCTGGTTCGCCTCGAGCACGACGTCGGCGTGCTCGACCAGCTTGCCAGCCATGGCGTTCAGCGCGGCGTCGATCGCCTCCGCGGTGGCGGCGGCCAGTGACGGCGCGGCCCGTTTCGCCGATCGAGCGCATTCCTCGACGGCCTTGGCGACCTCATCCATCTGCTGACTCCTTCCGCGCGGAACGAGCCATCAGTCTGCCGTACCGCCCCGGTCAGGCGACGGTCGGCTCCAGCAGCCACAACCCGCCCGCGAAGAGACAGCTCACCGTCAGCACCGCCATCACCAGCACCCACAGCACCGCGGGCATCCCGGTGAGCCTGCCGAGCTGATCGGCGTCGGAATCCCGCGCCGCTCCCCGGCGTCGTTTGATCTGGAGCTCGACCACCGGCCGGACACCGCCGAACAGCAGGAACCAGGTCAGCAGGTAGACGAAGATCGCCTGGAACCACGACGGCGCCACCAGCGCGACCAGCCCGAGCACCACCGAGGTGGCGACCACGGTGAACACGCCGTAGGTGTTGCGCACCATCACCAGCACACCCAGCAGCATCAGGGCCATCACGATCAGCACGACGGTGATCAGGTTCGACGAGAGCAGCCCCGCGAACACCAGCCCGAGCACCGCGGCCGCCGGGTACCCGGCCAGCGCGGTGAACGCCATCCCCGGGCCCTCCGGTTTGCCACGGGAGACCGTGACGCCGGAGGTGTCCGAGTGCAGCTTGATGCCCTGCAGCCGACGGCCGACCAGCACGGCCGCCAGCGCGTGACCCGCCTCGTGGACGAGCGTGATCAGGTTGCGGGCGATCCGCCAAGGCCTGCCTGAGAGCACCACGAGCAGCGCGAGACCACCGGTGACCAGGGTGATCGTGCCGGGCGGGGTGGACTGGGCGATGTCGGAAACCGTTTCGGCGGGAGACGAGCTCACCTCACCAGCTCACCACAGGCCGGATATGTCCCGTGTCAGGCGGTCATCGAACCTCCGATCCCCCGCGTGCGAAACTCCCCGTCGTTGCGCAGGGCGAAAGCCACCCAGCTGCGGAACGGCCGCCACACCGCGGACAGCTCCTCCAGCTCCTCGGGTGGCGCCAGCGGCAGGTCGTACGCGGCCCGCATGGCCTCCTGCAACCGGGGCTCGCCGCCGGGGAAGACGTCCGGATGCCCGGCGCCCCGGATCAGGATCAGCTGTGCCGAGAACGGGCCGATCCCCGGCAAGCGCTGCAACCAGCGCAACGCGTCCGGCACCGGCATCGCGCGCAGGTACGCGGCGTCGAGCAGACCGTCTTTGGCGGCGTTGGCCACCGCGCGCAACCGCTCGGCCTTCACCTCCGGCAGGGCGCGCCCGGCCTCCAGCCCGGCCAGGACGTCCGGCGCCGGGAACGACCTGAGGACCTTCCCTCCGACGTCCACCGGCCTGCCGAACTCCTCGGCGAGCCTTCGTTTCACCGTGGCCGCCTGGGACATCCGCGCCCGGTGGCTCAGGATCGCCCAGCAGGCCGCTTCATAGGGCGAATGGAACAGCACCGGCCGCAGCCCGGGGTGCGTTTGCTGGAGGCGGCGCACCACGGGATCCGCCGTGCCGATCTTGGCGAAGCCGACACCGTCGACGTCCACCGACAGGATCCGCCGGACCTGGGCGCCGACTTCGACGGCGAGGCCCTCCTCGGCGAAGACCTCCACCTCGATCGAGCCGGGCGATCTCTGTCTGACGGCCGCGCCGACGTGCGCCCAGCCCGCTTCGGCGGGAAAGGCGAAGCGCAGGGTGCCGGGTTCGGCGGCGGCGTCCGCGCGGCACGCGGGCGGGAAATCGGTCAGGAAACGGATGGACTTGTCGAGGTCGAACGGGCCACGCACCGGGATGCGAAGCGTGGTCGTGGCGGGGTGCTGCAGGATCGAGCCGGTCATTTCGGGCTCCTTCGGCTGGGGAACGGCGACTCCCTCCGACGTTAGAGAGGGCCACCGACAGTTTCGGGTCGCGGCGGCGGGAATGTCGCGAATGGGCCGGTCATGGCAGATTCTCCGGTGAGGACCGTGAAGGGAGCAGCCATGCCGGACCATCGCGAACGTCTGAGGAGCCTGCTGCGTCCGGGCACCACGCCCGCCGCCGACGGCAAGGGTTTCCTTGACCTGCTGGGGGAAATCCCGCAGGCGGGGCCGCCGACCGGGCTCGCCCAGCGGCTGATGCGCACCTCCGCCGTGCCGATGATCTACGAGCGGTACTGGCGCCCGGCGCTGGGCAGGGTCGCGAAAGGACTGAACGGCCCGAGCATGGCGGACGAGGTCCGGATCGCGCTCGAAGCGCTCGGCCTCGGCCCGGGGAAGGTCGCGCTGGACGTCGCCTGCGGTACCGGCAGGTTCACCCGTGCCTTCGGCGAAGCGGTCGGGCCGGACGGGCTGTCCATCGGGCTCGACGGTTCGGTCTACATGCTGGAGAAGGCCCTCGCCGCGCCCAATCCCCCTTCGGTGGCCTACCTGCGCGCCGATGCCGTCGACCTGCCACTCGACGATTCCACTGTGGACGCCGTCTGCTGTTTCGCCGCGCTGCACATGTTCGCCGATCCGGACGCGGCACTGGATTCGTTCGCCCGTGTGCTGAAACCGGGCGGCTCGCTGGTGGTGCTGACCAGTGCCCGGCACGGCGAGCAGCCGATGCGGCTGGCGGACACCGTCCTCGGCAGGCTGAGCGGGCAGCGGATGTTCGACCGCGGCGAGATCGCGGCGAAGCTGTTCCGGCGCGGTTTCGACCACGTCGACGAGCGGTACTCCGGTGTCACGCAGATCGTCACGGGCAAGCTAGGAGTTAACATCCGGAAATGATCCGCTCTGAGCACGCTTCGCCGATTCCTCCCGACGACGGCTACCTTCGCTCGCTGGTCGACGCGACCGCGGACGCCGTCGCCGCGGCCGAACCCCTCGGATCGCCGCATGACGGCGCCGACGCCGCCACGCGAGACGCCGTCAGCGCCGGGATCCGCGCGCTGAAGGCGGAATTGGTGGGGCTGAGCCAGGACCTGCACGCTCATCCCGAAGAGGGTTTCGCCGAGCACCGCTCGGTCCGGGCGCTCGGCGACCTGCTCCAACGGCACGGCCACGAGGTGACGATCGGCGCGGGCGGGCTCGACACCGCCTTGGTCGCGACCACCCCCGGCAGCGGCCCGCATATCGCGGTTCTCTCCGAATACGACGCGCTTCCCGGGCTCGGACACGGCTGCGGGCACAACGTCATCTGCACCGCCGGCGCGGGCGGCTTCCTCGGCGCGGCGGCGGTCGCCGAACGCCTCGGCGGCCGGGTCTCGCTGATCGGCACACCGGCGGAGGAAGGCGGTGGCGGCAAGGAGACGATGGCCCGCGCCGGCGTTTTCGACGACGTCGACGCCGTGCTCATGCTGCACCCGTTCAGCCACGACATCGCCATGCACCCGTTCCTCGGCAGGCGGCAGCTGGAAATGGTGTTCCACGGGGTCGGCGCGCACGCCTCGGCTCAGCCGTTCATGGGACGGAACGCGCTCGACGCCGCCGTCGCGGCGTACCAGGGAGTCGCGGCGCTCCGGCAGCATCTGCCTTCCAGCGACCGCGTCCACGGGGTCTTCACCGACGGCGGCGCGCGGCCGAACGTCGTCCCCGAACGCGCGGCCCTGCTGTTCTATCTCCGGTCCGCGCAGCCGGACACGCTGCGCGACCTCGCCGAGCGGGTTGCGGCGATCGCGCGCGGCGCGGCGGAGATGACCGGCTGCGGAGTCGAACTGAAATGGGACGCCCAGCCCGCGTATCTGCCGATCCGGTTCAACACCACCCTCGCCGGACGCTGGTCGGTGCACCAGGTCGACGCCGGCCGTAAACCGCTGCCGCCGGGGATCGTGCCCGAATTCCTCACCGGTTCGACCGATCTCGGCAACCTCTCGTACCGGATGCCCGCGATCCACCCGATGATCGCCATCGCCGGACCGACGACCGCCTTGCACACCAAGGAGTTCGCGGCCGCGGCCGGTTCGCCGGACGGCGATCGCGCGGTCGTCGACGGCGCGCTGGGGCTGGCGCTCACCGCCGTCGACTACCTGGCCGACGCGAAGCTCCGCGCAGCGGTGCACGAGGAGTTCGAGGCGTCGGGCGGAGCCTTGGACGTACCGGCGTTCTTCGACTGAGCGTTCTCAGGTAATTCTTCTCAGGAAAGCACAGGGGGATTCCACAGGCGGTTCACAAGTACGGGCGCGAATCTTGTTCCATGACCGAGAACGAGAGTCGGCCAGGCCCCGCCTCAACCGGTGGGCACCAGCCGCCGCACCAGCAGCAGTACCCCGGGTACACCCCTTGGCAGGCCGCGCCGAATCCACTCGTCACCCCGCCACCACGCAAGAAGGGCGGCCGGGTCGCCGTCCTCGTCAGTGCGACGGCGCTCGCCGCCGCGCTCGTCGGCGGTGTCGGTGGAGCTGCGATCTCAGGGCTCGGCTCCACGTCGTCGGCGTCGGGCACGGGTTCGTCCGCGGTCGCCAACGGGCAACTGGTCGGGAACAACACTTCGGGTGACGTCAGCGGGGTCGCCGCGAAGGTGACGCCGAGTGTCGTCCAGGTGAACGTGACCACCGCGCAGGGTGAGGCGGTCGGCTCCGGCGTCATCCTGACGGCGGACGGGCGCATCCTCACCAACGCCCACGTCGTCGCCGACGCCGAGGGCGACGTGACCGTCACTTTGTCGGACGGCAAGCAGTACAAGGCCAGTGTCGTCGGTGCCGACACGAAGGCCGATATCGCCGTGCTCCAGGCGAAGGACGCGAGCGGCCTGACGCCGGCTTCGCTCGGCGACTCGAGCAAGCTCGCCGTCGGCCAGCAGGTCGTCGCGATCGGCTCGCCCGGCGGCCTGCAGAACACCGTGACCACCGGGATCGTGAGCGCGCTGAACCGCAAGCTCGACGAGCTGAGCAGTGGCCAGGAGCGGCGCTCGCCCTACAGCAGGACCACGAACGAAGCCGGGCCGAGCTACACCGCGATCCAGACCGACGCCCCGATCAACCAGGGCAACTCGGGCGGGGCGCTGGTGGACGCGCAGGGGAACGTCATCGGCATCAACTCGGCGCTGTACAACCCGGCCTCGACCGGCAGCATCGGCATCGGTTTCGCGATCCCCATCAACGACGCGAAGAAGATCGTCGAGCAGATCGTCGGCTGACCCCGCCGTCTGGACCGCTGTCAGGGGGCGGCCCAGCAGGCACTGTCCGTGAAGGCCTCCTTGCCAGGAGGCCTAATGGGTTGTGTTCAGGCTGGTTTGGCAGGCTTGGATGTGGTGGCTGCTGGTGGGTGAGCACTCGTGAGGCCTGGGTTGTGCGAGA